>CAZMRW010000144.1:0-3960 GCA_964568805.1 uncultured Methylococcaceae bacterium | reverse complement strand
ATCGATTAAAAGCTGAAGCGTGGCGGGTTAAAAATCTGGGCGATAAACCCCGCCATACCTGGCAAGAGGCGGTTGTCAGGTGGTTATCAGAATCAAGTCACAAAAAAAGCATTGAAACAGACAAGGTACGACTGCGTTGGCTTGATAAGCACCTGCATAATAGCAAGCTCGATGAAATAACAAAAACCAAGATTGATGCTATAAAAAGTGCCAAACAGAAAGAAGGTGTGAGTAATGCAACAGTCAATAGAATATTGGCGTTATTGCGCTCAATCTTAAATAGAGCAAAACAAGAGTGGGAATGGTTGGATTCAACTCCCAGCGTAAGATTATTTCCAGAGAATGCAAAAAGAGTTAGATGGCTGTCGCATGAAGAATCAAACAGGCTAATTCATGAATTGCCAGAGCATTTGAAATCAATGGTGGGATTTACTTTGTCGACCGGACTACGTGAAAGTAATGTAACTGGTTTGCAATGGGACCAGATAGATATGCAACGCCGTTGTGCTTGGGTTCATGCAGATCAAGCAAAGGGGAAAAAAGCTATTGCCGTGCCGTTAAATAGCGACGCAATTGCGGTTATCCGGGAACAGATTGGCAAGCATAATACTCATGTATTTACGTATAAGGGTAATCCGGTCACACGGGCCAATAACCATGCCTGGGAAAAGGCTTTAATGCGAGCGGGTATTACTGATTTTCGCTGGCACGACTTAAGGCATACTTGGGCAAGTTGGCACGTCCAGAATGGGACGCCTTTGCATGTATTGAAAGAGCTAGGCGGATGGGCTGATTTAAGCATGGTTTTACGCTATGCTCATTTGTCCAGCAAGCATCTTGAAGAATACGCAGGAAACTCTAAAGGTGTGACAAATTTACTACAAGAATCAAAAAAGGATTAGTAAAGTTGATCTAAACCTTTGATTTTATTGGTGGGGCGTCAGGGACTCGAACCCTGGACCTATGGATTAAGAGTCCACTGCTCTACCAACTGAGCTAACACCCCAAACTAGAATTATTGTTTGACTGCAGAACGGGTAATTTTAAAGGATTTGTTAACTAAAGCCAACCTATTCGAGTTAAAAACATGCTTAGCGCACGATTCCTCCCTCTTGACTTGGATGAAACGCTATTTAAATAGTTAGTCCTAAATACAAAAATAATACTTTTTCCCGAACGGAGCGAACATTTAACAATTCACCAAATGCTTTCTTGTCCGCGCAGCCAACAAGGAAAAAAAACCATTAAAGCCGATGAAAACCGGGATCAGGATCGATGGTATTACTGGCGCAATTCCTCCATAATGGCGAATAATTTGATTGTCATGATGCAGGCAGTGTTCAGGCGGAAAAATGACAGTTAAGCGTTCAAGGCGGCTGCAACGCTGATGATAGCCGTTGTCGATCAGCGGCGATAAAAACCGCCTGCAGCGTCGAGCAATCGTTTCTGGGCCGCGAAATGCCGTTCGATATAGCCGAGTTCGAAGCGCTCATGGCGGGTTTGTTCAGCCACTTGTTTGATAAGTTCGGGGTCAAGCAGAGCCAGGGGCCGGCCTGTACTCATGGCCAACAGTTGGGTTTGAACCGCCCGTTCGAGAAAATATAGATCATCGAAGGCCTGGGCCACCGTCGGGGCCGCCGTAACGACGCCGTGATTGCCCAGAAATAGCACTTCGGCATCGCCCAGTATCCCCGCCATCCGTTCGCCAACTGAGTCTGATAAAGCAACCCCGTCGTAATCGATGTCATAGGCAACCCGCCCATAAAAGCGGCAGGACGTGTGCAACGTCCATTCGAGGCGGCCGCCGGCTATCATGGTTAACGCCGTTGCGTGAGGCTGGTGGGTATGCAGTAGAACGCGGGCACGGGGAACGAGCCGGTGGATCGGCGCATGAATGTGGTGCGCCGAGGCCGAAGGTTCGCCGTCGCCCCGAACCACCTTGCCGTTGAAGTCGCAGACAATCAGGTTGGAGGCGGTGATCTCCGAGAAATGCAGGCCAAAGGGGTTGACCAGGAATAACGGTTCGTCTGGCAGTACGGCGGAAAAGTGGTTGGCAATCGCCTCGTGCAGATTGTTGGCCACCGCCAGATGAAAGGCAGCGGCCAGATCCACGCGAAGATTCCATTCGCCTTCGCTCACATTGGGCAAAGGGCTGATGTTTTGCGGAATTGTCTGGTTAGCTGGCTTGTGCATGGCCTTCACGCTCGCTCGACGGATAAAAATGAAGGTACTTTATTTGCGAAAGATAAGTGAGCATCAAGGGCCTTGTCAAGGCTATCGGAGAAAAGGGCTCGATATCAAATGTTCAATGTATCCATTAAATCGATCATAAACTCCATCTCTTCGTCGTCCACCTTTTCCCACGCCTTGAAGCCCAGGCTCTCCAATACGCCCTGACCTTTGGGGTCGCTCGCCATTTCGGTCAAATAGCGTTGGAATTCCGCTCTTTTTTCCAGTAACTGGGGGCCGATCATCAAGGAATGATGAATCACGCTGATTTGACTGCGGACCAGTATTCGAAGCTGCTTTTTTATCATTTCGGATAAATCGTCATACGCTTCGGCAAGAAAAATCCCGGCGTCGGATTCGCCGCGGAGCAGTTGTTTGGCTACCAGAATGTAAGTATCGCAAGGGACAGGCTGCACATTATTTGCATCCAGGTCACCCGGTTCGAGCATGATCATACCCATCATTTTGACATCCGGGTCATCGGTAAAAGCCAATTTGATACCGGGCAATAATTGAGAGACATCTTCAGCTGGATTACTGGCATTGACGGCAATGATCGCCTCATCGGAAATGCCTATCGGTTTCACCAGAGGCAGGAAGCCTTTTTCTCTAACCAGCATGGCGGCATCGAAAGGATTGGCATAAATCAGGCTGATTTTATCGTTGCGGATGGCTTCTCTTTGATCATTAAAATCATTATACATTTCCAGATGAATCGGAACGCCGGTTTGTCTCTGCAGCCACGTATTGAAAATATACCAGCCGGAAAGGTGATCCGGAGTGAAATCAGGGCTAACCGTAAATAAATAAGACATATCGCTTCCCCTTAAAACAGTGTCGGATACAATTTAATGCATTCTTCCACTTTAGTTCGGGAAGGTTTTCTTCGGACCGATGTATAACCGACAACGGCCCCTTTTCTTATATTGGGTATCACGGTGGCTTTTACCCAGTAGTAACCCCCGTCCTTGCGCAGATTTTTTACGAATCCCTGCCATTTTTCTCCACGTTTTACCGTATCCCATAAATCTTTAAATGCGGCCGGAGGCATGTCCGGATGTCTTAATATCGAATGAGGGGAACCGATAAGCTCATCTTCAGTGTAACCGGACATTTCAATGAAGGATTGATTGACATGGGTGATCACGCCTTCAGGGTTTGTCGTGGACACAATGAGTTTGCCGTCGGGATACGGCGTTTCAATCGAAGTAAATAAAATTTTCCTGCGGATTCCTCCGAACAAATCCAGAGTTACTTCTTTGTAATCGCCGATGATATCTTCCGGTTGCATATCGTGTATCATATTGATCGCCAGCTGTTTAAGATTGACCTACAACATTTCCGAAATACTTTGCGCTGCTCTTTTCACATCCAGAAAAATAAGTCCCAGCTTTGCATTCGGTTTTGCCAGAACTGTCAATACGGCTTCACTGCCGGCATAAGTCATCAAGACATAACCCCGGTCGCCTTTGATCAAAACCTGTTCCAAAGTGCCGCGCCCCAATTCATGAGCGGTTCTGTCGCCCAGAGACAGGATGGCCGCGCTCATCGCCCCGACTCTATCCTCGTCCAAATTTGCAGGCAATACACAAGCCATCATCAAGCCATCGGTTGATATGACCCCGGACGCTTCGATATCGGCTGAAGTGCCATTAAGTTCTGTTAACACAGATGTCAGCAGATCTGCTCGCATTACATTCTCCTCAATTTTAGGTAAAAAGTTTAACTACA
>CAZMRW010000143.1:0-4686 GCA_964568805.1 uncultured Methylococcaceae bacterium | reverse complement strand
AGATACACTTTAATTAATGCCTTTAATTTAATCAACTAAAGATTGATTTCTTAATAACCCGGTCAATTTTAAAAATCGCAGCCTAAAATAAATCCAGTGTTCTTACTTACGTTATTTAAATTTGGTTTCTCAGCTCAGGCTCACATCATGATATTTGTGCCGAGGCTACAAAAAACGGCTTTTCCGATTATTTTGGCGATTTTTTTGACGGCTTGCGACCCGATGCTGAGTATTCAGGGATCATTCTGGCCCGCCTGGATTATCTGTATTCTGGCCGGGCTGGCGGCATGTATGGCGCTGATGTGGCAATTGGTTCGACTGAGGCTGGCGCCCTATCTCGGACCGCCGTTGTTGATTGTGCCGAGCCTGTGGGCGCTATGCACATTTGTCATCTGGTTGTTATTTTACTCGGCGTAAATGCAGGTACCGCCCATCATGGAAAACAGTCAAACCGAGTATCATACACTTCATCATAAACGCCGCATGCTACTGGGACGCATCATCGGTATTCTAATCGTGCTGGGCGCGCTGTTAACCGGAATGCTGGCCTGGCGCATCAACTATCAGCATCCCCGCACCAATGACGCGATGGTGCGGGCCAACATCGTCGGCATCGCGCCGCAAGTAAGCGGCCGGATAACGGAATTGCATGTCGAAGACAATCAATACGTCAAGCAGGGTGAACTGCTCTATGTGATCGATCCGCGCCCGTACCAGGCCAAACTGGATCAGGCCAGGGCCGAATTGCTGCTGGCCGAAAAAGAAGTGGATTCAAGGCGTGCCTCCAGCGATTCCGCCGTCCTCGCCATCGAACGACTGGAACACCAGCGAGTTGCCGCCGAAGCTGAAGTCAAGAAGATAGAGGCTGAAGATGAATACCTGCATAACTATGTGGAACGCCTAGCGCCCTTGGCGGAGAAGCAATACGTTACCGCAGACCAGCTCAAGCAGGCCCGATCCAGGTACGACGCCTCACGCGCTGCATTGGCAGACGCGCGTGCAAGGGAACTTTCGGCCCGGAGCGCGATAGACGAAGCCAAAAGCGAGAGTCGCCGGGCCGTATCGTTGATTGCTCAGGTCGGCAGCGTTAATGCCCGTATCGAAGCGGCCAGAGCGGTGGTCGCCGCCGCCGAACTGGACGTTGAATACTGTTCGGTACGTGCGCCTTTTGATGCCTACGTTACCAACCTGAACACACGCGAGGGCGAATACGCCACGATCGGAACACAAATATTCGCTCTGGTCGATGATCGCCACTGGTATGCCATCGCCAACTTCAAAGAAACATATCTAAAATCCATACGCCCCGGTCAGGAAGCCGAAATATTCCTGGTCGGTTATCCGGGAAAACGCTACCGGGGGGTAGTGACCGGTATCGGCTGGGCCAACTCCCCCGACAATGTGAAGCAGGAAGGCGTATTGCCGGAGGTTCGGCGCACACTGAACTGGGTTGTCCTCGCATCCCGCTTCCCGGTCCGTATTGAGATACACGAACGAGACCCTGAGCATCCGCTACGCATGGGCATGACCGCTTTTGTTACTGTTCTGGATCGCCCTGCCGAAATTCCGGCGCTTTCGACAGTCAGTGAGGAGGGGACCGGCAAAGTCCGGATGTCGCAATGAACACTGGCGGCATCCAGAACTCTTCGGATCCGAAACCAAGGCAGGGTAGCATTTGGTTCGGAACGGGCCTGACAGAATTTCTGAAGACTGAATTTAAAGATTTTCCAGGAAGGCGAGTAGCTGCATTCCGTCTGTTCATCGTGGCGCTGATCATTGCCCTGGTCAACGAAACCCTGCATGTACCGCCATTAGGGGCGATCGCACTTCTCATCTGTTTGAGTTACGACGCCTATGCGAATGCCGGTCAATCGCTGATGTTCGGGATGCGCCAGCTGGGCTATATCATCCTCACCACCCTGGTGTCGGTGTTTACGCTGATGTTTTCCGGCAATGATGCCTGGCTGCTCTTGCCCTTGTCTTTCATCATAATGGCTGTCGCCCTATGCCATGCCCGTCTGAGCGCCTGGCCTACCGGCATCGCCCTATGGTATTCGGTGGCGGTGCTGTATAGTCCAAGCATGCCCGATGAAGGCATCTACAACGCCTTGTGGAATATCCCGATTATCGGTGTTCTGGCTATCGGCGCATGGACGGTGGTCCACCTGACCATTAAACCGCAAGATCCGCTCAGACTGCTGAAGGCAAGTATCGCGGAACAACTGGCGGCAGTGGAATACATTATAAGTGCACGTCTGGCCGATAGCGGCGAAAATGTCCCTACGGGGGGCGTTTCGAAACTTTCCAGCGCCGGCAGCTTCGGCAAACAAGCGGGTTTGCTGGCAAACGCAGAACTGATGCATCCTTCCATGCATAAACGGCATGATACTTATCTGGCATTGCTGCTGGAAGTCGACGGTTTGCGCGAGCTTGCTATCTGGCTGAATCAGGTATTGACGGCCGATTATCGCGCCCAATCGATGAATCAGGAAAAATTAAATGTATACATGGCATTGCAAAGCGCCTGTGCAATGCTGCGGCAAGGCGTCGAAGAAACGCGCGATGTGTCGGGGCAAATAGAAACGCTGCTGGCCGATGACGTGCTGCACCGTTATTCGCTGCAAACCAACCCTTCGCTGTTAACCGCCATGTGGCGTGCGCAGCAACGTATCGCCGGCTTGTTGCATGACTTACATAAGCCGGCGGTGACACCCGAAACTAAAACCCTGGAGACCGAAGCCGACAGTAATGAAGCAGATAGCTGGTTTCCAGCCTGGTTTGGCTATGACTTCTGGGCGACACATGCTGACAGTCTGCAATTCGGGATCAAGTTTTCTCTGGGCGCCATAGCCTGCACGTTGATTGTCGAAAGCCTGGACTGGCCGGCTATCAATACCGCCATTCCGACCTGTCTGGTTGCTGCTCAAACCAGCCTCGGTGCCGACTATCGGCTATCGATATTGCGATTGTCGGGCGCGATCCTGGGCGGCTTTTGCGCCTATTGTTATGTGCTGGTATTCCAGTCCCAGATCGACACCATTGCCGGCTTTGCGCTAGCAACGATTCCGGTATGGGCTCTTGCGGCCTGGATTTCCGCTGGCAGTGAACGTATTGCCTACCTGGGAAGGCAGCTCGGATTTTCGTTCGCGCTGTTCGTTTTACATGATTACGGCCCGGTCACCGATCTCTATTTGCCGCGTGACCGGGTTATCGGCATATTCCTGGGCATTATTGTGATGGGAATACTCGATTATGCGCTATGGCCGCGGCGTTCGATTGTGCTTGCTCGCCACCATAGCGCGGCGGCATTGCACACACTCGCCAAGCTCACAACCCGGCTGCCGGACCTTAGCCTGATGCTCAAGCAGACGTTGCCATTGCGCTTGGCAGTGGAAAAAGAACTGTCTGCAGCACAGGATTTGGTGATTCACGCGGTGCTGGAGCCGGATGCAAGATTGATCCATAAAATTAACGAAAGAACAGCGCTGAATGCGATTATCGACGATGCAAGCAATTTGTCCGGCTTGCTGCAGATTCGAAGACGCTATCGGTTGCTCAGCGGTCAACAATTCAGCAATTTTCCTGATGAACTGCAACAACATAGCCGTGCTTTCGACGCGGCTCTGGCAACCGAACTGGAGAGTGCGGCGCTAGCGCTGCAAGGTGAGCCACAGGAGAGTCGGGCTGAGGTTGCCGACATCCATGCTCTACTGAAACAAAGCTACACAGAACATCATCGCATCGGCAGCCTGCCGGCCGACCTGGCAATGGAATGGGAACTGCGATTCATGCTGGATCAACAAATCATGGAACTGGTAGAACACATCCAAAAAAACACTCTCGATATTATCCGAAATCCGGCTTGGCTATTGAGAAGTAAAACAACAACGATCGATCCTATATGACGGATAACTAATGGCGTGGCAAGAACTGTCGCTGAAATTCACAGCTTCATATCGCGTGCGTCTGGTTGTAATAATTGGATTTATTTGGAACAGAAGATTATCATGCGCTCATGATTATTTTCGGTAAATACTGCCTATAAAAATTAGAAGAAGGGGGAGTCATGAACATTGTGTTGGCGCACGGCATTCTTGGGTTCGATAAGAAATTGAATGTGGAATATTTCAACGGTATCAAAAAACATATCGAAGATAAGCACCCTGCGAAGGTATTGACCACAGAGGTTAGCGCGACCGGCAGTATAAAAATGCGCGGAGACGACCTTAGAAAACAAATACTTGAAAGCTTAAAAAACGGTCAACTTAAGCAGGGTGAAAAGATGCACATCATCGCTCACAGCATGGGTGGACTCGATAGCCGTTATATTTTATCGCCAGATAACAAGGACAATATTGCCGATCATATTACCTCCTTGACCACTATCGGTACCCCTCATCAGGGATCACCGATTGCGG
Organism: uncultured Methylococcaceae bacterium; assembly: GCA_964568805.1. Lineage (GTDB taxonomy): Bacteria > Pseudomonadota > Gammaproteobacteria > Methylococcales > Methylomonadaceae > CAZMRW01. Next base: position 268 of record CAZMRW010000143.1, on the reverse strand, counting down.
ACTTGTTGTCCCCGATACTTGATGGCAAGGCTCATTTTTCAGTTGCGGAATTTATTGAAGAAAAGGAAATCGAAGTTCTTAAATTTTTCGGCATATTGACTGACGGTTTACACAATTTAACTACCGAAGCAATGATGCAATTTGAAGAAAAATACAGTGATAGTCCGGATGTAAACTATTTCTGGAATGCCGGCATTGGTAGAAAAGGTAAAAATGAGAAAATCAGTGAAACCAGCTGGCCTTTTTTGCCAACCTATAAATATATTTA
>CAZMRW010000142.1:0-4737 GCA_964568805.1 uncultured Methylococcaceae bacterium | reverse complement strand
AGGGAGGAAATTAAAAAATATGGGCATCCGAAAAAACTTAAGTAAGTGCCATTCACATCGAACGGGATTTGGCCGAAGAAATTGCGAAAGGCGTCAAAGGCGTCACGAAGGTCGACAACAAATTAGACGTCAACCCAAAAGCCCCGCGTAATAAGGAACAAAGTTCATTCCTGCATTATGTGGAAGACGCCAATATCACCGCCAGAGTGAAGACTAAATTGTTGCTGAATCCTAACATGCAAGGACTGAAAATAAATGTTACAACAAAAAATGGCGTGGTAATCCTTGAAGGCGAGTTGAATTCGGATATCGAGGCTGATCTGGCGCGCCAAATAGTCCGCAATACGAACGGTGTCATCGATGTTGAAGACAAACTGACCGTAAAGAAAAAATAAGCTGCCAGCCAAATCGGCTTGTCCTGTGCCGAAACACCATGGCGATGGTAGCGGCCGTGCTAAGCTAAGAAGTGCGGCAAGTGCTGAATACCGGTGTCTGCGGAAAATTTATAAGCAAGCACAAAAAAATAGCGCCCGCCTTGAACGGACCTGACACTTGACCATTTTCAACGTCCATCTGCTATAACTTCTGTTCGGAATACGGCGTGGCAGCCGCTATCTTGTTGAACCGGAACGCTTGCTTGTGTATTTTTTCTTGGCGGATCTCTTTTTGAAGGTTTTTTTCTTCGAGCCTTTCTTTTTTACCGATTTTGTTACGATTTTCACTTTGGCCGTGCCATTTTTTACGATATCCAGTTTTTTAGCGGCGGCGCGTGAGAGATCGATCACGCGGCCGTCCGCATAGGGTCCGCGATCATTGATTTTGACCTCGACTGTCTTATTTTCTTCGAGATTGGTCACTTTGACTTTTGTCCCCAGCGGCAGAGTTGGATGGGCAGCGGTCATCTTGTTTGTATCAAAAATCTCCCCGCTGGCCGTTTCTTCTCCGTGAAATCCCGGTCCGTACCAAGATGCTTCTCCGATCTCCTTATAGACCGGCATGGCTGCATTATTTTTTTGATCAGGCGTCATTTGTTTATGCGGCCCACTTGAGCCTGGCAAGGTACATGAAGCAAATGCCAGCGTGCCGATCAGGGCTGCGCGCGAGAAACCGGAAGGCCATTGACGGCGAATCATTACTGCGCTTGATGACAGCAGGGCTCCTGTCCTCGTTTTTATAACCGTCAATGCATTGGAAGGCTCGTCTTGGAGCGGGACAATGCGATTGCCTACGCTCATATCTTTCATCGTTGCATCCGTCGAAAAAATCGAATTACTTTATAATGACATTTTTCGATAGAGAACGTTGCATGTGTTTAATCCTTGCGGGCGAAAATGCATTAATTGTCATTTTTTTGTTGCGCTGAGGATATCGATAATCTTAAAGGCACATGCCAAAAGCAAATACCGGCGCAATCATAATGGCTAAACCTAAAGCATTGCCCCCGGGGCCGCGGTAAGCATTTAGTCATCGTCGTGATGTCTGCGATGATGATGTCCGCGCCAATGGTCAGCATGACCATGTCTGTCGCCGCGATAGTCATCGTCGCCGGAATAACCGTAACCATAGGGATAATACGGGTAGGGATAGCATCCGGCCAATGTTACGAGCGTCATCGAGGCAATCATAAGGACGGTAATTCGGATCGTCTTGCTTTTCATCTAAATCTATTCCATATCGATTGTTGATAAAATTAATGAGCGAATCGCCTTCGTAGTTGAATTTCATCTCATCATAAATAGCCTAATCCTTCGGAGCTCTTGCAAGCTTGTTATATCCGGACTCGGGCGCTTATAACCCGCTCCAAGGCTCTATCGGATCGGTTCAAACTTTTATTTTTTGCCAAAATCCTTGCGATTTGGGCAAATGCTAGCGCCAGCACCCTTAATAGCCGCTGAATAGATATTCATATAGGGGCTTGTTACCAACGGCCTTCGCTTAAATTCGTGGTAAAGTGTCCATATGACTAAAACCGGCATTTCAACGAAAACGCATCCCTTTGTTGCCTGTCCGCTCAGGTATTGACGTCAAAAAATGAATGATTCGGACGGACTGCAGAAGCGATAAGCCTTAAGATAATTTCGACCAGGCCAGGCTAATGATTAAACAATACTGCTTTCCGGCATTACTGCTCATTTTCAGCGGCTGTTCCATGAATTTGCAGCCGTTACAACAAAATCTGGCTGCACCTGCGCATTCGACTCTTCGAAATTGCGCCGAACTTTACGTGGAGACCGAACGCGCTGTCGTTGCGACAAAGGTCGTCGATGCCCAGGCTGCTCGTATCGCCGGCTATCCCTATCTGAGAATTAACCGATTTTTATCCGGTTTCCGCGATGAACTATCGGGTGAAGCGTTCGAGCACTGGATCGACCTACTGCAACAACTTGCCCTGGAAGGCTGGCAGGCAGAACTTATGAATCTGCCGGGCACAGACCGGCACAGACTGGAACATCTACTCGACACATTGCATCCGGCAAGTCCGACACTACTCGATGCGTTGCATAGCTGCGGAAATATCATGCGTGAACACGACCTCGATGAAACTGCTGATCAGGATGAGCTCAGAGACAAGGCCATCGTGCCGGCAGAATACAAAATCTGGCGAAGAGTTGCCGGCCTCTATCCATTAACTGCGATTGCATTCAGGTTGGGCATCAAGCGCTGGCATGAACAAACCCTGGAAATTTACCGGCTCCCATTGCATAAACTTCCGGTAACAGGCCGGTTAATTCGTTATGCGCCTGCACCACCGTCATTTCATTTAGGCGCCGCGGAAATTGCCGATATCATCAATCAGTCTTCAGACAACGCCCTGGCTATTCCAATCCCCGCTCCAGCTCAACAACAGCGTTTATTTGACCGTTTCGCGCCAATTTTTGAAATCGATGTGGCTAGCAGGGACGATCAAATAGGCGCTCCGGTGTGGACGGGTGAGAAAACGCCGGCCATAGAGACGACAAAGCCGACAGTATATCGGCTGCTTTCCCATACCCGGCTCGGCGATCAAATTTTATTGCAACTCAATTACCAGATCTGGTTTCCGTCCCGTCCGAAAAACTCTGTCCTTGACCTCTTGGGTGGCCAATTGGACGGCATTATCTGGCGAGTAACGTTATTACCTGACGGCAAACCCTGGCTGTTCGACGCCATCCACATTTGCGGCTGTTATCACCTGTTTTTCCCCACCCGGGACACCCGCATTTTAGAGCCACATGCAATAATGGATGAACCGGCGTTCACGCCTCAACCGCCCTTAGACGTTGACCCAAACGCGCAAACGGTGTTACGCATCGCATCGGGCAGCCACTATATTGAGCGGGTCTATTTTTCATCAGACAAGACCGGCCATGAAATCCCTTATCAATGGAATGATGCCGGCAGCTTGCGCTCAATGCCGCTGCCCGATGGCAATCGCCGGAGTCTGTTTGGACAGGAGGGGATCGTCGCCGGCAGTGAAAGAGGCGAGCGCTTCCTGTTCTGGCCCATGGGCATTCCGAATCCCGGCGCCATGCGGCAATGGGGGCATCATGCCACTGCCTTTGTTGGCCGCCGCCATTTTGATGATCCAGGACTGTTTGAAGATGCTTTTGCCGTATACGCGCCGGAAGAAACCGCCACAAGGAAATAAGCAGGGTAATAATAGGAAAATGCAGAGCATTTTCATCACGCTTGAAATTAGATCTTGAAATGATTCAGTCGCCGTGCTGAACCCAAGCATATTTTTCCATCCCAATACAACATTGCGCCAGCCGCATCTGTATTTGTCGTTGTAAAACCCGAAGAAAATTGGTTTTTAACTCTCCGAACTTTTAATGTATTGACAACTTGCAGGCTTGGAATTGCTTTCAAACGTCTGGCTAGGCGTCCCGCTTTACGTATGTTAGTCTATGGCTTTTCGCTATTTATCGTCTCGTATTCCGAAATGAAATCGGGACGGTTAACTGTTTTTATACATTGGGGGAGATCATGAAGATAAACGTTTTGTTGACTTGCGCCGCCGCGACTCTGATCGTCGGCTGCACTGCATCGGTAAATAAGGCATCGGTTCAAGCCACTGCGAGTACGCCGACTTCGATGCAGGTCGAGACCATACACATTCCTTATGATCCCTCTCAACCGATGTATGTCGTCACCGTTGAACCCCTGCAGGTCGGGGCCGACGGCTCGGCAGGCGGACCTCCCCCCAGTAGCGGTCAAACTAACTCAAATTATTACGGCTGGGGACCATTCGGCTGGATCGGTCCTCGCGGCGGCAGTCCGGCGCCCACAGCTTATGAAGCGCCTCTGCAAGGGATGAGCGATAAGGTTGGAAAAGGCATCGCCGCCCAGTTATTGAGCGCTCTGGGTAATTCCGGAAATATCGTGGTGATCGATTACGATCATTATCTGAAAAATGCCGATAATCCGTCCAAGCTACTACGTCCGGGCGAAGCAGGCCCTTTCGTCATTAAAGGGACCGTCACAGAATTCAGCGAAGTCGCGGAAGCAAATAACGAACGCCAGGGCGGTTCCCTGGGCTGGGCGGGAACGGTGCTGGGTGTGGCCGGAGCTATTTCAGGAACGCCGGGCGCCGGCATTGCCGGTGCAGCAGTTTCTGCCGCGAATCCTACCTGGGAAAACACCAAGGCCCGCCGCACCGGCGCAGTAGGACTTGACTTGCAAGTTGTCGAACCCGATAGCGGCAGAATGCTGGGTACTGTCGTTTCCCACGGCAGTTTCACCGCGGAATCGGCCAGC
>CAZMRW010000141.1:0-5381 GCA_964568805.1 uncultured Methylococcaceae bacterium | reverse complement strand
CATCGGCCATTTCCACCAATGTTTTACAACGCTCCCGTTGCACCATGACGATATCGATTAGCGCCGGTCCTTCTGCTGGATCAATTCCCAGCTGGCCGATATGCCAGCTCAAGTGCCGAGCGACATGAGCCGGATCGCTGTTCATAATATATTGATGATTGAGCCAGAGCAGTTTTTCATTATTGAAGATTGATGCCGACACATTAACGTTTTCCAACTGGAAGTATTCAACCATTTCATCGACAGAAAATATTTCCTGATCGCCGTGAGACCAGCCGAGTCTCACCAGATAATTCAACAACGCTTCCGGTAAATAGCCGTCATCGCGAAATTGCATGACGCTGACGGCGCCATGGCGTTTCGATAAACGCGCTCCATCAGAACCGAGAATCATCGGTAAATGAGCGTATTTTGGTAATTCAGCGCCCAAGGCTTTTAGAATATTCATCTGCCTGGGGGTATTGTTGATATGATCGTCGCCGCGAATGACGTGCGTTACTTTCATGTCCATGTCATCGACGACAACAGTCAAATTGTAAGTTGGACTGCCATCAGCCCTGGCAATAATCAAATCATCCAGTTCCTTGTTGGCGACCACGATCTCTCCTTTAACCAGATCCGGAATGACCACAACGCCGTCCAGCGGATTTTTGAACCGTATCACCCGTTCCCGGTCATGATGATGCTCTTTGATGTCCCTGCACTTGCCGTTGTAACGAGGCTTTTCTTTTTTGGCCATTTGCTCGCTACGCAAGGATTCCAGTTCCTCTTTGCTGCAATAGCAATAATAGGCATCGCCCTGATCCAATAATCGCTGAATAATTTCCTTGTATCGATCGAAATGATGGGTCTGGTAAAAGGGGCCTTGGTCATATTCAAGGCCCAGCCATGTCATCCCTTCCAGAATGGCGTTAACCGATTCCTGGGTTGATCGCTCAAGATCGGTATCCTCAATTCTTAAGATAAAGTTTCCGCCGTGTTTGCGTGCGTACAGCCATGAAAACAGCGCTGTTCGAGCGCCTCCAATATGCAGATATCCCGTTGGACTGGGAGCAAAACGTGTTGTTATTGTCATTGATAATATTTATTCGTTAGTAAAATTCATTTTTGGTAAGTTAAGGTGCATGATTTGGTTCATGGCTCGACAAACTGACCACGAACGCAAATCTTGGCTTGCCGATGCCCATGAGCCTGCCGGGATTAAATCAGCGACCCCGTAAATTAGCCAGTGTGACCGTAGACATCAATGGTCCGTGTAAATTCCGCAACATGGGAATTGCAGTTAGCATGGCACGCCTGCAACTCCCGGCAATATCGGACAACCTTTTTACATGACTTGCCTCGATATTGACTGATTTGCTGCTCCACTACCCTTCCGTTAGAACCTACGGGATCGTGAATTATATCAGCAATTCTCGCAGTACATGAATGAGATGCCAAACGAAATGACTGCAATACATTGTTTTTACAAGTCAGAATAGAATCGAATCGATTATTGGTGAACGTTGAGCATTCCAGAATGGATACCTCAAAGAAAAATATAAAAACCGGAGTTTAAAGGTTATACGCAGCCTCTTTTTGTGACCCCACACGTGTCCTATAAGCCGCCAGATAAATTGAATAAACGTTGACCCAAAATAATACTGATACACTATTTATTGATTAAAATTAATATAATATTTCCCTGGTAATTAAAGATAAACTTTTAGTATTCTAATTGAATCAATATGATGATAGAATCTTTTACTGTGGATACTGCAAAGCACCGCTTTATCTTCATCGTTTTGTTAAACAAGGAGATTACAATGAAAAAAATACTAATAATAGCCGCATCACTTGCAGGATTGTTTCTATCGGGTTGCGCAACGCATCCGGCAGGCACTATTGAACCATTTCAAGCAACCGACTTAAACCCTCTGCTTGCCTCGGGTCAGTATCAACAAAAAACCGACAATTTTTTTGTCATCAACGACTCATCTTCATCAATGTCGGACGACTACGATGGGGCGGGATTTCCTGCTGATACAAAATTTGCAGTTGAAAAGGAAATCCTGTCCAGGATAAACCAAACCATACCGGATTTAAATTTAACCTCAAGCATCCGCAGTTTTGGTTTTGGTCCTTGCACTTCATGGGGTGCCACTCAACTTAACATGGCGCCAGTTGCCTACTCAAAAGCCACATTCAGTTCCGGCATAGACACTCTGACCTGCTCGAGCGGCGGTTCGCCGATGGGCAGCGCAATCGACGGCACTGGAGCCGATTTATCAGCAACATCGGGACAAATAGCTGTTTTAATTCTCAGCGACGGACACGATCTTGATGGTAACCCGATATCCCCAGTTCAGGCATTGAAGCAGCAATACGGCGACAGGGTTTGCGTATACTCTGTCTGGGTTGGCAACAAACATGAAGAAGAAGGCAAATTATTGTTAAACCAGCTTTCCGATAAAGCGGGCTGCGGCTATCGGGTTCAAGCCGAAGATCTCGCCACCAGCGGCGGCGTCGCTAAATTCGTCCAAAGCGTATTCCTGAAACCTGCTGCTGTCGAGTGTACATCGATGGATTCCGATGCCGACGGAGTCAATGATTGTGATGACAGATGCCCGGCTACTTTAAAAGGCGCTCATGTCAATCAATTCGGCTGCTGGATAGTTGATATTAAATTTGACAACGACAAGAGTACTATCAAACCGCAATACTTTAATGAGCTTGATAGCGCTGCACAGGTTATCATGAATAATCCGGGCGTAAAAATTGAAGTACAAGGCCACACCAGCAACACCGCATCAGCAGAATACAACCAGGCTCTATCCGAGCGTCGGGCACATGCAGTTGCCAACTACTTGTCTGAAAAAGTCGGTGCAAATGCAACCTTTAGTGCACAAGGATATGGCTTGACCCAACCTATCGATACCAATGACACCGAAGAGGGCCGTGCCAATAACCGTCGTGTTGAATTGAAAGTTATGCAATAACTTTCTTCCCCGCTTGCACACTCCGGAAGCGGGATGCCGTTTCCGGAAGGAACGACACGATATAAGGGACGGCCGCACACCGGTAAATTCAGATGTGGATACCATCATCTGGATTTACCGGCGCGTGTTTTTTCGGATACCATCTATCCACCGGACTCTCAATATATACCCCCATTTCCATCGTTCGAATAAACTCCGGCAGGAGACGATTCGGGGGCTATGCTACCTGATTCACGCAAATAAACTGTACCGAAGACCGAATCCAGAACTTCGCTTTCATAGGATCAACCCGGCATAGGAGGAACCCTCCCCTCTCCTCTGACTGGAACGATACGTATAATCAAAGCCGGCTTGTGGCCGTACCCGAATTGACCTAATCATGGTATGCCCCGCCACGGAATTCCTGCTTCCTCCTCAACTCGGGCATGCTGCTGCCGGACGAACCGGTTTCGACAATTACCTAATCGCTGATGACTTTAACCGATTAGAGCAAGCGCCTGAGCGCCGGCGTTTCACTATCGATGATCATATCAGCGCAAATTCGACTATTTTGCATGGAATAAAACCACGCTAATTTTTTTAACGATTACAATTAGGCAGGCTGTAACTTGCCGACACAACCTTGCCCTAAACCCATGCCGCCCATGCGTTCTATTTGGAAAATTTCCGGAAATTATAAGCAGCCTCCCAGCAATTACCTGAGTTATGAACTAGAATTACCGCAGAATGATATTTCATATCCGTTCATCCCAAACGTAAAATATTCTTTGTCACGTTAAGCGTTTGTCGTTACATTAATAAAAGTTAAGTATCTTATGAAGAAATTATTTCATCATCGTAGCCATGGCGATACGGTTGACGCCTCACAAGTTACGGTAAGCAAAAGTTTTCTTCATATACTTATTACGTTCCTGTTATTTTACGCAGCAGGTAAACTGACTCTCCCGTTATCGTTTCCGCCCAGTTATGCCACGGCCATTTGGCCCCCGGCCGGCATTGCTCTGGCTGCTACGTTGTTATGGGGATATAGGGTATTGCCCGGCATATTCCTGGCTGAATTGCTGATACATTATGAAGTTTACGATGTATCGGCATTACTTGAATCCCCGTCGGAATTGCTGGTTTTTTTTCTCAACCCGTTCAATAGCGTGGCGAGAGCGTGGCTTGGTTGCGTTTTAGTCAAAAAATTTGCCTCCTATCCCAATAAAATGGTTTCGGCCCGGCTGATAGTCCGGTTTTTTTTGCTGGCAGGGCCGGTTGCAACTTTTTTACCGGCAGCTCTTAGCGTGTTTGGTCTGTTTTATAACGATGTCATCATCAGGGAGGATCTGGTATTCGCTTTTTTGACGTGGTGGCTTGGAGACTGCACAGGAATCGCAGTTTTTGTGCCGCTGTTTTTTATCACTTTTGACCGATCCTGCAGAATCTGGCGTCAACGCGCATTATCACTGGGTTTGCCGCTCATCTTGATGTTCCTGATCACGGCGTTCGCCTATTTATTCGCCCAACAACTCGAAATCAAGCGTTTACAGAAAGTCATCGACCAGCAGACCAATAACATCAGGGAAAATTTAGAAAATCATTTTCAGCGTCAATTAACTGTCTTGAGCGTATACAAAGGCTTATCAGAAAACATGAAAATAACGGAAGCCGATTTTCAAAAAGCTTCGCTTTCCATCATCAAGGAACTGCCGGACATCTCTACCCTGATGTGGCTGAAACCTGTTGACGAGAACAACGACAGACATTTCATTAAACGTTACTCAGTTACCGGTATAAACAATAGTTTCGCTAATTTTAATTACGTACTTGAGCAAGCGAGTAAATTTGATTTAAATTTGGGCGATGCCGTCGTAACGGGCAAACAGGAGTTTCTTATTATGTCACCCGTTTTTGAAACATCTGATCAAAGCCGCCACTACGTGAAAGGAGTTGTCGCCGGAATTTGCGATATTAATCGATTTGTCCTGGATACGTTGGATAAGAAAAGCCTGGATAACATTATCATTACCTTATTCGATACCCAGGATAAATACAGCCGACACCCCATATTTCAATCCCATAGCGGAACACAATTATCCAACCCGCTGGCCCTCATCAATACTCAAATCATCGAATTGGGCCCCGCTAAATGGGCATTGCAGGTAACTCCCGACAATGAATTTCTTAGCGAGAACTATTCATGGTCGGTCTGGCAATTACTTGCCGGCGGCATGTTCCTGACCAGTTTTATGAGTATCTGTTTATTGGTGCTCACCGGCCATACTGAATCGGTCAGATCTGAAGTCGATAAGCGCACTGAAGAACTCGAACAAAGCAATAGTAAACTGATTGCCAGCGAGCTTCAATTCAGAAAACTGGTTCATACCCAATCCGCGATCGTCTGGCGGGCAGATCCGGTGA
>CAZMRW010000140.1:0-5552 GCA_964568805.1 uncultured Methylococcaceae bacterium | reverse complement strand
CATGCCAGCTTTTTCTTTTTAATTCATTCGCTTATCTCTTAAGTAAGTGCCATTCGCCTATGACACTGTTTATCGTTATGCGCATGTAAATGATTCACCGCAGACATGCATAACTTTTACCCTGCATCTGTCATCAATCATGCAGCATGTTATAAACTGTTTCAAACATATCTGCGATTGTACGGCCTTGAAAACTTCAGATTAAACACGTTAACCCTGTATTGATTTAATGTAGTCGGCCAACGCTGAAACGGAAGAAAAAATCTTCATGACATCTTCTTTTTCAGGATCAATTTTTATATTATATTTTTTACGAATAGCCAAACCTAATTCAAGAGCATCTATTGAATCCAAACCCAGACCGTCATTAAACAGCGCATCGTGACTATCGATATCGGCTACGCTAATATCTTCCAGGTACAGCACATCAATAATTAATTGTTTTAATTCATCTTCCATACTGTTTATAGACCTCTTTGATGAGTAAAATAATCCTGTAAAAACTGATTAAAACGGCGTACAGCAATTGATTTAGGTTTGATTGTTGTAAATCCATCCAGCGCAATGTCCTCGCCAACATCCATGGTTAAATGAAATCTCCGGTAAGGAATTTGATACCATGGCTCTGCTTTCGTTAAGGTACTGGGATAACAGGACAGCGTGACAGGCGTTACAATCTTGTTGGCCTGTAAAGCTATTGTAGCGGCTCCCCGCTGAAAACGGCAGGGTCTACCCGGAACCGAGCGTGTTCCTTCCGGAAAAATAATCATGGTTCCGCCGGACTGCAACCACTCTACACACTCGGTTATCATTTTTTTAAGATCGCCGTTACTGATATAGCCGGCATTTAAAATAGGCCCGCGCATGAAAGGATTATGGTACAGGCTTTCTTTTACAATGCAGTTTGCCTGTTTAATCCGGCTGAGTAAAAACAAAATATCTACCAAGGTAGGATGATTGGCAATAATCAGTTGTCCAGGACGGTTAAGCTTTTCCAGGCCTTTTATTTCGTAAGTCATGAGGCCGAGTCTGTGCATCAGTCCGATAAACAGATAAGAGCCGTAATGCACAACGCGCTGTCCCCGGCTTATTCGCTGCAAGCGATTGCCGGGTAAAACGGACAGCAGCGGAAAAACCAGAAACCTCAATACCAAACCGATCAGACCGAAACTGAAAAAACTGAAACCTGTAGCAAAAAGACGCCAGGCGTAGCTTAACTTTCGGATTATTTTTTGTGCCATGTCCAGCCATACCTCTGATTGCCCAAACTCGACGATCACTCTTCTGCAAGAAGAAACCTTAAAAAGACCGGTGATTGTAAAGGGTTCTCGTCATCATCACGAGATTCTTCCAGTGCAAGATTAAAGTAACTATTGGAACATACTGCAAGGGTTGCACTTGGCAGAAAACGGATGCTTGACAAGGCTGGTTAGGGCCTCGTATGATTCGACCGGGGATCGGATTTCCCATCTTTTATCCCCACCTCGAAATTGGCGTCTGAGCCCATTGAATTTCCTATCCAAATAAGGAGAGCGACAATGAACTATGAACAAAGCGAAGAAGTACTCAAAGAACGATTTGCAGATGAACACAGTCTCGAAGAAGCAGCTACTCCGATAGTAAATCGAAGAAATATAGCCATGAGGACTTGCTCGATGCTAGGCTTGGCGATCCTGACGACCGGCCTGAGCGGGTGTATGATCGTCGATTCGCCGATTAAGGGCGTTCTGGGTACCGAGGTTATCTGGGGTGATATAGCGACCGGAAAACCTGGTTCTCCAGAGCCCGGCGACTTGAAGGAAGGTAAAGCCTGTGCGGAGTCCATCCTGGGCTTGCTGGCGCGCGGCGATGCAAGCGTTCGCGCGGCAAAGGATATCGGCAATATCACAGAGGTAACTTCAGTGGATCACTCGGCGAGGAATTTCTTAAATATCGTCGGCGAGTGGTGCACGATAGTGAGAGGCCGCTAGGCGATCTATCGTTCGATCAAAAGCCGGAGTCGTCCATTGGCCGGTTCTGTCGCATTAACCGAAAAAATGCAACATTCGGACAAGCAAACAGGGCGCTATTTTCGCTAAAGCTTGTTTTGGATATCCCAGCCCTCGGCAACTGCTGAAGTACAGGATGTACTGAATGCATCAAACGCAGGAACAGTTTATCGTCCTGCGTTGCCCGTCATCCTGTCTTCATGAAAGACGTAGCGAGCGGAAAAAACTTAAACACGACCCGCCAATGCCTATTGCTCCTCATCCGTCTGTCCATAGCCCCTCCCCCTCGTTTAATGTGAAGCGGCACCGCAAAACCGGATACACAATCTAAAAAAGAAAGTGTGTCGAATATTTTTGATATGAGTCATCTTTGGGTTAAGTCACTCTTTCAACTCTGATATGTGCGTCATCGTACCGACTACAACTAAATTTACAGATAAAATTTTCCCAAGGTTTTGACGAAAACCGATATCAGCCCGAAGCTTGGTTCCAAGTCGAGATGACTTGCCCATCTTTGTCCCCGCTTGTTTCTTTTCCTGGAGAATCTCATGACTCACTCAGCCCACACCCCTTCTGAACACGCCATGCAAGCCTGTATCGAGGCCTGTAGCCATTGCCATCAGGTCTGCCTGCAAACCGCCATGAACCATTGCCTGGAGGCCGGAGGCAAGCACGTTAAACCCAAACACTTCCGCCTCCTGATGAACTGCGCCGAGATTTGCCAGACGTCGGCCAATTTTCAGCTTAGTAGCTCTCAATTTTCGCATCAACTATGCGCGGTCTGCGCCGAAGTCTGCAAGGCATGTGCGGCGGATTGCGAAAATGTCGGTGATATGAAGGATTGCGTCGAGGCCTGTAAGGAATGTGCCGAGAGTTGCCGGCAGATGGCAAGCATGCAGCACTAAGCCAAGCTTGAATCGGATTCTAAAGCCATGTACCCAAGACGCTTGCTGATGTTCACGATGGTAGCGATAGCGCTGACGGCGTGTGGCGAGATGGCACAGTTGCCGATTGCGGCGAGCGTAGGCCCTCATCCCCAACTGCCGCCGCCCAACCCGACGTTGATTCCCACAGTGAACATCGCTCCAGCCAAGGGCTGGCCCGCGAATGGAAAACCGGTGGCGGCGCCAGGGATGACCGTAAACGCCTTTGCCGGCGGACTCGATCACCCGCGCTGGTTGTATGTGCTTCCCAACGGCGACGTATTGGTCGCCGAAACCAATGCGCCGTCTAGACCAAAGAGCGAACAGGGCATCAGAGGCTGGATCATGAAGCGGGTCTTGAACAAGTCTGGCGCAGGCGTACCCAGCGCCAATCGCATCACTTTGCTGCGCGATGCCGATGGCGACGGCGTGGCAGAAATGCGGTCGGTGTTCATCGAGGGACTAAACTCGCCCTTCGGCATGGCGTTGGTAGGCAACGATTTCTACGTGGCCAATTCGGATGCGGTGGTGAGATTCCCCTATACTGTTAGCGAAATCCGGATCGATCGGCCAGGAACCAAAGTACTGGATCTTCCCGCGGGTCCAATCAATCATCACTGGACCAAGAACCTCATAGCCAGTCGGGATGGGGCTCGACTTTATGTGACAGTGGGATCAAACAGTAATGTTGCCGAGAATGGCATTGATCAAGAAATCGGACGCGCCGCCATCTGGGAGGTGGATCCGAAAAGCGGAAGTTACCGCATCTACGCGTCCGGTTTGCGCAATCCCAATGGACTGGCCTGGGAGCCGGATAACGGAGCACTTTGGACCGTGGTCAACGAGCGCGATGAACTGGGCAGCGACCTGGTTCCGGATTACCTGACCGCTGTACCCGACGGCAGTTTCTTCGGCTGGCCTTACAGCTACTTTGGCCAGCATATGGACGATCGGGTGCAGCCTCAACGGCCCGACCTGGTTGCTAAGGCCAGGGTGCCGGATTATGCACTCGGGACGCATACCGCTTCGCTGGGCCTGGTTTTTTCCAAAACTAACGCATGGCCGGCACCATTCGAAAACGGAGTTTTTATCGGCCAGCACGGTTCCTGGAACCGTGAACCACGCAGCGGCTACCGGGTGATCTTTGTACCTTTCAGAGCTGGCAAGCCTTTTGGTGAACCGATTGATGTATTGACCGGCTTTGTGAGCGCCGATGGCGATGCGTTCGGACGGCCCGTGGGCGTCGCGTTTGACAAGCAAGAGGCATTGCTGGTCGCCGATGATATAGGCAATATCGTCTGGCGAGTGACTTCTTCGATCAGGACCACTGGTTCTACTCAGGCGCAGCCAACTGAACGGTAAAGGCAAATCCAATTGGTATGTAAGCAGTTTATCAACGTTATTGCTGAGTCGTCAAAAGGATGGGCGCTGACACCCTTATTGGAAATGAGGTCTATAACCGGAAAGATGAAGACTTGGGTGAAATCAAGGAAATTATGTTGGACATGTTTAATGGCAATGTGAGTTATGCGGTATTGTCCTTTTGTGGCTTCCTCGGAATGGGGGAAAAGCTTTTTGCGGTACCGTTGGAATGCGTTGAAGCTCGATACGGCGAACAAGCTTTTTGTGCTAAACGTCGAGAAGGATCGCCTCAAAAATGCACCGGGATTCGATAAGAACGACTGGCCCGACATGGCAGACCAGTCCTGGGTTGACAAAATTCATTCTTGCTATGGAACTAAGCCGCACATATACCAGCCGCTAATGTGACTTTAGTAATATAAATCATTTAAGGAGTTCAACCAGTGCAATTTCGGGATAGGCATAAAAAAGGCGGGCTATTTAATAACCCGCCTCCTTCCTGTGATGCCAAGCCGATGATCTTTTATTGCGCTGCTTTAAGATGTGTTACAGCTTCTTCGGCTGACTTCTTTGCTAAGTCGGTATGCTTCAGTTTCCCGTGATCGATAGCATCATTCAGGCTCGTAATACCTGCATCCAGATGCTCATCGGCGGTTTTCGCATGGGTCACCGCCACCTCCGCATGTTCGGCGATAGTCTTTCCATCTGCCGCACTGGCCGCGGCCTCCGCGTGTTTGAGCGCTTCCGCCATGTGGCTTTCCCCTGCATATACGACTAACGGAACCAAGGTCAAAACGGCACCTGCCAATAAACCGGTAAGTTTCATGTTTGTAAGTTTCATGATTATTTCCTCAATAATTTAGTCAAGACCAAAGTGTGGAATGATATTTCCCATCACTTATTTTGGATATTACCCACAAAATTAAATGCAGTCTGTGCTGTACCGTACATAGATTGTTATAAAGCGTGCAAAACTTTTCAGGATTCTGGAGCCTTGTCTATACAGGCTGGATTCATCTCGGCAATACAAATGTTGAGAATCCGAGGTATATCACCGGCAGCAATCTTATGTGCGATATCACACTGACGATGCCTGATTTTCCTATTAGGCTTAAATTGTGTTTGTTAAATCATTTTCATCGGGCAAACCACTGACGGCGGATTAACCGGGCGGCTGCATTCTTTGGAATGGCTGGCAATAACGTGGCAATAATCATTAAGCATAAGAGCCACTTGCAAAATTATCGACCGGCAAGCGGTGTAAGTTAATAAAGACTCC
>CAZMRW010000139.1:0-5614 GCA_964568805.1 uncultured Methylococcaceae bacterium | reverse complement strand
TATCATCACACCTTTCTCTCAGCCTTTACCAGATGCTGTTAAAAGAGCGCTTACAGTAGTGTGTTTAGATATCGCAAAAAATGTTTTTCATCTGTACAGTCTGGGAGCTGGATCATAAAGTGATCAAGAAGAAGCTGAAGCGAGTCGAGTTGTTGAGTTTTTTTTCTAGCTATCCTGACACAGGGGATAACGAAGACTAGCCGTTTTTGAGCGCAGGCACTTCAGTTTTTAAAAATGCCGCCTCCAGCGCGCATTGGTCATATCCCTTTCGATGATTCGGCACCTCTTATTGAATGGTTTTGCAGGACTCTGCCGTAGGTAAAACAGCTTCTACGCACAATCCGCCTAATTCATGCGATTTGCGGAGTAATAGTTGCCCGCCATATTGTTCGGCGATTAATTTGGCGATCGGTAAACCGAGTCCATGGCCGTCGACCGTTTCATCCAGCCGACTGCCTCGCAGCATTAATTTCTCCATATCCGTTTCCGAAACGCCGGGCCCGTCGTCTTCAACGATCAAATGCACCGTCTGATTGCATGTAAATTTCAGGTTTACTATGGATTGGGCCCATTTACACGCATTATCGAGCAGGTTGCCGGCTAGTTCGAGCATATCTTCCCTGTCGATCGATAACTTGCCGGATTCGGGGCCGGTAAAGCGGATTTCCAGATTTTTATCCTGATACATGCTTTTCAGGACATGGATTAACGCCGGGATTTCCTGATAGATATCAAATTTTGCCATGGAAGGGCCCAGGCCGGCTAATCGAGCGCGTTTAAGCACGCGTTCCATGAGTCTTTGCATGTTGGACGTTTGCGTCATCAGGGTCTGGCTCAGTTCCGGTTGAGACCGGAACGCTTCTTCCCTGGGTAGTTGCTGCAGCACAGTTAACGGAGTTTTCAGAGCATGGGCGAGGTCGGCCAAAGCATTGCGCGAACGCTGCAAACGCTGATCCAGTACCGTGATTAACCTGTTGAATCCGGTAACCAATGTAAATACTTCCAGCGGCACATCGGTATCGATCTGGCTTCTTTCGCCTTTTTCCAGATCTTTAAGCTGTTGTTGGATGCGGGCAAGCGGCCGAAAGCCCGTGCGCAGGATTATGATCTGCACCAGAACCAATAACACGAGCAATACTGCCGAGATAACCGAATACCGATTTTGAAAGGTTGCTATCAGCGCCAGCGTCGGCGACAGGTCTTCGGCAACGGCTACCGTGATCAGGCGATCCAGTTTCTGGTAGCCATAGGCCATAATAATGAGGGGTTGCTGCAGCGGTCCCGTATGGTAAAGCCGAAGTCTAGTGCCGGAAGGGAGAATCGGTACTTCGAAATCGCTCTCGCCTAAAGAAGGAGATCGGATTGTTTGATTATCGCTCATGATCCGGTAATACTGGCCGGATTTGAGCCTCATATAAACCGGTTCGATCTCTTTATGTGTGAGTGCGATCGTGCTGGGGGTTTCGGCATAAACGGCCGCGAGAATAGCCTCGGCATCGTGCTCGAGATGCTCGGCGACGTTATCTTCAGCCAACTGACGAATGGCCAGTTTGGTTTGCCACCATAAGGCGACAACCGCACAAAACAGACTGATTAAAAGCCCCAAGGCCAACCTTAGTTGCAATGATTTCATCAGGGTTTTTCCTTGAATATATAACCCTGTCCTCGACGCGTTACGAAACGTTCTTTTCCGAGTTTACGGCGCAGATGGTTAACATAGACTTCGATAACATTGCTATCTTTATCCGAATCGAAATCATAAATCTGGTCGGCCAAGGTTGATTTGCTGATGATCTGCCCGGGATGCAGAAGAAAGTAGCGCAGTAATTTGAATTCTACGCCAGTCAAGGGGAATAGCTCGCCGCTTTCGGTGGTTACTTGCTGGCGGTCTTCATCCAGCGTCAAGCCGCCAACCAGCAGGTTATTGCCGCCGGGTAACTGGTGCGCGCGATGTAACAGCGCATTGATCCGGACAAGCAGTTCTTCAATATGAAAAGGTTTAGCTAGATAATCATCGGCGCCGGCTTTGAATCCTTCTACTTTTTCATACCAGGCATCGCGTGCGGTCAGTATCAGAACCGGCAGGTTGTTTTGTCTAGCCCGCCAATTCTGTAATACAGTGATGCCGTTACGCTCCGGTAAGCCAAGATCCAGCACGGCCAGGTGGTAAACACCTTCATTTCCCAGGTATTCGCCTTCTACTCCATCATGGGTGACATCGACGGCAAAACCGGCCTTTACCAGGTCTTTTTTCAGGATAAGCGCTAAATTCCGGTCATCCTCAATTAACAGCAGGCGCATGAATAGATCCCTTAGTTAATACATGGTGTCAAAGAGAAGAGTTTAGCATGATCTCGGCCTTAGCTCATGGCATCGCCTGGAATGGGCACGCGACAGGCAACAATTAAGCCGTCACGGTCCTGACCGGCTATAACGATACCAGCAGCAAATTCTATATGTTCCTGCTTAATCCCGTCCTTTAATCTTGGAGATGATTCAATGTCTGGTAATTGAATATTGAGCTGAAGTTCCGGCCGGTTTTTTTATCGAGAAGGGCTGCAAAGCGTTTTTCGACGGTTGGTTGATGGGGAAGGCCGCTCTAACCGGATTTAGCTGTGTTAGCTGAAGGAGCTCCATATGTCTTCGAAAAAAGCATCATTCTGCATTTTACAAATTCATCTCCCGACGGCCGGCCCTGTCTTTAAGACGCCGTTCCAGTTCATCGACCATCTCAACCGCTTCAGTCATTTCAATTTCCAGGGCTTCCAGAACGATCTGGGACAATTCTTTGAACTCCGTTTCGGTAATATGAGCACGGGTTTCGGCGCTGATGTTTTTTTTGAATACTTCCACGACTTTTTGCGCTAATTGTTCATTACGGTTGTTCATATCAAACTCTTTTGGGTTTCATGAATTGACAATGCTGGTGTCTGGTTTGATTTTACCGGTTTTCTAAAGGCCTGCCAAAAACATTATCCTTATTTGC
The DNA here is from genome assembly GCA_964568805.1 of uncultured Methylococcaceae bacterium. Lineage (GTDB taxonomy): Bacteria > Pseudomonadota > Gammaproteobacteria > Methylococcales > Methylomonadaceae > CAZMRW01. The sequence goes on along the minus strand of CAZMRW010000139.1, from coordinate 2,628 downwards.
AGTATTGTAATTTTTACGGCGATGTCCTAACGTAAGCGTCAATAACGGTTCATGCCACGGGTTCTTGCAGTCAATGAATAATTCGCCTTCAATGCCAAAACACATCGTTGCTCTTACCGGCGCCGGCATCAGCGCCGAGAGCGGTTTAAGCACATTTCGGGGGAACGCGGGTTTATGGGAACGCTATTCTCTTGAAGACGTGGCGACACCTTCAGGCTGGAAAAATAATCCGGAACAGGTTCTGCAATTTTATAATGCGAGGCGCCAACAAGTCCGGGAAGCTAAACCCAATCCGGCTCATTATGCGTTGGCCAGGTTGGCCGGCAAATATCAAGTCAGCATCATCACGCAAAATATTGACGATCTTCACGAACGAGCGGGATCGAAAAATGTTCTCCATATCCATGGCGAAATCATGAAGGCAAGGAGCACGATCGAACCGAATTTAATCTACGATCTTGAAGACAAGGATATCGCCATCGGCGATATCTGCACGAAGGGTAGTCAATTAAGGCCTCATGTGGTCTGGTTTAATGAGGATGTTATCAAGTTCCCGGCCGCAACAGCGATTGTCCAGCGTGCGGATTTACTGCTGGTCATAGGCACCTCGCTGGCCGTTTACCCGGCTGCAGGATTGATCGAGTATGTCAAAGCGCGTACTCCGATTATCGTCATTGCCCCGGATCTGGATTTTGTCCCCGAGGGAATCACCTGGTTCAAGGAAAAAGCGGCAAGCAAATTGCCCGAGTTGGTCGATAAGTGGCTTGCCGATGGTATTTGACGGTTTTTATAAGCGAATAGTGCTCGTCGGCTAGCCTGCCGTTTTTTGCTGTTCTTTCAGTTTTTCGAGAGTGATCTCCCGCATCCGGAATTTCTGCAGCTTGCCGGTAACGGTCATCGGAAACGAATCTACAAATTCGATCAGTTTCGGTATTTTGAAATGAACCAGATTGTCCTTGCAGTACGCCCTGATTTCATCGGCGCTGCGCTCGGTATCGGCATGGAGCCGAATCCAGGTAATGATTACTTCACCGAAAAGTTCATCGGGTATGCCGAACACGGCAACGCCGGCTACCTTCGGGGGAGTATAAATAAAACCCTCGATTTCACGCGGATAGATATTCTCGCCGCCGCGTATGATCATCTCCTTGAGCCGGCCGGTAATGCGGACATAACCCTTCTGATCCATGACCCCCAGATCTCCTGAATGCAGCCAGCCGTCCCGGTCTACCGCTTCGGCAGTGGCTCCCACCGAAAAACAGAGCAGATTCGCCAGGACCATCCCGAAACAGTGATAAAATGGCACCGGAATGCACAGCCTGTCATCCTCGGTAAAGCGCGGCTGTTTTCATTCCCTGACCACAGCGGTCGTGAAAGCGGATAGTGAACATGGGCCACTCCGGGTAATGGCTAAATAAAATCAGGCGCCGACGAAAACAGCGACCAGCGTCTGAAGGACATGGCTTTCTTGATGCGTATGGATGCCAGCTCAATCGCGGCTTCCCTGGGCTGAATAGTTTCCCGCCGAGAAATTTCCAAAACTTTCTCGGTGTTTCTGCGAATTTTTTCCTCTATCGCCTGCGAAGCGGCTCCTGCTGTCGCGCCGTGATATTCCATCGCAGCGCAGATGACGCCGCCCGCGTTGGCAATAAAGTCCGGAACACAGACTACGCCCTTTTCATACAGCAGTCTTTCCGCGCCAACGGTGATGGGAGTATTGGCGCCCTGCACAATGAATTTGGTTTTGAGCCGGTGCACATTATCTTCGTGTATCACATCCGGACGGGCGGCGGGAATCCAGATGTCACATTCGATATCGATGATCTCGTCCCGGTCAAGCGGTTTTCCATCCGGGAACTCGGCCACACTCCGTCCTTCTTCCTTGATTTTGAATAAGGCGTTAATATCAAGACCAGCCGGATTGAAAATAGTACCGTGGCTGTCGTTGGCGGCAATGATTTTGGCACCCCGTTCGGCCAGGAAGCGGGCGGCATGTTTTCCGACCGAGCCGAAACCCTGGATCGCGACCGTGGCGCCGGTCAGGGAATGATTACGGTGATGCAACGCGACATCGATCGCATGGAGAATGCCCCAGCCTGTCGCGCCGATTTCATCCAGAGGAATGCCGCCGAGTTCCCTGGGCAAGCCGACCGAGCGGCCGTTTTCATCCCTGACCCAGGCCATGCATTCTTCATTGGTGCCCATGTCCGGACCAAAGATATAGTCGGCTTCATTGCGCAGCGAGGCGGCCGCCGCGCGCATCAAACGTTGCTTTTGTTCCTTCGGCATTTTGGGGTCGCCGCAAATCACCATTTTGCCGCCGCCATGAGGAAGGCCGGCCGCCGCGTTTTTAAAGGTCATCGCCCGCGCCAAACGAAAACATTCCTCGGCACTGACATCCGGCGCAATGCGCACGCCGCCAATGGAAGGGCCCATCGCCACATTGTCGACGACCAGTATTCCTTTCAGGCCGACAGCCGGCTCATAGATATGAATGATTTTTGCGGGCCCGAATTCATCGGCAAAATTAAATAGATCCACCTGAAACCTCCTGTTTTTTTGTTTGGCATTAGTTATAGAGGAACTTGCAAAACTAAATAAAGCGAGCGGAATTAGAGCTATAGAGGT
>CAZMRW010000138.1:0-5614 GCA_964568805.1 uncultured Methylococcaceae bacterium | reverse complement strand
AATGATATGATTGCCGAATGTCGCCAAAAATTGGCGAATTTTCATAAAAACAATCAGTCCGGCTTAGTTTATTTTGCCAGTAAACAACAATCAGTATTGGAATGCGCCATGAAAGAAGTCGGACAATAATAAGCCATGTCCAGATCAGGCTTTGACTATATTATCGTAGGAGCCGGTTCAGCCGGCTGCGTGCTTGCCAACCGGCTGAGCGAAGATTCAAACTGCCGTGTTCTATTACTTGAGGCAGGTTGTGAAGATGATGACCTGTCCATCCAAACGCCCGGCTTGTTTTCCCAGTTGCAGGACAGCCCCTATGACTGGAGCGACCGTACCGTGCCGCAGCTTTGTATGAATGGTCGCCGAATTTACATTCCGCAAGGCAAAACATTGGGTGGCTCCAGTTCCATCAATTATATGATTTATATCCGCGGCAACCGGGCTGATTACGATCACTGGGCAAGTCTTGGTAACACAGGCTGGAGTTATGAAGATGTTCTGCCTTATTTCATCAAATCTGAAACCAACCAGGCATTTAATAACCGCTATCATGGCCAATTAGGGCCTTTGGTTGTTTCCAGCCATCCGCAACTATCGCCGATCACTCAGCGTTATCTCGCTGCTGCACAGGCCGCAGGAGTTGCTTACAACCAAGACTTTAATGGCGAAGAGCAAGATGGCTGCGGCCCTTTGCAACGGACTATTGTTAATGGTGTACGTTGCAGTACTGCTAATGCTTACTTGCGCCCGGCGCGGGATCGCTCCAATCTGACTGTAATTAGCTATGCCCAGGCCACCCAGTTATTGTTTGATAACCATCGCGTCATTGGTGTGAAGTATCTGCGCCTGGGTAATGTTGAACAAGCTTATGCCGCTAGCGAGGTCATTTTGTCTGCTGGGGCTTTTCGGTCTCCGCAATTGCTGATGCTGTCGGGTTTGGGGCCTGCCTTGGAACTTGAGAAACTCGGAATTAACGTGCGAGTCGATTTGCCGGAAGTCGGCAAAAATCTGCAAGACCATATTCACGCCCGTGTGCGTTGCGAATTGACCCAACCCCTAACTTTTTCGCCATTGCCAAGTGAGTACAAAATTGCCGCTGTAAACGATTACGAATCCACCAAAACAGGTCCTTTGGCTTCAAATTTCCTGGAAGCGGGCGGTTTTGTCAAAAGCCGTCCCAACGTGGCGTATCCAGATTTGCAATTGTTTTTGTTCGGCAACTTAACGCCCGAATACCCTGAGGCAGGTCAGGCTACACGTCACGGTATAGCGCTAACGGCTTATGTCAACAGGCCCCGCAGCAAGGGAGAGATCACCTTGTCATCCTCTGATCCACTGGACCGTCCACGCATCAATCCGGGTTATTTCAGCGATCCTGACGACCTTCGTTGTTTGGTGGCAGGTGTGCGCTGGAATCTCAAAATACTTTACGGACAGGCATTTGACGATATCAGGGGTATTGAATTGTCCCCTGGAATCGATATTCGTGATGATGACGGTTTGGCAGATTTTGTCAGGCGTACGGCATCGACCACTTGGCATCCGACAACAACCTGCCGTATGGGAACTGATGCAACAGCGGTAGTCGATCCGGCATTGCGGGTTAATGGCGTTACCGGCTTACGAGTGGTTGATGCATCCATAATGCCGACTATCGTCAGCGGCAACACTAACGCGCCGACAATTATGATCGCGGAAAAAGCAGCGGACTTGATCCGTAGATGTCTGTAACTAAGCGGTAATCAACCTATGTGTGATTCAGTCCATATCAGCGATTCCACGATCTATGGTTCATCCTGGGCTGATGATGAGCTACGTCCTTTATTTGCCGAGCAAAACAGAGTAAAAGGCTGGCTTGAAGTCATGACTGTACTGGCGCAAGTACAAGCCGAATTTGCGTTAATCCCTGAACAGGCTGCGATAGAAATTAAAACAGCTTATGACACCATTACAATCGATGAAGCCTTCTTAAAAGATGTGGGAGAAGGCTTTATCAAAACAAATCATTCATTGATGGGATTGATTAATGCTGTCAAGAACCGTTGCGGCGCCATTGGCGGGGAATGGCTTTGTTACGGGGCAACCGTCCAAGATATAACCGATACCCATACGGTACGTACACTATTGAAAGTACATGAACACTTTCTGGTTCAACTTATTGCAATACAACAAATCCTTATCGGCCTGGCTCGTCAGCACAAACACACTGTCATGTGCGGACGCACCCACGGACAACCAGGGTTACCGATTACATTCGGTTTTAAATCCGCATCTTGGCTGGACGAACTGGAACGTCATCGCCAGCGTTTAACTGAACTTAAACCACGTCTAAGTGTGGGACAGCTTGGCGGCGGTGTCGGTAGCCTGTCTTCCTTCGGGTCGAAGGCATTAACGTTGCAAAAAGTCTTCATGCAACGCTTAGGTTTAGAAATGCCAGCAATTTCCTGGACGAATAGCCGTGACCGTTTTGCCGAATGGCTGAATGTGCTGGCGATGATTACGTCAACCGGCGACCGGATCGGACAGGAAATTGTCAACCTGCAACGGCCTGAAATTGGTGAGTTGAGCGAAGGTTTCGTGAGCGGCGCCGTCGGCAGTATTACCATGCCCCAAAAACGCAACCCGGAAATCTCCGAGCACCTCGGCACATTATCAAGGGTGGTCAGACATCACGCCGCTCACATGGCTGAAAATCTGGTGCATAGCCATGAACGTGACGGTCGCTCCTGGAAAGGTGAATGGCTGATTATTCCGGATGCGACGCTGGCAACCGGCAAATCATTGGCATTGCTTAAAACCTTACTTAAGGATTTACAAGTTAACAAAAGCCGGATGCTTTCCAATATCTCGGCAACTAACGGTTTAGTCCATGCAGAAGCAGTCATGTTGATTCTGGCAAAAACTTTTGGCAAACAAAGTGCGCATCAGCTAATCTATGAACTGAGCTTGAAAACGCAAACAGAAGGACTTCATTTTAAACAGGCTCTTATAGACCATCCAAAAATAAACGCGATTTTGACCCGTGAGGAAATTGATTCGCTATTCGATCTCGAACAAAATACGGGTATGTGCGCCGATATGATCGACCAAGTCATTAGCCAATGCCAGTTCTTATGATTAGGTGGTCATAATGACATCAGACATTCAATTTCATGACAGACATGCCGTCATAAATCATATTGTCAGACAAATATCCCGGCATATCCTCGCGCATTATCCAACTCCACTCATGCGGGCAAACCGTCTGACAGAAACACTTGGCGGCACTGATCTCTGGTTTAAACGCGACGACCTGATCAGTTTCGGTTTGGGCGGTAATAAGATACGCGGCTTGGAAGTTATGGTGGCTGATGCCTTGAATAAGCATGCGAATTGGTTGGTAACTGGAGCAGGTGTGCAATCAAATCATGTCCGGGCAACAGCCGCTGTAGCGGCTCATGCCGGGCTGCGTTGTACGGCGGTTTATTGGGGGAAACCACCTGCTACTGCAGATGGAAATTATCGCCTCACTAAAATGTTAAATGCCCATTTCCATTTTACCCATGACGATGACAGAGCTTCTGTCGATACACATATTTCACTGGTTGCCGACAATTTGCAGAAACAAGGCTATTGTCCTTATTCGATTCCACGCGGAGGCGCCTGTGCGATGGGCGTATTAGGACATGTGCTGGCCGTTTTCGAGCTTTATCAGCAATGTCTTAGCCAAGGTTTAGAACCTGATGCGATCGTGCTTGCCGTTGGTTCTGGCGGAACCTATGCGGGTTGGCTGCTAGGCATCAGGCTGTTGAACCTGCCCTGGAAAATGCTCTGTTACACGGTTAGCCGGGAGCCAGAACAGGTCAGCCGACAAGTCGCTGACTTGGCTACTGAAGCCGCAGCATTATTGAAACTGGATTGGACTTTTCGTGCCAATGATGCTCCCGTCTACGGCGGGTTTATTGGACAAGGTTATGGTATCCCAAGCCCGGAAGCTGCCGAAGCGATCAAACAAATCGGTCGTACCGAAGGCATTTTGCTTGATCCTGTCTATACCGGCAAAGCAATGACTGGATTTCTGCATGGACTGCAAAACAAACAGTTTGAAAAACACAAAAAAATAATTTTTGTGCATACCGGGGGCGAACCGGCATTTTTTTCCGGTAATGGCGATTGGTTGAATTCTGGCGTTACCGCAATTGAATAATAGTGAATCAGGGGGATTTATGAGAATCATGGTCATCGGCGGTGTCGCAGCAGGCGCAAAAGCAGCAGCAAAAGCGCATCGGGTTGCTCCGAATAGCGAAATTATGATTTATCAAGACGAATCCGAAATGTCATATTCCGCTTGTGGTCTACCTTATGTCATCAGTGGTGTCATTGCTGATGAAAAGAAAGTTATCATCCGGCGACCTGAAGATTTTGCTAAAGAAGGCATCCAGGTTTTTATACGGCACCGCGTCACCAGCATCGATAAAACCAAACAACAACTTACCGTAAGAAACCTTGAAAATAATACCGATTCTGAGGTCACTTATGACCGCCTAATCATAGCAACTGGCGCTCGTCCAATAGTGCCAAATGTTGAAGGAATTACGCTGGAAGGCGTTTTGACCTTACGCAATTTCACTGACCTAGCCAGGTTCAAAACGGTGTTAACTACATTGCAGCCCAAAAATGCAATCATTATAGGCGCCGGGTACATTGGCCTGGAACTGGCTGAAGCTTTCCATGAGCTTAAGATTAGAACCACCATCATCGAGAAGGCACCCCGTATTTTGCCAAAATTCGATCCAGAAATGGCCCATCTCGTCCATGACCATTTGCTGGAAAACCAAGTTGAAATGATACTTGGTGACGGTCTCGCCAAAATACATGGTCACAATGACAGGGTTACATCTGTGGAGACCGAGTCCGGAAAAATAGTACCCGCCGATCTCGTTGTAATCGCCATTGGCGTAAAACCTAACGTGGATTTGGCAAAAGAGGCCAGCATTGAACTCGGGATCACTGGAGCAATTGCTGTTGATTCAAGAATGGAAACCAACGTGCCGGGTATTTATGCCGCTGGTGATTGTTGTGAAACAGTAAATCGGATAACAGGCGCATCGACATGGATGCCTTTGGGTGATATCGCCAATTTACAAGGACGAGTTGCAGGGGAAAACGCTGCTGGGGGGGGCGCCCATTTCCCTGGGGTCTTTGGGACAGCTATATTCAAGACCTTTAAATTGACAGTGGCTATTACCGGCTTATCTGAGCAATCTGCACGGGAATCTGGGTTTGATCCCATTTCGATTGTAACAGCAGGGATTGACCGAGCGCGTTATTATCCTGGCAAACAAGATTTATCGTTAAAACTTATCGCCAACCGGAAAGATGGAAGGCTATTGGGTGCTCAAGTGATTGGTCTTGGGAGTGTCGATAAAATGATCGACATCGCAGCGACAGCATTACTTGGGAAACTAACGTGCCCTGACCTTGAAAATGCAGACCTCGCTTACTCACCACCATTCAGTCCGGTACTATCTCCAATCATCGTAGCGGCTGGTATCTTAAACAATAAATTGACCAAATTTAGTTGACTTGCTAAACATAATATTTAATTTTCGAGAAATTGAAGGTCTGTTATAGGGAA
>CAZMRW010000137.1:0-5621 GCA_964568805.1 uncultured Methylococcaceae bacterium | reverse complement strand
AAGAACCTAGAGAAGCACCGCACAATATGCGAACAAATAATATGCAAAGCTAGTCTTGTAAGTAATGGGGAGATTTCTAAATATTTAGAGAAACATCCGGTATACGTAGGAATGGGGAAATTCGGTGTTGGCCAAGACAAGCGCAGGCGGAGCTTTTATGATAAAAAAACTAGAAAAAATAATAGTTGGCGTAAATAGTCTTAGGTTCTTCATGATTAGGTTTCCTTTCTTTCGAATAAACATCGTATGACAAAAAGCAAGACATGGCCCTATGAGGCTGTGTATTCTTTTTGTTAAAAATGACCGATAACGCCGCTTTGCGAATTTAGAGAGCCATTATGCTGAAAGTAGCCTGCTTTTCATGTTCTTGAGTCTTCCGGTATGGGCCGAAGAATCGTCACCTGAACCATCGGCCAATATTTGCCTCGATCCCCAGGCCGCCCAAAACAACGAGGAATTGGCCCGGCAACACCCGCAGGATGAAACCTTGATCAAGTTGGTGGCAATGCGGGCCGGGTTGTGCGATCTACTCGCTAAAAAAATCATCGATTTCGATTTTGCCATTGATCTTTTCAACGGCGAACACGCCTATGGCATTCAAAAGCGAATCGAGGAAGAACAGACCCGCCAGAAAAAAATCGGGGCCTGATGGCGAGGCGAGCGGTCAATTCGCTTTGACGATAACTAATTCTCGCCAATCGGTGGTATAGTGCTTTGAAATCCGCTCCGCCTTGGGCTGCCAGTCTTGCCGAAAACCAGCGGCTGCTATCCCAATACCTTTGGGAAAGCGCCGGTTGATCCGATCCACGGTCTGCATGAGTTTTTCACTCTCTGTATGAGCGAACCCTTCCCTATCGAATAGATCCATCTGCTCGGGAAGCGTGGCTGGCTGAATATGGCTTAACTGCACGCCGCATTTCTGGTAGTTGTAACCTACCCTGAATACCTCCTTTAATAAATGATTGGCCATGCCGATGATCACACGCGTATCTTGGGTGGCGGCAGGTAACCTTATGCTCACTGCCCGCTGATATTGCGGTTCTTTCGGGTTGAACAGGTTGGTTCGGAGGAAAATGGTGATGTAGCCCGTCACTGAATTCTGGACTCTTAGTTTTTCGGCGGCGCGGCTGCAAAAAGCGGCCATCGCTTCGGCCACTTCTTTATAAGTGGTGAGGCGGCGACTAAAACTGCGCGACGAGACAATCTGCTGCTTGTCCGGCACGATGGCTTCCAGGTCCAAGCAGGGAATGCCGTTCAATTCCATCACCGTGCGTGCGGCGACGACATTGAACCGGTCTTGGATTCTGTCAGGCTCCTGCTTGGCCAGGTCCAAGACGGTATGGATGCCAAGCTGGTTAAGTCTCGTGGCAGTACGCGAGCCGATCCCCCACACCTCGCCGACCGGCACGATCCGCATCAGCTTTTCCCGGCGCAGTGGGTCCGATAAATCCAGGACACCGTCGGTTTTCTTCCATTTCTTGGCCGCGAAATTCGCCAGTTTGGCCAAAGTTTTGGTCGGCCCCATGCCGACGCAGACCGGAATGCCGGTTGACCGGAAAACGGACTTTTTGATCCGTTGGCCGTAGGCGATCGGGTCCTGATCGCAGATACCGGTCAGGTCGAGGAAGGCCTCATCAATCGAGTAAATTTCCATGCTCGGGGCAAACTCTTCGAGCAAAGACATTACCCTGACAGAAAATTCGGCATAAAGCGTATAATTGGACGAAAACAATTGGATCTTGTGCCGGTCAATCAGGTGCTTCACCTGAAAAACCGGCGTGCCCATTTTTATCCCTAAATTTTTAATTTCCTGACTGCGCGCAACGAAAATTCCGTCGTTATTGCTGAGCACGGCGACCGGCCGGCCGATCAAATCGGGTCGGAAGACTCGCTCGCACGAAACGTAGAAATTGTTGGCGTCGACGAGTGCGATGAGCGGTTGCATTACACGGCATGAATGACGCTGGTGACTACACCCCAGATCACCATTTCAAGTTCCTCATGAATGGCGATATCGGGATAGGCGGAATTTTCGGCTTTCAGCTTCCATAGTTTCCCGTCGTGTTCCAGGCGCTTAACGGTTAGTTCGCCATTAAGAGCACAAATCACGATCTTCCCTGGCACCGGATCAATGGAACGATCCACGACCAGAATATCGTTGGGATGAATGCCGGCGCCGAGCATAGACTCGCCCTGAGCGCGGACAAAGAACGTAGCGGCGGGCTTTTGCACCAGCAATTCGTTCAAATCCAGGGTTTTCTCGACGTAATCATCGGCAGGAGATGGAAACCCGGCCGCGACTTTTCCGGTAAACATTGGCAAAGCCAGGATTGTTGGGAATTGGGACGGGACTGAAAAGCTTGATGGAATGATGCGCATGGCGGCCTAATATGTTGAGAGTCAAACAACGGTCATGTTCTCTTTTTGTTCTCATTTTAGGTGTATTTTATTAAGCTGCCAAGATTTTTAAAATACATCGCCCTGCATTTTATGTTTTGCCGTTTCATGAGATCATTAGGTTTTAGTTAAACTTCAAAACGATTATGTGCGGCCGATTCGCTCTATACAGTGATCCTTCAACCTTGGTCCGGCGTTTCGAGACCGAAACAATTCCGGGGATGGAGCCTCGCTATAATATCGCACCGTCGCAAACTATCCCAATCGTGCGGGTGGAAAGCGGCAAGAGGCAATTCGCACTGGCACACTGGGGCTTGGTTCCGCATTGGGCGAAGGATATCAAGATCGGCTATCACACAATCAATGCCCGGGCCGAAACGGTGGCCAGCAAGCCGGCGTTCCGGAACGCTTTCAAGCATCGGCGTTGCCTGGTTCCGGCCGACGGCTGGTTCGAATGGCAGGTAATTCCTGGCTCTAAAACCAAACAACCCTGGTTTATTGCACTAAAGGACCGTCAGCCGCTGGCCTTTGCAGGCTTATGGGAGCGGTGGAAAACTCCGGACGGTGGGGAACTGGAGAGCTGTACGATCATTGTGACCGATGCCAACAGCTTCACACAACCGATCCATGACCGCATGCCGGTAATTCTGGCGCCTGGCGATTGGGATGCCTGGCTTGAAGCGGAGACCAAGGATGCTGAAGGCCTGCAAAGCTTGCTGAAACCGTATCCGTCGGAAGAGATGGTGGCCTGGCCAGTAAGCACGATGGTCAATAGTCCTAAGAATGATTCGGCGGAGTGTGTGGAGACGGTGAGTTAAATTTAACCGAGTTCCTTCATGACGAATACAAAAAAGGCGGCAAATGAGCGACACCTCTTGGTCCTACGGCTGGACGTTTTATAAATCCGGACGCTCCGGCAAATTGCCTCCGGCTGTCGGTCCCGAAGATTTGCTGGACTGGATGAAAGGGTTTTGCGCCGCAATGGCCGACTACGCTCTGGACGGCCGGCATCCCAGCATTCAGGCGGCGCTGCTGTATTACGGAATCGACGGCGATCTGCTTGAAACGTGCTTGCAGACCGCCGAAACGATTCTCGAAGAAGATTCATTCAACCGCTGGCCGTCCGTGCCGGTGCGTGGCTTCGGAGACGGCAATTTAAGGTCTGGGTCTTTCGTTGTCGTTCTGCCGGATGCGGCGAACGATGATATAATGGAATAATCATCCTTTATTGCCTCAAACTTGATCTGCGGCGGCTCGAAGTTCGTTTCTCGCTTGATACAGCCAATTCTTAGGTACAATCCAATTTTTATAGTCCTGTCTCCATCGTCCAGAATAGCGTTTGGCAATAGCCTTTACAATTGCGTTAACCTCCGGATTAAAGGCGCCAACTTTGATCGCTAAATCACCATACGGCAACTCTCTGACATAAACCCAGATCCCTTTAATAGTGACAACTTCCGTAGCTAACACAGAATTTTGCTCAATAGCTTTCGGCTCCGGACAAAACAGCCATTCCTTCCGATCAACTTCATTAACAATGGCCTCATTGGCTAAATCAGGATCGAAGTTTTCCGGCTGGAAATCCCGCAAATCGATTTCCAGCGCAATGAGATCACGCGCTTCTAATTTGGCCTGTTTCTCAGCATCCACGAAAGAACTATACGCAACTTCGATGAGTACCCGCGTTTCTCCGTAATAACCGATCAAATCCGGCCGGATATTATCAAGCCACGGTTCTTCCTCGATTCGTTCGAGCATTAACCATGTGGGATTGGTTTGGCTAATCGTGACTAACGTGGATAGTCTATAATTCATAGATGGCGGCACGACAAGTCCGCTGGCTTCTTGTATGACGCGCTTTGCGAACTTATGCAATAGGGTTTCGTGATTGGCCACGCAGGCGATTTTGTTGGATTCATGAGCGAAGTGATGTTCCCTTTCTTCACCTTTCTTTGCCACCAGACGCTCGCCACAAACCACGCAGGAACAGTTACAACTTAAACCGCGCTCGGCTTCGGAAATATGGATGATGCGATTTGATGTATCCATTGCGAACTGAGTACTCATAGTTATTTACCTCAAAGTTAATTTAAAGAGGACTCAAGTTTTATGCATTTATTTTCTGAAGAACAGGCTCAAACTCCCGGTAACCCGGTCTGTGGTGGATTATGCGAGAGGTAATTCAATGTCTTATCGTTTGGCTTGACGAAAATAGTAGTGATGTAAAGGCGCACCAAATACTGCGTACATTGGCTACGGAATCCCTCAAAATAGCAGCATTTGAAGAAAGTATACGGCGTTTTACTGGTGCGGAGATTGTTGAGGCCATAGGAGAAGATCATCCAAATGCTAATGACTGGATCGATTGGAATAGGACCGTTCGAAAGTACTGGGGCGCTAGGGAAAAGCAGATTATCGACCTAGCTCGAAAGCGAGGCTTAAAATCTTATCCTAAGCCTGAACGCATAAGCACGACAGGAGGTCCTCATCTCACTACATATTTAATTAAAGCGGAGCCTTTGCCGGTAGTAGTCAATGGAACAGAACCATCCCAAGAGCAATCAGGCAAAGCAGCAGAACACCAACAAACTACCATCTATTACGAAGTAGCCGAAAACGGCGAGGTAAAAACAGCTTGGGGAACAAAAAAGCTACTCCGTGATGGCCAGATACGGCTATCTAAACGACATATCTGGGCGATCATCATCGGGTTGCTCATATTAGGTGGAGGTACCGTACTTTTTTCTTACATTAGCTTGATTGCGTTTACGGTACCTAAGCCGGTTACGACTCGGGAACTGGCTAATTTTCTGTTTATTTTTGTTCTTCCTTATACCATTTGGATTTTTTTCATAAGGCCCTGGGTGCGCCTGTTCGACGACCGTATTGTTCCGGCACCCGAGATATTATTATCCATCAAAGAAAAACCGGCGCAATTGGAGTTGTTTAGAGACGGCGACTTAAGGTTAATCCGTCTTGTACGCTATTCAGCGCCCTGCCCAATCTGCGGAGCGACAATTGAACTTGAAAATGGCTCACCTGATTATCCGAGACGATTAATCGGTCGATGTTACGAAAGTCCAAGGGAACACGTATATAGTTTTGATAGGGTAACGCGTAGAGGGATTGTCTTGAGGAGTCCGATAAATTGAAGACAAATTCAATTCGACGCTAACGGCCATAACCAGACGACCGAGAATTTAGGTGTAATGGCTGCTAACTAG
>CAZMRW010000136.1:0-5751 GCA_964568805.1 uncultured Methylococcaceae bacterium | reverse complement strand
CAATCAAAATACCCTGCCGGTGAAGTCAATCGATGGCATTTCAATATCTCGTTAGAGCGCAGTTGATAATACCTGTACCAGCCTTATAAATCGCTTTTCCTGAAAAAACTATCATGGCATATGTAGATCAATGGATATATTAAGTATCATAGGCATTTTGATTGGCACATGCGCCCTTCTATTTGGAAACTTTCTTGAAGGTCTTCAACTCGCTTCGCTGGTCAATGGTCCGGCTTTCATCATTGTGTTTGGGGGAACCATTGGCGCAACGCTACTGCAATTTCCGCCTCTCATTTTTATCAGGAGCCTTGAAATGTTTCTGTGGGTTTTCATACCCAAGCAAATGCATTTTAAGGAGCAAATCGACAAAATCGTCGAGTGGAGTCAACTGGCTCGGAAAGAGGGTCTGTTAGGGCTTGAGAATGAGATCGATAAGGAAAAAGACCCATTTATACAAAAAGGTTTACAGCTTTTAGTCGACGGGAATGAACCAGAGGAAATACGCGACATCCTGGAGTTGGATATGAACCTGAAGGAAGATATAGATCTGCAGGCTGCCAGAATGTACGATGCAATGGGTGGATATGCGCCGACTATCGGCATGCTTGCGGCTGTCATGGGCTTGATCCATGTGATGGAAAATTTATCAGAACCGAAGTTGCTGGGCGCAGGCATAGCCACGGCTTTTGTCGCTACCGTCTATGGCGTGGGCTCAGCGAACTTGATTTTTTTGCCCGTCGCAAGTAAGTTAAAAACTTACGTGTATGCCAATACCCAATCCAGGGAGATGATTGCGGATGGCCTTATTGCCATCGCAGAAGGAGAAAATCCAAGGAATATTAAATTGAAACTGGACGGATATCTGCAGCAAGCCGACAAAAAAAAATGATGTTGCTGCAAGTAACGATGCGCAGCAGATGCAGCCTTGTTGTCGGGAATTCATGAAACGCATTACCTTGAAGAGTCTATTTATCAGAAATCCATCGGAGTCTATCTAGACCATGATTCGTCGCAGGAGAAAACATTCCAATGATGTCAGCAATCATGAACGGTGGATGGTGTCATATGCCGATTTTGTCACCTTGCTGTTTGCATTTTTTGTTGTGATGTATTCGATATCATCGGTTAACGAAGAGAAATATAAAACTTTTTCCCATTCATTAGAGACGGCTTTTTATGAAAAAAGCCAAAAAAAAACGGAAACTGATTCGATGCAGCTAATGACCCCTCCTGCTGAGCCCCAAGCGCTGCCAGCGGCAAATCCGATACCGGAAGACGCTGTAAAAGGCTTTGACCTGTCAGAAGAGAAAAAGCAGTTGCTGTCAGTCTCGGAGCAACTGACAGACTCTCTTAAATCTCTGATAGACGAAAATATGGTAGCAATAAAAAGAAAAGGCTATTGGATAGAATTGGAATTGAGCAGCGGGTTATTATTTATGAGTGGAGATGCGGAGCTGGCGGCAAATTCAAAATCCCTGATAAAAGAGATAGCCCGGGTATTTAAACCTTTGCCGAATGCAATCAACGTTGAAGGGCATACTGATAATAACCCGATCAATACATTAAAATTTCCGTCAAACTGGGAACTGTCATCCGCGCGGGCAACTCGGGTTGTGCAGGAGTTTATTAAGGAGGGCATAAACCCTGACCGATTATCTGCAATCGGTTACGGGCAATATCATCCTATCGCCGATAACGAAACAGAAAATGGACGATTTAAAAATAGGCGGGTCGTTTTGCTGCTGGTTTCCCGAGGTTTTTCCCGTTACGGTGCCAGCGATCAGGAACGCGCCAGTTTATTAACTCAGTTGCCGGAATCCGGGATTATTGAGCCGGCTAAGTAAATGTTACGGCGTTCCTGGATGACGTCCTTACGGAACCTGCTAATGAATTTCCCGTTATTTTACTCATTTAATTCAAAGCCTGGAATTAATCGGTCGTGATAATGCATATCTGACCTCTTACGTGTTTTTGAAACTGTTTGCCATGATTTTTTGCCAATTTAAAATATAACCTTGAATGGATTATCCAACCGAAATCAACCGCTTTCAAATCGAACATGCTTGCCTCATTAAAAAAAACTACCGGCAATTGCTCGGCAAGGAATTAATTCCCGAAGCCGGGTCCGATGAAGAATTTGCCCGATTATTGTTTTATGCCCCATTTGTGATTCTTTCCCACGACACGGCAGCCGATCCGGTCTTTAATTACGGCAATCTCAAAGCTTTGTCGCTATTTGAATTAAGCTGGGAAGAATTTTCCCGCCTGCCTTCCAGGTTGTCTGCCGAAGCCGTTACCCAGGCCGAAAGAGACAGGCTATTAGCTGAAGTCAAGCAAAAAGGCTATATCGATCATTATCAGGGTATTCGAATAGCCAAATCGGGTAAACGATTTTTAATAAAGAATGCCGTGGTCTGGAACTTGATCGATAGTTCAGGGCGTTACCAGGGGCAGGCCGCCTGTTTGAGAGAATGGGAATTTTTACAGCATTGCAAGACAGGCAATGTTTAACCCGATCCATACATAAATAATTAAAAGTAATAAAAATTATGAGTAGTGAATATAATGCCGCGGCGATAGAAGTGTTAAGCGGACTGGAGCCTGTGCGCAAGCGCCCGGGCATGTATACGGACACCACCCGGCCCAACCATCTGGTGCAGGAAGTGGTCGATAACAGCGTCGACGAGGCACTGGCCGGCCATGCCGATTGTATCGATGTCGTCTTGTATAAAGACGGTTCGGTGCTGGTCAGCGATAACGGCCGGGGCATGCCGGTTGACATCCACCCGGAACAGGGCATTCCCGGTGTCGAAGTCATATTGACCCAGCTCCATGCAGGCGGCAAGTTTTCCAATAAAAACTATCAGTTTTCCGGCGGACTACATGGCGTAGGGGTGTCGGTCGTCAATGCCTTGTCGGCAAAACTGGAAATAGAAGTCAAACGGGGCGGCAAAGTGTATCGCATGGATTTTGCCGACGGCGAGAAACGTAACGAGCTGGCCGAGACAGGCGCGGTCGGCCGCAATAACACTGGTACGGCGGTAAAATTCTGGCCCAATGAAAAGTATTTTGATTCCAATAAAATTTCGGTTTTAAAGCTTAAACACGTCCTGCGCGCCAAGGCTGTCCTCTGTCCGGGGTTAAAGATCAGCCTGAAGGTCGAGCAACCGGAAGAAGAGGTTGTCTGGTGTTATCAAAATGGCCTGAAAGAGTATTTGCTGGATCGGATCGGCGATATCGAATTCTGTCCGGAGCAGCCTTTTATGGGCAGTATGGCCGCTAACCATGAAGCGGTCGAATGGGGCATCATTTGGGCCCTCGAAAACCCTGAAGAAATGCTGGCCGAAAGTTACGTTAATCTGGTGCCGACCGCCCAGGGCGGAACTCATGTCAACGGCCTCAGGGCCGGTCTGACCGAAGCGATGCGCGAGTTTTGCGATATCCGGAACATACTGCCGCGCGGAGTCAAGGTGGCGCCGGAGGACGTCTGGGAAAACTGCCATTTTGTCCTCTCGGTCAAACTGGAAGATCCCCAGTTTTCAGGGCAAACCAAGGAACGGCTCAGCTCGCGCGAGTGCGTAGCATTCGTGTCCGGCGTCGCCAAGGACAGCTTCAGTCTGTGGCTCAACCAGCATCCGTCAGAAGGAGAGAAAATCGCCGAAATCATTATCTCCAGCGCGCAAAAACGGTTGCGTTCCAACAAAAAAATTATCCGCAAGAAAATAACGGCCGGTCCGGCCTTGCCGGGCAAACTGGCCGATTGCTCGGCGCAGGATATCGCCCGCACCGAACTGTTCCTGGTCGAGGGGGATTCCGCCGGCGGCTCGGCCAAACAGGCGCGTGAACGTGATTTTCAGGCGATCATGCCCTTGCGCGGCAAGATTCTGAATACCTGGGAAGTCGAATCCAATCAGGTGATGGCGTCTCAGGAAGTCCACGACATTGCCGTTGCCTTGGGCATCGAGCCGGGCTCGGGCGATTTGCAGAATCTGCGTTACGGCAAGGTCTGCATTCTGGCGGATGCCGATTCCGACGGCAATCATATCGCCACGCTGATCTGCGCTCTTTTTTATCAGCATTTTAATGCTCTGGTCAGAGCGGGCCATGTTTTTGTGGCGATGCCGCCGCTGTACCGGATCGATGTCGGCAAAAGAGTCTTCTACGCGCTCGATGAAGCCGAACGGCAGGGCGTGCTGGACCGGATCAAGGCCGAAAAACTGAAAGGCCAAATCAATGTTCAGCGTTTTAAGGGGCTCGGCGAAATGAATCCCAGCCAGTTGCGAGAGACGACGATGAACCCGGATACCCGCAGGCTGGTTCAGCTGACCGTGACCGATAACGACGATACCAGCGGTCAGCTCGATCTGCTGTTGGCCAAAAAACGCTCGCTGGACCGTAAAGTCTGGCTGGAGACTAAGGGTAATCTGGCGGATGTGTAATACCAATCCCAATCAGCTCCCATTTTATGCCTTCTCCAGTTGGAAAAGGTTTGGATGATAGTTGGCAAACCGTTCCAGCAGAGATCCTGGCTCGTTTTCTACAAGCAGCATGGCGGTGCGGTCGGCTGACGAATTGCTCTGTTGCGGAGTGATCCAGGAATTCGATTAAGGGATCGAAATTTAACTTATTAATCCGGATTATCTCAAAACCTGCTTTTCTTTAAAGCCGACAATATTTCTTTGCCTGTCAAACTCTGGACGGATTGTCATGCTGCAACTGATATTCGTTGAATGCCTACAAAGTCAAGTTGTTCCGGCACTTCGCCTTGAACTTCGAGACAAAGCTCAATAGCCTCGCAGATGCGTTCCATTAACTCATCAAATCTGTTGGGGTTCGTCTACTGTAGCGGCCTGAAAACATAAATCGCAGGACCTGCAAACATCGGACAAGATCATATTAATAATTTAAAATAAGAAAATACAGATTATTCCAATGAAAGCAGCCATTGGAAATGAATAAATTTACGGTAGATGATCTGCCGTAGCCAGCCAGGAAGAGACCGTCGCCAGTTTCCCGTGAACGGCTGGTTAACCTTGAATGCGGTCATTCAGAAACCGCCAGTGATAGGTAGCCTCGCACCCAAAGAAGCCGCCCAAAAAAGGACTGTGTTTAGCCAACTCAGCGACGGCTACTAAAATGGCTGTTGAAAGGATAATTTTTAGGACATATTGCATCACGACTTAGCGATCAGGATGCCGAGTGGCGCCACAGCCGCCCCCAACGCCCAAAAAATACCGCCGTTAAAGTGGTAAAGTAAGCCTTTTGCGTGTATGGTTGACACCCGTTTTCCGTCCATACTTCGCTTGATCCCCATGCGTTTTCCTCAGACATAGGCACTTGGATTCCAGTTGTGCCGCTCGATCTGGACATATTTGCACCAAGCGTAGAGAGCATCGTAGATCACTAAGCCCTGAGCGAGCATTTCATGATCGTCCTGAAAATTGTGGGAAAGCCCCAGCGAAATTGCCAAGAGTCCCGCCGCTTGTGGAGCTAGCTCCAATCGGTCGGTGTCCGCCCCACGCACAATGACGGCCAGAGACTGCAAAGCCGGATCGGTTAACCGGTATTTTTGCAAAAAGGTATCGAAACTGCACAGTTCATCGACATGCGAAAGTTCGGCACCGGGAATATCGTAAGGAATAGCTCCGGTTTCTTCTGCCACGCGAAACACGTCATCCCCCGGCACATAAAGGAATTGTAAAGTGGACCCCGAAATCCGGACAGTAGTTTAAGCTATGCCCTGACGGAAAA
>CAZMRW010000135.1:238-5799 GCA_964568805.1 uncultured Methylococcaceae bacterium | reverse complement strand
AAGGACGCTGGATATTTGTGTCACTGGGCATGCCCACCCAGGAACTTAAAGCGGCTGCAGAAGAGGCCGCAGCGACTAAATCATTATTGGTCTTTCGTGGCGTAGAAAAAGGCGGCGACACAGGCACGATCACTCGCAGACTCTACGAAATCGTGAAAGACATCAAACCGGTACCCGGTGCAGTCATCGATCCGACATTGTTTACCCGATTCAATGTACAAGCCGTTCCGACGATGATTGAAACCAATACGGACGGTGAAACACGCGCCGCTCGCGGGCTACCCGGATTTGACTGGATGTCCAAACGGGACGCCGGCGATCTCGGACAAAGAGGCCCGGTGTTTGGCATCGCCGAACCGGACATGATCGAAGAAATGCAGCGCCGGATGGCCGAGTTCGATTGGGAAAAAGAAAAACAGCATGCAATCGATAATTTCTGGGCGCAGCAAAAGGATTCGGTAAGTCTGCCGGGTGCCGAAAAAAATAGTGAGCGCCGCATTGATACATCAATCGTATCAACTCAGGACATTTTCCATCCAGACGGTCGACTGATCTTTAAAAAGGGACAGACAATTAATCCACAGGCCATTATGCCCATGCGTCATGCCTATATTTTATTTGATGCAACCAACAAAAAGCAGGTTGAAATCGCCAAAAAAATGGGCGACGAAATGCTCAAAAAGCAAAAACCGGTCGTTTACTTGTTTTCCAAGATGAGCACCGAAAAGGGATGGGAGCATTACAACCGGACGACCGAGCTGATGAACGCCCCCATCTACAAACTCAACAAAGCCATCGTTGATCGATTCCAGATCCAGGCATTGCCATCGGTTGTAGAAGGGCACGGTGAAAGTGTTCTGGTCAAAGAAATTGACGCCAGGGTGTTGAACTGATGCGCAGTATTTTTACCATACTCCTCTGCGTTTCTTGCCTGGTATTTCAAGGCATGCCATTAGCTCAAGCGGTTTCGACAACCGAATCGTCGCAAAATATCGATGTCACGAAACTGCTCTGCCCGGATGCCGACTTTTGGGGTAAGAAAATGCTCACAGGTGTCTGCTGGTCATGCTTGTTCCCCGTTCGTTTACTCGGCATGACCATTTTTGACGAGGGCAACGACCTGCCGGATGGGGCCACGGAAAAATCATTTTGCATGTGCGACGGCAACGAAGGACTGCCATTGTTTGGAGTCACCGGTGGCGCCTGGCTGCCGGCCAGACTCATTGAGGTTGTTAGAAAACCTTATTGCTCACCGATACTGGGCGGAACCTCGTTTAACAGCGGCGTTCGATTATGGGGAGGACACAAGGAAGTCGAGGGGGATGGAACCGATAAAACGTACTACAACTATCATTATTGGGCCTTCCCTCTGTATGCGATTTTGCAGTTGTTCGTGCAAAACAACTGCAATGCCGGCGGGTTACGCAATCTGGACATGATGTATATGTCCGAACTGGATCCGACATGGAACGTCGATGAATTGGCATTCTTCATGAATCCGGAAGCCGTAGTATTCGCCAACCCATTGGCCGTCGCGGCCTGCACAGTCGATTGCGCTACCACGACGGCTTCCATGCCGATGACATCGTTATTTTGGTGCGCCGGATGCTGGGGCAATCTGTATCCCTTTACCGGAAACATTGCATCGGACGCATCGGCGCCGCGTGACACCAGTCTGTTAACCGCACGGGTATTGGCTTCTCTCCATCGAAAGGCATTAGCCCATAAAACCTATGGCGACGACACCCTGTGCGGCGGGCAGATATACCCGATGATCCCCAAGCAGCAGTACAAGCTGAGCACGTTGTTTCCCTTGGCGGAAGCGGACACGGAGGAATTGGAAAGCACGGATGCCAATGGCGTTAAGCACACAAAAATCCTTGATAACTGCTGTCACTGGATAGGCGAATCGACCTTTAAGTGGGGCGAACACCGCACTATACCGGGTACCGGAGAAGACTATGTCTACCTGATATGGCGATACACCGAATGCTGTCTGACCGGCGATAACGACCATTAAGCTAATTCCGGACCAAAATGCGATTTATTGCCAAGCCCATTGCCTGGGCGCTGATTGTTTGCCTGACCCATAACCCGGTTGCCGCATTCTACATGATGACAGGGCTGCTG
Organism: uncultured Methylococcaceae bacterium; assembly: GCA_964568805.1. Lineage (GTDB taxonomy): Bacteria > Pseudomonadota > Gammaproteobacteria > Methylococcales > Methylomonadaceae > CAZMRW01. The sequence continues at coordinate 3,669 of CAZMRW010000135.1, read as the reverse complement.
TTCTTCAAGCCCTTTCCGGCCTTCGCGGACACTTTTCTGGATCAAGCCGCCGCAGGCCAAAGCTTCGGTACCGGGTTAATGACGGGCTACACTATCCCCAGCGTCAACAGTTCGACCGGGGAAATGATGCTCACGAACGGCGCGGTTGCCGGCCAAAAAATTCAGCAAAACGAGCTGTTCCAGGAAATACAGCCGGGGTCGATGGACGGCATTTCAGACTCCTATGGCGACACGGCCGCATTTGGCGCGCAGGTCAATAACGATCTCGGCTCGCTCACGACAGGAACGTCGACACAGGCCTATGCCTATCAGACGCTGCTGGGCGCCAATACATCGATGCCGAATATGGTTAACGATCCGATGTGGAAAACATCGGATGACATCTACAGCCTGAAATCGCCATTAATCAACGACCTGTTTAATGGTTGCGAGAAGAAAACCAGCTTCTTTGAGACTGCTTGCCCGATCCACATGGAGGATCTGAAGACCTGCAAGAAAACTCTGAAAACCGAGTCATGCAAAGTCAATCGGGTGATCACCCCGATCTCCGATTCATCAAAACCCGTACAAAAAGTATCGGTGTCGAACGCAAGCGAAGTGTTCTTCAACGAGTCGGCATTGCCGGATGTAGTCAGTATGCAGGTCGGCAATCCTTATAATGGATGGAATCAAGGCGGTGGGTGTTGGTATGAAAGTTATACACTGACGATTAATGTTGTCGACAGCACGCGATTGATCAGCGCAACGCTAACAAATGTGGTGGGTGACGGTGGGGCGCAGGTATTCATCGACGGTACAAGGATTTGGAACTACGGAGGGGGCGGTTGTTTAGATATCGATCCATGGTCTTCTTCCCCAAATATGGATATTTTGCCTTACCTGACACCCGGCCAACACACGATTACCTTTACGATTTTTTCTGATGACGATTCAACACCCGATGGCGGCTCGTATTTCACCATTAAAAAACAACCGGATTTTGACGAAAGCTTTATCGATTATCCAGCAGGCTGCCGTCAGCGCCTATTTGCTTCGTGGCCGCCCAGTGGAACCGCTCCGACGTTTGTTTCAAGTGGATCGTTAAACGATCAGGCATCGACAGATTGGTGGCAGTGTACCGATGCGTCCAATTCAAGAACGTTTGGGTCTATTACGATTACGCCAGATCCCTACGCGCGCTATTTACAGCCGATTTTACCCGACACCCCTGCCTCTCCGCCTGCTCCGATTTGTTATGCGGCACAGACTCGCACCCCAGGGCATATCACGTTACCGTGCTTTACCGACAAGGACGGTTATCAGGTTTGCCCCGAATACGATTACAACCTGGACGAACATACCAGCTGCGATGAGCTGACATCGAACCCTCAGTGCGTCTATGTCGGCGAAACCTGCGCGGATGGCGCAGTCAGCCCGATAACCGGCGTCTGCCAGGAGTTTATTGTCACTTACGATTGCGGAACAGACAACGAAGCCAGTTGCGACCAAGTCAATGACGGCGAAAAAACCATCTGCGACAGCGGCATTCGCTGCATGGGCGGCGAGTGTGTGGATCAAGGCACGGAGTCCAATAAAGATTTCATTAAAGCCGCGACTGCGCTGCAAACGCTGAATCAAGCCCAACAAAGCAATGGCTGCGATCCGTCGACCGGCGATTGCGCTTTATTTGCCGGCGAACCGTTGGAGTGCCAAATGGCCGATCTATCGATTTTAGGTCAGGTCGATTGCTGCAACATGCCGATTCAAGGCAGCTGGATCGATTATATGAGTTTGGCCTTCAACACCTGGGAACTGGCCGACACCTCAGTGGAGGCCTACACCTTGGCCGAATACGGAGCAGGCTATCTGACCCCAAGTTTTGGGGCATGGAATCTTGTCGCCAGTGACACCGTGTTCTCGGCCCCCGTCAGCGCGATAACCGATACCTGGAGTGCGATAACAGAACCCTTTACCAGCCTATACGATTCTGTGGCTTCGATGCTCGGCGAGGAAATTGGCACAGACTTAGGTCTAGAGGTCATCCAACAACAAATTGTGCAGTGGATGGGAGAATGGATTGCGTCAATCTTTGGCGACGCTGCCGCGGCGACATTGCTAACGGCTACCACAACAGGAACGGGGGCGGCAGCAACGACATCTTACACCATGGCCGGTTCGATGCTGTCTTCCATTATTACCGTGGTCGGCATTATTTATGCGATTTATCAGATCGCTAAAATGGTTGTGCAGCTCATTTTTTCCTGTACCGAGGAAGAAGTTAAACTCAATATGCTCAAGCAGCAACGATTATGCACGTCGGCCGGCGAAATTGGCGACTACTGTTCCGCTGATACGTTCTTCGGCTGCGTTGCCAGAAAAGAAGCGTATTGCTGTTTCAGCAGTCCGTTCTCCCGAATATTTCAACAACAGGCCAGACCGCAACTTGGCATGACCTTCGGCGATCCCAAAACCCCGAGCTGCGAAGGACTCAAAATAAATCAAATCGCCTCGCTTGACTTCGACAAAATGGACTTTAGCGAATGGATCGACATGCTGAAAATCTCGAATCATTTGCCTGCAAATAGCGCTGCCGCCGATACCATGTACGACAAAGCGCTTATCACCCAGGGGAAGCTTCCGAATACGCAAAACGATAACGCTCAGGATCGCCTCGACAGTCAAACCCAGGGTAGCGATATGGATGCCATCAGGCAGTATCTGCTAGATAACTTGTAACTGTACAATCATTAGTCATTTCGACCTAAAGCCAAATATAAAAGGCGCTGCAGAGGTTGCGTCTACAGAGTTATCCCCAGTTTCTGTGGATAAGTCATCACAGTCCGTCGGTAAAAAACCAAAAGAGGCCGTTTTAGTGCGCCTTTCACCCCGATGCATTTTTTTATGACCGCTTACCATAAGCGGCATGAAAACACGAATCTGCTTAACCCTTTCAATCCTCATTTCAAGCCGGGCGTATTCAAATTCCACGCTGGAAAACAGCGTCTGGGGGAGTGCCGCCGCCTATGCCGGCATCCACGTTGCAACGCTCTACGGTATCGCCGTCCAGGAAAGCGGGATGCGCTGGCGTGACGGAACCTTTCGGCCTTGGCCCTGGACACTCAATATCAACGAGGGAAAAAGCGGGATTAAGCCCGGCGCCAGACGTTATCCAAACAAGCAAGCGGCGGAACAGGCTCTGGCGGAACTGATCCGGCAAGGCATCAGGAATGTGGACGTTGGCCTCATGCAGGTCAATCTCTATTGGCACGGCGATAAGGTCTCGGATGAATTATCACTGCTTGACCCCCAAACCAATATCACCATCGCTGCGAGCTATCTGAAGGATCTCAACACCCAAAATAACGTCAGCAAAACAGTGGCCGACTATCATGCCCCGTCTAATCCCGCCCGCGGTAAAACCTACGTCAGCCATGTCAGACACTACGAGAAAA
>CAZMRW010000135.1:0-228 GCA_964568805.1 uncultured Methylococcaceae bacterium | reverse complement strand
GCCGGCATTGCTGTGGGTTGTTCGACATCAATCTGCCCATTCAACGCAGCCGATGAAGACTGTGAGAGGATTACGATAACCGCCTACTTGCCCCCGGTTGTCGCTGACCTGGATTACAAGGATATTCAAGGGTCGCAAAACCAGGTGATCGTCCAAGGCGGTTATCAGCATGCGCTATCCATTCCTGTACAGGAAAAAGCCGTCGAACGTGCGGTAACGCCACCATTG
>CAZMRW010000134.1:0-5972 GCA_964568805.1 uncultured Methylococcaceae bacterium | reverse complement strand
TTAAGAAAGATTCAGTATTATGAATAAAATAATATTAGCAATTGTTGTTCTGAGCGGTTATTTCTGCAGTCCTATACAATTTGCCGCGGCATCCGAAGGTCATTCGGGTACTGCCAGTTCCACACTCGCCGATCATAAAAAAAGGCAACATCACGTAAAATCGTCAAAAAACGGCCAGCGTGGTACGGCCTCGTGGTATGGTTCTGAGTTTCATGGCAAAAAAACGGCAAGCGGCCAAAAATTCGATATGTTTGCAATGAGCGCCGCACACAAAACCTTGCCTCTGTTATCTTACGCCAAAGTCACCAACCTGAAGAATCATCGTAGTGTCATCGTTCGCATTAATGATCGAGGGCCATTTCATGGGAAAAGGGACATGGATTTATCCTATGCGGCCGCCAAGAAACTCGGTATACGAGGAATAGGGTCTGTAGCGATCACGCCGCTTGGCAGTGATGGGACGTGGTCAAAATCCGGCAAGAACGAAAAAGCTTCGTAAGACGGCCCGCTTGCTAAAAGCGAAATCAAACCATCATGCACTCATTACCAGGTTATTTGACGGCAGTAAGTTAAGATTTATACAATACTTTCACAAATTGACTGACCCTGGTTTTCGCCGTTTTTCGTTGTAATCGCCTCTGTCCGGCCCAAGAGAGCCGGCAAAAAGTTCTTTCACCGGTAAGGAGGCTATCGGATCAATAAGCCTTGTCTGCCCGCTTTTAAAATGTAAAAGGACGCCGGCACCCTTAACCTTCTTCAAACAGTTTGCTTTGAGCAAGCGGCACCAGCGGGTCCGCATCGCCGTGGACGAAGAGAAATGGTGCATCGTCTTTAACGCTCATAATCGTTTCGATGTTCCCGACGTTGCCGCGATATGGAACGGTTCACATTTGCCGGTCAGACTCAACGGTCCATTTGCAGCTGTTTCAACAAGGCTGCGGCTACAGGTATTGAGGAGGCTGGGTTCTGGCCGGTCACCAGATTGCCGTCTACCTGGACGTAGGGGACCCAGTTGGCGGCCTTGCTGTATATGCCGCCCCGTTGCGTGAGTCGGTCTTCCAGCAGAAATGGCACCACCTCGGTCAAGCCCACTGCGTCTTCTTCAGTATTCGAGAAACCGGTTACGCGTTTGCCTTTCAGAAGATATTCGCCATCCTTCCCGCGCACATTAACCAACGCGGCCGGCGCGTGACACACCGCGGCAACCGGCTTACCGCCCCTCACGAATGCTTCGATCAGTGCGATGGAAATCGTATTATCGGGCATGTCCCACATCGGGCCGTGTCCGCCGGGGTAGAAGACTGCGTCGAAATCGTCTGCAGAAATGTCAGTCAGTTTTTTCGTTTTGGCAAGCTCGGCTTGTGCCGCAAGGTCTTTGTTAAAGCGCTCTGTGAACGCGGTCCGGTTTTCCGGTAAATCGCTTTTCGGATCGAGCGGTGGCTGGCCGCCTTTTGGCGAGGCCAGAGTAATCGCAGCTCCGGCATCTTTCAGCGAGTAATAGGGGGCGGCAAATTCTTCCAACCAGAAACCGGTTTTGTTTCCGGTAATGCCGAGCTGGTCATGAGACGTCAAAACAATCAGAATTTTCATGGAAAAATCTCCTGCGGGTTGATAAGCCATACTGAAACGGCAAGACAGCATCTTGCCACGAAAGGTTTAGCCATCTTTTTATCGACTAGCAAAGCAAGCCATTGGCTGTTGATGGGCGGATTTAGCGTGAATTCAGGGTGAATGGTTGTCATTCGGCTGAAAATCAGAGATCTGATGCCGTATCGATCAGTATCTGCCAGACGTGAACTGTTAACCGGCCGCCACCCAGATTGAATTCAGACGCAGCGTTTTTTTTATTTTTTCCGCAAAAGCAGCTGCCTGTTCTTTGTTAATAAATCCACCCACACGTAATCGATACCAGATAGCATGATTGACCTCTACCTCTATGATTTCAGCGCGAACGCCTTTTTTGCTATATTGGGCTGCCTTGTGTTCCGCGTCGCTGCGTTGTTTAAATGAGATGAGGTTCACGAACCAACCCGATTTCGCTTTGGCGTGCGTCGATGCGGCCACCGGCTTGGACTTAACACGGCCGTCAGCCAGGCCATCTCCTTTGGGACGGGTATTTGACTGAGACTGTTGGACGTCCGGAACGGTTTCAATGGAACCAGACTCCGGCGCCAGCGATAAGGGATCGAAAGCCGAATCGCTCTCGTCATCTGCACTGCCGGAATTTTTTTCATTAATGCCGGCCATTTCTTCTTCGATGAGACTGACCATATCGGATAATCGGGATAACTCGGATTGCGCCTTCTCTTGTGCCTTGTAAGCAGTCATAGCCAAGGCAAACGCAGCGATGATGGCCGCAACGGCAACAACCAGGGCGGCATAGCCCAGGATTTTTGCTTTTTTGGCTTTGGCTTCAAGATTTTCGATTAATTTTGCCTGTTGCTGATTGATGGCTGCCTGATCGGATTTAAACCGGTTAAAGAGGGTGTAAGTAGCATCATCGGCAATGTCCGCCCTGGCATCCTTAGGCGTTTTCGTCATCGATTCGATGCCATCTCCATCGAATTGGCCATTCGGATGACTTTCTTGCGGGTCGAGCGGCTCTTTCAGCACCGAATCATCTTCATTGTCGACATCGATCGGAATGATGCCGGGATCATTATCGATATCACCAAGCCATGGTTCGGATTCGATTTCAAAGTCAGTTGACGGTGTCCCGCTGATTTCTTCAATCCCCGGTTCGCCTGGATGGTTTTGTGTGGGCTCAATCGCTGTAGCCGACTGTTCAGAATCAACGTCTTTGGTTATTAGCGGCGACTCAGAATCCCAGGCGGGTTCTGGTTTTGAAGAATCTGCGGTCGTTTCGGAAACAAGCGGTCCCTTGGTAAGGACGTCCCATTCACTCACCGTCTCGTCTTCGTTATCGGCATCAAAGCCCGTATTCATTAGCAAGCGATCAATCGCATCCTCATCGTCAGGAAAATCCGTCAACGGAGTTACAGTCAGATTTGAGTCACGTTGGGCGGAATCACTGCGGTAACGTTTGTCTTTGGATTTTTTATTAGATGAATCTGTCATTTTTGCTCTCAATAATAGTAAGATAGATATAAAACGCAGTTATTTTGTTCATTGTTTGTGTGTATCCAAACAATTCTCTTTGCTTTAAGGATAATTAAAATTAAAGTTAATAAAGTGTTACTTTATTTAGATGATAATCCGACATAATCATAAGAAATATAATGAAACTAGCCATCACCATTCTAGGTAATAATCAACTTAATTTTATTACAGATATTTTACCCGCGATACGCGATTGTAAATGCAGTATTTTAGAAATAAGATCATCCCGTCTTGCCCAGGCACAGGCCGCGTATCTACTGATTCAAGGTAACTGGAGCCAAATTGCCAAATTTGAAAGTGCATTGGAGATCATCCAGAAAAGGACGGAAATGAAAATCCATACGTTTAGACCCGATCATAAAGAAAAGAACAGGGATTACTTACCTTATTCGATGGAGACGCTTTCACTGGATCGCGATAATGTAATCGAATCCATCACAACCTTTCTGCATGACCGCGAGATTGAAGTCGAAGAAATAACGGGTAGCTGCTATCAGGCTCCTTATATACAGACATCTGTCTTCTCAACACGTTTTATCATTTTAATACCGCCTGAACTACGGTTGCTGTCTCTGCGCGAAGAATTTTTAGATTTTTGCGATCAATTAAACATTGATGCTATTCTCGAACCCATTAAACGCTAGGATAACGTATGACTTCCATGACCATCGGCAGCCCTTTGCCGGATTTCGAGATTTCGAGTACCGGCGATAAAACCATCAATTTATCGGAATTCCGGGGTAAATGTATTGTTTTATATTTTTATCCTAAAGATAATACGCCCGGCTGTACCCAGGAAGGACAGGATTTTCGCGATAACATCGATCATTTTAACAAAATGGACGCTGTTATTTTCGGGGTTTCCAGAGATTCTGTCCGTATGCATGAAGGCTTTAAATGTAAACAGGAGTTTCCTTTTGACCTGATTTCGGATACGGATGAAACGCTGTGCCGTCTATTCGATGTCATCAAGATGAAAAACATGTACGGCAAACAGGTTCATGGCATCGAGCGCAGCACTTTTTTATTTGATACCCAGGGCATCCTGGTCAGGGAATGGCGCAAGGTAAAAGTCAAAGGGCATGCGGAAGAAGTCCTGCATGCCCTGTCGGAACTGAAATCCGGCTAGTGCTGCGCCGTGTGGCATGGATGATGAGGACGATCAATTAGCCTGCAAATTCATCACGATGACCGGCAAGAAAGGTTGTTCTGGGGCAGAAGCCAGACTAAATACACGTTTTTTTCAAATATCAGATCCGTGCATCTGATCGCCATACCCGTTAATTCCGCGCATGTTATCGTTTTTTGTTATGTTATAGAAATCCTGCCGTCAGCAGGCGGCAGACGTCAATTAATACCAATCAAGCTAATCTTATAACCAACCCACTATCCATTAACTAAAGAAATAGATGAACATTCAAACAACGCCGGATAAAAAACTGTTTGTTTTAGATACTAATGTTCTCATGCACGATCCGGCATCGATCTTCCGGTTTCAGGAACATGATATTTTTATTCCGATGATCGTACTGGAAGAATTGGATCATTCCAAAAAAGGATTAACCGAAGTCGCTCGCAATGTACGTCAGGTCAGCCGCTTTCTGGATGAACTGATCCGTGACGCCAGTCAACAAACCATTAATGACGGACTGCCGTTATCGCTCGTCGAACACGGAGCGGCCATCAATGAAAGGGTAGGGCGTTTGTATTTTCAAACCCGGGCGATGACTGAATTGCTGCCGGAAACCATGCCCGGGCATATTGCCGATAACTCGATACTCAGCGTCGTTCTTGCCCTGAAAAAACAGTTGCCCGGGATCAGCGTCATTCTGGTATCCAAAGATATCAATATGCGCATTAAAGCCGCCACACTGGAGTTGCCGGCCGAAGATTACCATAATGATCAGGTACTGGAAGACATCGATTTATTGTACAGTGGAGCCACCGCGCTGGACGATGATTTTTGGGAACTGCACGGCAATAAAATGGAATCCTGGCAGGAAAAGGGAAAAACATTTTACCGTCTGGAAGATCCGCTGGTTACAGAATGGTATCCTAACCAGTATCTCTTTATCGAAAATGAATCAAATTTTGAAGCCATCGTCAGGAGCCGTGAAGGGCAGATCGCCGTTCTGGAATTAGCCCGGGATTATCGCAGCAAACATAACAATGTTTGGGGCATTAATGCGAAGAATAGGGAGCAGAACTTCGCGCTTAATGTCTTATTGGATCCTGAAATTGATTTTGTCACATTGTTAGGCACAGCCGGTACCGGCAAGACCCTGCTGGCCCTGGCCGCAGGTTTGGCCTTGACCCTGGAGCAGAAGGTTTATCATGAAATTATCATGACCCGGGAAACCGTGCCAATAGGAGAAGATATCGGATTTTTACCGGGAACCGAAGAGGAAAAAATGGCGCCGTGGATGGGGGCTCTGATCGATAATCTGGAGCTATTGGGCAACCGCAGCGGACGCAATGAATGGGAGCAGAACGCCACCAGTAACCTGTTGATGAATCGAGTTAAAATAAGATCGCTTAATTTTATGCGCGGGCGCACTTTCCTGAATCGTTACCTGATTATTGACGAAGCTCAGAACCTGACTTCCAAACAGTTAAAAACACTGATTACTCGTGCCGGGCCCGGAACCAAGATCGTCTGTATCGGTAATCTTTCGCAAATCGACACGCCTTATTTAACTGCGACAACCTCCGGATTGACCTATGTGGTGGATCGCTTTAAAAGCTGGCGCCATGGCGCACATATTACTTTGCGCCGGGGCGAGCGTTCACGACTGGCGGATTATGCTTCGGACAGTTTATGATGTTCAAGGTTCAAGGTTCAAGGTTCAAGG
>CAZMRW010000133.1:0-6330 GCA_964568805.1 uncultured Methylococcaceae bacterium | reverse complement strand
GGGTAGCCGCCGGGCAACCAGATGGCATCGGTCCCTGGTGGCACCGGCTCGCCGGCCACGGGCGAGAAATAGACCAGTCTTGCCCCCTGGCTCGATAACCAATCCAGATTCGCCGGATAAATAAAACAGCAGGCGTTGTCTTTGGCTATGGCGATGGTCTTGCCCTGCAAATAAGATTGATGCGGCATGGCCTTGGCACCAGGTTCGATGTCCGAGAATGCCTGCATCAACGCCTCATGACTGACATGCAGGACGGTTGAATAGTCCGGGATTATGGTTTCATCCGGCATCTTTAAACCCAAATGACGTTCTTTGAGCACCTTATCGCTCCGTTCCATCCAGGCCAGCAATGGCGGCAGGTTATACTCTTCCAATGCCTGTTTTAATAATTCGGCGTGGTATTCGCTAGCCACCTTGTTGACGATAATCCCTGTGATGCGGACATGCTTTTGTTCGGCGTGATGGCAAAAGCCGGTCACCACAGCAGCGATTGTGCCGCTGATGCCTCCCGCATCGACGACCAAAATGACTGGGCACTCCAGAACGCGGGCCAAATCAACACTGGAGCCTTCACCGCCGACGCCGGAATAACCATCAAACAAGCCCATGACGCCCTCGATCAGGGCAAATTCAGCCTGCTGGCTTTGTTGGTGCAGTTGCAGACGGCAGGCATCTGCCCCCATCATGCGGGTATCCAGGTTGTATGAAGGCTTTCCGGTGACCGCTTGATGCCACAAGGGGTCCAGGAAGTCAGGGCCGGCCTTGAATGAGATGATGCGGTATCGGTTTTGACGAAAATATTGTAACAACGCCAACATCAACGTCGTTTTGCCGCTGCCTGAATGGGTACCTGCCAATAATGCGGTTTTCATAATCCAATGCCTTATTCATAAAAAATAACCGAACTTACTCAGACACGTCATTTTCTTCGTCGCAATCCTTCTCTGAAGGAAAGGTGAAAAAAATACAGTTGTCCCTTAAAAATTTAAACAGCTTTTAAACTAACAAGAATACGAGGGATGACTTGCTTTATCAAGGCAAGCGTCTATAATTGCCGCTTGCTTTAAGGTTCCCATAGGTTTTACAACCCGAGGATTAAAAGGGAAGTCGGTAAGGTTTTACTCAGTCCGGCGCTGCCCCCGCAACGGTATGTCAGTAAAGAGTCGTCAATACGCCACTGTGTTTTAACATGGGAAGGTGATGATTCAGGTTCACGCCACTGACGAGCCCGGAGACCTGCCTGAAAGTCTGTTCGGTACAGCGGAGGGCTGTGTTGCGAAGAAAGCCGATGTCTTGTCGTCTGATGTCTTCGATTGCCCTCCCCTGTAATTCAGTCACTATTATGCGCGGGTGGCGCAGAGGACAACCATGAAAAAACGATATTTACATGCAGACTGCCTACCATTGCCGCTGATTGCCGCGATGATTATGACGCGTTTTCATCACTTTGGCGACGTCCTGCATTTGCCGGACGCGTCCCTCGCCGTATTTTTCTTTGCCGGTTTTTACCGCAAAAAAATGTTTTTCGGCTTTTTGTTGGCGCTGGCCGGATTGATCGATTATGTGGCAATTGCCAACGGCACCAGCAGCTGGTGTGTTTCACCCGCTTATGTGTTTCTGATCCCTACCTATGCCGTCCTGTGGCTTGCGGGGCGTTATTGCATGACCCTGGGTGCGGTCACCGTAAAAGAAATGGCAAAATCACTCGGCTTACTCGTGTTGGCCACGTCGGGGGCCTTCTTGATTTCCAACGGCAGTTTTTATCTGTTTTCAGACCGCTATCCCGACCTCTCATGGGCACAATACCTCTCTCGCGTCGCAAAATATTACCCGCCTTACCTGGGCTTTACCCTGTTTTACGGCATTGCCGGCTTTGCTTTGATTAAGCTGATTAAAACGGCTACAGTGACTCAAGACAGCCGCAATACCGCCTCATGAGCTACCCGTCGCGCATTGTCTGTCTGACCGAGGAAACCACCGAGACCCTTTATTTGCTGGGTGAACAGCAGCGCATTGTGGGTATATCCGGCTTTACCGTGCGGCCGGCTCAGGCGCGTAAGGAGAAACCCAAGGTTTCTGCCTTTACCAGCGCCAGAATCGACAAGATTCTGGCGCTGGAGCCGGATCTGGTGCTGGGTTTTTCGAATCTGCAGGCCGATATTGCCGCACAGCTGATTCGTGAAGGTATTGCCGTCCATGTGTTCAATCAGCGCACCATCGATGGCATTCTGCAGATGATTACCCTGCTCGGCGCGATGGTCGGTGTATCGGAGAAAGCGGCCGCCTTGGCGGACCAATACCGCCAACGGATTGAAATGATTCGTGCGGATGCGGCAGTCTTGCCGCGTCGACCGCGGGTGTATTTTGAAGAATGGGACGAACCGATGATTTCCGGCATCCGCTGGGTTTCGGAGTTGATTACGATAGCCGGGGGCTACGATTGTTTTGCCGAACTGTCCACGGAACAATCGGCAAAAAATCGCATTATCGCCGACCCGGAAGACGTCGTCCGCCGTATGCCGGATATCATCATCGGCTCCTGGTGCGGGAAGAAATTCCGCCCGGAGCAGGTCACGGCAAGGTCTGGCTGGGATGTTATCCCCGCCGTACAAAATCATCTGCTTTTTGAGATTAAATCCTGCGACATCCTGCAACCGGGACCTGCGGCAGTGACGGATGGCTTGGATCATCTCCACCGGATAATCCGGCAATGGTCTGAACAAAATGTCTAAATGAGTCGGCACGCCTGTTTTTAGAATTTTCTTTAATAAGAATCATCTGTAAGTCCAATGAATCACGGCGGAAATATTTATCGATTTGCTCAGCAGCTTGGCTGCCGGCCGGAACAGGTGCTGGATTTTTCGGCCAACATCAATCCCGAGCAAGCCGTCGATCCTGATAGTTTGCAGCAGGTAGGGCTTGGACCTTATGCCGACCCCGATTACGTACTGTTAAAACAGGCGCTTAAAAGCCGTTACCCGCATCCGGAAGGTGTTGACCTGGAGGTGTTTAACGGAGCCAGCGCGGCAATTTTCGCATTATTGCGGTGGTTGCAACCCAAAGATCTGGTGTTGTACACCCCTTTATATGGCGAATATGCGCAGATTGCCGGGCAACTGGGATGCACCCTGCATCATATCGACCGCTTCGGCTCCTTAACAGAGGATGTTCCCGGAAGCAGCACGGTCATCTTTGTTAATCCAGCTACGCCCGATGGCAGGCTTTATGAGATGCAGGACTTGTTAAGCCAGTGGCGAGCAACAGACTGCAAGGTGATTGTTGATGAATCGTTTTTGGATTTTTGCGATGCAGATTCGGTTGCAGGCTACATCACGCAATACGATAAACTCTATGTGATCAAATCGCTCAGCAAGTTTTATGGCTGCGCAGGCATCCGCATCGGCTTAATTCTGGCGGCAGCGCAGGCGATCAGGGAACTAAAACGCTTCGAACCGGCATGGAAACTCTCCAGCTTCGATATGGCGTATATGCAGCAGGCCTTGGAAAATACGGCATTTATCGAAAACACACGACAGCACACGGCCCGTCGGCGAGGGTTGCTGAACGAGGTGCTGCAGGCTTCCGGCCTGTTTGAACGGATTTATCCGGGACAAGCCAATTTTTTACTGGCAAAACTGGCGAATGGCGGCGATGGCCACCGGCTTCAAGATCGATTGGCCTCTTCGAGACTATTGCTTCGGGTCTGCGACAATTTTACCGGACTGGATCAAAGCCATATCCGTTTCGCCGTTAAAGATGAAAACGCGATAAGGCAACTTGGGCACGCTTTGAAGACCCTTCATGAATAAAACGGCAATGCAGCGTTTCCCGGTAACGTCGGGAAAAATCTTCCTGGTCTACAAAGATGTATTTTGAATTGGCGCTGCTGGCCTATCTGATCGATATGGCGTTCGGTGAATTGCCCGGCAGACATCCGGTGATGTTGATGGGCGATTTTATTAAAGGCTACGAACGGCGTTTTTACAGCGATCGGATGTTGCCCGGCGCGGTATTGGTGATCAGTTTAATTGCCCTGTCTCTGCTGGTCAGCGTCACGCTGGTTTATCTGTGCGGATTGTTGCCGTCCTGGCTGTCGCTGCCGGTGTTGGCGCTAATGGCCTCAACCGGTTTGGCGATGACTATGCTTCACACATCCGTCGCGGCGGTTTTAACGGCCGATGAGCCCCGTCAAGCGATAAGCCGACTGGTCAGCCGTGATACGGGAGCGATGACGGAGACCGAAATCCATAAAGCCGCCCTGGAAACGTGGGCGGAAAACCTCAGCGACGGCGTGATCGCTCCATTATTTTACCTGGTGTTGTTCGGTTTGCCGGGCATCGCCGTCTACAAAGCCATCAATACGCTCGATTCGATGGTGGCTTATAAAACCTGGCATTATTTTTATTTCGGCAAAACGGCGGCTATCGTGGATGATATTGCCAATTTCATCCCGGCCAGATTAACCGCGCTGCTGATCATCATGCTGGCAGACGATAAGCGGCGAGCCTGGCGGTGTGTCTTGCAGGACGGCAACAAACTGGAAAGCCCTAATGCCGGTTTCCCTATTGCGGCGATGGCAGGCGCATTGGGCATCGGCTTGGCAGGCGATGCCTATTATCACGGACAATTAAAACATAAACCCACCTTGGGCCTCGCGCTTAATCCGGTCAATCAGGCCGCGCTTGAATACGGCTTAAACATGAAAACAGGGATCAATGCGATCGTCTTGAGCCTGTTGGCGTTTGGCGCCCTGTCTACATGACTAAAACCTTCCTTCACTGAACAATTCAGGCTATTTCGTGTCCGTCTATTCAGTTGTCACTCCGTCCCAACTCGATCAGTTTTTCAGTCATTACTCGCTAGGGAAGGTACTTCATTTCGAAGGCATAGAAGACGGGATCGATAATACCAACTATTTTGTCACGACCACCTCGGGCGAATTCGTATTAACGCTGTTTGAATCGCTCAACGCAGACGATTTGCCGCATTTTATTGAGCTTTTGTGCTATCTTGGCGAGTATAACCTGCCCTGCCCCAAGCTCCGGCTTGACCAACAGGCCAGGCCGATTCGCTGGCTTAACGACAAACAAGCCGCGGTCTTCAACCGGTTTCCGGGCCGCGCGGTCTTAATGCCATCTGTTGCGCACTGCCATGAAATCGGTTTGCATTTGGGCAGATTACATCGCCATACACAGCATTACTCCTTTCCCATCAACAGCAACCATGATTTGCACTGGTGCAGAGCCGTATTTAATCAAATGGCCGACCGGCTATCGACATCGGATCAGGCTTTAATCAACGATGAATTGTGTTTTCAGGCCAAACACTGCACCGCCATGCTGCCCAGAGGCGTCATCCACGGCGACTTGTTCAGGGATAATGCATTGTTTGTCGATGGGCGGCTCAGCGGCCTGCTGGACTTTTACAGCGCCGGCACAGGCGTGTTGCTACTCGATATCGCCATCACGGCCAATGACTGGTGTCATGAAAATGGTAACGTAAATTTCGAAAAGCTGGATGCACTGCTGGCCGCCTATGAAACGGTCAGACCTCTGGAACCTTTGGAAAAGCAAAGCTGGCAGACCCAGCTGAGAGCCGCCGCATTGCGGTTTTGGTTATCCCGGCTGCAACACCAACTCTATCCCCGTTCCGGTGCAATAACCCAGCAAAAAGACCCGTTGATTTTTCGGCAATTACTTTGCCAGTATCGGCAAGGATTAATGGCCGCAAAAAGTGCCGCTTCGCTCTGATTTATTCCCGATTATTTTGCATACTTTTTTCATGATGATTTGGATCATGCCGATTCTGTCCCTTGGTATTTTCACAACCCAAAAGTATTACCAATATCAAAAGCATTAGTGTTGATTGTTTCATCACCCACTCCTCATACAGATGGCAGCTTAGGCGAATAAAATAGCAGATTCCGATAGTGATAATAAAGAAAATTTGTTTTATCCATCGGCTAAGCGTTAAATTTTGTTTGCGTTATCTTCCAGGCTCGTTAAAGAAGGGATATTCGCGTAATGATTTCATCGTACCTGTCTAAAAGCCCATTCGGTGGCTCGATACGTGAATCATGTCTTAGTAGACCTCCAGTCAGAGCGGTCAACACGCCGCCAGGCGAAAGGGTCTTGTCTAAGTCATGCCCGACTTCTTCGGCATGATCAAAGTTCCACAAGCTGCCAATTTGCTCCCAATTCGGCTTATCCCGCTTGGCTGACGACAAAGGCACGACACCATCATTCAGTTTATCGTCGAGCGCTTGTCCTTTTTCATAAATATATTTATAGGTTGGCAAAAAAGGCCAGCTGGTTTCACTGATTTTCTCAT
>CAZMRW010000132.1:0-6641 GCA_964568805.1 uncultured Methylococcaceae bacterium | reverse complement strand
TAGTTTAAATCAATTACTTATGCGATATCTTGAATTTAACAAAGTAGAATTAAAGTCGCTGAAATTATGCAAAGATCGTGAACGAAATACAAGCATCCAACCCAGGTCGCATCTCGCTCATGGCAATCCGCTATGCATAAAAGGAAACTTCACATAATGGCCGACTGAAGCCATTCGTCGCCTGGACTTGTCTAATTTTTTAAATATTGCCAGATCTAATTGGCTGCTCTTCCCATTATTTCATCAGCGGTTCAATAATGTTAAGCAGGTTCTCTTTGGTAATTTGCCCCGGCTGCCGGTAGATGATTTGCCCCTGCCGGTCAACAACAACCGTATAGGGTACGGCGCCGATACTGTTACCTAACTGGCTAGCCAACGCAATACCCTGATCGCCGGCAATCAGTATCGGATAATTGATGTCAGCGAAATCGACAAATTCGCTTACCGTTTCCTGATCTTCTATGGCGATGCCGATAATTTGCAATCCTTTAACTGAATACTGCCGCTGCAACTCAATTAATTCAGGAATCTCTTCACGGCAGGGCGGACACCAGGTCGCCCAGAAATTGATAATCAGAATCTTGTCCCGCCACTCCGAAATGCTATGCTGCCGGCCGGACAGATCAGGAAAACTGAATTCAGGTAAAGGCGATGAAGTGGTCGCAGCCAGAGTTGGCAATAAATGCCGCGTAACCACGCCTAAACCTAATGCAATCAATGCAACCACGATAATGAGAACCGATTTTTTCATATTTTCACGCGTTGCAGTGTTTTGATAAAAGTTTCACTATCCTGGTAGCCAATGACTCGTAGCGATGCATTTTCCTTCCCATCAGCGCCAAAAAACAGAATGGCCGGCGGCCCGATCAAATTGAATTTGGTCAGCAGGTCTTTATCCGCATCGTTATTTTCCGTGACATCCGCCTGTAACAGGACGATGCCGGCCAGAGCTGATTTAACCTTGGGGTCGGTAAAGGTGTAGGCTTCCATTTCCTTGCAGGAAACGCACCAGTCCGCATAAAAGTCCAGCATCACGATCTGATGACTGGCGTTCGCCTGCTGAATTCTCGATTCCAGCGCCTTAAGGTTTGCCACTCTCTCAAAAGTGATGCCCGCTTCAGCCGGTTGTGCCTTGCCGACTCCGATACCCTGCAAAGGCTGCAACGGATTGGTATTGCCGCTGCTAAAGCCGATTAATAATAACAGCCCGTAGGCGAGCATCATCAAACCAGTGCCTTTCCAAAGTTTGCGCCAGCCGGAACTATTTTGGGGCAAAGGATCGAGAGCGCTCAGGTAAACGGCCGGAATAATCAACAATATAGCCCAAAGCAGCATGGTGACTGTGGGCGGCAGAATGCGGCTGAGCATCCAGACCGCAACCCCCAGCATGATCACGCCGAAAACGACCTTGGTCGAATTCAACCATTCACCCGCCTTGGGCAACAATTTACCCGCTGAGGCGCCCAGCAATAACAAGGGCGCCCCCATGCCCATGCCCATCGCAAACAGGGCGCTGCCGCCCAGCACGGCATCACCGGTCTGGCCGATATAGATCAAGGCCGCGGCTAGCGGTGCGGCAACGCAGGGCCCGACGATCAGGGAGGACAATGCCCCCATGATGGCCGCTCCCATCAACGAGCCGTCCCGGTGTCTTTCGCCGGAATTATGTAACTTGAGTTGCCAGGATTTCGGCAACTCAAGATGGTAAAAACCGAACATCGATAACGACAGCAGCACAAATACGGCGCTGAATAGCCCGATGATCCAAGGTTGCTGGAACGTCGTTTGCAAATTGCTGCCGAACAGTGCGGCCAGAATGCCGAAAACCGTATAGGTTAAAGCCGAAGCCACAACATAGCTCAAAGAAAGCAGAAATGCCCGGAAGGTAGTGATTGAGCGATGACCGACGATGATTCCGGATAAAATCGGGATCATCGGAAAAATGCAGGGCGTGAAAGCCAGCAGCAGCCCGAATCCGAAAAAGCTGAGCAGGGTCATGCCGAGGCTGTCCTGCTGCAAAGATTGGACAATTTGATCCTGTTCGGAAATGTCTGCCGGTGTTTGGCCGCCGGCAGTGCCGGGCGAAACCGTCTCTGCAACCGGTAATGCCAAATCGACCGTTTTTACCATCGGCGGATAACAGACACCGCGGTCCGCGCAGCCCTGAAAGGCCGCCTTCAGAGTAAGGGTGCCGGCGGCGAGATCCTTTCGGATAATAGGCAGGTCGAAGCTCAGCTCGTCATTGTGAAAAACTTCAACCTGGCCGAATTCCAGATCCTGTTTGGGCGTTCCTCTGGGAACCGAAAAGCCCCCCAGCGTGACAGCGCCGGGATTCACTATTTCAAGTTGGGTTTTTTCCCGGTAAAGATAATAACCGTCCGCAATTTCCCAGTTAACATGAAGGGTGTTTGCATCCTTGACCGATGCGAAAAACCGGAAAGCCTGATCCTCAGGCAATAACTCGTCTTGAGAGGTTTTGGGCAGTAATCCTGAAATTCCCTTCACCAACTGCGAGATGGGGTTGCCGTCCGCCGCGGCCGGCGATAGTCGAGGCAGAGCGATATCCATCGTTTTTTTCTGCGGCGGGTAACATACGCCCCAATCGGCGCATCCCTGATAGCGGACCTGAATTTTTACCGACCGCGCATCCCTGGCGCCCATTAACGCAACCGGGACTTTCAGCTGGTTCCGATAATGAACTACGTCGCCAAGAAACTCATCATGTTTGATCTTGCCGGCAGGAAAAACCGGCTCGCCCAATTGGACTCCGTCGGTTTTTGCTGCAAACTGCATGTTATTGCGATAAAGGGAATAACCTTCGGCAACGTCCCAGACAAATTCAAGCTGGTCCGACGAAAGCGCCCGTGCCGTTATCTTGAAGGCTTGATCGGGAGACAGCAATTCATGATTCGTCAGCGCAAAAAGCGGACGATAAATGAGCGCAAGTAAACAGAATAAAACTAGTTTGCTGAAAGGCATGAGTCAATCCAATGCAGGTATTCGGGTAAGCCGTGTTCGACAGGGATAGCGATAATTTCTGGAAGTTCATAAGGATGATTTTCAAGCAGCGCGGTTTCCACTGCTTGATAACAGCCTTTATTAGACTTGATTAGCAGGAGATGTTCCTGAGCCGATTGAATTTGTCCCTGCCATCGGTATATTGAGGTCAGTCCGGGTAAAATGTTCACACATGCCGCCAGGTTTCTTTCGACCAGCAGGCGTGCGATTTTTTCCGCAGACTCTAGGTCGGGACAGGTACAGAATGTAATT
Organism: uncultured Methylococcaceae bacterium; assembly: GCA_964568805.1. Lineage (GTDB taxonomy): Bacteria > Pseudomonadota > Gammaproteobacteria > Methylococcales > Methylomonadaceae > CAZMRW01. The sequence continues at coordinate 3,371 of CAZMRW010000132.1, read as the reverse complement.
TCGATAGGATTCGACATTTTTTCAGGGTAATAAACGACAAGCCCGATATTATCCTAGAAATTAACCGGAATTGCCCTTATATTGTAATGACTATGAGTTCACAAAGAGTGTTTCGATGAAAATTTTCCAGTTGTTGTTTCTATTCTTCCTGCTGATCCCTTTTGCGGAAATTTATCTGCTGTTACAGGTAGGCGGAATAATCGGCGCATTTCCGACCATTTCCCTCGTGGTCTTTACTGCCGTCCTTGGCGCCTGGTTAATGAGGCAACAAGGATTTGCAACATTCCAGCGTTTTCAGGCAAGCCTGGCGCAAGGTATCATGCCTGCCTATGAGATGATCGAAGGACTGATTATCCTGGTAGGGGGCGCCTTATTGTTAACGCCGGGCTTTATCACCGATATCCTCGGATTTGCCTGTCTGATTCCGCAATTACGCAAAAAAATAGCCCAATATGTGATTGAAAACCATCTCATTCAGGCTGGGGACCCTATCCAAGGGAGTCGTGCCGCTAAAAAAGAGGCGCTGGAAGGCGAGTTTCGAAAGGAGGAATAATACACGCAAACCGAATGGCTCAAGGCCGGAATTGAACTAAGCCTTGAGCCGTCTACCTAATTGCCTGAAGTGTCGCCGCCTGCGGCTTCACAGGTATTTCTGCTAAAACCGGCGTTAATAGGACAGAAGCCGGAAAATCCGGTTGCAATTAAAATAACGCCCGTCAGCAACAAAAAAATCGAGGCGGTGAAAATTGAAATGAAGACGAGCGCAGAGCCGCCGTAAAGACGGTATTCTTTCTCTTTTCCACCGACATTATGTTCAAATTTAATCATGCGCTTATAATCGAAACTCATCTTAAGATCCTCTATGTATCATTGTTATTATCTAATTAAATCGGGTTCAGTTCCGTCATTACCCAAACTGGACAAATATACACAGCTGCGAAAAATGTGCAAGCGATAACCGATGGATATCACCAAAATAATCGCTCCTCTGAATGACGCCCAGCGTCAGGCGGTCACCGCCCCCTCCAGGGCCATGCTGGTTTTGGCCGGCGCCGGCAGCGGTAAAACGCGCGTTTTAGTACATCGCATCGCCTGGCAAATTCAGGTCGAAGGCGTGTCCGCGCATAGCTTGCTGGCGGTAACCTTTACCAATAAGGCAGCCAAGGAAATGCGCGGCAGAATTGAAGAACTGTTGCAGTTTTCCGCAAATGCCATGTGGATAGGGACTTTTCACGGACTGGCACATCGCCTGCTCAGGCGGCATGCGAAACAGTGCGGATTGCCGGAAACATTTCAGGTGATGGACTCCGCCGACCAGTTGCGCGTCATCAAACGGTTGTTGAATGGCTTAAATCTCGATGAGGCCAAATGGCCGCCCCGGCAGGTGCAATGGTACATCAATGCACAAAAGGACGAAGGCGTCAGAGCAAGGCATATGATTGAGACTGGCGATTTATATCACCGGCAAATGCTTGCCATTTACCGCGCTTACGAGGAATTTTGCGAGCGTTCCGGTCTGGTCGATTTTGCCGAACTGCTGCTCCGGGCGCACGAATTGCTGCGCGATAATGCCGATGTCCTGACCTTTTATCGGCAGCGATTCAGACAAGTCCATGTCGACGAATTTCAGGATACCAATACCATCCAGTATGCCTGGCTCAGGCTGTTGACCGATGGCAGCGACAACCTGTTTGTCGTCGGCGATGACGATCAATCGATTTACGGCTGGCGCGGCGCAAAAATCGAGAACATTTACAGTTTTCAAAAACATTATCCGAACCATCTGGTTGTCAAACTGGAGCAGAATTACCGTTCCTCCGGCAATATTCTCAAAGCGGCCAATCAGGTTATTGCCCATAACGACGGGCGGCTGGGTAAGGATCTGTGGACCGAATCCGGCGAAGGCGATCTGATTTCAGTCTATGCCGCCTTTAACGAGCTGGACGAAGCCTATTTCGTCGTCGAACGCATCCGCGCCTGGGTTAATGAGGGCGGCGTGCGCAGTGACGCGGCGATCTTATACCGTTCCAATGCACAGTCCCGCCAATTCGAAGAAAAACTGGTTGCGATCGGCATGCCTTACCGGGTCTATGGCGGTTTACGCTTTTTTGAACGGGCGGAAATTAAAAATGCGCTGGCGTATCTGCGGCTGACAGCCAACCGTCATGACGATGTGTCCTTCGAGCGCGTGGTCAATACCCCAACCCGGGGCATCGGCGCCAAAACGGTCGACGATATTCGTATTATCGCCCGCGATCAGGGTGTATCGCTCTGGAGAGCGGCCGTCGACATGATCAAGCAAGGCCGGCTGTCCTCCCGAGCCGGAAGTGCCTTGGCCGGTTTCTTGAATCTGATCGACCGCCTGACAGAGGAAGCCGCTGAACTGGAACTATTTGAAAAGGTAAAACGGGTAGTTGAGCGCAGCGGCCTGATCGACTTGTATAAAAATGATAAGGCCGAAAAAGGCGAAGAAAAAGTAGAAAACCTGGAAGAGCTGGTTAACGCCGCACGGCTGTTCGATTATAGCGCCGACAATGAGGAAAATCTCGGCGAGCTGGAACTGTTTTTGGCACATGCCGCGCTGGAAGCCGGAGAAATGCAGGGCGAGGATTTTGAAGATTGCGTGCAGTTGATGACACTGCATTCCGCCAAGGGACTCGAATTCAAACTGGTTTTTATGGTCGGCATGGAAGAAGGCTTGTTTCCATCCCAGCAATCGGTCGAAGATGCCGGCCGCCTGGAAGAAGAGCGCCGGCTCTGCTATGTCGGCATGACTCGGGCCATGCAGCGTTTATATCTGACCTATTCCGAATCAAGACGTTTATACGGACGCGAAAGTTATCCGAGGCCTTCCCGCTTCCTGCGTGAAATTCCGTCCGAATGTCTCCAGGAGGTCAGAATGCGCGCCAGCGTCAGCCGCCCCGTCAGCCCGGTAAAAACCAATACGGCCTCCCTCCCGTCAACGGGAAGATTCAAACTCGGACAACGGGTCAGTCATGTCAAATTCGGTGAAGGCGTTGTACTGCAAATGGAAGGCGACGGCAGCCACGAACGGGTTCAGATCAACTTTAAACAGGCAGGGGTCAAGTGGCTGATGCTGGCCTATGCCCAGCTGGAAGCATTGTGAGTCGCAGGCAGGCGCTTGATTGTTGGCCTCACGCTGCCCTCCCTTCGTTCAATGCGTCTTTAGCAGGTTAAAAAATGTTCCGCAAGATCAGGGGCGGGGCGATTAAAAGGAATATGATAAACACGGCAGTTGTGCAAATGCCGGTATGCCAGCACCTAAGAAACAGCCCGGGATATTCATTTAATTTTTGTAATTATTCAGCGAGATTGAAAAATAAAGCTTGACAAGGTTTTTCGCAATAAAT
>CAZMRW010000131.1:0-6737 GCA_964568805.1 uncultured Methylococcaceae bacterium | reverse complement strand
TGAACCTTGAACCTTGAACCTTGAACCTTGAACCTTGAACCTTGAACCTTGAACCCCATGAACATCCTTATCGTCGGCAGCGGCGGACGTGAACACGCCCTCGCCTGGAAAGTCAAACAATCGCCAAAAGTCGACAGAGTCTTCGTCGCCCCCGGCAATGCCGGCACCGCACTGGAAGCGTCTGTTGAAAATGTCGCCATCGCCGTCGACGATATTCCCGCGCTACTGGATTTTGCGAGGCAACAGCGAATCGGCCTGACTATCGTGGGCCCTGAGGTTCCTCTGGTATTGGGCATCGTCGACCGTTTTCAGGAAGCCGGTCTCAAATGTTTCGGCCCTACAGCCAAAGCCGCGCAACTGGAAGGCTCCAAAAGCTTTTGCAAGGATTTCATGGTCCGCCACCGTATCCCAACGGCAAGCTATCAAACATTTACCGACAAGGATCTTGCGATAGCCTATATTAGGCAACAAGGTGCACCGATCGTCGTCAAGGCCGATGGCCTGGCTGCAGGCAAAGGCGTCATCGTCGCACAGACTGAAGCGGAAGCGATTGCCGCCGTTGAGGACATGCTGTCCGGTAATATCTTCGGCGATGCCGGCAGCCGCGTCGTTATCGAAGAATTCCTGCAAGGCGAGGAAGCCAGCTTTATCGTCATGGCCGACGGCAACCATGCGCTGGCCATGGCCACCTCACAAGATCATAAAGCCCGCGATAACGGCGACAAAGGCCCCAATACCGGCGGTATGGGCGCCTATTCCCCCGCTCCGGTAGTCACGCCGGATATCCACCGGCGAGTCATGCAGGACGTCATCGAGCCCACGTTACAGGGCATGGCCGAGGACGGCTCGCCATACACCGGCTTTTTATATGCGGGCCTAATGATAGGCAAAGACGGTTCGATTAAAGTGCTCGAATACAATTGCCGCTTTGGCGACCCGGAAACCCAGCCGATCATGATGCGTCTGAAAAGCGATCTTGTCGAACTTTGCGAAGCCGCACTGGCCGGCCGACTCGATCTGGTCAGCAGCGACTGGGATCAGCGTCCCGCCTTAGGCGTCGTCATGGCGGCCGGCGGTTATCCCGATGCCTATGAAAAAGGCGCCGTCATCACCGGTTTATCGACACAACAAGACGAAGGCAGCAAAGTGTTCCACGCCGGCACGTCGTTTTCAGGCAGCGACATCGTCACCTCCGGCGGGCGGGTCCTCTGTGCTTGCGCCTTGGGTGATGATATTCAGGATGCCCAACACAAAGCCTACCGGCTTGCCAACTCCATACACTGGAACAATGTCTATTACCGTACCGATATCGGATTTAAGGCGATAAAAAATCAGCAGCCTAACGATTATTAAGAACACTGAATAAAATTTTGCCCAGGACAAATAAGTACCCAGTGGGAGCGACGCCTACGTCGCGATTTGAAGGCTTTAGTCGCGACGTAGGCGTCGCTCCCACAATTTTCACAGTTAAAACTCAACCAAGCCGCGATTAGCCATCGTTTGAGCGCCTGAATGGCAGCCAACGCTTATCCAGCACTCGCCAGATATTCGGAATCGATGCCTTTCGGTTTTGCTGAATCAACCGCCGTTTTTTCAGCATGTGAGGAATGCCCTTGATCGCGTCATACTTGGCGCGGATGATGACACGGCCCTGACCTCTCAAGATAAAATAGCCCACCGTGGCGATATTGAGCAACACATGCAGCGGCAGTAACAACCAAAACAAGATGCCGGGCATGTTTTTGATGAATGTCCAGACCAGATTGCGATGGCCGTGGTAAACGGAAAAATCGCTATGCTGCCCGCCCGTTGTGCCCGAACCGACGTGGCGCACGACCGAAGACGGCACGTAGAGGCAATGATGCCCCGCCAGCCTTAACCGAAAACCGAGGTCCACATCTTCCACATAACAGAAATAATCCTCGTCGAAACCACCCACCGTACGTAGTGCACTGCGCCGATACATTGCCGCTGCTGCACATGGAGAGAAGATTTCGTGCACCTGCTCCGAACAGGATGTTGCGGCTACGCCATGCCCCCCACGCCAGACCAGACCGCTCATGTGATAAACATCACCTGCGCCATCCAATAGCGCCGGATCATTTGCATTTAACAGCTGACTGCCGAATACGTCATGGGCCGGATAGATCTGCGCCGCAGTCAACAATGCCTCCAGCCAATGCGGCTCAGGGAATGCATCAGGATTGAGCAAAGCAATCCATTCCGATTCGACGGAGGCCATCCCGATCGCCAGATTATTTCCGAGCGCAAAACCAAGGTTTTCATCCTGTGCCAGCAGATGCACCGATGCAAAGCGACGCGCAATGTCGAGCGACTTATCAGAACTCGCGTTATCAACCAGGATGATCTCGTGGGGCAAGACGGTCTGCGCCAGCAATGCCGACAGGCAACATTCGAGGAAATGCTCGCCGTTCCAGTTGACGATAATCACTGTTACCTTTGGCCATATCATTTTGAGAGGATCTATAAAATCAAACCGTAAACTGAATCAAAAAGCTGAGAATAAGGCCCAAAAACTTATTCATTTAGCTCCAACATGTCATACCCTAATCGTGAAGGCAGCAATCCTATAATCCGTTCAACCGCATGCGCCAGTGTGCCATCCAACTGGCCGGCTTCCAATTCAAACTCATCCAGTCCAATGACAGATTCATCAAGCAGCGGCAGAAGTGCGGAGATCCGAAACCAGTACATCGACCCGGCTGGGAAGTGGAAGGTGTAACTGCCAATTTGATCGTTTGCCCCAAGCCGATCGAGAAGTTGGTCCAGCCATTTTTTATTATCGATGTGAATATAGGGTACTGAGAGATCAATTAATGAATTAGGTGGTACAAGCAAACCCAGCTTATCGTTTAATAAAAATTCACCAACTATTCTCTCCACGTGATCAGGTGAACCAACCAAAGAAGATATCAAACTCTCACGCAGGTTCTCGCCGTCTGTTCTTTGCGGTGATTTTTTGGTGTGCAGCTTGCATGCATACCGGTATCCCAGCTGATCAACGTGTTTGTAAGCCAATAAAAAAGGCCGAATATCACGCCCGCGGTTCTCCGTCATTAGGAAGTAAACATTGGGAAACCACCTTCGAATTTTCTTTAAGGCATTTAAAGAAATGTCTTTTTTAATGGTGACAAACAAATCAACAGTATCCTGCAACGGTGACAGGTATGTGGAAAAAATTGAGTCGATCAGATCTTCATAATATACATGGAGAATTACCGCAACTTCATGGCGTTTGGAAAAATTGGCATTAACATCAGTAATAAGCGTTGTTACCTCGTCTTCACTGATGGCAAGATTACGCAAGACATTGGCTGTGGCCTGCAAGTAGGCATAACCGTAATAACGATCCGGCTCGAGGTGTGCGCCTTCGGCCCATTCGTTCCACGCGTTTATAAAGAGCAGTCGTTCCTCAGGTTTATATTGTAAAGTTGTCTGCGCTGCTTCCGTGAGCCATTTTGCATAAAGCTCCGGCAAAGCGTTAGCGAAAGTATGACCAAAGCCCGGTTTCCGGGCTTCATTATCCCAGGACGGTGACACTGTCTTGAAATTGACAAACCTGGTTTCTGTTTGCTGCCCATATTCCTTTGCCAACTGTGCATAATCGAAAATATTGCCATGATAATTTCGGTTGATGACTTTGTATTTGCGATTTACAGGAGGGATTCTAAACTGATGCGGCGGAAATTCCACTGCGGCATCAAATCCATACGGCCGAGGGTCAGTAATTTCGAAAGTACGGGCCGCCACCAGATACAGGTCGGGGAAACCCATTTCCTGCGCGCGTTTGCGCCATCGGGCCGCAGTTGCCTTCGCATCAGGCAAGATACTGGCACGATAAACTATCAGCAATGGTTTATCGTTAATACGGATATAGCGAGGATCAGAAAATGCCGGAAACATCGCTTCGATAAAAGCAACATCATCTTCTGGCGAATGATTTTGCGCCATAAGAAGATCATTTTCTGATCCGTCCCAGCGTCGCGACCAGTTTTCATTAGCCCAGCAGAAGCAAAAATCTATATTCATCGACGGGTCTGCTAAAAAATTGTTGATAGGCAACTCAAGAAGGCGCTTGCCACCAAACCAGTAATAGTGAAAACAGAATCCTGAAACGCCATATTTACGCGCCAGTTCAACTTGCTGATGCATCACTTCCGGCAGGCGTAGATCATAAAAACCCAATTCACCAGGCAGATGCGGCTGGTAGTGTCCGAGGAACTGAGGCTGCGCCTTGCTGACATTCGTCCATTCAGTAAACCCTTTTCCCCACCAGAGATCATTCTCAGGAATGGGATGGAATTGCGGCAAATAAAAGGCAATGGTCTTTACGGGAATTTGGTTCGAATCCAGGCTGTCAGATACTTTCGGCACATAACGACTCGCCCAATTGACCTTGTTATTAGCAGCCAAGAATTTTTCGTAAACATACGATTCCAGCGTGTTCAATCGCGATAAAGGATCCGTTTCAACAATCGACGAAGAAAGTCTTTGCATAAGACCAGCAATGCCTTCATCGCGGAATAACGAGTACGCTTTACATACAGCCCCCTCTATCCCGCCGCTTCTACTCACGATATCAAGGAGGATTCTTATTAAAGTTTTAATGGAATTGATTCGATGTCTGATGATTCTTAGTGGCAAGGTAAAGTCCTGTCCTTAATATTTATAAAAATTAACTCATTGTAGCGCTCAATCAGCACCTACATTGAGTCATTGATTAATTCTTTAGTCTCGCTTTTATCATGGTTTTGACTCATAGGGAACTTACTTTTTGGTATTATAAAAAGTATTTCCTGACTTTAATGTAGCCACTTCATGTATTAATTACCTACTCCTAACGCTGTGCGTAATTTTTCTGTAATTCCAATTGTGATTTTGCCCGGATTTCACGGACACTCCACTAAGCGACTTTTTTAGCTTCAAAAGCTTCCGGGCTGAGATAGCCTAATTGGGAGTGAAGACTTTTGCGATTGTAATATACTTCAATATATCCGAACACTTGATGCTTGGCCTCTACTCGGGTCGAAAACCGTTCACCATGAACCGCTTCGACTTTAAAACTGTGGTTCCAGCTTTTGATCTGTAAACACTTTTCCGAACACATTGTTAAGCAGATATTTGCTGCAATTCATAGTCAATGGGCGACAGATAACCGTTGGCGGAATGAAGTCGCTCGCGGTTGTAAAACACTTCGATATATTCGAACACTGCCTGTTTAGCCTCCGATCGGGTTTGATAGGTTTGATGATGTATCAGCTCGGTTTTTAGACTGTGAAAGAAACTTTCCAAAACGGCGTTATCCCAGCAATTGCCCTTACGGCTCATGCTCTGCGGGATGCCATGCTGCGTTAACAGCGCCCGATGACTTTCCGACGAATATTGGCTGCCTCGATCGGTATGCCACATGATGGTTAGGCGCAATCGGCTGATCATGCTTGGAGTTCGTCGTGGCTTTGAATTTGCGTTTCGTTTTACAGGCTAACCCAGCTTCTCGCATCATACGACCTATTCGCCTGCGGCTGACCGTCCAGTCTCGGCCTAATAAGGCAGCTTTGTGGCAACGAGTTCCGTAAGTTGCCCGACTTTTATTGAATTCACTTTGCAGAATACTCGTAAGCTCGGCATCGTCTTTTTCAGCCGTGGTGGGAACGCCGATGCAGCCAATCATAATAGGCGCTTCGTGATACCTGCAGGAACCGACACATCGAGTCCACCGCAAATTCCGTTGCATGCTGTTTGATCCAGGCGTATTTATGCCCTTTGGGTACTTCACCGTTGTTCCTTGGCGAAGTACGCTGCCGCCTTTTTTACCCAAGGGCACAAGTAACAAATCGCGCTCCTCGGTCAGACGGGCGACTTCTTTCTTAAGACGTTTGAGTTCGTCGTAAAGAAGTTCATCGGTTCGTACCGTTTTATCGTTCTCTTGAGGACGACTGTATTTGCTGATCCAGGTGTGCAAGTTGTTTACTTTAATGCCGAGATCTTTGGCGACCTGAATGATGGGTTTATCCGATTCATTCGCCAGCTTGACGGCCGAAGCTCTAAATTCGGCTGTATAAACATTAGGTTTTCTGGTTTCATTTGGATTCACTCTTTTTTTGAGAGTATTTTAAAGAGTGTGTCCGGTTTAGTGTAGCCACATCATCACTACTACAGATCCGTTGGATCGCCTGCAAGTCTTGCTGGGCAATTGGCTTAATGGTAACAAAGCGCATCGCGTAGGCCGGCCTACCGCTTCACAGATATCCTCAGCATCATTGGCGTCGTTCTAATTGCACTTCACATAAGGCTTCACAAACTGCGGCGCAATTTGTTTCACGGTATGATCTTGTTCCTGTAGTTCTCTTGCCCAGTAATGTGCACCACCAAAGGCTTCCATCCCAATCAAACACGGCGGTAACGTGGCGAAAAAACTCAGCAGTTGGTTTCCGCGCAACTGTTTACGCAACACCACTTTATCCTAATAGTCCACGCCATGCACTTGAAAGACTTGTTTTGCTAAATCAATACCGACTCGTTTAATATTCATCCCGGACTCATCCCGGTTGTTTGGAAAGAAAATTCTACCAAACTGGCACATTGATGCAGTAAGGTGGGAGAAGTTCATACCATTGCTAGATACGGGCAAGATCAATCCATAAATCGCGCCGATAATAGACTGAGGAACTTGCAAAACTAAATAAAGCGAGCGGAATTAGAGCTATAGAGGTCAA
>CAZMRW010000130.1:0-6817 GCA_964568805.1 uncultured Methylococcaceae bacterium | reverse complement strand
GACTTGCTAAACATAATATTTAATTTTCGAGAAATTGAAGGTCTGTTATAGGGAAATTTGCCCTGTGGTCTTGGTCGTCGGGTTTGAGTCCAGCCTATCAATATCAGATTAAGTTGAGGCTAATTTTTATAACAGTCAAATCTGGCGCAGGATATTGCGCCTAAACTTCTAAAAGCTAACCCGACCTTCCTATTGCAAGCGGCTCCATGACAACGATGCGATCGGAATATTCAGGTCATTTTATCCAAATGTTTGGACAGCAACAGGATGATCGCAACCGGAATGATTGCAGCAGTCAATTCCCAGTATCCCATCGCCAGTAAAACGAGCTGATTAACAATCAATACAACCGAATAAACGAGCGCCGCCCAGCGTTTTAAAAGCCACAAGCCGGCAATGCAAACCAGGCTGATCAATACAGAGCCGGAAAAATAAAGAGGGTAAATGGCCCCCGCCTGCTTGGCCATCGGCGACAGAATCAGATTCAGCATTTGGATGGCGTTGATTACGCCGATAACGCAGATTGCAGTAATAATTACAGGTTTCTCGGGATTCCAGCGTGATTCGGTCATGGTTAATTCCTCAACGTTTTTTTCGGATGATTTTTCACCAAATCACGCGGTCTGGCAAGCGCTTGTTTTTATGCCGCAAGGAATGACCGTAGGCTTGGATTAATGGAATAGGCGGGAAATGCGGAAGTTAGCCTCGGCGATGGCTTTTGTAACGGCGGCTCTCAGAGACGGGAGATATTTTATGCCCTCCATCCTTGCGGCACTGGGTTCCGGCTATCCTTGCCGGAACAACGTGGTTTAAATTTATTGCCGTTCAGGCCTGGCGTAACCTTCTGTTTTTCAGGTCAAACATACTGGCGTTCCAATTCCGCCGGTTGAGCCATGAAAAACCTTTTAAACCACGGCATGAAACTCGCGGTAATCGGTATCGAGTAAAAACAATAGATCGCGGCCGCTTCGCCGGTGGTGACGCCGAACAGCCATTGCGGCACAAACAGGGTGAAAAGTGCCATGACGAAATGATAACTGGCTATTTTCCAGTTGTTTTTCCAGACATACCCGCTCAATGCCAGACCGAATAACGAGCCCCACGTTACCAGCAAGCCGAAAGCGCTGGGAATGGAATAGCCGATATGATACTTGCCCATGAACAGGCAGGCGATCATGTTGCCGATAAAATTGGGTTCGATATCGCCCAGTTGCAATTCTTTGGGCAGAAAATTAAAAACCAGAAAGGAACCGCTCAGCGCCACGCCGAGTTGAAATGCACGCTTCAGCGCAGTCGGGTCGGAAGAATAGGTAGCCAGCGCCGGCATAATCGCCAGAGCCTGTAAACTGATATGATAAGTCGATAATTCGCTTAGAAAGAGATTGGTTCCATAGCCGCATTGATTGGCAACCGGGTAGGCAAAATATTGAATCAATTCCATCAATGAAAAATGGAATATCGCATAAGCCCGAGCGGTTCGCACCCAAAGAGATTCCTCTTTATCGAGGTAAGTAATTCCTGAGGCGGCTAGTCCAGCGATACCCAGCCCCAGTGACATATTTGCACTAAAACACATATCTATACCCTATAAGATTCAACATAGACAAAATAATACGAATGAAAAGTCGATAAAAACATGCTTATGGATCGTCGGTAATAAAAGGTAATTTCCCTACAACGCAAGTGGAATTGTACTCTAATAAACCATAAATAAAAAAGGCGTGGGGATTAATCCGGCACGCCTTTTTAAGCTCAACTCAAACTAACGGAGTGATTTCAATCGATCTGACGTTATTCCAATGATTAAGAAGTTACAGCCGACAGCCTGAAATTAATAAGCAGCGTCACACTGGCGAACCTGATGGCGTATCAGGCTTTAACGGCGTTAACAATGTCATTAAACGCTTCGACTTTGGCTTTGCCGATCTTGACCAGATCAATGCCGGTATCGATGATCATTTTACAAAGACCCGGAGTTCTGTAAACAATCAAACCCAAATAGCCGACCACCGGAATGGCGATAATTGCACCAATAAAGCCATGCAAACCGACAAAACCCATCAGTTTTATCAGCAACGCAACGGCATCCAGCGGTAATAAAATCATAGCGCCGAAATAAGTGATAACAACGAATGTAAAAACAACAAAAACTACAAACTGAAGCAGCCTTACCAACGCAACGTTAACTTTTTTCATATAACTTTCTATTTCCTGAGAGAACCTGGAGCCCTGTTTAGACAAAGAAGGACTCTCGGCTCTGGCGAATTGACCGATAAGTCCCGCGTTTTTTGTGCAAATTATATCTTAAAGCCGTTAAATTGATCCATTATTATTCCGCCGGTTGTTTTTTAATAAAAAAACGGTACAGAATAATACCGGCAATAAAGCCGCCTAAATGGGCCCACCAGGCGACATCGGCAGCCACCCCTTTAAATAAGACGGACGTCGTCGCATCATGAAGCTGGATAATGATCCACAAGCCCAGAAATGCAATTGCAGGGACATTCATGAGAAACGGTATAAAGGGTATCGGCATCAGCACTACCCTTGCCATCGGATAGAGAAAAAAATAGGCCCCCAATACGCCGGCCAGGGGGCCCGATGCACCTACCACGGGAATATCGAGGGTCGGATCAAAGTACCATTGCAGATACGTGGCAAAGAGTCCGCAAAGCACATAAAATGCCAAAAAAGGAATGCGCCCCATCCGGTCTTCAACATTATCTGCAAAAATCCACATGAACAACATATTGACGATCAAATGCGGCCAGTTGCCATGTAAAAACAGGTTGGTGACAAAAGATAAATAACCGTCAAAAGGCAAGTGGTGATAATTGGCCCACGCCGGGTTGGAATACCGAAGCGGCACCATGCCGTACTGATTGACCAGCCGATAACTTAATTCGTAGGGCATCAACTGCATGGCGATAAAAATGCTCACGCAGATGACAATCAAGCTCCAGGTTACTATCGGCCTTGAATGACAAGGCGCCGTATCTCTAATCGGTATCATGGTTCCAACTCTGTTGCGGCAAAGCGGGTTAACAATGTCAGTTTTGCATCGCCCTAATGGATAATCCCAACGCATTTGCTAAAGCTTACCAGTTTATACACCATCGGCACAATTAATCATCGGACCGCCGATATAAAAGCTTATAATATCTGCAAAAATTCCCCCTAGTTCCCTAACCCGGATCAATTACAATACATTCATGCAAACCGATTCAACAGAAAGTTCCTTGTCATTTGCAGCATTGTCCTTAGCAGAACCCTTGCTGAGCGCGGTTAACAAACTGGGTTTCGACTGCCCTACTCCTGTGCAGCAACAAGCCATTCCGCTTGCGCTGGCGCATAAAGACCTCAAAGTCAGCGCCGAAACCGGCAGCGGCAAGACCGCCGCTTTTTTATTGCCGGCCTTGAACCATTTGCTGGCGCAGCCATCCACGTTGTTCGGTACGCGGGTGTTGATCCTGGCGCCGACCCGCGAACTGGCCCAACAAATTTATCAGCAATGCCTGCAACTGGCGGAATACACAGAGCTGAAAACCGGTCTGATCACCGGCGGTGACGATTTTAAGCAACAGCAAAAAATGCTCAGGAGAAATGCCGAAATCGTCATCGCCACGCCCGGCCGCCTGCTGGAATTAATGGAACAGGACTCTCAGGATTTCACTCATCTGGACATTCTGATCCTGGATGAGGCCGACCGTATGCTCGACATGGGCTTTAGCGAGGACGTACTGACCATCGTCGAACGCTGCAACCGAGAGCGGCAAACCCTGCTGTTTTCGGCTACGCTCAATCATAACGGCGTCAACCGGATAGCCACCCAGATCCTGCGCAATCCTGAAATCGTCGCCCTGAATGCCCTGCACGACCGGCACAGCCAAATCGAACAGCAGATCGTCCTGGCCGACGACACCGCGCATAAGCAAAAACTGCTGGCCTGGCTATTGCTCAACGAACCGTTCGACAAGGCCCTGGTTTTCACCAACTCAAGAATACAGGCCGACCAGTTGCAAGGCCCCTTGCGCGGACAAAAGCTCCGCGTCGGCGTGCTGCATGGCGAAATCGACCAGAAAGAGCGCAACCGCATCATGGCCCTGTTGCGGGAGGGTGAGATCAACATTGTCATCGCCACCGACCTGGCCGCGCGCGGCCTGGATGTCTTCGGCATCGACCTGGTCATTAATTTCGACGTTCCCCGAAACGCGGTCGATTACACACACCGCATCGGCCGCACCGGACGTGCCGAACAATCGGGGCTGGCCATTACCCTGGTGAAGCCGACCGAATGGAATTTGATGTCCGCGATCGAACGGTATTTAAAGCAGAACTTCAGGCGCCGTACGATCAAGGAACTGGAAGGTGCTTATAAAGGCCCAAAAAAGCTGAAGTCGTCGGGCAAGGCCGTGGGCGTCAAAAAGAAACCGGCGCCGGAAAAAAAGGCGGCCGAAAAGGTCAAGATACGGCACCGGGACAGGAAAAACATCGGCAAGCGGCGAATGCCCAGTAGCGAGACGGATGTAAATCAGGCTGAATAAGCACCTGTATGTTTTCCCTATCTGTATATCATCCTGTTTTGGGATGATATATGGTTAGCAAATTAAACTACCATCACAATCTTTCCCACTCGTATTCGCGCCATTCTGTATATGGCTGCCATCGTAGGCGCTCAACATAACCCACATCTCAAAGCACTTTATCTCCGTTTGCAGGATCGCGGTAAAAGCAAAATGTCCGCCCTCGGCGCTGTCATGCGCAAACTGGTCCATTTGTGCTTCGGCGTTCAAAAAACACGTCAGCCTTATCAAGCCAATTATGGAATTTAAACTTGATTATTAAGACGGTATCTACAAAACTAACATCACCAATTTGTTGCAAATAAGCCTCAAAGTAGGGAAGATATTCAGAAATTATATAATTACTTGTTAAGGCTTTTTAGGAATCGGTGATGAAATTGGCTATGACGAAAGAGCAGAAATTTATCGTCAATGAAATATGGATTCTTGCTTGGAATGCTTCTGTGCAACGGGCGAAGCTATACAAGAAGGGATTGAGTTCGGAAGACAGAAAGGCGTCTGAATTTAGAGCCTCCGTTATTGCCCATATCGAATCGGAGATATTCCAGAGCTACAAAGATGGTTGCAGCGAAGATCAACACTACAAGAATATAGAATCACTTATCGAGAAGGCAAACACTCTTGGTGCAGGTGTGCTAGGGATTGCCGGCTATAAGTACGGTGTTGCTCAAAAACTGCTCAACCTCGCAGTTAAATACATGTGGTGCCTTGGGCATATTAAGGAACCGCCTCATTGTCCAGTTGATCGGATTGTTATCAACAAAACCAAGTTCAAAGATAAGGTTAACTGGACGGAAATTAAGGAACGAAAGCCGTACGAAGACGTAATTAATGAAATCAAAGCGTTCGCAAGTGCGAAAAGTCTCACCCCAGCGCAGTGGGAATTGCTCAACTATTCTCGCAGGTAAAGCCCTAACACGGCGTTCGAGAGGGACGCGCCAAAAAGTGGCGTGCCCTTCAACTTTATTCGTTAGGTTAAAAAATGGACTATGCAGATAAAAGAATTGAAAAATTAAACCGTTTTCTTCTCGTTCTTAATCAATGGGAAGAAACTGGTGATCCGGGCGCCCGTTCGGAGATAAATCGAACAAAGGCTTCCGTTCAAAGAGAGGTTGTTGAGGCTGGATGCTCCTACACAATGACGATCTCACCTCCTCCTGCTGTCGGAGGAATGATCATGAGGAATGTTGACCCGTTCAATATGATTTTTCAGAAGGTTTATCTTCAAAGCTTGAATTCGCATGTTCGCGATATGATTCAACAAACTATTGGAGCAATTGAAGAAAAGCGTGATAATCCAAAGGAAGCTGAAGAAAAACGAAATGAGCCAGAAGTAATTTACAATATCCAAAAAGGTTACGTTTTTATAGCGATGCCTATCGGCACTTCCAGTCCGTTCGATGATGTCCTCGATTCCATCAAAGAAGCTTGCGATCGATGCGGCTTAACTGCAGAACGAGTAGATGAAGCCCAAGTTAATGAGAGAATCACGGATCGAATATTGGAATCTATTCAAAAAGCGGAATACGTAGTTGTTGATTTAACCGAGTCGAGGCCGAATGTATTCTATGAAGCTGGCTATGCCCAAGGCATTGGCAAAGTCCCGGTATATGTGGCTCGAAAGGGCACAAAGCTTGAATTTGATCTGAAAGACTATCCCGTTATTTTTTACGAAAGTTACCGCGAATTGAAACAATGCTTAGAAACTCGTCTCCGGGCGCTTGCCGAGGCAAAAACCTAATAATGCGCTCAAGGCATTCGCCGCTTTGCTCCTCACTCGGACGTCCAGCTTCGCCGGCCACCGCTTAGCTAGGTGTTAGCCCGCGCCAGACATGCGCCGATTTTCCTTTGCCATTATAAGCGTCATATTACTCTTTGCTCTTGTTATCAGTGTCACTGGTGAAGTGCTGATCCGCCCAGCCAGAGGCACCATTGGCGAAGCCCCAAAAGGGCCGTAGGATGCGGTGACGATAGGAACCGCATCAATCGCGAACGATGCGGTTCGTTCCTCACCACATCCTACAAAGCCACTATTCATGGTCGGTCTAACACGACGATCAAAGGGACGCGCCGCCCGTTGGCGGTTTCGCAGCCCGGTTTTTTATCAGGGTTCGGCGGCTTCGTTTAAACTCATTGAGCGGCGCGCCACTTACCGTACCATTATGTACCAAAAAGCTATTCATGAATTTATTATTTGTATGTAGCGAAAATAGACTCCGTAGCCCTACAGGCGA
>CAZMRW010000129.1:0-6936 GCA_964568805.1 uncultured Methylococcaceae bacterium | reverse complement strand
TGGGCCTCTTCATTTGAGTTCGTTACTGCTTGAATAATATCGCCTGGTTTTTTAGGCCCTTTAAAGGATTTCATTATTTCGCCTTCAAAACTAAACGGAGGTGCGTACCAACTTTCCTCAAGTGGGCGACTAAGATTTACCTTGTCCACCCTGACTACGTAAACATGGTCATATTCCTTAAGTTCATCTAATGGGAAGGATTCCGGGTAATAGCGAGACTTACAAGCTAGTGCCAATTCTGGGTTTAGTAAGAATAACGACAACACTAAGTAGATAACTACCAAAATATGTTTGTTTAGCCTCACAAGTCTCGATCCTCTGTTTACATATGCCTAACTACAATTAGCCATCCTAAATGACGTAAAATATTGCGTCAAAGGATTGCCAAATAATTCGAAAAAACTATTTATTATAAATAAATCATTCATTTAATGAAATTTAGATCATCCTAAAAATTATGCAAGACCCATCTAATTCTATCTCTGGGCAGCCACCTAAATTGCTCGATCAGGTGAGAGACGTATCCGTCTTAAAAACAACGAGATTCGCAATCTTTCCTCAGGCTTTACGATCGGTTCAGGAGGCCGACCCTTGTTACGAGGCTGGTTATTTTTTTATCGGCTTTTTCCCGTTTTTGATGCTTAAAATCATTCCACCCAGCGGCGGCAACGTCAGATTGACAGAGTACGGTAGATTCATCCAGGGTATGGGGTCGGACTGCATCGATCCATTAACGACATCGCTGCCGTCATACATGCCGGCATCGGAGTTGAACAGTTCAAGGTAAGTCCCTGCCTCCGGTACGCCGATGCGATAATTTTCCCTGACCACCGGGGTGAAGTTGAGCACAATGATCAACTCCTGTTGATCATCCTTGCGGCGGTAACTGATGACTGACTGCTCGGCGTCATGGCAATCTATCCATTCGAAGCCATGATGATCGAAGTCGTGTTTAAACAGCGGGGGCTGCGCCGTATAAATCCGGTTTAATTCCTTGACCAAGGTCTGGAGGCCTTTATGGTGGGGGTAGTCCAGCACATACCAGTCCAGGGCCTGATTAAAATCCCATTGCGTGCCCTGGCCGAATTCGCAGCCCATGAACAACAGTTTTTTGCCGGGATAAGTAAACATCATCGTATAAAGCAAACGTAAATTGGCAAATCGCTGCCATTCATCGCCCGGCATTTTATTGACCAACGACCCCTTGCCGTGAACCACTTCGTCGTGCGAAAAGGGCAGGGTGAAATTTTCAGTAAACGCGTAAAGCATGCCGAAGGTGAGCTGATTATGATGATATTTTCTATGTACCGGATCTTCTTTCATATATTCAAGAATGTCATTCATCCAGCCCATATTCCATTTCATCGAAAATCCCAGGCCGCCGACCCAGGTGGGGCGAGTGACGCCGGGCCATGCCGTCGATTCTTCGGCCATCATCACGGTACCCGGATGCTGCTGATGAGTAACCGTATTCAATTCCCTGAAAAAATCGATGGCTTCAAGATTTTCATTGCCGCCGTACTGATTGGGAATCCATTCGTTGTCTTCCCGCGAGTAGTCCAGGTAGAGCATCGAGGCGACGGCGTCCACTCTTAAGCCGTCAAGATGAAATTCCTCCAGCCAGAAAATGGCGCTGGACAGTAAAAAGTTTTTTACCTCGTTGCGCCCGTAATTATAGATGAGGGTGCCCCAATCCCGGTGCTCGCCTTTGCGGGGGTCTTCATGTTCATAAAGCGGAGTGCCGTCGAAACGAGCCAGGGCAAAGTCGTCTTTGGGGAAATGAGCGGGCACCCAGTCCAGAATCACGCCAATATCGTTCTGATGGCAGACATCAACGAAATAACGAAAATCATCCGGTGTTCCAAAACGGCTGGAAGGCGCAAAGTAACCGGTGGTTTGATAACCCCAGGACGCATCCAGAGGGTGTTCGGTTATGGGCAGTAATTCTATATGAGTAAAGCCGAGATTTTTGACATAGTCGACGAGTTCGATGGCCAGGTCCCGATAGCCAAGAAAATTGCCGAGATTGTCGAGCTTCCACGACCCCAGGTGAACTTCATAAATGGACATGGGTTCATGCAGCCAGTCATGGCCGCTTCGGCTCTTCATCCATGCCTGATCCTGCCACTGATAGGTATCATCGCGCACGACTATCGACGAGGTATTGGGCCGCAATTCAAATTGACGGCCATAAGGGTCTGTTTTGGTAAGTACCTGGTTGCTTTGGCGGTTGAGTATTTCAAACTTATAAAAACAACCTTCGTCCAGGCCGGGAATAAAGAGCTCCCAAATGCCGCTGCTCCCCAGGCTGCGCATCGGATTGCAGCGGCCATCCCAGCGGTTAAAGTCGCCGATGACGCTGACTCGCCCGGCATTGGGAGCCCATACGGTAAAGAGGACGCCAGAAATATTATCGACGGTGTGCAGATGGGCACCCATTTTCTGGTAAATATGCCAGTGTTTGCCTTCGCCGAACAAATGCCGGTCAAATTCCGGCAACTGGACGCCGAAGTCATAGGGGTCGTAGTTGGTATGTTCACCACCGTTTTTATCAAGCCAGGCTAGCTGATAATGTTCGGGTAATTCGTTTTGTTGAGCGGTGTATTCGAAAAAATCGGTGCCGGGAATGCGAGGGATGTCATGGCCGCCGTCGACAAAGCGGACGGACTCCGCGTAAGGCATATAGACTTTAATCTTAATTTGTTTATCGTCTCGATGGCGGCCCAGAACTGAAAAAGGATCATGATGACGGGCTTCGATAATTTTAATTGAATCAGCATCAAGTGTGTTGTTAGAATGTTTTTTCACTTTGAATCGCCTCAATGTAATAAGATAATGAGCTTTAATGTTACCAAATTAGGCTCGAGTTGTAAGTGTATTGTTTATTAATGGACTCTTAATCAATCGAGTTTTGCCGATTCATATCATCTATCTCATTGGAAATTTATGCCCGACAGAAGTTTTCCGAATAGAAGGTTCAAAAATAGTAAGCCTATAGCCACCATCACCAAGCTTCCGTATTTAGGTATGGATGCACAACAAATAGAGGCTGATTTCAAACGATACTACAGTTACCGGCTTGGCAGAGATGAAACCTGTAGATCGCCTTATTATGCCTATGAAGCCTTGGCGCTGGTGGTGAGCGACAGGCTGATCGAACGCTGGAAGAGAACCTATAATGCTTACCGGGAGCAGGATTGCAAACGAGGATTCTACCTGTCGATGGAGTATTTGATGGGGCGCATCCTAAGCAACGCCATGATGAATATGGGTATCGACGATGCTGTAAAAAAAGCCATGTATAACCTTGGACTTGATCTTGAAGAGTTAGCAGAAAACGAGCCGGATGCAGGGCTTGGCAATGGCGGTTTGGGACGATTGGCGGCGTGTTTTATCGATAGTTGTGCTACCTTGCAGTTGCCGGTAACGGGTTATGGTTTACGATATGAATATGGCATGTTCTCCCAGTTGCTCGATAATGGCGAACAGGTGGAAAAACCGGATCATTGGCTGCGTAATGGCAATGTTTGGGAAATGGAACGCCCCGAATATACGCAACGAATCAAATTTGGCGGCCATACCGAGACTCATATCGATGAACTGGGCAACATAAGAACTTGCTGGCTGGATACGCATGACGTTCTGGCGGTTCCCTTTGATACACCGATCCCAGGTTACCGGAATGGCACCGTGAACACCTTGAGGTTATGGAAAGCATCGGCGACTGAAGAATTCGATTTAGGCGAGTTTAATGCCGGCGAATATTCGGAAGCCGTAGCGGTTAAAAATTCCGCTGAGAACATCACCATGGTGCTGTATCCGAATGACGCCAATGAAAATGGGAAAGAATTGCGCCTCAGGCAGCAATATCTGTTGGCTTCCGCAAGTTTACAGGACGTGATTGCAAGCTGGATCGGACGTCACGGCAATGATTTTTCCGAATTTGCAGCGAAAAACTGCTTTCAGTTGAACGATACGCATCCGAGCATCGCAGTCGCCGAATTAATGCGTCTGTTGACCGATATTCACGGCTTGAGCTGGGATCAAGCCTGGACGATTACGCGTCAAACCATGGCCTATACCAATCATACGCTGCTTCCGGAGGCCCTGGAGCGATGGCCGGTCAAGCTGTTCAAGCAATTATTGCCAAGGCTGATGGAGATTATTTTTGAAATCAACGCCCATTTTTTGGCGGAGGTCTCTGCGCACTACCCGGGCGACAAGGACCGCTTGGCGCGTATGTCGCTGATTGAAGAAGGTCCTGAACAGCAAGTGAGAATGGCCTACCTGGCCATCGTTGGCAGCTATTCGGTTAACGGAGTTGCCGAACTGCATTCCAAATTATTGCAACAGGGCCTGTTTCGTGATTTCTTCGATTTCTGGCCGGGAAAATTCAATAATAAAACCAATGGCGTCACGCCCCGCCGCTGGCTGGCCGGGTGTAATCCTGAATTGGCTGCGTTGATAACCGAAACAATCGGTGATGGCTGGTTAACAGAACTGACGCAGTTAAAGAAACTGGAACCCTTCGCTGAAGATCCAAAGTTTCGCGAGCGTTGGTACAAGATTCAGCAAAGTGCAAAGCAAAAACTGATCGAATACAACAAGCAGGAAAATCAAGTCAGATTGAATGTGAATGCCCTGTTTGATGTGCAGGTTAAGCGTATTCACGAGTACAAGCGCCAATTACTGAAGGTGCTGCATGTTATTCATTTGTACGACCGGATTAAACGCGGCGATACCGCCAACTGGATTGATCGTTGTGTATTGCTTGCCGGCAAAGCGGCGCCGGGATATCACATGGCGAAAAAATCCATCAAACTGATCAATAATGTCGCGCATGTCATTAATAACGATTCTGATGTCGGCGATAAATTAAAGCTGGTATTTCTACCCAATTACCGCGTTTCCGCGATGGAAAAGATCTGCCCGGGCGCTGATCTTTCAGAGCAGATTTCGACCGCAGGCAAAGAAGCATCGGGTACCGGAAACATGAAATTCATGATGAATGGAGCATTGACGATTGGTACTCTGGATGGCGCCAATGTCGAAATTCGAGAGGAAGTTGGCGAGGAAAATTTCTTTCTGTTCGGTTTGACCGAAGAGCAGATCCAGGAGTGGAGGCATCACTATAATCCAGTCGCAATGATTGAACAGGATGAAGATCTGAAAAGAGTGCTCTATCTTCTGGAATGCGAGCATTTCAATCAATTCGAACCGGGAATTTTTGATGACATTATCGCGTCGATAAAAAGCCCGCACGATCCCTGGATGACGGTTGCCGATTTTCGCAGCTATATTGATGCACAAAGAAGTGTTGAAGAAGCGTATCGTGACCAGGAAAAATGGACACGGATGAGTATTTTAAATTGCGCCCGCTGCGGTAAGTTTTCTACTGATAGAACGATTACCGAATACAATAACGCCATCTGGAAGATGACATCCGTGGCTATTAATGACGACGACTCATAATGTTTGTTTTATCTCTCTTTATGCCACTAGCCCAAATGAGTAAGCAACTAAAGTAAAATCGGCCGGATTAAAACAGGTTTTCAGTGACATAGACCTCGTTTCCGGAAATGGCGATGCCAATACCTTGCCGGTCGTATTGCGACGAAAGGATTATTTTACGATGCGGCGAACTGTTCATCCAGCCCTGAACTATGGTTTGGACAATCTGATTCGGGTTTTTCCACGCGTATTCTTTCTTAACCGGGATGCCGTTTTCCAAGGTGGTAAAAAGCTTGTCGTAAAGGCTTGCCAGAAAAATGTTTTCGGCTACGCCATAGGCCACATTTTCCGGACCAATTTGCTTTTTATTTTGCCATCCCCGGCGTATTGCCCTATCCGAGGGACTTTCTCCCTGCAGATTGATATGGTCAAAAAAATGTCGGCTCGCCATATCGCGGCTATGATGGCGGGCGATGGCGGCTAGTTGTTCATCACTATCCAATGCAGTCAGACCGTAGTGTTGCCGTACCCGATTAATCTGTTGATGGATCTGCTGTTCCAGATCAACAGTCTTGATAGGAGGGTGCGATTCGGCGCCGGCAATTGATATAAAACGAACAAAGCCGAGCCATAAAATAAAGGTGAGAAAAATTCGTTGCATGGCGGTTATGAGTAAAAAAATCGTCCAAAGTTTACCATTTGCCGATACACAGTACTACTCTATTCGTAGCTTCCGTATTGACGCTTTCAAAGAAAGTCAATACTCCCGGTTTGGATAACGTCGAGAGGAGTGCAGGCTTGAACAGATGTTATTCTGGAAAACACCGGAATCAGGACAGCTTTCAGACCTGCTAATGCCTAGCGCCTAAACGAAGTTGATATTATCTTGGTGGATGCTTGGAAGTCTGTAACAATTGTTTCTTGATCATCAACCTCATAAACAAGACGATAACCAGCTGAGCGAAGTTTAATTTTGTAAGCGCAATCAAAATCACGTAACTTATTAAAGGGAATATGCGGATTTTCTAAACATTTTTTCAGTTTGTTTTTAAACTGAATTTTAATACTGTTATCCAGGTTGTCCCACTCTTTCTTTGCGCTTGGCAGAAACTTTAATTTATAAGTCATCAAGGGTAACTTCAATCGCCAAAGGCTTTTCTGCTTGTCTTTCCTTTACTATCCTGCCCAATTCATAATCCTCTAATTTTTCCAACAGCAGTTCGTATAGATCCGCGGGAACAAGATACGCTGTTGGAAGATTATGGTTAAGAATAGCGATAGCCTCTCCAACTGCTTTATTTAATAAAGCAGTTGGATTTTTTTTAGTTCAGAAATGCTTGCGCTGAACGAGGCTAAAATTTGTTGCATCGATACACCTTAATAAATACTAAAAAAAGAGCTTATATTAGCTCTTAATTTGAAATATGCAAGTAAAGTGGACCCCGAAAACCGGACAGTAGTTTAAGCTATGCCCTGACGGAAAAT
>CAZMRW010000128.1:0-7072 GCA_964568805.1 uncultured Methylococcaceae bacterium | reverse complement strand
TTAAGAAGCGTTTCAATGATGATAAGAAAATCGATGCGATTCGGAAGCGATTCGGGCAGGTTGGCAGGGCACTGGATTGGATTAATAATGCCATCGATACAACGAAGTCGCCAAAAGAGAATGTCGATGGCATGATCGCTCAAGCCAAGGATTTCGGCTCGGCCATCCTGACCGGCATCGCGGAATGGATTGCCGGGAAAGTCGCCGAGGAGTTGGCTATTCTCGCCGCCGCCGCGGCTGCCTCCGGAGGGCTGTCCGAGGTTATCGATATTGCCCGCCGCATTTACAAGGCAATTTTGACGGCAGTCCGGTGGGCGCGCCGCATTCTCGACATGGCGAATGAAGCGCTCGATAATGTCCTAGACATCGCCGGTGGCGCCATCGAGACGGTCGGAGCCAAATTCAGGGATATCCTGCATCGCGGCATGCCGGTGGTGATCGGCTTCCTAGCGGATCAAGTAGGACTGGGCGGAGTCGGAGAAGCTTTGCGCAACATCGTCGATAAACTTCGGGCAGAAGTCGACAAGGGAATTTTGTGGTTGATCGACAAGATCAAGGCGGGGATCGAGGCGGTGATTGGGGCGGCGAGAGCGATTGGGGAGCATGATGAGCGGACGGATGAGCAGAAGCAGGCCGATTTGGACAAGGCGATCACAGAGGCAGAGGTGCTTCAGAGAAATCCAAAAACTACAGAAGCTACGATCAAGAAAGGGCTTGTGTCTATTAAGAATAAATATAAGATGAAATCTCTCGAACTTATTGTGGACAACAAAAATGAGACGAAAGAAACTGTTCATATCGAAGGAGAGATAAACCCAAAGGGAAAAACGAACACATCAGATATTGAAAAAATTGTAGTGCCCGAGCAACTGAAAGAGGAAGGTTCCCAAGCAATGGCTCAAGAGGCTGCGGGGGGCTTGGCACCGGATCAGGTGCCTCCGATTCTCGAACGCGTGAAACGTCGACTCGTTCTACTCGGAGCCAATGACTTGCGCGCACAGTCAAAACCTGATGGGGCTATCGCGGTCAGCTTTAGAGTGAACGAAGAGTATTTCCCGCTGGGCGAATTTGCCCGGACATTTGGACGCGGACATGTTCCACCGGGGCGCACGGTGAAATCGGAAACGCGTATTAAGCTCGTTTCGAACCATCCGATTACCGATCTCTATAGCCTTCTGCCAAAGGATATTCCAGCCGGCGGCATTCAACCGAACGTTTCAGCAGGCGGGCGAGTGAATGTTATGGAGAATGAAATCCAACTATTTACTTGGAACACGAGTCCGATGGAACAGACGGGCGGCAGTCACAGTGAACCACATGTGCCTGAGGCGGTTGAGTCCGCAAAAGAGGCATTGAAATACATCGAGTCGATCGAGATGCGTAATTTTACCTATAGTGCATGCTCTAGTTGCTCAGATGCGCTTGCCGGTTGGATTAGGCAGATTTGTTCCGCTCAACGAGAGGCAGACCAAATCGTGCTTAAGCGGGCGGAGATTTATTGGACGAAGTTGTTCAATCCAGAAGATTACTCGAAAGCGGATGCAACGACGTGGGCCACGATCGAAACTCTTGCCCGCAGCGGCTGGACAATTCACGCGCCTGCCAAAGCGCTCCCTGATCCGAAAAGCTTGCCCGGCAATGTGTTGGCAGAGCAGGCGGCTCGGCGGCCACTGAGTCAACAGATCATCGTGATCGCAGGTACGCTGCCTTGTTAGCGTTAATAAGAAAAGAGGTGGGTAGTTCACACATTACAGCATATGGTGGAAATCAGTCGATATGTAAAAGCCCGGCTCCGGCCAATCGGCCTAAAATCAAGATATTTAAAGTCGGATAAATCACTATGCCACAACATGTCTGTAACCGCGCAACTATATGTGCAGCTTTGGCCTTGCCTGTTGATTCCCGGTGGATCAATGAGTATAGATATCTCTTTCTCAAAAGAATACAGCCATATGGTCTGACATAAATGATTCAAAAGTTTGTGACTGAACGACCGGAGAAAATGTTGCAGCATGCAGAGAATCGAGAGATTAACCAGGATTCTTCAAAGTGGACTCTATCCTGTCGCCAATTGTAATGGACGTTAGGCAAGGAATGTGGCAAAGTTGATCCAAGAAGAAGAGTTTACGCCAGCTCTTAAGATAATTGGTCTTCAGCGAAAATTGATCGTGGCTGCCGCTGATGACCAATACGAGCAAAAAGTCGATCACGTGGCGCCGCCAGGTGATCCGTATCAATTAGATTTGTTCAGAGGAAATTTAACATGGGACATCAAATCCGGTGGTGCAAAAAAGATAACCCTCAAGGCAACAAGAACCTATTTCAGCTTGCCCCCAATAGCCTTGCCAGAATTGGACGGGAGACTGGTAATGACATTCTTTTGGCCGACGATACTGTGTCGCGCCTTCACGCTGAATTATACAGTGATGCGAAAAACGTTTATGTCGTTGATTCCGGCAGCCATAATGGAACGCAACTGGACGGTAAAATGGTTGTTCGCTCAGTGTGGCATCCCGGCCAACTGCTTACGATTGGACCATTTAAGTTCGAGCTGTGCCAGGCTGACGAGCTTCCTTTTGGGCAAAAAGCGCCACAAGTCTCAGCGGCTTCAGTTGACGCAGATTTCAAGATTGATCCGGCACATTTGCCGCGCGCCGCCGGCGATGCCAATGCAGGGAGAATAAAGCTGAGCGAAGTGTATCAGCGGGCAAAAGCCAACGATCCATCGGCGGTGCATGAACTATTCGCTGGATTCCTTTCGCGCGGCGAACAGGTAGTCGATTGCGGATATCTTGGCGCCCTGGGCTTTTATTTCCCGGAACATAGCTTTTGGTGCGTCACGCATTCGCGGGTGTGCGGCATGTTAGTTAATTCCAGTGGCCGAGTTGATTTTACCTTCGGTTTCTTAAAAGCGTTAAATACCGGCTTTTTTCATCAGCCTTCTGTTGTGAAACTCTGGATTACAATCATTATGTGGCTGCTTTTTATGACCCTCGGCGCATTATCGCTTTTTTATTATGTCACAACGCTTTTGGGATACGCCGTGTGGATCGGCGCCACGTTTGGTCTGGTTATTGAGGTTTTAAGTTTCTGGCTTATCCCGTGGGTTGAGCGGGTATACTATCGCTACAGTAAATCAGGTTGTGTATTTTTTACCAGGGAGCTCGTACCTATCTTAATATTTGCGGATCGAAAAAGTCTTAAGGAGGCTCAACGGTTCATCAGCGTTTACGCCGATCAGAAACGGCTATCCGGTTAATCGTGCGCTGGCAAAGCATATCGTAGGGTTCGTTCGAAAATTAGGAGCAAGACGATGCATTCGGTATTTTTAAGTTATTCCCGATATGATTCAGCGGTTGTGGAACGGATCGCCGAAAAGATAGAGCAAGCAGGTTATCCCATCTGGATCGATCGCAGCGGGATACATGGGGGCGAACAGTGGCGAAATGCGATTGTCGACGCCATTGAGGCGGCGGATGTTTTTATTATTTTCCTGTCACCCAATTCAGTTAAATCGACGAATGTTCGCAAGGAACTTGATCTGGCAGATACTTCCAAAATCAGAATTATCCCGATTTCCATTGCCTCCGTAACAATTCCTCAACAGATGAAATACCAGCTTGCTGGTGTTCAGATTATTGAAGGCTGGCGTTTGGCCGACGGCGGCTTTTCCCATATATGCAGGGCATTGACGGAGTTGCAGGTTCGCTGCAACAGACATTTGGCGCAATCATCTGATGTTTCTCAGAAGCAATCCGATGAACTTGGCAATATTGACTTGTCTGGGCTGGGAAGCTTGGGGTTTTTGAGCCGGCTTATGTCTTTCCGTCGTAAGCATTGACATGTCTATAAAGGATAAAGGAATCGGCTCGCGTCCTACAGGATTAGACACCAATACTGCTGCCTTAAACAGCAGTCCTGCAATCAAGCTAAAGTGGGAGAACCGCTATGCCGCAACATGTCTGTAATGGCGCTACCTTAGTGTGCAGTTTTGGTCTAGCGCCAGGCCAATTAACCGTGCTGCCGGTCAATCGTGTGATGACCAGCAGCCAGCCCGCTGCCACGATCATGGACCATCAACCGTTTGTGAATATAGCGCCTTTCGGTTTGTGCGCGAGCATCGCTAATCCGATGGTGGCCGCTGCGACAGCAGCAGCCTGGGGAGTGCTTACGCCGCAGCCGTGTATCCCGAATACCATCAGCCCGTGGATTCCTGGCGCGCCGACGGTGCTGCTCGGTAATCAACCCTCGCTGGATAACACGTGCAAACTTAATTGTTTATGGGCTGGCATCATTCAGGTTGTCGTCCCCGGTCAGTTTACCGAGCTGATTCCTTAAAGGCTCATGAAGGAAGACTGGCCGCGTTGCGTGCAGTGCTAAAAACTATCGTTCCTGAGGCTCAAGTCGACAGCTTCAGTCGATTGACGGCTGAATTTCCTGGGTAAAGAGGGGTTCGCCGTCGATATCCTTTAATGCGACGGTCATGACCAGGCTGTCACCGTCAATATCGACCTGGCCGAAAAATTGGAGTCCTAACAAGGGCGACAGGTTAGGGCTGGGCGATGCTTTCTGAAATATCAATTGCGGTCCGAAGGTATCGTCAAGCTGATGAGGGCCAAAACTGCCGGCATTTAACGGGCCTGAGACAAACTCCCAAAACGGTTCGAAATGTTTGAATCTGGCTTTGTCGGGGTCGTAATAATGCGCGGCTGCGTAATGCACATCGGCAGTCAACCAGACCATGTTGACAATTTTTTCTTGTTTGACGAAGGCAAGCAGTTCTGCGATTTCAAACTCGCGCCCTAAAACCGGGCCGTCTCCGTTGGCAAAGTTTTCAAATTGAGGCCGGTTCTGCTGATCGATGCCATCCCCGAGCTGCAGACCGATAGGCATATCCGCGGCAATTACTTTCCATACCGCCGTGGAGTTTTTTAACCCGGCTTTCAGCCAGTTCAATTGTTCCCGACCCAAATAAGCGGTTTCTGCTCCGGGCTGTTCCTGGCGATTATAATTGTTCGCCCCGCGATAGGAGCGCATATCCAGAACAAACAGGTCCAGCAGCGGGCCATACGGCACGTTGCGATAGATACGATGGCTTTGGTGCGACGGGACATAACGGATAGGGGCATACTCCAATGCGGCGATGGTTCCGCGTGTTGCGAGTTCGACTATATTTTTTTCGGTATAGCGTGCATCGTCCTGCAAATCTTTTGAGGGCGACCAATTATTAGCCACCTCGTGATCATCCCAAAGACGGATGGTCGGCACTTCGGCATTAAAGCGGCGCAAATTATGATCCAGCAGGTTATATTTATAGCGCCCGCGAAACTCATCCAGCGTTTCGGCGACCTTGGTTACTTCCGGCATGACGAGATTGCGCCAGATTTCACCCGTCTCATAAACAATCTGCGACTCCTGAATGGGGCAGTCGGCATAGATATAGTCGCCACAATGAATAAAAAAATCGGGATCGGTTAAGCGCATGGATTCAAAGATTCTCATCCCGCCGATGTCCGGATTAATTCCCCAGCCTTGACCGCAGGTATCTCCGGACCAGAGAAATCTAATGGCTTTCGGATAATCCGGAGCTGTCCGAAAATAACCGTAACCGGGCTGACTCAATACTCGGCGATTATTAATATCCTGGAACAGGACGCGTAAGAAAACATCCTGGCCGGCAGGCAATCCGGTCAAATCGATACGGGCGGTATAATCGGTGTTTTTAAAGGCCAGAGGGCCTTGAATGATTCTTGAATCGATAAAATCAGGCTGGAAACTGTATTCGACAAGCATCCTGCCGGGGCGGTCGCTACGGCTCCAGACGATAGCCCGGTCCGGCAGTACGTCGCCAATTTGAATGCCGTGCGTCAACTGCGGTCGGGCTGATTGTCCCGTTGACTCCCATGAATCAGCAATGCCGCCGAAACCGGTTTCTGACGGAACAAAACCGGCCCCCAAAGCAAGACCTGCAGTCTTGATGAAGGTTCGGCGGGATTTTTGATAGGTATTCAACATAATAACAGCCCCTGAATCTGCAAATCAGGCTGTATTATTGAGGGAAGTTATGACAGATTAATGACGAGGGGGTTAAATCGGAGAGAATTTAGCATTGTCGAAAACAACATTAATTTGCGCATACCGATTATCCGGTAATTCTATTATGGTTCCTTAATTAACAGTGCCTGCACAAACGGCGAAACGGTGTGCAAAACCACACCCTGAGCCATTAGTTGATGGAGCAGCTTGAGTCCTCTCGCATCGACAAAACTGACGGCGGATAAATCGATAGTCACATGCTCCGGCTCCGTATCGGCACCGATCACAGCGTTTTTCAGTTCCGCGACCCAGGGGCCCACCAAGCGCCCCTCGACGATCAGCAGAGTCTCGGCTGAAGCTTTTTCTACACGGGTGATTCTGAGCATGACCGATTTTTCTTTCCTGTTGCATTTCTGACACGACTTAAAGCCAGCGAAATGTGTGCCATGCCTGCAGAATGATGATCAAGCGGCTGTTTTTCTAACGATAACTGTTCGGATGAATCTTGGTTTTGTCGGGGATGGCGCAACCAACCTTCAACTATTGACGGCTGCTGCCATTATTGACGGACTGCTTTGAATAGGCCGAGCTTTTTCATGCGGTAACGCAACGTGCTGGGGTGCAGGCCCAGGATTTGAGCGGCTCCTCTGTCGCCCTCAATGACCCATTGGACTTGTTCAAGCACGGCCAGTATATGTTCCCGTTCGATCGTTTCCAGGCTGCCGCCGCCTATCGAAGGGAAACTTCCCTTTAAAAACTGGGCCTCCATGGGAATCAAGCCTGAATCGATCTCGATAATGGGGTCATCGGCAAGAATGATGGCCCGTTCGATAACGTTTTCCAATTCACGGATATTGCCCGGCCAATGGTAAGACTGCAGCAGGCGCAATGATTTTGCACTGATGCCCTCGATACGCTTGTCGACCCGCCTCGAGAATTTGTCGATCAGGTAGGATACCAGCAACGGGATATCCTCGACCCGCTCCCGCAGGGGCGGGGTAAACACCGGAAACACATTAAGACGATAATAGAGGTC
>CAZMRW010000127.1:0-7476 GCA_964568805.1 uncultured Methylococcaceae bacterium | reverse complement strand
CAACAACTTACCGTTAACTTGTTCGAGAGTCGTGTTCTCGGACAGGCTCCTAGGGCTTGCAGGAATGGAGTTTAGTAAAGCCGGGCAAGAAGCCCTCAAGCTAGCTCGACTCTACTATTTATTGACCAGTAGGCAAGTCGGAAAAAAACGATTTGTCTCAACCTGCTTTTAATTGACATAAAAAATCAAATCGACTGTATCCGCTTGTTTCATTCGATGAAAATCACCAATTGGTTTAAACCAACCAGCTTAGCAGGTTATTTAAACCAATGCAGTGCTGGATAGCCAGCTTAAAGTGCACAACAGTTCGTCAAGAGGGCTTGATCTTATTGATATTAGTGGTGTTAAACGTAATTGGCGCGAATTTTGCTCAATAATACAGTAAAAGTCCGTTTACGTTTTGATAAATCCATTCTGGTTTCTGTACAAAAATTTAGACGGGCTAAACTTAAATGACTATTGACAACAGGATTAATAATTATGAACACCAAAATTGCTTTACCATTAATAGCTGTTTTTTTATGGTCTGCCTTTTCAGTACAAGCCAGGCCGATTGATGCTTCTGAAGTCCCGGCCCCCGTTATCAACGCTTTAAAGTCGAGGCATCCAGATGCGGAAAACATATCGATCGATAAAGAGTTGCATTTTCGTATGGATCTTTACCAGGTGAAATATAAAATAGGGGACGAGCAAACTATGGCATTGTTTGACTCGCAAGGAAGGCCTTTCGGTCACGAAGAAACGATTGATCCTCGGCAATTACCGGCCGCTGTCAGCAAAAAACTTGAAAAAGCATTTGCTCACTACAGTATCAGCAATACCGAATTGATCAGGCATCCTGATGGCCGTGTTGAATACGATATCCAAATTAACGTGAATGGATCTGATTGGAAATTGGCTATGAGTCAAAATGGCAATATTTTGACTAAAAATTTGGCGAGCATGTAACATGCTTTACCAGCCAGTGGTTAGCCGGAATCGGCAAAAGTCTGGCCCAGCATCGCAGCCTTGCGAATGCCGGGATTACAAAAATACCGTGTTTCATTTTTTATTGTTGCCCACCAGTCGCAACACCCCGATTTCTGTCTCTGATCCATTCACTCCAGGAACCGGGGTAAAGTTTGGAGCCGGAAAGACCGGCGTGTTCCATGGCCAGTACATTATGGCAGGCGGTGACGCCTGAGCCGCACATGTGGACAGTTTTTTCGGGAGGGGTATCAGCGAGCAATTGTTTAAATTGTCGACGCAGTTCTTCGGACGATAAAAATAAACCGCGCTTATCCAGATTCAGCTGAAACGGCCGGTTCAAGGCGCCGGGTACATGGCCTGCGACTGGATCGATTGGTTCCTGTTCGCCACGGTAACGCTCGGGTGTTCTGGCATCGATTAATTTGATGGTTTTAGCCGCCAATTGATCGCGCACTTGCGCCGAATGCAACCAGTATGTTTTATTAAGTGTTGCCTTGAAGATCGCGGGTTTAACAGTCGGCAGGGCAGTGGTTAGGGCATAACCCAGTTGTCGCCATTGTTTGATACCGCCGTCCAGTACCGCAACGTTTTCATGGCCCAGGCAGCGCAATAACCACCATAAACGTCCCGCAAATGCACCGCCTGCATCGTCGTAAGCAATGACCTGGCATTGATTGCTGACTCCCCAGAGGCTCATTTTTTTTTCGAGCAAAGAAAAATCGGGCAGGGGATGCCGGCCTGTCTGATCGGTAACGGCAGAAGACAAGTCATTATTTAAATGTGCATAACGAGCATGGGGGATATGGCCTTTGCGATAGGCACTGGCGCCTGCATCCGCATCGGCCAGCGAAAAACGGCAGTCGAAAATGATCCAGTTTCGATCATCAAGATGCTGGTTGAGCTTTTCTGCAGGGATCAGTGTGGTGTATGACATGTTGTTATACCGTTAAGACGATTTTGCCGATATGTTGGCCGCTTTCCATCAGGGCATGGGCCTTGGCGGCTTCGGTTAATGGAAAAGTAGCGTGTATGACCGGTTTTATTTGGCCGTAGTCCAGTAAAGGCCAGACATTTTCAAAAAGATTTTTAGCAATGTCCGCTTTAAATGCAGTGTCTCTGGCGCGCAATGTTGATCCGGTGATGACAAGCCGTTTCAGCATGACGGGCAGCAAATTG
This sequence comes from uncultured Methylococcaceae bacterium, assembly GCA_964568805.1. GTDB lineage: Bacteria > Pseudomonadota > Gammaproteobacteria > Methylococcales > Methylomonadaceae > CAZMRW01. The sequence continues at coordinate 5,331 of CAZMRW010000127.1, read as the reverse complement.
ATTTCTGATTTGGTGCCCTTTTGAAGCGCGATTTGTACCAAACGGGCATCGAAAGCCATGCACTTTAAATTACGCGAAAAATAATCGCCGCCAATCATATCGAGTATGATGTTGACGCCGTTACCGCCAGTCAGTTGCTCGATGGCTTCGACAAAATCCTGTTCGTTATAGTTGATGGCGGCATCGGCGCCAAGCTCTGTGCAGAATTGACATTTTTCCGCAGAACCGGCGGTGACAAAGATTTTTGCTTCGAATGCCTTGGCCAGTTGTATGGCTGTGGTTCCGATGCCGCCGGCGCCGCCATGGACGAGTAAGGTTTCTCCCGCGACAAGCCGGGCGCGGTCAAAGACGTTGCTCCAGACGGTAAAATATGTTTCCGGTAATGCGGCCGCTTCGGCAAAGGTTAAACCGTCCGGTATAGGCAAGCATAGCGATGCCGTCGCCGGACAATGATCAGCATAGCCGCCGCCGGTCACCAGCGCACAGACATTGTCTCCCACTTTCAAATTACCGCAGTTTTCTCCTACGGAAACAATGGTGCCGGCGATTTCAAGGCCCGGTATGTCCGATGCTCCGGGCGGGGGTGGATAGGAGCCCTGGCGCTGCATCACATCGGGTCTGTTAATGCCTGCGGCGGCAACTTTAATCAGTACTTCATCGGCGGCAATGGCAGGTACCGGCCGCTCGGTTGGTTTTAAAACTTCCGGTCCACCGGCTTGAGTGATTTCTATGGCGATCATGTTTTTGTTCTCAGGCATGGTTAACGAAATAGTTACGGCAGATCGAAACAATAATACTTATACCGATGCCAGGTAAAGAAAAATGATTAAAACAGTATTGAGTTGCGGGTATCATATAGTCATATTTCTTGTAATTTTTGGAAAATTTAGATGATTCGTGCAGGTATTGTTGGCGGAACCGGGTATACGGGAGTGGAACTCTTGCGGATATTGGCTTTGCATTCGGAAGTTGACGTGGCAGTCGTGACCTCACGTACCGATGCCGGCGTGCGGGTCGATACGCTTTATCCCAGTTTGCGGGGATACATCGATGCCACGTTTAGTGTGCCTGATATGAATGCGTTGGCCGAATGCGATGTCGTGTTTTTTGCTACGCCTAACGGCACGGCGATGCTGATGGCTGAAGGGTTGTTAGCCAAAGGTGTTAAGATCATCGATTTGTCGGCCGACTTCAGATTGAAAGATGCCAAGGTATGGCGCACGTGGTACGGCATGGAACATGTCTGTCCCGATTTGATTGAGGAGGCTGTTTACGGATTACCTGAAGTAAACCGGGCTGCGATCAGAACGGCCCGGTTAATCGCCTGCCCCGGTTGTTATCCGACCTCGGTTCAACTGGGATTTTTGCCTCTGATTGAAAACGGGTTGATCGATGTTGATCATCTGATCGCCGACGTTAAATCGGGGGTTAGCGGCGCAGGCCGTAAAGCCGAACTGGCCACGCTTATGAGCGAATGCGGTGAGAGTTTTAAAGCCTATTCAGCCAGCGGGCATCGGCATTTGCCGGAAATTGTCCAGGGTCTTGAGATCGCGGCCGGAAAACCGGTGGGGTTGACCTTTGTTCCGCATTTGACACCGATGATTCGAGGCATCCATGCCACGTTATACGGACGGTTAAATGCCGATCCAGTTGATATTCAAGAATTGTACGAGCAGCGCTATTCAATCGAAGCGTTTGTTGATGTGTTGCCGAAAGGGTCGCACCCTGACACCCGCAACATCCGGGGCAGCAATAACTGTCAGATTGCGCTTCATCAACCCCAGGGAGGGCAGACGCTTGTCGTGTTGTCAGTGATCGATAATCTGGTCAAGGGCGCTGCCGGTCAGGCGGTGCAGAATATGAACCTGATGTTTGGTTTGCATGAAACATTGGGCTTGAAGACAGTGGCGCTGTATCCGTAATTCTTGACTAAAATGCTAGGGAAAGTCATAATCTAGTTTGTTTTAATTTAAGGGTGTTTCTTTTATGGTCAATCCAATTATTTTTACTGATAGTGCCGCTTCCAAGGTAAGAGAGTTAATCGCCGAAGAAGGTAACGATAATCTGAAATTGAGAGTGTATGTTTCAGGCGGCGGGTGCTCTGGTTTTCAATATGGATTTACGTTTGATGAAGAAGTCAATGAAGATGATACCCGCGTTGTCAATGGCGGCGTAACCGTCCTGATCGATTCGATGAGTATTCAGTATCTGCAGGGTGCGGAAGTCGATTACAAGGAAGATGTGTCGGGCGCCCAGTTTGTCATCCGCAACCCCAATGCGACCACGACCTGTGGTTGCGGCTCGTCTTTTTCGGCCTAATCATTCAAGGGGCGGCTTATGTCGCCCAATTTTTTGATTCAGTCCTGAATCGCCTCATCATCCTCATGTGCAATATGTGCATGCCTTATACTAATTACTGTTTTTAGCCAGTAAATTGCGGGCTTTGGCCTGGTATAGTTGAGCCAGCAAAGGCTTGGTCTGGGATTTGAAGTCAGCCAGCAATTGTCTGTCCAGCGGCACCGAGCGATCAAGATTCAGAGCCTCCGGATTGCGATGCTCGCCATCAATCCGGAATTCGTAATGCAAATGAGGGCCGGTCGCCAGGCCCGTTTGTCCGACGTAACCTATGACTTCTCCTTGTCTGACCATATCGCCGTTCTTCAGACCTTTCTTGAAATTCGACAGATGAGCGTAAAGTGTCTCATAACGGTCACCGTGTTTTACGATCATCACTTGCCCGTAGCCGCCCTTGCGTCCGACGAAGCTTAGAACACCGTCCCCTGCTGATTTGACAGGGGTGCCTGTTCTGGCCGCATAATCGACGCCTTTATGCGCCCGTATTCGATTCAGTACAGGGTGTTTGCGATGGCTGTCGAAATGAGAACTGATTCGAGCATAGTCAACCGGAGCGCTCAAAAAAGCCTTTTGCATGCTTTTGCCTTCCGGCGTGTAGTAATTTACGATGCCGTTATGATCTTTATATCTGACGGCGGTAAAAATTTTCCCGCGCGTCATGAATTCGGCGGAGATAATTTGACCGGGTTGTCTGTTTTTGCCGAATGATCCCCCTTCCTTGTAAACAACAGTGAAATGATCGCCGGTGTCAAGATTTGAGGCAAAATCAATGTCCCATGCGAAAATTCGGGTCAGTTCGTCGATCAGGCTGTCCGGCAAACCTGCCTTATGCGCCGCATGAGAGAAAGAGGTTTCAATAATTCCATGCGTACTGCTAAAGTGCAGAGGTGTTTCGATGGTCGTCGTGTGTTCGCTAAAACTAAAGTTTTTGTCGGGTCTTATGACAGAATGAATACGATTTTCGTGTAATGATGCTTGAGTTAGCGGTTCGCTTCCTGTAGTTTGAGATATCGGGTAGGAATAGATTGAATTATCCGGATATCCTTTGTCGTCGTTAAGCCTGGTGATAAGCTGGCGAGATCTGATCTTGCTGTGCAATGGGGTGGAATCGGCGCTTTCTAGAGCTCGATTTCGGGAAAACGATTTATGCCTGCCGGTCTTGCGGGAAGACACCTTGATGCGTTTTGCAGAGGCCGAAGCATGTTTTTTGACAGTATGATGCACAGGTTTTGCATAACTATGAGTTGAAGCAAGCGCCAGGCCAACGCTTATCAAAAAAGGAGCATAAAATTTGAATTTCACAATCAATAAGATTAAGTAGTTGATTTAAATAATAAACTTATTGTAAATTTATTCTGGAACTTAATTATACTGGTATTTCAGATAATGTTTCAATTATAGACCATATAAAAAAATAATTATAATGAGTATTCGGGCATTAATTCTATAATATTATTATTTACATACATTATTCAGACTGGAGAAAAACATTGCAAGAAAGCATAGTGGCGGATCTGTTAAGGGGTGCAGATGAAGTTTTAGTTGAGCAGGAGTTGGTCAAAAAGCTCGAAGAGCGGCGTCCACTCAGGATAAAGGCGGGGTTTGATCCAACGGCGCCTGATCTGCATCTAGGTCATACGGTTCTGATAAATAAACTGAAGCAGTTTCAGGACCTGGGACATGAGGTTTTGTTTTTGATTGGCGATTTTACCGGCATGATCGGTGATCCAACAGGAAAAAATGCCACCCGCAAACCTTTATCGAGAGATGAGGTCATCGAAAATGCCAAGACTTACGAACAGCAGATTTTTAAAATTCTTGATCCTGCGAAAACTCTGGTCATGTTCAATTCAAGCTGGATGAATGCCATGTCTCCGGTGGATTTGATTCAACTGGCGGCAAAACATACCGTTGCCAGAATGTTGGAGCGGGATGATTTCAACAAGCGTTTCAAGAGCGGGCAGCCCATTGCCATTCATGAATTCCTTTACCCGCTGATACAGGGATATGATTCGGTGGCGATGAAGTCGGACGTTGAATTAGGTGGCACCGATCAAAAATTTAACCTTCTGGTTGGTCGCCAGTTGCAAGAGGCTTTCGGGCAAAAACCGCAAGTGGTCATCACTATGCCGATACTTGAGGGACTGGATGGCGTGCAAAAAATGTCAAAGTCGCTTAATAACTATATAGGCATAACGGATTCTGCAGACAACATGTTCGGCAAAATAATGTCCATTTCGGATCAGTTGATGTGGCGGTATTTTGAATTATTAAGCTTTCGCCCGATGACTGAAGTCAGGCAGTGGCGGCAAGAATGCGAACTTGGGGCGAATCCCCGGGACTATAAAGTAAAGTTGGCGCAGGAAGTGGTTGAAAGATTTCATGACGCCGCATCAGCGCAAAAGGCGCTGGAAAATTTTGAAGCCAGGTTTCAGCGTGGTGCGATGCCCGATGAAATCGAAGAAGTCGAATTAAAGATTAAGTACAGCCATTACGGGATTGCTAATCTATTGAAGGATGCGGGACTGACGAGTAGCACGTCTGAATCAATCAGAATGATAAACCAGGGCGCGGTCAAGATCGATGGAGAGAAAGTATCTGATCCTAAACTGGAATTGCCATTGGGAGCGGCTCATGTTTATCAGGTTGGCAAAAGAAAATTCATGCGGGTAAAAATTACCGCTTGATCTTTGCATTGGTATGCGTATAATGCTCGTTTCTGTCGGGCAAGACGCTGGGCAGGGAGGGACGGACTAAAAGTTGACGACGGACTGTTGACAAAATGTTGAGGAAGGTTATAATGTCCGGCTCAACACGAAGCGGGTTAAGTGCTTCGGGCGAACGGAGGCGAAAATAAAAAGTCACAGGATGTTGACAAAATGAACTGACTGGTTATAATGGTCGGCTCATCACGGGTCAGGTAGCTGGCTTGGTGAGACGAAAGAAAAAAGATTTACCGGGTGTTGACAAATCATA
>CAZMRW010000126.1:0-7677 GCA_964568805.1 uncultured Methylococcaceae bacterium | reverse complement strand
TAATTATAAAATTTCCGGGTTTTGCCGACACCCTCCAATTCACAAACCTGTCCACCGGGAAAAATTGCCCTGACTACGCCGATATCATCGTTAAAATTTTCGGGAGTTACCAATCCGCCATTTTTGCCAATCTTGATTTTAATTATAACATCCTGTTTATTGCCGTTACGTTTATAGACCTTTTTATGAGACCCCTTAACAACAGAGGTGTCAAAGCTGGGGACAAAATCGCATTGATTGCTTGAACCGGCGGCATTACACGAGGTACTTGCCGTACCTGACGTTCCGGATGTGCCCGCTGTGCCTGACGTACCCGACGTACCTGATGTACCCGCTGTGCCTGAGGTTCCAGATGTACCTGATGTACCCGCTGTGCCTGAGGTTCCAGATGTACCTGACGAACCACTGGTGGAACTCCCCAACCCATCATCCGAACCGTTTGATGCAAAAACGGGCGCTGACGCCACCAAACTCCCGACTAATAATAAGGCCAATTCTTTATGTTTTATTGTCTTCATGTTATTCCTCTGTGAATGTATTTATAATTTAAGTTCCGAATTCGCATGAGTCGATGCTACTGTCAGATCGCTTTCAGTTAATGAATTGCAAAATAAGGTTAAAAAGTTCATTTCCGGAATAATAATTCCTGATTACGCAGAATCCTCAGCCTCACTCAGGGTCAAATATCCAGAGCAAGTCGTTGAAATAAAAAGAGGCAGCAGATAAGTAAAAACAACGTGGAATTCCGGAAAGCCATCGGACTGATTTTATGGCGCGCCACGGAAGCGAGAAGCAATGCCGGCAAAAGGTTAATCAATGGTCTACGCCGGATGCACTGGTGACAGGTGGGTATAGGCATGGTTCAAACACCCCATGCCGGGAAGATTGTTCAGTTTGGATGACGTTTATTAGCAATCACGTCATAATTGATATTAAATTAAACGGGGTTTGTATTACTTAATACTAAAAACCGTAGAAAGAAATAACAAGGTTGTATTAATAATTACAACTTGCTGATTTTTATATAAATCAAAAACCCACGTTTACTGCAGGAATATGCCGAATAAAGCCAGAACGAACCTGAATTAATGCTCCCTAATTAAACGGGTGTTCGAGGATGATTGTTTCATCTCGGTCAGGCCCTGTTGACAATATCGTGATCTTGACGCCGACCAGTTCTTCGATTCTACTGATGTAGGCCTTGGCATTTTCAGGAAGTGCGTCAAAATCCGTGAGTCCGGCTGTGGTGCCTGTCCATCCCGGCATTTCTTCAATGACGGCATGGCATTCCTGATATTGATCCGCGCCCAATGGCGCTGTTTCGGTAATGATCCCATTTAACCGGTACGATGTGCAGATTCCGACCTTGTCCAGGCCATCAAGCACATCCAGTTTGGTTAAACAAATTCCGCTAATGCTGTTCAGTTTTGCCGATTTGCGCATGGCGACCGCATCAAACCAGCCGGTACGGCGCTTGCGGCCTGTGGTAGCACCAAACTCATGACCCACAGTACCCAAATGCTCGCCATAGGCATCGTGCAATTCAGTTGGAAAAGGACCGTTCCCTACCCGCGTCGAGTAGGCCTTGGTAATGCCGAGCACATAATCCAGATCCAGAGGGCCGATGCCGGTTCCTGTCGCCGCACCGCCTGCGGTTGTACTGGATGAGGTGACATAAGGGAATGTTCCGTGATCCAGATCCAGCAAGGCGCCCTGAGCGCCTTCAAACAACAGATTTTTCCCCTGCGCCTGATATTTGTAAAGAGCTTCGCTGACATCGGTCAGCATCGGTTTGACCTGCTCGCCAAGCAAGAGCGCTTCATCCAAAGTCCGCTGATAATCGACCGCATCGGTTTGATAGTATTGGGTCAGCATGAAATTATGATAATCCAGCAATTCTTTCAGCTTTTCAGCAAAGCCTTCAGGATTGAGCAAATCGCCGGCACGAAGCCCTCTGCGGCCTGCCTTGTCTTCATACGCCGGACCAATACCTCGGCCAGTGGTTCCGATAGCTTTATCGCCGCGTGCTTTTTCACGAGCCCGATCGATGGCGACATGCACCGGCAGGATTAACGTACAGGCCTCGCTGATCAGCAGGCGGTTTCTCACCGGAATGCCCGCTTTTTCCAGAAATTCAATCTCCTCCAGCAAGGCATTCAGCGATAACACGACGCCGTTGCCGATCATGCATTGCACGTTTTCCCGCAGGATACCGGATGGTATCAAATGTAAGACGGTTTTTTCGCCGCGTATCACCAGCGTATGTCCGGCATTGTGGCCGCCCTGAAATCGCACGACGGCTTCCGCATGATCCGTTAACAGATCCACCAGCTTGCCCTTTCCTTCGTCACCCCATTGTGTGCCGATGACAACAACATTTTTTCCCATAATCATTCCAAACTTAATTCAAGGTTCTAACGAACCAGTTTTGATTGTCTTGCTCCAGGATTGATGTGCAACCCATATCCTGAGCGGTTCCGGCTTGACCCGGTAATTGCTGGACCACTGTCCGCCCCTGAGCGCGTAAATCCCTGATTTTCTCCGCCAGCATGGCATCGTCCCGATAGGGAGCAAAAATTCGCGACAGCTGTTGCCCATCGCCGGTTTGCCCACCCAATGTTGACAGTAATTTCAAGTCCGCACTAAAACCGGTCGCCGGACGCGCACGCCCAAACACACCGCCTATGTTATCATAGCGGCCGCCTCTGGCTATCTCCCTGCCTACGGATGGTACGAAAGCGGAAAAAACCACGCCCGTATGATAATGATAGCCGCGCAGCTCTGCCAAATCGAAACTGATCGGTAACGAAGAAAACCGCACCGACAGTCTTTCAGCAATCGCTTCCAGTTCGGTCAACGCCTGATTGAGTTCTTCATTAGCATTCAGAAATACTGCCCGGGCTTTTTCCATCACTTCAAAGCCGCCATTCAACTGCGGCAATTTTAAAAACATGGCCTTAAGGTCGCTATCAATAGGATATTCATCCATCAATTCCTGAAGTTCGGGCCTGGCTTTGCGCTGCAGTACGTCAAACAGGGCGCTTTCCTGCACCGGGTTTAAACCAGCCTGCTTTGAAAGAGCCCGATAGATGCCTACATGCCCCAAATCGAGATGCACGTTCTGCAAACCGGTTAGGGCCAGCATTTCCAGCATTAAATGGATGACTTCCACATCGCTTTCAAGGCCGGCATGCCCATAAAGCTCGGCTCCGATCTGCATCGGACTGCGGGTTTTTTCGAGCGGGTCGCCGCGGGTATGCAGAATGGTGCCGACATAACAAAGCCGGGTCGGCCACTCGTGTTTAAGGTTGTGAGCATCAATTCTAGCCACCTGCGGCGTCATGTCCGCCCTGATCCCGAGCATCTCTCCACTGAGCTGATCGGTCAGTTTGAACGTTTGCAATTCCAGATCATGTCCGGACCCGGTCAACAACGAATCCAGAAAATCGATGAACGGCGGTATCACCAGTTCATATCCCCAGCAGGCAAACATGTCCAGCAGCTTGCGGCGCAGGCTTTCAAGATGTTTAGCGTCTTCCGGCAAAATCTCTTCGATGCCGTCCGGCAAAAGCCAGGAGTTTTTTTGTTGCATGTTTTGTCTGTCCACTCAAACAAAACGCCCCGCACGAGCGGAGCGTTTTGGTGTTTCATTTAGCCTGATACGTCACGTTCCACCCATGATTGGTTTATGCGACGAGATCCAATCTATTTCTGTTGCTTGAAATACCTGAAAAAATCGGAATCGGGATCGAGCACCAGCGTATTTGAACTCGAAAAAGTCTGTTTATAAGCATTCAAACTACGGTAGAAAGAAAAGAACTCAGGATCGGCGCCATATGCTCCGGCATAGATTTCCGCTGATTTGGCATCTCCTTCTCCGCGCAGTCTTTCTGCATCTTTGAAAGCATTAGCCAACGTAACCACACGCTGCCTGTCTGCATCCGCACGTATTTTTTCCGCGGCTTCAGCGCCTTGGGAACGAAATTCCCTGGCGACCCGTTCACGTTCCGCTTCCATTCTGCGAAACACCGACGAGCTGACTTCGGGCGGTAAATCAATACGCATGACCTGAATGTCAATAATGTCCATACCCTTCTCGGCCGCGAGAGACTTGGTGTTTTTTATCAAGATATCGCGGACGGTCCGACGGTCGGTCGAGACCAGTTGTTTGATATTGCGCTTGCCGAATTCGCTTCGAAAAGCGTCTTTAATAATCGGATCGAGTATTAAATTGGCCTGATCGATATCACCGGCGACAACGGTGTAAAATGTGGTGACATTGCCGATGCGCCATTTAACAAAGGAGTCAACGATCACGTTTTTCTTTTCGGCGGTTAAAAAGCCCTCGGGCTTCGAAACCATGGTTTGGATCCGGGAATCGAATTTCTTTACATTGTTAATAAATGGCAATTTAAAATGCAGTCCAGGTTCGTAATCAAACTTAACGATTTCACCCAGACGGAATTTGATTGCTTTTTCTGTTTCACTGACCGTAAAGACGCACATCATACTTATCAGTAATAATGCGCCTAGGCCTACTAATATTTTATTCTGTGTCATTGGCGTCCCCTTGCTTCTCTGCCGCGGGTTGTAGTTCGCACAACCGGTTTTTCATCTATCTCCGGCGTAGCCTGATCTGATGGGCTCTGCTGGGGAAGATTCGGCGATACCATCGAAGGCAAATGCTGAGTTAATTTATCCAGCGGCAAATACAGTAGATTGTTGCCTCCCTTGACATCGATCATCACGGTATTGGCCCCTGCCAATACCGATTCCATCGATTCGATATACATCCGTTGCCTGGTTACTTCAGGCGCTTTTTTATACTCGGCAAACAATTTCGAAAAACGGCTGGTTTCACCTTCCGCCTGGGCAATGACCTGTTCCTTATAGCCTTCCGCTTCCTGCAGCTTTCTTGCCGCGGCGCCGCGAGCTTTCGGTACCACATCATTAGAATATGCTTCCGCCTCATTAATCAGGCGCTGCTCGTCTTCACGGGCTTTGATGACATCCTCAAAGGCGTTTTGTACCTGTTCGGGCGGCTGGGCATCCCGAAGGTTAACGGTAGTGACCTGAACCCCGGATCTGTAGGCATCCATGATGGTCTGGATTTCTTTTTTAATCTGAGTCACGATTTCGGTGCGGCCCTCGGTCAAAACAAAGTCCATGTTGCTGCTGCCGATCACGCCGCGTTCCGCGCTTTCGGTAACCTGCTTCAAGGTTTTAGCAGGATCAACCACATTAAAAATAAAATCCTTGGCGTCTTTGACCTGATACTGAACAACCAGACGAACATCGACGTAATTTTCGTCTTTGGTCAGCATCAATGCCTCTTTTGGTTCCGAACGGCTGGCCGCCTCGCCGAAACTCTGAAAACCGACATCAATCGTTCGGTTTTGCTTGACATTGACAATATCGACCCGTTCGATCGGAGCAGGCAAATGCCAGTTCAGGCCCGATTGCGTGGTCCCGATATATTTACCGAATCGTGTTTCCACGCCGTGATTACCTTCATCGACGATATAAAACCCGCTGAGTCCCCATAAAAACAGAACGCCCGCAGCAATAAAGCCAAAGCTTTTCAGGGAGCCTCCGGATGAACCGCCGCCACCGCCAGTGCTGCCACCGCCGCCGCCAAAGATCTTGCTTAGTTTTTCTTGTAATGAACGTATCGCTTGATCTAGATCAGGGGGACCTTTTTGGTCACCACGCCCGCTCCAGGGATCTTTGTTATCGCCGCCAGGCTCATTCCAGGACATTATTATGCTCCATATTGGATTATTTAAACTGTATTTAATTATCCCGAAGGGATAGCTTCATCATTCTACAAGGCAACGCCATCCATTAGGCTATCGATGCAATCGACCATTCTATCGTAAATATGTTAAAAGACGAAAGGTTAAAGGTCGCTCTTTGTATCGACAGATTGAAGCTTGCGTCTTCAACAATCACATTTCTTCACATTTTACCGATTTCAATAACCCCAGATGTTTGGCATCGATTTCAATGACCAATTCGATTGCTCCTGCCTCATCAATATGCTGGTTTATTATTTTTGCGCAAGTAAATATTTTAGCTCTGATCTGTCCTTGATCGGCTTGCAAATAACAACGCATTTTGATTTTGCTGGTCGAAAATATTTCCGACAATGCCTGATAAAGCAATTCTATTCCCTCGCCCGTTACCGCAGACAGCCAAACCCGGATCGGATTGCCGGCATCGTCGCGATCGATTCTGGGATTGATTTCATCGAGCAAATCGATTTTATTGTAAACTTCCAGTTGCCTGATCTCATTGGCGTCAATATCTTCCAGAACCTTATTGACCTGGATAACTGTTTCGTCGCGGTCTTCGGCATGAGCATCAATAACATGTAATAATAAATCCGCCTCGCTAGCTTCCTGCAAAGTCGATTTAAATGCCGCGACCAGTTCATGCGGCAAATGCCGTATGAATCCGACGGTATCCGCCAGGACAATTTCCGAATTATTCGGCAAGGAACAATGCCGCAAGGTCGGATCCAGGGTGGCAAACAGTTGGTCGGCGGTATAAATATTGGCGCCAGTCAGCCGATTGAATAAGGTCGATTTTCCGGCGTTGGTATAGCCTACCAGGGATACAGCGGGAATTTCGGCTTTTTTTCTTTTGCTGCGCCCTTGATGTCGTTGCTTTTCGACCTTATCCAAACGGCTCTGTATCTGTTTGATGCGCACCCCGATCAGTCGCCTGTCGGTTTCCAACTGGGTTTCGCCCGGCCCCCTGAGGCCGATACCGCCTTTTTGACGCTCCAAATGGGTCCACCCGCGCACCAATCGGGTCGATAAATGCTTTAACTGAGCCAGTTCAACCTGTAATTTACCTTCGAATGTTTGAGCGCGTTGCGCAAAAATATCCAGGATCAGACCGTTTCTGTCGACCACGCGAACACCCAGTGCTTTTTCCAGATTTCTTTCCTGACTCGGCGATAACGCGTGATTGAACAAAACGATGCCGGCATCATAGGATGCTATGGTATTTTTAATCTCATCGAGCTTACCCGTACCGACGAAATATTTTGGATCGGGACTCTTACGACTGCCGGTAACCGTAAAAACAGGATCGGTCCCCGCCGATTTAGCCAATTCTCTAAGTTCTAACAGATCTTCCTGCCCGGAATGAAGGGCCAGATGAACAAGCACCGCGCGCTCACCTGAATCGGGGCGATCAAACACACATGACTCCACATGGTAGATTGGCGTAAAGTATTTTATGCCGGATTGTTATGACGATGTTCAGCGACGCGCCACCTCATTCAAAGGATGGACTATACTTCGTCAACTTCATTTTCCGGCATGATTTTTATGGCCTTACCCGGTACAATAGTCGATATGGCATGTTTGTAAACCATCTGGTTCACCGTGTTTTTCAACATAATGACATACTGATCGAATGAATCGACTTTACCCTGCAGTTTGATACCATTAACAAGGAAAATTGAAACAGGCGTATGTTCTTTTCTCAATGTATTCAAAAAATTATCCTGCAAATTCTGACCCTTGGACATCCGGTTTCTCCTTTATTATTGTTATGGAATGATGTTTAAGATAACTGTTATGGCACACCAACACAACTGTTTATCCGAAAACGAAGTGGTACATATCATAATTTAACCATAATTGGAATTTATTTTCATTAATT
>CAZMRW010000125.1:0-7757 GCA_964568805.1 uncultured Methylococcaceae bacterium | reverse complement strand
TTTATTAACTTACACCGCTTGCCGGTCGATAATTTTGCAAGTGGCTCAAAAGTCTGATTTTGATGGTAATTTTGAACTAATACCTGCAGATATCACTCCGATGGCATGGCTGGATAGCGTTCGTCTAACCAATAACGCTTCTTCTTTGAAAGGCCTGAATAATCCTCAATCTTGGAAATCTATTTGCGACTTTCTTCAAATTGACGTGGGTCAGGACTCTGCCCATAGACGCCTTGAACAATGGCGCCAGAGGAATAACCCCCAATGGCCTAGTACTTATTGACGTTGACATACCTTTGAAAGATAGAACAATTAAAAAATGCTTTTTGCTATCGTTCAATCATCATTTCGCCCAAGCCTGTTCCAATATATAATTTAACATAATATACATTATGCGAAGTCCTATAACTACCGGTTAACCGCAAAAGCGATTGATAATGGGACGTGTGACTTCGTGTGATGCTGTTCAAGTCCGGATGATGGATTCAAAGATTTTCGCGTTACCAGGGCAAATTTTAATAGCTGGACGGTCTAAACCGGAACATCTTGATGAACGCCCCAAGGCCGCCAGATACCTTTATACGACCCGATTAGCTGGAAGCTTGACGCGATGCTTAATTTCATCCGGCACCGAAAAATCCCGACCACTAGCACGAACGCCCAACCTAGCCGCATTGGTCAACGAACCAAAGGATTTCTCTAGAATCTTACGATCATGAACCGAAAGACGCTCCAACGCTTTACGGGCACCCTTGATTAAAGGATCATTTTTCAACGGCTCTTTCTTGACTGAATCAGGAGGATTTGAGGCATTTAATAGCTGAATTCTCGCTAATTCATTCACCTGAGCAAATTTAAGAGTGCTCTTCAACTTTTGACCCTCATTAAAAATGATCGATAGCCCTTGAGTGAGCGCACGATGTGCGGCACTAGTTGGCTTAATTCCAAGGTAATCGGAAATAGATAGTAACTGCTCATATTCTTGAGCGGTTAAGGATAAAGAAACGCGGCGGCGAGCTGGATTCATAGTTTTTTCCCTGAATTGGTGTAATAGTGGTAACCAATATAACACAAATACAAGGATTTTCAAGGTGAAAATGGTGTAATAGTGGTTACCAATATTACAACATGAAAAAAGACTGTAACCCGCTTAGGATATGGGTTTGATTAGGATTAATTAGGATTGATTTGCTATCCCTTCCCCCCCTGTTAGTAATGGGGGGGGCTTCCCCCGATCACCATTCGCAGCCGCCCCACACGCCCAACCCCGTGGTCGGTGTGTGCGCGCGTGTCTGCTGCAAAGGCTCTCGGGACGCCTTAACCATATCACCAGGGGAAGAAATGTCAACACTAGACCCCGCATAATGCGCCCTATGTTAACCGGCCAGGGTGGCCCCGATATTATCCACCCTGCCCGCTCAACATAAGGCTGATGTATTATGCGAAGTAATATGTTGATAGAAAGTAGGTCAATATGTTTGTAATATTTGATGGCTATGCGCATTTTTCTGATATGCCGCGCCAGAAATTAATACAGTCGCCTGATGTTGAGTGTTTGTTGTTCCTGCATAAATTCGTCACCCTGCAAGTACACTTGGTTTTGTCAAACAAGTGAATATAGACAATAAAGATTGCTGCAAAAAAAATTAATCAAAACTGTCGAATTGGAAACGGCTCAGACGACTAATGGTAAAAGATCAGTATTACAATCATTTTTACAGGAGAACAATCATGCTCCCGAGAATTAAACCCATAACTGACGGTTTTCACACGCTTACCGCCTGCCTGATAGTCCGTGGAGCAGAATGGAGACCTTCTTTACTGCGCCAAGAGGCGTAATGCGTATTGATTAACGATGCCCGTTATTTATAACACGACGATTAAGGAGTAACTATGTCCACCAAAATTTTTGTGAACCTGCCCGTAAGAAATCTGACCCAATCGATCGATTTCTTTACGCAACTCGGTTACACATTTAATCCTCAATTTACCGATGAAACCGCCGCTTGCATGATCGTGAGCGATGATATTTTTGTCATGCTTCTGACCGAGGACAAGTTCAGGATGTTCACGCCAAAAACCATTTGCGATGCCACGAAAAGCACGGAAGTTCTGGTTTGCCTGTCTTGTGAGAACAGGGAAAAAGTCGATGCAATGGTTCACAAGGCCGTTGCCGCCGGCGGGACTACTTATAGTGAACCGCAAGACCACGGATTTATGTATGGGCATGGGTATCAGGACCTGGATGGCCATATTTGGGAATTGGTCTATATGCAGCCGGATGCGGTTAAGCAAAGCTGAAAGCGAAATTGCCGAGTTTATTATCATTTTGTAGGAGTAGAACATTATGCAAAAAATAACCCCATTTTTGTGGTTCGATAACCAGGCTGAAGAAGCGATGAATTTTTATGTTTCTATTTTTAAGAATTCGAAGGTTTTGAGCGTCAATCGTTATGGAGATGGCGCGCCGGCGCCGAAGGGAACTGTAATGACTGCAAACTTCCAGTTGGATGGACAAGAGTTCACGGCGCTCAATGGCGGCCCGATGTTCAAGTTTTCACCCGCCATATCGTTTGTTGTGCACTGCGAGACGCAGGCAGAAGTTGATGAGTATTGGGAAAAACTTTCCGCAGGCGGGAAAGAAAATCAATGCGCCTGGCTGGACGACAAATTCGGCGTGTCCTGGCAGATTGTCCCCAATGTTCTCATTGAATTGTTGAGCAATCCTGATCCGTTAAAAGCCGGACGAGTGATGCAAGCCATGATGCAGATGACGAAAATCGATATCGCAGGTTTGAAGCAAGCCTATGAGCAACAATAAAGCATACTCTGGGTTATGACCCGCTCGAAAATATGTTAAATTTGTAGCACTTTAAATATAAAAGTACAAATATATATAATGAAGCGCTCCGGAATACCGCCAACTGAAATTGCATTAACTCAGCCGGGTATCATTCTGTGAACACAGAGGAGAACGACATGCCACCGTATACCCGACGCAAATTTCTGGCCGCCACTTCCGCCAGTCTGACATTGGCGACACTGTCTTCCGAAGCCTTCCCTGCAAAACCGACAACACCGGAACAGGAAAACACGCCAAAGATTCCATCGGTCTTTGCAGTTACCCATAAACCCAAAGCATTGCCATTCAATCCGGCCAAACTGGATGGCCTGTCCGAAAAGCTTATACGATCTCACTGGGAAAACAACTATGGTGGTTCGGTTAAAGCATTGAACGCAGTCAAGCAAAGACTCGCAAGCTTTTTGGGTGACGAGGATTTGCCGTCTTTCATCTACAACGATCTAAAACGCGAACACCTGATGCGCACCGGATCTGTCGTCTTGCACGAACTCTATTTTGGCAATTTAGGCGGAACGGATAAACCGGATACAACCCTGCTCAAAGCCTTTGCAGAGGCATTTGGTTCGGCTGATGTCTGGGAAAAAGAGTTTCGGCGCATGGGTTCAGGACTCGGAGGCGGCTCAGGCTGGGTGGTGCTCGGTTATTGTATGCATACCGGATTGCTTGAGAACTACTGGCTAGGGGACCATTTACATGCGCCCGTTGCGACCCAGCCGCTTCTGGTGCTGGATATGTACGAACATTCGTATCAGTTGGATTATGGTGCGGCGGCAACCGCCTATGTCGATTCGTTCTTCCGCAACATTCATTGGAAGGCGGTTTCTGCACGTCTGGACAAGGCTATGAAAATGCGGGCATTGTGGATGACAGGAGATGCCCGATGAAACATCCCGAATTCCCGTTATCCGACGAATTAGTCTATTTAAATCATGCCGCCGTGGGTCCCTGGCCGCAAAGAGCCGCTAACGCCGTTATTCAGTTTGCCGAGCAAAACACGCGTTACGGTTCCCACTTTTATCCTGACTGGCTGAACAAGGAATCTGAATTACGCGCACAATTGCAAACATTATTGAATGCCCCCTCCCCTGATGATATCGCTCTGGTGAAAAACACATCGGAAGCCTTATCCTTTGTTGCCTACGGCCTGGATTGGCGCCCTGGCGATAATATCGTATCCAGCAATGAAGAATTCCCGTCGAACCGTATACCCTGGGAATCATTGGCCGACCAGAGCGTGGAATTCCGCCAGGCCGAATTGCACGGCGAAGACTCGCCGGAGGATGCCTTGTTTGCGCTGGTGGACAACCGTACGCGTTTATTGACCATCAGTTCCATACAATTTGCCACCGGTCTGCGCATGGACCTGGAAAAAATAGGCGTCTTTTGTAAACAGCATGGTATTTTATTTTGTATCGACGCCATTCAAAGCCTGGGCGCCGTTCAGTTTGATGTGCAGGCGTATCAAGCCGATTTCGTCATGGCCGATGGCCATAAATGGATGCTGGGCCCCGAAGGGCTGGGTGTGTTTTATTCGACACCAGAGGCCAGGAACAAGCTCAGGCTCACCCAGTACGGCTGGCACATGATGAAAGACATCCATAATTACGAAAACAAGCCCTGGGAAATTCATCCAACCGCCCGCCGATTTGAATGCGGTAGCCCGAATATGCTGGGAATACATGCCCTATCCGCCAGCCTGTCATTATTGCTGGAAACGGGCATGGCAAAAGTTGAATCGCTGATGCTTGAAAAAATCGGCTTCTTAAGGGATGAAATCAGCCGCAATGACAGCCTGGTCTTGCTGGCGCCGGCGGCATCGCCGTTTAAGTCGGGCATTGTGGTCTTTAAACACCGGACGATTGCCAACGAAGTCTTATATCATTATCTTCAGGAAAATGGTGTGGTTTGCGCCCTGCGTGGAGCGGGTATTCGGTTTTCCCCCCATTTTTATAACACCTTTGACGAGATCGCCGAAGCATTGTCGTATATCTCTGAATTAAGATAGGAGATCAATGCGTCAGGCAATTTTTTCCAGATACTGCACGATAAACTGCACGCTGCGATTGCCTCTGAATTCATTGATATCGAGTTTATACGCGGCAACGCACGATCTCAATCCCAGCCATTGTTCGGGACGGTCGATAAAAAACGCGATGGCATCGATCAGCAGACTGCCTGAAGGGTTTCTTAGCACCAGCTTCAGGTGCCGCTGGCCGACAATGCTGGCCTGCACAACGTCAAAAGTTCCGTGGAACACCGGTTCCGGAAAGCCCTGTCCCCAGGTCGCCGCCTGCTGCAATAGTTCGGCAAAATCAACGGTCATTTCCTGCTCGGTCAATTCGCCGTCCGACAGGATTTTTTGCTCAAGATCGACATCGGCGAGGCGTTTTCGGACCATTTCGTCAAAGGCCAGCGCAAAGGGCGGATAATCGTGCATGTTGAGACTCAGCCCGGCCGCCATCGCGTGGCCGCCGAATTTTGTCAGCAATTTCGGATGTGCGGCGGCGATATCGCTGAGTACATCGCGGATATGTACGCCCGGAATCGACCGGGCCGAACCCTTGATCTGATCCTTGCCGGCCGGAGCAAAGGCGATCACGGGTCGATGTAGCCGATCCTTGATGCGAGATGCGAGAATTCCGATCACACCCTGATGCCAGTTGGCATCGAACAGGCAGACACCGGCCGCCAGATGGTTTTCATCAAGCACCCGCATTTCGTTCAATAAGGACATCGCTTCATGTTTCATCTGGCCTTCGATTTCCTTGCGGCCGTTATTGAGATCATCGAGCTGGAGTGCGATCTGTTTTGCCTGGAGCGGATCATCGGTTAACAGACATTGGATGCCCAAAGACATGTCATCGAGACGGCCTGCCGCGTTAATCCTGGGTCCCAAGGCAAAGCCCAAGTCGGAAGCCAGCAGCGTTTCGGATTTGCGCCCGGATACGTCGATCAGCGCATTGATGCCCGGATGGCCCCGGCCCATGCGAATTCTTAACAGGCCCTGATGCACCAGAATCCGGTTGATATGATCGAGTTCCACGACGTCAGCGACCGTGCCCAAGGCAACGTAATCGAGCAACTGCGCGAGATTCGGTTCCGGTATTTTTTTTTGGTCAAACCAGTTCTTCTCTCTCAGCCTGCTTCTCAGCGCCATCAAGATATAAAAAATCACGCCCACACCGGCCAAAGTGCCGCTCGGAAATTTATCGTCGGGCAGATTGGGGTTGACGATGGCATCGGCGTCAGGAAGTTCCAGGCCCGGCAAATGATGATCGGTCACCAGAACGGTCATTCCCGATGCTTTGGCCGCCTTGACGCCGTCGATGCTGGAAATGCCGTTGTCGACGGTAATCAGAACATCGGGCTGTTGCAGTTTGACCAGTTCGACGATTTCCGGCGTGAGTCCGTAGCCGTATTCAAACCGGTTGGGAACGACAAACGACACCTCCCCTGCCCCCATGGCCAGCAATCCCTTGATGGCCACCGCGCAACTGGTGGCGCCGTCGGCATCGAAGTCGGCGACTACCGTGATCTTTTGTTGCTGGTCGAGAGCGTGAACCAAACGGTCAACCATGTCGTCCATGCCCGTTAATAGCCACGGCGACGGCAATTTTAACAATGTACGGTCCAGTTCATCGAGCGACGTCAAGCCCCTGGCCAAAAATATTCGTTCCAACAGAGGATGAATGTCTCCCAGTTGAGCGCGTTTTTTAACGACGGGACGTGTCACGATGATTTTTTTAACGCCTTGATAATACATTGCCTGCCTAATAAAAAAACCGACAATAGTCGGTTTGTTGGTATCTTAACTTTATAGGGTTAACATTATAACTTGGTCTGTCAATTCTGGCCGCATTGATCGATCAACGATCGTAAGTTAAAAAGACCATCATTCCGTTTTTGCAGAAATCTAAAAGTCAAGGATGGCAAGCTTCTAACTCATTTTTAACGGAAACACCATAGCCGGTTGCTGTTCGGCGGTGGGAACCGTTAACAGAACTCGCGGTATCGGTTTCGGTGCAAACTAGCACAGCAGTTGCATCTTCTTCATCGCCGGGCTGTATGTCGCCGTTCAGGAAACGCTGGAATCGACCATCACCGCCGAGATGGTGCAGGCCGAAACGCTGACGATGAGCTACGGCGCTCACGGCACGGTGAACGGCGCCGCCAAATTTGTTTTCTGCGCTTTCGCTTTACTCGATTTTACATTAACCGAAATGGTTGATGCGTTATTTCGACTGACCACATCACCCAATGTCGAATGAACTTGAGTGGTTAACGAATAACGGCCGGGCGCCGCAAAACTCAGGTACAAATATAAACTACGTTTCCGGCCTTTTTTAAGGCTACCAGTTTCACAGACGATTGCAGCGTTCTCCAATACACAACCTCTACCTCCCATAAACGTTGCTCCGCTGGGCAACGCAGACGTGACTAAAAGGTCGGAAACATTCGCAGGACCTTTGTTGCTAAGCAACATTTGATATTTCAATTTTTTGTTTACTTTTGCCTTACCAATGACCTTAAGCTTTACACCAACGTCCGCCGACATCGGATCTTTCTTTTCGTAACGAGCGACAATGGTCTGCTGCGTGGACGAGTTGTTCGATTCATTCTCGTCATCGGTGGCACTCGTGACTCGGACAGTGTTGATGGCCAATCCCGGACTCGTCGGACTCGCTTTGATCTTGACGCTCGTACTGGCGCCGGGCGACAAGTAGTTACCGAGATTACACGTGACCTGATTGCCACCACCGTTGCATATTGGAGATGAGTACACCCAGCTCATGCCTGCCGGCAACAAATCGTTGAGCTGTACATTGCTGGGAATTACATCGGTAATTGTCAAAATAACTGTCGCCTCAATCGTTAAATTAAGCGGCTTTTTTCA
>CAZMRW010000124.1:0-7983 GCA_964568805.1 uncultured Methylococcaceae bacterium | reverse complement strand
ATTAAGGTCGTATCGATATATATCCGTAACATTGAGTAGCGCCTGAATATTCCCTGAGGCGTCGGTCAATGCGATACGCTCACCTTTACCGACACCTCTAATCTGAGATTCATGAAATTGCAGCAATAAAGGTATAGTCCATGGCAGGCCATTTGGCAGACTGTTGTGGTTCAACACGCTTTCCAGCGTCTCTTTATCCATAAAGCCGCTAAGGGGTGAATAGGTACCCATGCCAATTTGTTTGCAGTCGAGTAACTCGTTATTGCCGATAATCAATTTTTTTAATTTCGGCAAGTCAGGAATTTCCGACTCTTTGATCTGCCTATTTATGAGCATGCCTCCATGGGGTTCGATCAAAAGCGATGCTGGTTCGGAGCTTGAATATTCACTATAGGCTGTGGAGAAAATTGTTCGATGAGTATTCAATTCATTGAATTCGTTGAATTCATGAATTAATTTTACAACCATCGCGACGCATCCCGCCGGGTGTTTGCCAATAGCCGTTTCGGCCGCCAAAACCAAACCATCTGCACCGTCTATAAGTGTGTTGATGACATCATTAACTTCGGCTCGGGTTGGCTTAGATGCCGAAATCATCGATTCAAGGAGATTGGTGGCAACGTAGACCTTGCGATTCAGAGCGCGCCCGCGAGCGATAATCATTTTCTGCAAGCGAGGAATACGCTCAATGGGTTCTTGCCGAGACAAATCGCCACGATCAATTAACAGTGCATCGGATTTTTCGGAGATTTCATCGAAATTATGTAAGGCGTTCCGGCATTCAATTTTGGAAATCAAAAACGTATCGGGTCCGACTAAAGCTCGCACTTGATCGACGTCGCTACCACGATTGGCGAATGAAAGTGCTACATGTTTGATACCGACCGACCGGCCATATTCAAGTGCGGCGAAATCCTTTTCGGTCAAGGTGTCTAGCGGAATATCCCTCTCTACCGTCACAGCCTTATTCTGCCCAATGACACCGCCATGCAAAACCCGCATCGTGGCCTTTTCTGATTCTTTGTCGATTACCTGCACCAGCACAGCATTGAAATCAATGCTAATGAAATCACCAATTTCCAACTTTTTAACGACATCATTAGGGTAGAAATTGAAATTATATGAATCTCCAGGAACGCGAAGACTATGAGCATGGACTATGCTGTTTTCGCGGACAGCAATTTCCCCATTCAACATATCACCGGTTCGTATTTGCGCGCCCTCGGTATCCAGGCAGATCGGTACTGAGCTTCGGCTTCTAATGTAGGCGATTAGACGAGGCAGATCCTGAATTTTTGTATGCGAAAGATTGATTCTGAATAGGTTGACACCCAGTTCTTCCAATCTTGAAATGACCTGATCGTTGAGTGACGCAGGACCTAACGTACATAAAATTTCTTTATCAAAATTTTTCATTTATTTTTACTCGGGGTTCTGCAAATTCTTTCTAACTAGACTTAAATTAATAACTTCCAATCTCTTCTTAGCAATCGATTGAACAACCAATTACCAACCACATGCTGTATTGAGTCTTTTGCATTTTTCGTGTTGATCAAATATGTCAGTCACTGGTTTACGACGGTATGGCTTTTAAAAAAGGATGAGTGAGTATCAGTTACAATGGCTAAAGCAAATTACTTGCCAAGATAAAAGCGAGGCTGATTAAGCAAAAAGCTGATAAACAAAGCCAAAAGTATGCATATATCAGCAGCCAGTGTTGATCTGGTGTTGAAATATCAGCAGCCAGGCGAAGCAAAACCGGTTTGGAAGCGAGTGAATAAAACTGAGATTGAAAATTAGGTAAATAAAGATCGGTTTACACTACAATAGAAGCAACGGCAATTTTTGCGGCTATGACGGATATGGAGACTTATTACGATGCAATGGACACTGTTTCCAGTGCAGATATAATGAAATACATCTAATCAAACTAACCTAATTAGACGGGCCTTAATCTTGTCAATAAAAACCTGCTTACTTATTGCCTTGTTTTTTCCTCTGGAGTACGCCGTGGGCGCTCAAACCGTAAATCCAAACACTGCATCCCGGGTCGACCAACTTCTCGCCCAAATGACTCTGGAAGAAAAAGTCGGGCAGATGACTCAGGTCGACTTTAGCGTTATCGGCGCTCCGGAAGAACGCAATGCCATAGACCTTATCGATCCAGTCAAGCTCGAGGATGCGGTATTAAAGCATCACGTGGGATCGATCATGAATGCGCCAGCCATGCCGATTAACCAGGCTCAGCCGATCGCAACCTGGCTCAGGATACGGGAATCCATCCTGGCCGCAACGGCCAGGTCGCGGCTGAAAATTCCGGTGCTCTATGGCATCGATGCGATTCACGGTGCGACCTATACGCAAAATGCCACCTTGTTTCCGCAATCGATCAGCATGGCGGCGACCTTTAACCCTGATTTGAGTTTTAAGGAAGGCGAGATTACGGCGCGAGAGATCCGCGCTTCCGGTTTACAGTGGAATTTCTCGCCGGTGATGGATATCGGCCGTCAGCCGCTTTGGCCGAGGCTATGGGAAACATACGGCGAAGACGTGCATTTAGCCACGGTGATGGGAACCCGCTATATCCAGGGTCACCAAGGCAGCGATTTTAGTGCCGCCGATAAGGGCTTGACCTGTTTGAAACATTATGTCGGCTACAGCCTGCCGTTTAACGGCAAAGATCGCACGCCGGCATTGATCGGTGAACGGACGCTGCGCGAATACTTCCTGCCCACGTTTGCCGCGGGCGTCAAAGCGGGTGCGCCCACGGTCATGGTCAACTCCGCCGAAGTTGACGGCATTCCGGGACACGCCAATCATCATTATCTGACGACTATTCTAAGGGATGAATTGGGTTTTAAAGGTTTTACGGTGTCGGACTGGGAAGATATCAAGCGCTTATACACTCGCGACAAATTGGCGGCTTCGGAACAAGAAGCCGTCAAAATTGCGGTGATGGCCGGCGTGGATATGAGCATGGTGCCGTTCGATTTTTCGTTTTACGATATATTGGTTAAACTGGTCAAAAGCGGCGAAGTCCCGATGGCGCGCATCGATGAAGCCGTCAGGCGGATTTTGACGGTGAAAGTTCAGGCAGGTTTGTTTGATTCCCCACAAGCGCCGATACCGGCGGAGGGCAATTTCGCCACACCTGAGGCTACCGCCATCAACCGGCAAGCGGCGCACGAAGCGATTGTTCTCGCAAAAAATGACAAGCAGCTGCTGCCGCTGAAAAAGGATGCCAAAATACTGGTGACTGGTCCAACCGCGAATCTTTTAAGCGTGATGAATGGAGGCTGGACCATAACCTGGCAAGGCAATGCGGAACATTTATACCCGAAGGACAAGCTGACGGTCCTCGCTGCCCTGCAAAAACAATCCACAAGCAAAGTCACTTTCGTCGGCGGCAAGCATTTTGACGATCCGGTCGACATTGCGAAAGTCATTGCCGAAGCGAAGCATCATGACGTCATTTTATTATGCCTGGGTGAGCCGCCGTATACCGAAACCGTTGGCAACATCTCTTCCCTGGCTCTTGACCCGGATCAGCTTGCGTTAGCCGACGCGGCACTGGCGGCAGGAAAACCGGTCGTTTTATTGATTTTCGGCGGCCGCCCCCGCATTATCACGCCGATTGCCGACAAAGCTGCGGCCGTAGTTCTTGGCTTTCTGCCGGGCATGGAGGGCGGCGTGGCGGTCGCGGATATTTTATACGGCGCCTACAATCCGGACGCCAAATTGCCCATCAGCTACCCGCGCAATAGCAACGATATCATGACGTATGATTACAAGCCTATCGAGTCTTTTGAACCCAATAGCTATAACCCGTTATATCCTTTCGGACATGGCTTAAGTTATACCACCTTCGAAACCAGCCATCTGACGGTCGACAAAACCCGGATGGGTTTACATGAAAACATTGGCGTTAGCGTGGATGTTAAAAATATCGGCAAAGTCGCCGGGAAAGAAACCGTTCTGGTCTATGTGAACGATATGGCGGCATCCGTAACCCGCCCCAATAAACAGTTGAAAGCATTCCAAAAAATTGCGCTCGAACCTGGCGAAACCAAACACTTAAACTTTACGTTAACGCCTGATGATTTATCGTTTATCGGTCTGGAGTTGAAACGTATCGTCGAGCCCGGTGACTTTAGCGTGATGATCGGAAAAGAAAGCGTTAAGTTTACGGTGGCGCCTTAAGAAGAGGCGATCAATAGTTTTCATTCAGTACCCTATGGCTGCTAAAAATCCTTACCTTGGTTCTCTAAGCATTTTAACCTCACTGTTTTTTATGTGGGGTTTTGTGACTTGCCTCAATGACATTCTGATTCCGCATCTAAAGTCGCTGTTCATTCTTAACTATAGCCAGGTCATGCTGGTGCAGTTCTGCTTCTTTGCAGCCTATCTGATTGTGTCAGTGCCTAGCGGGTATTTCGTTGAACGCTTTAATTACCAAAAAGGGATGATTACCGGGCTCACACTGGCCAGTATCGGCTGTTTACTGTTTTATCCGGCTGCGAAGTTTCTTTCCTACCCGCTGTTTCTTCTAGCTTTTTTCGTTCTGGCTTCCGGCATCACTTTACTCCAAGTGGCGGCAAATCCTTATGTCACGATTTTAGGACCACCCGAAACGGCCTCCAGCAGGCTGACGCTGACGCAGGCGTTTAATTCGCTGGGCACCACGCTGGCGCCCTATTTTGGCGGCTTGTTCATACTGACGATGCCCGTCAAAACCACGGAAGAACTCAAATCCCTCACCAGCGAGGCTTTAGCCGCTTATCAATCCGCCCAAGCGCAGCTGGTCCAGTTGCCTTATTTAGGGCTGGCGGGCGTTTTATTATTTATCGCCCTGATTTTTGCGCTGATCAAACTCCCGGATATTACGCCTCCTGTCATTGAACGCAGAGACCCGGATGACCCGGAAATCGATAATAAAAACGCCTGGTATTATCGGCATCTGGTTCTGGGCGCTCTGGGCATTTTTGTCTATGTCGGCGCAGAAGTCGCCATCGGCAGTTTTTTGATCAATTATCTGGGGGAACCGGACATCGCGGGATTATCTGCGCAGGCTGCCAGCCAATATGTTTCTTTTTACTGGGGCGGCGCGATGCTGGGGCGATTTGTGGGCGCTTCCCTGATGCAACGGATTCCAGCAGCTAAATTGCTGACCTTTAATGCGCTTACCTCCGCCCTATTGGTATTAATTGCCATGTCCGGGAGCGGCCTTATCGCCATGTGGTCTCTCTTGGCTATCGGCCTGTTTAATTCCATCATGTTTCCGACCATATTTTCGCTGGCACTTTATGGTCTGGGCAAACATACAGGCCAAGGCTCCGGTATTCTGTGTGCCGCTATCGTCGGAGGCGCAATAGTGCCGGTGGTACAAGGCATGTTTGCTGATCGCATCGGGCTACAGCTTGCTTTTTGTATTCCAGCACTATGTTATTGCTATATTGCCTATTATGGCTGGCGGGGTAGCCGATTTATAGCGGCTGAAAGAATTACATCAAAATTTGTCAATTGAATGATGCTTTCCTCACGGTCCAGAAGTCGGAACAGCGAAGCGCATTCCGCCGCCTGATTCCCTATTTGGCGCGTAAACTATCGGGGGAAATACCTGATTGCCATCTTTACCCCTTGCCGAACTTTTTTCACTGCGGAAAGCAGGTAACTGCCATTAATACCGTTACCTGAGGCGCAGGAAACTTTACGCGAGCCGAAACTGTCTTACAATTCAAATTATGACTCACGATTCGCACCGTTAGTTTGACTGTATTCCCAGGGTTATTTCCATAAATAAGATGACTTCTCAAAAACGGATTCGGTGAAGGCCCATTCATTACTGAGCTTGGGTCTTAAATACCACCGGAAACTAGAAGGCGGGGTGTCATCGTCAGCAGGGAGACTGCAATTATGCAAGAAGTATTCGTATCAACCGGATTCGAATTCGGTTTTCTGTTTTGCATGAGAACAGAAAACGCCATCGATCCGGAGGCATTCAAACCATTCTTTAATGATCTTCCGGTCGACCCCAATATCAAGGGGCATTACCGTTACCGGCGATTGTCACGGTTCAGGATTACCGAAGAGGGAACGATGAAGCTTCCCCATGGTTACCTGTTCCAAAGCAAGGACTATAATCCCTTGGTGGGCGACATTAAAAGGGAGTTTGAAGAGCTCAGCGATGATCTCGTCAATCTGGAGATGTTCAGAACCCTTCTGCTGGTATTTAGGGATTTTTGCGCACTTCGTCCCGGTGCAGAAATAGGTGTTCATCAGATACGGACGACCTGCTCACCAGAGAGTTTCGGTGATCCCGCGCCGGAAGGTATACACCAGGATGGTACCGATTTCGTCTGTATTTACTCGATCAATCGGAACAATATCGAGGGCGGGGAAACCCACTTATACACGAGCAAGAGTGGAGAAACGTCGGTGTTCAATAAAACGCTATATCCTGGAGAACTGGTATTGGTCAATGATCGGAAGTTCTTCCATTATACGACCTCGGTGCGTCCGGCTAGCCAGGGTATGGGAACCCGCGATGTATTCGTGCTGACCTGCCCGAGTTTGATGATGGATTATTGATTAGTGTTGCCGCTTCGGAATCTCTATTCCGAAGCGGCAATTTCCTGTAATGCCTGCAATACTTGTTCAATCTCTTCCCGCGTGTTGTAGGCCAAAAGTCCGATACGCAGGAAACCGCCTTCGGCCTCGACATTCAATTTCTCGGCGATGCCCAACGCATAAAAGTTGCCATGCCAGGTGAAAATGCCGCGATCTCCCAATGCCTTGGCGACGGCATAAGGGCTTTTCCCGGCCAAGCGGATCGCGACCGTGGGGGTACGCCAGGCGAAACGCGCGGGATCGGTAATGCCGTAGAGGGTCAATCCCGGTATCTTTAACAGCCCGGCAATCAATTGCTCGCATAACTCCCGCTCATAACGTCGGCTCGCTTCCAACGCCGCGACCAAGGCCTCGCGCCGGCCTGAAGCGGATGGCGAGACCCGCTCGCCCAATTCGGCCAGGTAATCGATGGTCGCCGCGAGGCCGGCCAAACCTTCATGATTCAGCGTTCCCGTTTCCCAGCGCGATGGCACGTCCTCAGGGGCGGGTCGTACCTTGTAGGGTCGAAGCCGGCTAAGATGCTGCCGTTTGCCATACAGGATGCCGACATGCGGGCCATAGAATTTATAGGCCGAGCAGGCGAGAAAATCGCAATCGAGCTCGCGCACGTCGATCGGGCCATGGGCGGCATAATGAACCGCATCGACGAAGACCCATGCGCCGACCGCATGGGCCAGGCGCGCCACGGCCGCCACGTCGTTGACCGTACCGACGGCGTTGGACGCAAACCCAATTGCCACAACCCGTGTTTTCGTATTGATCTGGCGCTTCAGGTCCTCCATATCGAGCGTACAGTCTTCGCTATGGAAATCCACCAAGCGGACGACGACACCGGCCACCTCTTCCAGGGCCTGCCATGGAGAGACATTGGCATAATGGTCGAGCCGGGTAACCAGAATCTCGTCGCCAGGGCGTAGCTCATGTCCGATGGCGCGACTGAATGCGAAGGTGAGCGTGGTCATATTAGCCCCGAAAACCACTTCACCGGGGTCGCAGCCGAGAAGATCGGCGACCGCTGACCGTGCCGAAACAATGCATTCGTCCGTCCGCCGGCTGGTCGCAAAAGCCCCGTGGGCGTTGGCATTAGCTGTTACCAGATAACGGGACATCGCATCGATCACGGTGCCGGGTACTTGGGAACCGCCGGGACCATCGAAAAAAACCGTAATATGTCCGTCGATCTCCTGAGAGAGCGCCGGAAATCGGGAACGCACCCAGGCCGGGTCGAGAGGCAGTATACAAACCTCCTGCAGTGATAAAATGGATTTAACAACGCTTCGACAAGTAATAAATATTTTTGTTTATAGAGGAACTTGCAAAACTAAATAAAGCGAGCGGAATTAGAGCTATAGAGGT
>CAZMRW010000123.1:0-8001 GCA_964568805.1 uncultured Methylococcaceae bacterium | reverse complement strand
GTGCCAGCTTTTCTTTTTAATTCATTCGGTTATAGCTTAAGTAAGTGCCATTCGAGTCTGGCCCCATTTCGAGTCTTAATAATCCAAATCAGGGAGAACTGATATGACAACAAAAACCGATTTTTCTTCTACTGAATGGGAAGTTCTGCGGGATGCACCTAATCTTGTAATTCTTGCGGTAACCGTTGCCGGCGCCAGCGGGATTTTCGGGAGCATCGCGGAGGCAATGGCACCGTCCGGTACTATTCTTGAAGCCTTGAAAGGCAGCAATCAGTTATTACGGGAGATTTGTGAAAAGGAAGAAATGCTGTCATCGGTCGAATCGATTAAAATCCGGGCCAGAACCAGCGGCGATTTTGCCGGCATTCAGGCGGCCTTACGCAAGGATGCCATCGACAAATCACGAACCGCCATCGATCTTTTGCGGCAAAAAGGATCGCCTGAAGATATCGCGGCATACAGAGAGTTCCTTCTCACGCTCGGCGACAAGGTCGCCAATGCGGCAAAGGAAGGCGCATTCCTGGGCTTCGGCGGCGAGCGGATCAGCGAACATGAGCGGACCCTGCTGGCCGAATTGGCTGAGGCTGTGGGCGCACTGCAGGCTTGATGATCACTCGATTACACGCTTGTATCTTTTATTTGGAACCGCTAGCCCAAAGAAGCTGACGAAGCAGTTCCAGATCATTCTGGATCGCTTTGAAAAGTATCAGCACCATAAAAAAACCGGCAAGCCCCCCCAGACCGACAATACTCAACATGATACTGACCGCCTGTTGTGACGAATGAAGAGGCCCGAGAATAAATCCCAGGGAAATAACCAGCATAGGCAGCGCCCCGGCCAGCGATAAATACGTCCATTTCCAGCTGTCGACCTGTTTAAGGAGAGCGAAGTCAGCATCCGAGGTTGTACCGGGGCAGACGAATGGCCGATAAAACACATGGGTATTTAACCAGGTGACCATCATGAAAGGATAGGCGGCAACTGCCAAGCCGGAAATGGCCAAAGAAATAATAAATAAAACATAATCGCGGATATCAAGCGCACCAATCAATATCGGATAAACAGGACCCGCAGCAATCCACATCCCTGATCCGATCACCGCGACCAGATGCCCCAAACGGGTACAACGCCTGCGCAAATCGGACAATTGGTCAGGTGAAACGGACAATCCGTATGAAAGTTCCTTCAGACCGTTGGTTATAGGCCTTACCAGAAAGATTAAAATTACTGTACCTATAGAAAACGAGACCGCATTGACCCAAATAGCGAACATGCTGAAGATCGTTTGCGCCTCTTCGACACCGCGTAATTGCAAAGGATGCACAATGACGTACCAATTAAAAATATAATTGAACGCTGCACAAAGAATGTGCGGTGTTAAGCTGACGACGAAAATCAACGGAATGGGATACTTGAGAGCAAACCGCTGCCAAGAATGCCCCTTAGGACCCGTATCGGTCAGTCGCTGCGCAAGCTGGCGAAGCGGCTGGATTATTTCGAGGATATTTCCATAACCCGGATGAATTGACTCGATGGCGTTGAATTCGCTCAGCGCATCTTCCCAAAAACCCCGTTTTAATTTGAGTTTGGCCGTATCGTATTGCCGCGCAAGCCGGGGAGCCACGACCAGATTGTCAATAGCAAGAACCAACTCCTGCACATCGTCATCCCAGTTGTCATGAGAAATGACTACCGCCTGCAGAGAAGCCAAATCCTTCAGTTGAGGCGGCAATTCTTCCGCTTCGGGCATTCCGGCACCATCCACCAACACCGGAATCACCGGAATTTTGCGATTTATTGCAGTGACAATTTCCAGCTTGATAAAATCATCCGGATCATGAATGCGGCGCTGTCCGAGCTCGTTAGTTATAGACAGCCACGTTGGACCGATCACAGCCAACATAACCTCGCATCCGCCGACTGCCTGTTCGATGATATCGACAAAATCGCTGCCGGCTTCAATCGTCTCCATGTCCAAAAATACCTGCTTGCTCCCGAAGGCATTGCGCAATTCGCACATTAACGCACGCACATAGCCCGGGGCATCGGAACGTCGGTAGCTGATGAAGATCGAGCATTGGTTGGACATGGATTTGCTCTGAATACATAAGTTTAGGAATTATTCCGAGTCATCATAAATAAAGTGCCCCTCAAGCATATCGTTTGTCAAAATCAAAGTAAACAAGGAACAAGCGGGATTGTGAAAAAAGAAGAATCTTTAAAAATTCGATTTAATTAAGCAAGAACTGACTCCATTTTCTTTGAGCATTAGAGCTTGTTCCGCGTGTACACGAATAGCATGTGCCCATCCTTCCGTGTTTATTGACTGCGGCAGGCAAAATAAATCCCAGTCTTAATTATTGACCGTAGGGCCGTTGGTTTTTTCAAGCTTTGTGCGGAAGCCTGGCTTTACCAAAACCAATAAAAGGGCGCGCTGCAAACAGCAAAAACCCTTAGCCGGAAACTCCGGATAAGGGTTGGTTTGTCGCTTGACATCATGTGGATGGCCTCGGCGCATCCACTTTTAATGATTAATGATTCGCCGCGTATAGCCGATCAATTTCTTTATAACGGCTGGTGGCGTCCTCCAATGTTTCCTTGGCCGATGCCAGATCATTGTTTTTAAGCGCGGCGCGCGCTTTGTTCAAAACACTGCTGGCCTGATTGCGTTTGACGTCCAGCACGTTATTCGCAATATCTTTTTGAATTTGCCGAGCATCGCTGACCAGCTTTATAACCGTTTCGTTGTCAGCCCCGTTGTTCAGGGCATTAGCAGCCTCTTCCACCTTAGCGATCGTATTGTCGATAGCCGATTTTACATCTTCATAGGTTGGGTTTGCCACGGCAAAAGCGGATGATGAGATTGCGGCAATAGTCAAAGAAGCCAGGATTTTCTTGAATGTGTTCATGGGATAAACCTCACAATAAATAGAATATTTATACGTAGCGATTAAAGATGAGCTTCCGGGTAAGAAAAAATTCAGCTTAATTGCTAAGTATGGTGAGATTCTATCAGATAATGTTCTGATTAGTACTATTTTTTGTTCTAATTAGAACTTTATTTGAACGGCATTCATTCCAGCGTCACGCCATCGTGTAAATTAAATAGAATTTATTATTGTTTATCATAATGTTATAGTGTTATAACGACTGAGCAAATTGAACATCGGCCCAGTTTTATTCAATCCGTATAACCGGCAGGACTTGCCGAAGGCTTCGAAAAAAGACCTTAACCACAGGCTCTAAGCCAATAACCAAGTCAGTGTAAGTACAAACAAAATGGATTGTGAATATTAATGCATTCTCTTGTACACAAACTCGGCCTGACGAGACTGCCGCTCATTCGCGCGCGACCTCTCAGAAGACAAGCCTCTTGCATAAACGTTGGTGCCACTTAATTTACGCCATTGGGCCGTGTTGAGATTGGCATGATGCCATTTCAATATAAACTTGTGCTCAATTCCGGTAATGGCTATTATTTCGTACTAATTAAAACATTTTTACTATAACCCATGACTGCTCCTTCAACCTTTCCTTCAGTCTTGCGTGAGTTGTTGCGGACGCATCAGGCTTTTTTATCCTATGCGGCAAACCATGTTCACAAACTTGACCTGACGTTGCCCCAATTCGACGTGATCATCACATTGGGTAATACGCCCGGCATGCCCTTCAAGACCCTGGGCGAGAAAACCCTGATCACCAAAGGCACGTTAACAGGCGTCATCACCCGACTTGAAGACAAAGGACTCGTTCAGCGAATTGCCTCAGAAAAGGATGGCCGCAGCCAGCTGATCCGTCTGACGACGGAGGGCAGGGCCTTGTTCGAGCGCACTTTTCCCGAACATCTCGTGTATATTGATCGGTTATTCAAGGATTATGCGCCGGAAGACATCGCCGACCTCGAAGCCGCTTTGGTGCGCTTGCGAGAAACTGTCGCCTCCGTGCGCAGCGGCAGCGATGGAAGCGAACCGGTCGATGAGGAAATGAATGAACAGTAAGGCGGGCGGGGCATGGGATTTACCGTGTATTCAACTATTCGGTATGAAAATTGGGGTGCAGAAATGCAGGTAACTCCCAGCTTACTCGGTTGAGGCCGATTCTGCAGCAATTGCCCGGGTTTGGAGCAATGTGAAAATCTGTCCAGCCGCAGCCTGAAATGCCGGGGCTCTCGCATCAACTCAGCCTATAAGCTCTCAAATATCAGAAAAACCTCACGTACGCGATCAAGGCCCCGTCAATGCCGATTGAAGCAAATTTGCCGTCATCGTTCCGCTGGTATTTCTGACATAATCGACAACCACGGGAATAAACTGGTTAACCATATTCGGCGAAAGATTCAGCTGCTGGAATGATGCGCCCAGCGACGCCATTGTGTTTGCAGAACCGCCCATTCCACCCAACACCGATGTGGCTCCGGGTAACGGTTGGCTGATTTGCGGCGCAGCGGCCAGCATGTCGGACATTCCGGGAACTGATTGTGACAGATTGGCAAAGGCTTGCGGCGCCATGTTGGCTTTTGCAGCCTGGAAAATCGATCCCGCCCCTCCGAGCGCTTGCTGCGGAGTCACGCCCAACTGCCTTACCAGAGCATCGGTCAAGGCGATTTTGCTTGTAGGAACGCCTGCTGCGGCGGTCTTGCCAGCCTCAAGGACAGCCCTTCCTGTTTGGGCGCTTTGCCCTACGGTAGCCAAACCTTTGTCGACGGTACCTAGAACGTTATCACCCCCGCTGCCGGCGCAACCGACAGAAACCAGCGAAATCAGAAAAGATGCGATTTTCATGTGGTTTAAATTTTTCATGGCTTTACTCCTTAAAGGTGGTTTAAAACAATTCTTAGCAACCGGGATTTGATGGCGTCATCGAAGGAAAGAAATCGAAAATCGCAGTTCCATCGATCGGTGCAATTATTTTGAATAGGACCAACTCACAGGGTAATTGTTCACGCAAATCCACGAAGTAACAAAAACCAGGATTAACACGTTGCGATCCGGCCCGACATGTTTATCGCTTATTTTGCCCTACCAGCCTATTAGGCTATAGATCCGGGTATGCCGAAAAGATGGGCGAAGACGTTATGCTTGAGTGTAAGAAAACAATTTGATACTGTGCCGCTGTCACCAACCTTACTCTCGGAATTTTATTATGATTGGCACAATTACCGCTTTCCTGATCACCTACTGGTTCTACCAAAGCGCCAAAGCGACTGGCAGGGATCCTTTATCTTCCGCTATTGTAGGGTTTCTGGCCTATCTGATTCCCTGCCTTGTCTGGAGCCTTGCCGTAACCCCGGGCCTGCGCGATGCGGTGGAGCACAATCCCGGCACCCTGTCCGGCCTGTTTGTCAATTATGCGTATATTCTGGTGGGCGTCGCCTGCGCCATCGGGGTCAAACTCATGCACTTCAAGCAGGCTAAATCAGAATAGTGGTTGGGTAGACAAGAGCCAACCCGGCCCTTCATGATCACCGCAAGCAATGCCGTCGAGATTTAACCGCCGAAGCGACGTATTTCTTACCGTTGCGACATATCGCCGATAATTGGGCATCGTACACTCCCCAAATAAAAACAAGCGTAGGGTGGTTTCGCGAACGACTGCCTGGACGCCACCACTAAAGGGTGGTCTATGGACAGAGTTAGGGCACCAACAGTAGACGCTTTAGGCGACGCAGGAGCAGTTGCCGAGCATCCACCTGTCGAAAATTTGAAAAAACCGAAAAGATCAATCCCGGTCAGAAAAATCGGTGAAAGTCGGCTTAGTTGGCTCCGATGATGGTGGATTGCCTGACGGCGAATCCACCCTACATTTGATCCCTCGCGGCCGTATTAATCAGGCACATCGAGTAAATCACCGACATCACTACACCAATCCATCGGAAGAATACCGTCGCGAACGTAACGGTGAAACGAGGAATACGGCCAATCGCTGACTTGTTTGACGTAGCCGTGTTTCAGCGGATTAGCATGAATATAATCAACGTGTTGCGCATAATCACGATCCGTAGAGACGGTATGTTCCCAATAGCGACGCTGCCAAATACCACGCTCAGCCCGCCGGCGACGAACCGACGACAAGCGTTCGGTACAAGGCAATCCTTTTGAAAACAGAAGTTTGATCAAGCGCCATCGGACAGGAAAATCGTCCGCATCGGGCGGCAGTGTCCATATGGCATGCATGTGATCAGGCAACACTACCCATGCATCTATGCAGAAAGGATACAAAACCTTCACCCGACGAACCGAATCACGTAATAAATCTATATGGTCCGTCAATAAGGTTTGTTGCCGCTCCAGCAAATTAACCGTGAAGAAGTAACAACCGCCATGCACGAAATTGCGTCGATAATTGGACATCGCAACCTCTCCAAAATAAAAACAAGCATAGCAGAAGAGGTAGGGCGGTTTCGCGCAGCAAACCGCCATTGTCGAGTACTCACTTTACGAAAATATGAAAAAAACCAAAAATGAGAACCCTAGTGCGCTAAAGCGATAATTCTTATACCATAGCTTAAAAAGTTATTGTATCCTATTGATTATTTATAGATAGTCATTAGAGGTGTAACCATTTCCCAGTTAAAAGCCCTGCCGATCAGATTAAGTGAAGCGCAACGGACTGAATTACAGGGCGTAGTCCGTAAGCATAATAGCCCCCAACATTGGGTGTTGCGTTGTCGTATCATTCTCTTGGCTGATGAAGGGGTCGGCGTTCACGACACGGCCCGGCGCTTGAACATTACGCGCAAGACGGTTCAAACCTGGCGAAGCCGTTGGTTAGAAAGAGGCGAGCGGGGACTCCCCGCCCTGCTGGATGAGCCGCGCAGTGGCAAGCCGGCGATTTATACGCCGGAACAAATTTGCGCGATGGTGGCGATTGCCTGTGAGCGCCCTGAAGACAGCCAACGGTCCATGACCCACTGGACCCAGCAAGAGCTGGCCGATGAAGCGATCAAGCGAGGCATTGTCGATTACGTTTCACAGCGCTCGGTGGGGCGCTTTTTAAAAAGAAGCGGACTTGCAACCGCATCGCATGAAAGGCTGGTTAACGACTCAAAAGGATGAGCAGTTCGAGACGAAGTGCCATGACATTTGCGCGACTTACCAACAAGCGCTGGCGCGTGAAGTGGCTGGTATTAAAACGGTTTCGATCGATGAAATGACCGGAGTTCAAGCCTTGGAGCGGGCAGCGCCGACATTACCTATGAAATCTGGACAAGTCGAGCGCCAGGAGTTTGAATACGTTCGCCACGGCACGCAAACGCTGATTGCCGGCTTCAATGTGGCGACCGGCCACGTGATGGGCCGCATTGGCGATACGCGAACCGCGCAGGATTTTGCCGATTTTTTGCAGCACCTGCTGGCGCAAGAATCGGAACAAACGCAATGGCACTTAGTCATGGACAATCTGAATACGCACTGCTCAGAAGCGGTGGTTCGATTTGTCGCCAAGGCCATCGGTTATACGGGGGAACTCGGCGACAAAGGTAAAGAGGGAATCTTGCAAACGATGACCAGTCGTCAAGCTTTCTTGACTGACACAAGCCATCGCATCGTGTTTCATTTTACACCGAAGCACTGCTCATGGCTCAATCAGATCGAAATCTGGTTTTCAATATTAATGAGAAAAGTCATTCGCCGCGGTAACTTTATGTCCAAAGGAGATTTAAAAATGAAAATCGAACATATGTTTATTCATTACTTCAATGAAACAATGGCAAAACCCTTTCGCTGGACCTATCAGGCTAAACCTCTTACTCAATAGCATGAATATTTACGCTTTAGTGCACTAGTCAGAAAGGTTCAGGTGAAATCCGGCTTGGCTGGCTCCGATGACGGTGGATTGCCTGACGGCGAATCCACCCTACAATTGATCTGCCGTACGGCTTTTAGAAATTAGCAAATATTATTTTGACAATTATGACATAAATATGAATCACGTTTACCCCAATCTCTTGAGCCACTTGCAAAATTATCGACCGGCAAGCGGTGTAAGTTAATAAAGACTCC
>CAZMRW010000122.1:0-8705 GCA_964568805.1 uncultured Methylococcaceae bacterium | reverse complement strand
CTAATTAAAAAATCAAGGGAACTGGGTCAATTTAATGACAACTTAATATTTTAACTGAAGGCGAGGGAAAAGGCGAAAGACGAGTGACGAAAAATTAAAAATGGGAGGTTTACGTTTGAACTTTTCATTCAGTTTCTAGAAACAACTGCCATAATCCAGCAATAAATCTTCGCAATTAAAAAAAATGCGCGGATAATAAATTCGTATATATAGTCTCAAGGCATATTCCAAATACACACCAATCGTCACCAGGCGGGCAGTAGCGGCCCATATCCTGAAACCGGTATTCGCCGAGCAACGCCACACGCCAACGGTCCACCATATGATCGGGAATAATAAGACAAAGTGGATGTCGTCCCAACTGGAAACGGTAAATTGACCGGTCCTGGCCAATAGGTCTATGCTATACAATATTCCGTTTAACAGCAAAAAGACCGGCCAGAATACCGATCTTAGAGCAATGGCTCCGACCCATGCCGAAAACAGATAGTTCTCTCCGTTATGCCGGCTCTCATGTTCGATGGCCGGCGAGGTCATCAGGACGACGACAAAAAGCCCTATCAACATAATCAGCGCCTCTGCCGGACTAATTAACCTTATTTGCGTAAACAATATTGGTAATGTATTAATAAACATAAATCGAACCAAGCGGGCTGAAACATCTTGTTTACTATAATTCAATTTATCATGTTCCGTTTTTAAATTTTTATACAGAGGCCAGCAGTGAAGCAATATAAAGTTGTCATCTATCAGGAGGGCTTGCTCGGTTCTTTAATACTGGGCTCCTCGAAAGTTGATCCGATAAAATTTACCGATTTTCTTAATGCCAACGCCAGGCAAGGCTGGAGAGTGATCACCATGGAAAAAGACATACGCAGAATGTTGCTGCTATGGCGCCGGGAAGCTTATCTGGTCATCATGGAGCGTGACGAATGAAAACGGGCGCCTTCATTTGTCTCGCTATCTTTGTAATGTGGGTATTCATGGCCTTGCTACAGTTATGGTTCGATATTCTGAGCGGGGAATTGTTCTGGAAATTGACCATAACAGCAGGCGCACTTTTTATCGTGGTACTGGGAATTTCACTGGTCGTCAGGGAATACATCAACGATAAGAAAATGAAGGACGGCGGTTATATAGACAGCTAGCCGGACGGTTGATAATCGAGCGTTATCTTTTCCAGAAAATCTTGACTAAATCGGTTCCGGATTTTTTGGCGCTCTTCAATGGCCAACTCATCTTCCGTTCGATCAAAAATCAACGGCTTGCCCTGACTGATGTTGATAACATCCCTCCTGCACCAAAAAGTCTGATTGAACCGCTTGATATCCTGGAATATCAATCTATCCCACTTTTTCGACAGTGAATACGGTTCCGTTGACAGACGTTACTTTTACTCTGGTATGAATATCGCAATCCTCGCCCTGAACTTTCCAGATGGAATCGTCCACTTTAATCTTGCCCTGACCGTTTTTTATCGGTTCGTACAGATTAAAAACCCTGCCGATATACTGTGCGCCGCGCTTATTCAATAGCGGATGATCGGATTCAATCGGATGTTTCTTCACATAAAACTTCCAAACCCCGATAGCAATGACTGACAGTATTGAAAACACAAATATCTGAGCATTCGTGGCGATGGAAGGAATCAGCAACACCAGACAGCCGGTGACAAAGCCCGAGGCCGCCATCCACAGAAAGAAAAAACCAGGCGCCAGCAATTCTATAATCAGCAAAATAAGAGCCAATATCCACCAATACCAAAAGACCAATTCAATCCCGGCCATCATCTAACCCTTTTTGGCCATGGCTTCTTTTGCCAACTCGGCAATTCCGCCCAGAGCGCCGATGACATTGGAGGATTCCAGCGGCATAAAAATCAGTTTCCCGTTTTCGGAAGCGGCGATGTTTTGCAAGGCTTCTATATATTTTTGCGCGACAAAATAATTAATCGCCTGAATATCGCCCTTGCTGATAGACTCCGACACCATTAAAGTCGCTCTGGCTTCGGCCTGTGCCAGCCGCTCCCTGGCATCGGCATCGCGGTACGCCGCCTCCTTTCGCCCCTCCGCTTCCAGGACAGCCGCTTGCTGCGCGCCTTCCGCCCGTAAAATTTCAGACTGTCTCAGGCCCTCCGCTTCCAGAATCGACGCGCGTTTGAGCCGTTCGGCTTTCATTTGCCTGCCCATCGCTTCAACCAGATCTTTTGGAGGTGCAATATCCTTGATTTCAATGCGGGTGACCTTGATGCCCCAGGGTGTCGTGGCATCATCTACCACAGTCAGCAGCCTGGCATTGATATCGTCCCGGCGCGATAATAATTCATCCAGATCCATTGAACCCATGACGGTACGGATATTGGTCATCACCAGATTCAGGATGGCCCAATCCAGTTTGCTGACTTCATAAGCGGCTTTGGCCGCATCCATGACCTGGTAAAATACGACGCCATCGACAGTCACCATGGCGTTGTCCCGGGTAATGACTTCCTGCGACGGAACATCCATCACCTGTTCCATCATAATCATTTTGTTGCCGATTCGGTCAATCACCGGAACAATAATATTCAACCCCGGCGTCAGGGTATTGGTATACCTGCCGAAACGTTCAACCGTCCATTCCATCCCCTGAGGAACCGATTTAACGGCCAAAAACACCACCAGCACGGCTAAAACCAATAAGACGAGAACAAATATTCCAAAACCGCTCATAACACCCTCCTAAATTATCAATTTTATTATTATAGACATAACTCTCAAGATTATCTGAACTTGCGTGTCCTCTCCGGTTGACGATGTCCAGGGCAAATAATAAAAGGTATTGATATGCATAACCATCACTCTTTAAGATATTTCCCTTATAAAGACCATTCCTCAATGCACAAGCAAATTAACAAGACCCATTAAATTCCCATAGTAGCCGGTTGCAATGAACGGCTTAACCAATAATAATGGTTAGCTAACCAATCAATCGTTTAACAGGTAACTAAAATGACTTTATATGCAATTAACCTTGGAATCTTTACCATACTTTTTTTCATTATCGGCATGATTAAGCCCCGATGGGTCCTATTCTTTATTAAAGAGCCAACCCGTTTTCCAATTCTCATGATCACGCCGATATTAATAATGATAACGGTCACGCTATATGGTGAAGGGGTTAAGCAAGCCAAGGAAGAGCAGTTTCTACGAAAAAAACCGGTAAAAGAAACTCCGGCTCCGGCGCCTGTTCCCGTTCCCGTTCCAGCGACAGAGCCTCCGGCAGTCCCAACTAAATAACGCAGAAAAGTGATGCCCTCCTGAATATAGGCTTGCGAAGATTTTAAAAATTACTCCGTTGAACAATACTTCGAAGCTGGCCAATTGCTCCTACGTCGCCTAATGCCATTACTTTAGGCACTCTATCTCTTGCAATCATGCTGAAACCGATTCACTCAATTTTGAAGTAAGGTGATTTGAGCCATCCCCGTCGGGTCAAACGGCATAATTGGAATAAGGCAATCGTCTGGTAAACATGATAGAATTCAAGATTTTTGAATTCATCGAGATTCATGCGTTTAATTAGAGGATTATCTCAGCTTGAACCGTTTAAAAAAGGTTGCGTTCTGACCATCGGCAATTTTGACGGTTTGCATTTAGGCCATAGAGAGGTCATCAGAAAACTGGCTGACCGTGGCAAGGCGCTCGGATATCCAGTGGTCGTGATGATATTCGAACCACAACCGCTGGAATATTTTTTAGGCGGCAACGCCCCATCCCGATTGATGCGTTTACGCGAGAAGGTGATCGCTTTTTCAACCTTACCTGTTGATAACTTACTTATAGTGCGATTTAATCGCTATCTGGCAAACTGCGAAGCCGAACAGTTTATTGACGATATCCTGATAAAAAAATTGAATGTAAAACATCTGGTCATCGGTGACGATTTTCATTTTGGCAAGGCCCGGCGCGGTAATTTTGCGATGCTCAAGGAAAAGGGCAAACAGTTGGGATTTGCCGTTGAAGATACCGGATCTTTCCAGCTAGCCGGCATTAGAGTCAGCAGCACCCTGATCAGGGACGCGCTGGGCGAAAGCAATCTGGCTCTGGCAGAGCAATTACTCGGTCACGATTATTCAGTTTGCGGACGGGTCGCTCATGGTGAGAAACGAGGCAGGACCCTGGGTTACCCGACCGCCAACATCAGGATGCTGCGAACAAATACACCGCTGAATGGCGTATTTGCCGTGACTATGACCGGGATTGACGGCCTGGAAATTAAGGGCATCGCCAATGTTGGCACCCGGCCCACTGTTGATGGCGGCGCCAAGGTAATTCTTGAAACGCACCTGTTCGATTTTGATAGGGACATCTACGGATATTATGTGGAAGTGCATTTCAAGAAAAAAATCCGTGATGAAATGCGTTTTCAGTCGCTTGCGCAACTTAAAGCCCAAATCGAAAAAGATGTGGCTGAAACTAAAAAGATTTTTGCTGATTTTGAAAACTTATGACCATGGACTATAAAAAAACACTGAATCTTCCCAATACCGGGTTCCCAATGAAAGGCAATCTCGCTCAACGAGAACCCGAGCGGTTAAAAAAATGGAACGATGCCGGATTATACGGCAAAATCAGACAGGCATTTGCCGGACGACCGAAATTTATCCTGCATGACGGACCTCCCTATGCCAATGGCGAGATACATATCGGCCATGCCGTCAATAAAGTATTAAAAGACATTATTATCAAATCCAAAACCCTGAGCGGTTTCGATGCGCCCTATATTCCGGGCTGGGACTGTCACGGTTTGCCAATCGAATTAATGGTTGAAAAGAAAATCGGCAAAGCCGGCATGCAGGTAGCCGCCCCCGTGTTTCGCAAAGCCTGCCGGGAGTATGCCGCCAAGCAGGTCAACCTGCAAAAGGATGCCTTCGTAAGACTGGGAATCTTAGGCGACTGGGAAAACCCCTATTTAACGATGGACTTTAACTTTGAAGCCAATATCGTTCGCTCCCTGGGCAAAATCATCAGCAAGGGCCACATCGCGAAAGGCGCCAAACCCGTCCATTGGTGCACGGATTGCGGCTCCGCCCTGGCTGAAGCGGAAGTTGAATACGAAGACAAACATTCACCGGCAATCGATGTGCGTTTTCAGGTTCTCGATGAGACCGGGTTTATGGCCTGCTGTCACCATGTCCTTGGGCACGAAGGCGAAGGCCCCTTATCCGTCGTTATCTGGACCACTACCCCGTGGACGCTGCCGGCCAACCAGGGCGTCGCCTTAAATGCCGACCTGGACTATGCGGTTGTGCAATGCGAAAAAGACGGCGAAAAAGAGCGTTTGGTCGTCGCCGAAACATTGCTAAAAGATGCCATGCTGCGCTATGACATAGAAAATTATCACGTCATTGCCTACTGCAAGG
Organism: uncultured Methylococcaceae bacterium; assembly: GCA_964568805.1. Classification (GTDB taxonomy): domain Bacteria; phylum Pseudomonadota; class Gammaproteobacteria; order Methylococcales; family Methylomonadaceae; genus CAZMRW01. The sequence continues at coordinate 3,301 of CAZMRW010000122.1, read as the reverse complement.
GTTTTGCATTAGAGCATCAACTATTGCAGCATCCTTTTTATCAACGGACGGTGCCTGTCATTCTTGGCGATCATGTCACTACCGACGCCGGAACCGGCGCTGTCCATACCGCTCCGGGTCACGGACAGGACGACTACATTGTCGGTCAGAAATACGGTTTGCCGATCGATAATCCGGTTGGGCCCGACGGTGTATTTTTGCCGGCTACAGAAATATTTGCCGGCGAACATGTGTTCAAGGCTAATGCTCACGTTCTGGAGGTCCTGGAAACCAAAGGCAGGCTGCTTCATCATCATGCCATTTTACACAGCTATCCGCATTGCTGGCGTCATAAAACCCCGATCATCTTCAGAGCCACTCCGCAGTGGTTTATCTCCATGGATCAAAATCGTTTGCGCGATCAGGCCCTGAACGAAGTCAAGCGTGTCGCCTGGATTCCTGACTGGGGTCAGGCGCGGATAGAAAGCATGCTGGTTGGACGACCTGACTGGTGCATATCGCGGCAACGAACCTGGGGCGTGCCGATCACCGTTTTTGTGCATAAGGAAACCGGCGAACTGCATCCACTCACGATGGAATTGATTGAACAGATTGCCAAACGCATTGAAACCAAAGGCATCGATGCCTGGTTTGAGCTCGAGGCCTCCGAACTGATCGGAGAGGACGCGGAACACTATGTCAAAATTTCCGACACACTCGATGTCTGGTTCGATTCCGGCGTAACCCATGCCTGTGTACTGGATAAGCGCGAGCAGTTGAGATTTCCGGCTGATTTGTACCTGGAAGGGTCGGATCAGCACCGTGGCTGGTTTCAATCATCGCTGCTGACCTCTGTCGCGATGAATGATGTGGCGCCTTATAAGTCCGTTTTGACCCATGGGTTTACCGTGGACGCCGACGGCAAAAAAATGTCCAAGTCAAAAGGCAATGTCGTCGCGCCTCAGTCGGTGATGAAAGACCTGGGCGCGGATGTATTGCGTTTATGGGTGGCCTCCACTGATTATCGCGGCGAAATGGCGGTGTCCAATGAAATCCTGAACCGGACATCCGACGGCTACCGTCGACTCCGGAATACCGCGCGCTTCCTGCTGTCCAATCTTGCCGATTTCGACCCTGCCCGCCATCTTGTCGACAACAAGGATTTGCTGGCATTGGATCGTTGGGTCCTGGATAAGGCCTATACCTTGCAGGAAGAAGTCAAAACCGCCTACGAAGCCTATCAGTTCCAGACGATCTATCAGAAAGTGCACCATTTTTGCGTTATCGATCTGGGCGGCTTTTATCTGGATATTATCAAGGACCGGCAATATACCGCCAAAACCGATGGACTGGCCCGACGCTCGGCGCAGACGGCCATGTATCATGTCCTCGAAGCCCTGGTCCGTTGGCTGGCTCCAATCATCAGTTATACCGCCGATGAAATCTGGCAGTATATGCCCGGCGAACGCAGCGAATCGGTATTTCTGGAAACCTGGTACCGGGATCTGGTTAAACTCGATGCCGATTCCGCGTTAAATCAGGAGCTTTGGCAAAAAATCATGACGGTGCGGACTGTAGTCAGCAAAGAGCTGGAAAAATGCCGCGCCAAAGGCGATATCGGTTCATCGCTCAATGCCGAAATCGAATTGTATTGCAATAGCGACTATTTTGGCGCTCTCAATCAGCTGGCCGGCGAGTTACATTTTGTCTTCATTACCTCCAACGCCTCGGTCATGGCGGAGCAGTTTTGCCCGGACGATGCCACGGAGACCGAAATCGGCGGCGTCAGGATCAGGGTGGTTGTTTCCGAGCATAAAAAATGCGTGCGTTGCTGGCATCAGCGTTATGACGTGGGTGAACATGCGGAACATCCGGAACTCTGCGGCCGTTGTGTGGAAAATGTAGCCGGACGCGGCGAAATTCGAAAATATGCGTGAGTCGATATGTTGAAATGGCTTTGGTTGTCTTTGTTGGCGCTGCTACTGGATCAGGGTACCAAGCTGGCTGTGGATAATTCCATGCAGCTTTACCAATCCATTCCGGTCATGCCTTATTTTAATCTCACCTATGTCCACAACCCTGGCGCAGCTTTCAGCTTTCTGAGTCAGGCTGGCGGGTGGCAGCGCTGGTTTTTTGCCGGACTGGCCATCACCATCAGCATCGCGATAACGATGTGGCTGGCCAAGCTGCAAAAACACGAAGTCTTGTTGGCGGCGGCATTATCGCTGGTTTTAGGCGGCGCCGTCGGTAATTTGATCGATCGGCTGGCTTACGGCTATGTGATCGATTTTCTTGACGTCTACTACCGGGATTGGCACTGGCCGGCATTCAATATTGCCGATTCCGCAATTACCTTGGGCGTGGCGTTGATGCTGGCCGAAACATTCGGCTTGGGCAGGCCGAAAAAAGATGATATGTCATAACGTTCAAAACCAAGCCAACTCCGGCGGATGACCGGAGTCGTCCAATAATTTTGAAAATTTGCCCGGCCCTCTACTAAATAGTCAATAATCCGTACAACCGTTGCCAATTAAAAGATGCTCCGGGGTCGGTCTTTCGGCCGGGGGCGATGTCGCAATGACCGGCAATACGTTCCCGAGATAAATTGGGATAGGTTTCAAGCAAGGTTTGAATCACCGCCGCCAGCTGCCGATACTGCTCATCGGTATAGGCTATCCATTCGGTACCTTCCAGTTCAATACCAATCGAAAAATCATTGCACTTCTCCCGCCCTTCGTAAATCGACTGGCCTGCATGCCAAGCCCGCCGGTCGAATGCTACATACTGCACGATTTCCCCAGTCCGCTTAATCAAAACATGCGCCGAAACAGTGAGTTGATAAATTTCTCGAAAATAGGGATGGATATCGGGATCGAGCTGATTGCAAAAAAGCTGGTCAATGTAAGCGTTATTAAACTCTCCGGGCGGCAGACTGATACAGTGAATCACCAGCAGGGAAATATCCTCCGGGTCGGGCCTGTCATTGTAATTAGGTGACGGATTTTTAGTGATTCCTTGTAACCAATGCTGATCAATAAACATAAAATTGAGAAAAATTTAAAAATCGGAAATTGCACACAGTATTCCGATTCGAATTGTATAGTATTTGCTAAATAGCATAGTTGAGTGTCATGGGGATTAAAAGTACGTCCATAGACTTTTGATTCGCTGATAACCCTACACCAGCTTGGCGTTTTTCAACGCCCTGTATGTCATTTGATAACCGATAAATTTCAATTTAAGGAAGAACTATTGCCATGAACAGCTCGCTACACTTTCTCACATATCAAAAAAAAACGATAAAGCGGATTTGTTAGCACCT
>CAZMRW010000121.1:0-8724 GCA_964568805.1 uncultured Methylococcaceae bacterium | reverse complement strand
CTTCGACATCATTTTCTTCTGGGTCGCCCGGATGATCATGATGGGGCTGAAGTTCCAGGGCGAGGTGCCTTTCAGGGAAGTTTACATTCACGGCCTGGTGCGCGATGCCGAAGGACAGAAAATGTCGAAGTCGAAAGGCAACGTGCTGGACCCGATCGACATCATCGACGGCATCGACCTGGAAAGTCTGGTTGCTAAACGCATATCGGGCATGATGCAGCCGCATCTGGCGAAAAAAATCGAGCAGGCCACGCGCAAGCAGTTCCCTGACGGCATTCCGTCGTTCGGGACCGACGCCTTGCGCTTTACGTTCGCTTCGCTCGCCTCGACCGGGCGCGACATCCGCTTCGACCTGGCGCGCACCGAAGGTTACCGCAATTTCTGCAACAAGCTCTGGAATGCCGCACGATTCGTGTTAATGAATACGGAAGGGCAGGATAATGGCCTGTCTGGCGAACCCTGTCAACTGACCCAGGTCGACCGCTGGATCATCGCGAGGCTCAATCAGGTTATCCAGGCTACCGGCAACGCCATCGACCATTATCGTTTCGACTTGGCCGCGCAAGCGATTTACGAATTTATCTGGAATGAATTTTGCGACTGGTATCTGGAGCTTGCGAAAATTTCGCTGCAATCGGACGATGCCGCACTGCAAAGAGGCACGCGCAGGACCCTGGTCACGGTACTGGAAACCGCACTGCGCCTGGCGCATCCGATCATGCCGTTCATTACCGAAGAAATCTGGCAGAGAGTCGCGCCGCTGGCCGGTATTATCGCCAGGGATGGTGTGTATGCCGCAAGCCTGTCGGGAACGGGCGCGGCGATCGCCAGGGATGGTGTGTATGCCGCAAGCCTGTCGGGAACGGGCGCGGCGCATGCCGATACCATCATGCTGCAACCATATCCTGTGTCGGATACTTCTCAAATAGACGCTAAAGCCATTGCCGAAATCAACTGGGTGATGAACTTTGTATTGGGCGTGCGCCGTATTCGCGGTGAAATGAATATCGCTCCGGGCAAACCGTTGCCGATACTGTTGCAAAATGGCTCGGCAGAGGATCGGGATAGTCTGAATGCTAATCTCGTCTATTTGCAAAAGCTCGGAAGGTTGGAATCAGTCAACTGGCTAGATGATGAACAACAGGCGCCGCAATCGGCGATCGCATTGGTCGGTGATCTGAAAATTCTGATTCCGATGGCAGGGCTTATCGATAAAGAGGCAGAATTAACACGGCTGGACAAGGAAATACAAAGATGCCTAAAGGAATTGCCAAGAATAGAAGGCAAATTGAATAATCCGGCATTTGCCGGCAAAGCGCCTCAAGAGGTTATAGACAAGGAGAAACAGAAACTGGCTGAATTACGTTCCACGCTGAATAATCTCGAACAGCAGCAACATAAAATCCGAAATTTGAATTCATAACGGATAGCTTTTTTTATTTTGAACCTTGTACCTTCAAACTTGTTCATCTATATTTGATCCAATGCGTTTGGGGTTTAGATTTAAGATATTGACATGGCTACCGCAACTACCGATTTTCGATTTAGTGGCTTAATCAAGTGCTTGATCCAGGAGGGTCTTGTTACTGAGAATGATGCCCTAGCTTATATTGAGGAAGCAAAAAAGAAAAAAGTATCGCTCATCAGCTATCTTGTGTCCAATAAGATTGTTGACAGTAAAGTAGTCGCCGCCAAAGCATCGGTTGAATTTGGCGTGCCTTTTTTGGACTTGAATGCGATCGACTGGCGTTCCCTGCCGGTTAAATTGATAAGCGAAAAGATGATACGGAAACACCAGGCGTTACCCCTGTTTGCCAGGGGTAAATCCTTGTTTCTCGGCGTATCCGATCCAACCAACTTTCAGGCTTTGGATGATATTCAGTTTCAAAGCCGGCTCAGCCCTGAATACATCCTTGTTGAAGAAGATAAACTGGTCAAAGCGATAGAAGTCGCTCTGGAAGCGCCTGATACCTCAATGGCCGAACTCCTCGATGAAGATCTCGACAACCTGTCTATCAGCGGAGGGGATGATGAGGGTGTTAAAGAAGAGGTTAATTCCGATATTGAAGATGCCCCTATCGTACGCTTCGTGAATAAGATTTTGCTCGATTCGATAAAAAAGGGGGCATCCGATATTCATTTGGAACCTTATGAAAAAAATTTCCGGATCCGCTTCAGATCGGATGGTATGCTTCATGAGGTGGCGAACCCCCCTGCAGGCATAGCCACACGGATCATATCCCGAATTAAAGTGATGGCACGGATGGACATTGCCGAACGCCGCGTGCCGCAGGACGGCCGTATTAAAATGACCTTGTCCAAGCATCGCGCCATCGATTTTCGGGTCAATAGTTGTCCTACTCTGTTTGGGGAAAAGGTTGTTTTGCGTATTTTGGATCCCACCAGCGCTCAACTCGGCATCGAAAAACTGGGCTTTGAACCAAAACAGCAAGAGTTATTTTTACAGGCTATTTTTAAACCTTACGGCCTGGTTCTGGTGACGGGTCCCACAGGAAGCGGTAAAACCGTATCGCTGTATACCGGCTTAAACCTGCTTAATTCCATAGAACGAAATATTTCAACCGCCGAGGATCCTGTTGAAATTACCGTGGAAGGCATCAATCAGGTCAATATGAACGTCAAGGCGGGATTGACCTTTGCCAGTGCCCTACGGGCTTTTTTGCGTCAGGACCCGGACGTTATCATGGTGGGTGAGATCCGTGATTTGGAAACGGCCGAAATTGCCATAAAAGCGGCGCAAACAGGTCACTTGGTGCTATCGACTCTGCATACCAACGATGCCCCTCAGACATTAAACAGATTGATGCAAATGGGCATTCCGGCTTTCAATATCGTTTCCTCGATCAATTTGATTATGGCGCAACGGCTGGCCCGGCGTCTATGCGAACATTGTAAAACGCTTGTTGAATTACCGGAAAAAGCGCTTATTGGTGCAGGGTTTAAAAGCGAAGAGTTGCCAAAGATCAAAATATTTGGTCCTGTCGGTTGCGAGCATTGTACCAATGGCTATAAAGGGCGCGTCGGTATCTATCAGGTGATGACCCTGAGCGAAACGATGCGCAGGCTCATTCTGGAAGGCGGTAATGCCTTACAACTGGCGGAGCAGGCCAAGGCCGAAGGTATTAACGATTTACGGGAATCGGGACTTAATAAAGTGCGGATGGGCATCACCAGCCTGGAAGAGATAGATAGGGTAACTAAGGAATAATCATGGCGGAACAAACAGAGCAAATTGATTTTATCTGGGATGGTGTCGATAAAAGCGGTAACAAAGTTAAAAAAAGACTCATTTCGGCGCATAGCGAAACCGTTGCCAAAGCCGATTTAAAACGACAGGGATTTCGCGTCACCTCGATCAAGAAAAAACCAAAACCTCTGTTCAAAGCCAAAGTAAAATCCATCACGCCCGGCGATATAGCCGTTTTCGCCAGACAATTGGCAACCATGCTTGAAGCGGGCGTGCCTTTGGTGCAATCCTTTGATATTATTGGAAAAGGCCATGAAAACCCCAGCATGCAGGATATGCTGCTGTCGATCAAGGCCGATATAGAAGGTGGCAGCACCTTAGCCGAAGCGTTGAAAAAGAAATCGCTCTATTTTGATGAACTTTTTTGCAATCTGGTCGAAGCCGGCGAGCAGGCGGGGGTGCTCGAATCGCTGTTAGACAAGATCGCGACATATAAAGAAAAAACAGAATCCATCAAAAAGAAGATTAAAAAAGCCTTAACCTATCCCATCGCCGTTATTGTCGTCGCCTTTGTCGTTACCGCTATTCTGTTACTGTTCGTCGTACCCGTTTTTGAAGAACTGTTCCAAAGCTTTGGTGCCGATTTGCCGGCATTTACCAGAATGGTCATCGATATGTCGGAATGGCTGCAGGAGTGGTGGTGGATTCTTTTCGGTTCAATCGGCGGCGCCATTTACGCATTTATCTTTTTTAAAAAACGTTCTTATCCATTTAATCATTTTCTTGACCGGACGCTGCTAAAGGTGCCCATTGTCGGAATGATCCTGAACAAGTCCGCAATCGCCCGGTTTGCGAGGACGCTATCGACCATGTCCGCAGCTGGCGTGCCGCTGGTGGAAGCGCTCCAGTCGGTTGCCGGATCGTGCGGCAATATCATCTATGCCGAAGCCGTATTAAAAATGAGGGAAGAAGTCGCTACCGGGCAACGATTGCAATTTGCCATGACCCAATCCAGCCTGTTTCCGCATATGGTCCAGCAAATGGTCGCCATCGGCGAGGAATCCGGATCATTGGATGCGATGTTGGCCAAAGTAGCGGATTTTTACGAAGAAGAGGTCGACAATCTTATTGATAATTTAAGCAGTTTGATGGAGCCATTTATCATGGTGATATTAGGCATATTGGTTGGCGGGTTGATCGTAGCGATGTATTTGCCTATTTTCAAAATGGGCGCGGCCGTCGGCTAAACCAGGCAAACAATAAATCTGACACATTTTCTTAATAAACGCTCCGTAAACGGAGCGTTTTCATCCGGTTCATTTATCCTCATGTTTGATCAATCTGCAGTTTTTTCTACTTTCGCCTTTGTTGTCGGTTTACTGGTGGGAAGTTTTCTGAATGTCGTTATATACAGATTGCCGATCATGATGCAAAGAGGCTGGCGTAAAGAATGCCTGGAGTTTTTGCAGCTGAGCCCTTCCGGTGACCCTGGAAGTTCGGGCTTAACTGTTGAAGAGCCGGTTGCTCTGGAAGAACCTTTCAATCTGATGTTTCCCTTATCCCGCTGTCCTAGCTGCCATGCGCCAGTTAAGCCTCATCAGAATATCCCTGTGTTGAGTTACCTCTTTTTAAAAGGCAAATGCGCCAATTGCAGCGCCTCTATCTCTCCGCGATATCCTATCATCGAAGTATTTACAGCGGTAACATCAGCCGCGGTCGCCTGGCATTTTGGCTATACGATGCAAACCGTTTTTGCGTTGATTCTGACCTGGGCATTGATTGCGCTCAGTATGATCGATATTGACTGTCAATTGCTTCCCGATAATATTAATCTTCCGATGCTTTGGCTTGGATTGTTTCTAAGCCTGTTTGGATTGTTTACTGACAGCACATCCAGTATTATCGGTGCTATTGCAGGTTATGGAGCGCTTTGGTCAGTCTATCAATTGTTTAAACTGACGACGGGTAAAGAAGGCATGGGTTATGGTGATTTCAAATTGCTGGCCTTATTGGGCGCCTGGCTGGGTTGGCAGTATTTGCCGGTGATTATTTTATTGTCTTCGCTGGTTGGCGCCTCCATCGGCATCGTCATGGTCGTGTTTGTAAAACGCGATCATAACGTACCTATCCCATTCGGCCCCTATTTGGCCGCAGCCGGCTGGTTGGCCTTATTATGGGGGCATGACCTTAATCAATTTTATCTGGCCAGCTCAGGCCTTTGATACGGCGGTCGTGTTAACCTGATTGTAGTGGCGGCGGACTTTATATTTGCAAGAGGAGTGTCGGTGTTAAAAATTGGTCTTACCGGCGGCATTGGCTGCGGCAAAACCACGATTGCCGGTTTATTCGAGCAACTGTCGGTTCCTGTTATTGATGCCGACCAGATAGCGCATCAATTGGTCGCAAAAGGCCAACCGGCACTCGTCCGGATAGAACAGGAATTTGGCGCTGAGATCATCAACGAAGATGGAACTTTAAATCGGCAAAGGCTCAGAAAGATTATCTTTGCCGACGCCAATCAAAAACGGAAACTGGAATCGATTTTACACCCTATGGTCTTTCAGTCGATACAGGAAAGGCTAAATCAACTGACTTCTCCGTATTGCATCATCTGTGTACCGTTGCTGTTTGAAACCAACCTGGCCGATTTTTTCGACCGTGTTCTGGTCGTGGATTGTCCGGTAGAAATTCAGATTGAACGCGTTCTAAAAAGAGACCATCTTTCCTTAGAAATCATTCGATCAATCATAGACAGCCAGGTCAGTCGTGAATTCAGGACGGCAAACGCCGATGATCTGATCGAAAATTCGGAAACAGACAATACACTTGCAGAACAGGTGAAAAAACTGCACAATTTATATCTTTCACTCAGTTCTTACCAGGATAGACTCGTCTGTGACCAGCAACATAACCTATGAATTTCCTCTCAATGAACGAATCCGGGTTTTCATACGGCTCGAACATCTATTTCAACAATTTAGCCATTTTCTGGCAGGTGTGACCGTTTGGGATAAACGGGCAGCGCTTAACGTGCTTCTTGATATCATAACAATTTTAAGCCGCAACGATGTTAAATCGGAACTTCTTAAAGAGCTGGATCGTCACTCTAAAGTGCTAAATAAAATCGCTTACAGTGAAAGCGTCGATACCGAGCAAGTTGAACAATTGTTAGACCAATTAAACCAGACCAGCAAAAAACTTTACTCCGCGAGCGGTAAAATCGGTATTCATGTGATGGAAAGCGATTTGTTTCAAAGCTATGCGCAACGAAGCACCATTCCTGGCGGGACCTGTTCTTTTGATTTGCCTGAGTTTCATTACTGGCTTGAACAGGATGAGTCGCTACGGCAACAAGACCTGCAAAATTGGAGTAGCCCGTTCAACGACATTCGCACGGCCATCGAAATGATCCTGCATTTTATAAGAAACAGTAATCTGGCTAAACAGGAAGTGGCAGAAGCGGGGTTTTTTCAAATTGCTCTGGATAAGAATCAGCCCTATCAATTACTCAAAGTGAGTCTGGACAAATCGCTGCCTTATTTCGCCGAAATTAGCGGCGGAAAACACCGGTGCACCATACGATTCATGGTGCCGTCGACTGATGAAAAACGTCCTGTCCAGAGTCCTGACGATATCCCGTTTTCATTAACCTGTTGCTTGTTTTAATGTCGTCGACCGTTGAAACGTTAATTGTCAAATGCCCTATCTGCAAGCGCCCTGTTGCCTGGACTGATGAACAGCGGTTTAAACCGTTTTGTTCCGAACGCTGTAAATTGATCGACTTGGGTGAATGGGCAATGGAAGAAAAGCGGATTCCAGGGGAGCCGTTGGAACTGGACAACGATGATGAGGATACTTTTTTTCAGTAGCGATACGATTGCCGGAATCATTTTTCACAGTAACGTATCATCAAGCCTGTTGTGCTGGAATGAAGTTGCAATCCTGATAAACAAAAAAACCTGCCGTCTTTGCAAACGGCAGGTTTCCTTTGCGCCGCTCAATCAGGATGACAGCGGTATGGGCATATTCCTTCAGCAGTGACAAATTACTTTTCCGAGACTGTTAATTTAGTCTTAGATGCCGAATTGAATTAAATCATCCAATACCGATGGTCTGGGTTTCCCGGCGCGGCAGCATTCTAATTGACCGGAAACTGACCAGTTTCTGCTTTTGTTCATCCCAGAGATTTAGCCAGAGTGATTTAAGACTCTTACGCAGGGTAATCGGCGTCACACTCTGGAGGGCGGGAACTTCATTGTAACAGCGCTGCAGGTTGTAATTGGGGATGTTGGCGCGGACGTGGTGAATGTGATGAAGGCCGATATTTCCGACTATCCATTGCAGAACGATGGGCAGTTTATAATAAGAGCTGCCTTCCAGACCTGATTTGGTCAGATCCCAGCTTTGATCCCGCGACCAGTAAACATCCTCATACTGGTGCTGCACATAGAATAACCACATGCCGGCACTCGCTGCCATCAGAATAATCGGTAATTGAATCAATAAATAATTCCAAAATCCCAACGTTAAGCTCATTATCACGATTATAGCGGCGATGGCCAGATTGGTGAACAAGATGCTGTAACGCTCGCGTTTTCCTGCTTCCGAACTGGTAAATCGCTGTATAAATAAAAACAGAATAGGGGGGACGATGACAAATAACACCAAAGGGTTACGAAAAAGCCGATAGGCAATGCGTTTGAACCTGGATGATGATAAGTATTCCTCCACTGTCAGTGTCCAGATGTCGCCTACGCCGCGGCGGTCCAGATTGCCTGAGGCTGAATGATGGATGATATGGGTGCGTTTCCAGTCTTCAAATGAAGTGAAAGTTAAAACTCCCGATATATATCCGAAAATCTTGTTGGCCAATCGTGAAGGAAAAAAAGCGCTATGGCAGCAATCATGAAAAAAAATGAATATACGCACCAGAAAGCCTGATGCGAGGACGCCTATCAATAAAGTTATCCAATAGGAATAGCCTTGCAATAGGGTAAAAATCATCAGGGCCCAAAGGCCGAGATAAGGAATAACGGTATTCGAGACTTGCCAGAAAGCCTTTCGGTAATCCGGTTGAGCATACTTGGAAACGGCCTGAATCAAATCTTGCCGTTTTGTTTGCAGTGTTGAAAAATCTGAGCGTGATTCGATTTCGGTACGGGTAATTTGTAGTGGCATAACTTACTTAACTTATGAAAACTAAAATATTGGGTGTGACTGTACTCATTGTTGCCATTTCGCAAAATTGACAGGTGATGCTGCAGAGGATTGGAAAAAATGATGCGGTGTCCTGCTATAAAATTGGAGTAAAAAAAGCCGCTAACCGGCAAACGGGTAAGGAAGAGGACGGGAAATAAATGATGAACTTCAGGCGATACTCTAAATTACTATTTTGACTTAACCAGTCAGACTATTGTGCGAGCAAATTCCTTTTATCTCGCCGTTATTCAATAGCTAAGGCATTAGTTCTACTTTGTTAAATTCAAGATATCGCATAAGTAATTGATTTAAACTAT
>CAZMRW010000120.1:0-9089 GCA_964568805.1 uncultured Methylococcaceae bacterium | reverse complement strand
GGGCTCTATCTTAAACTGAGTAATAATTTGTCTGGACAATGGGGTCCACTTTAATCGTCCTCGCCGAGTGACTCGATCAAAGCTGAACACATGTTCTCTAGGACTTTCATAGCAGCGCCCAACCAAGCGACGCGGATAATCAGGCGCGCCGTTTTCAAGATAAATGGTTGCGCCACAAATAGGACAGGGAGCGGAATAGCGAACAAGCCGGATCTGTCTTAAATCGCCGTCTCTCAGCAACTCATATTGCGCCGGTTTTTCTTTGATATTTAGAAAAATCTCATGTGCAAGCACGACTCGATCCTCGAATAGACGTACCCAGGGTCTAAGCAATCCAAGCCAGACAAAATAGGGAAAACCAAAAATGGTTAAAAACAGCGTGATTTCGCGGGTTGTAATCGGTTGAGGCCTCGAGAGCGAAAACCAGCCGACATACGAGAACACGAGCGTGCCAAGCCCTATCAAGAATAACCAGCCAACAATCAGCCAAATATGCCAATGTTTTAATTGTATTTGGCCGTCGTGAAATAACCACTTTGCTAACCAGGATGGCTTCACCGCGCCATGTGAGGCAACTTCATAATGAGCTTGTAGTTGTCGGAGTTCTTTCTCGGGATACGCTTGAAATACATGATCTTCCTCTCGTATTTCTGGCAATGGCACCGCTCTGATACAAAAAGTAGCCATGTTGCCAGGTCCGCCTTTGGTGCTGATACGCTCTGGCTTGGGATAAGACTGCAAGCCTTGCTGCCTGGCAAATTCTATAATCTGAGGTTCTTTGGTTTGCCAGTAATTCGAAAATGACCCTGGCCAATCGATCCATTTTTTGGGATCGGCAGGTTTGGGTGATTCCTCTGCTGCAGCCACAAGCTCATCCGCGGTAAAACGTCGCTTACATTCTTCAAAGCCCGCTTTCTTCAACGATTCCTGCGCTAAGGCACGGAGTATGCGATGCGGCTTTTCATCGCTCGGATCCTTGTTAATCCAGTCGATCAGGCATTGAATCACTTCACGCATAAACTAGCCCTAACTGGGTTGCTGAGGGTTTGTGGCTGGTTACCGGAAAATAAAGTCAATAAATTCCTCCAAAACTTGGGTTTCAGCTAATTAGCACGGAACTCTCAATCGGTGGCATGACCCTCCTATGGGCCGGTTCACCAGTCTTCAGGTTGAATAAACGAATTTGCAACTCCCTCTGAGTTGTAGATAGAGAGTATAGACGATAAAAAATGGGGGCATCTGCCGGTATAAGCACGAACTTTAGTTTTATTGACGCTTGGAAATTCGGAATCAAAGGCAAATCATCCCTTTCGGGACATTTTTTAAAGAGATTTAATGCCACAAATGGCCGGGCTTCTCGTGATTGATCGCTCAAAACCGAAACCTTTCGTCCGGGACACTAACGAGATTTGCCTCTAGCATAGACCACGATTGTGATTTTAATAGGAAATACCATGTCGACCCTTGAGCAAGATATTGCCCATCTGAATTTTGAATACCTGATGCTGGCCTGCGAATGCGCCAAAAATAACCCTATGGAAGCGGCATGGCGATTCGGTGTTGACCGAAAGCAGATCGAGGAACTCTCCGGCTTTTCCGTGGAAAAAATCAGGGAGCTATCTGGCATTGCAAGAACCGTAATTACGCTGATTCCTATGAATACGCCCAAAAATGTGTCGTTGGCATCGCATGTCGCATTACTTACTTCCTCAAAACCACTAAGCTTGGAAGTTAAATGATTCGTTTGCCCTTCATTCCTGAGACAGGTAAGGGCTATGAATTGGCCCTGGCCGAGGCGCTGTTTAAATTGGGTGCTCGGCCTCCGGTTGTGCGTTCTGTGTGCCATATCGGAAAAAAGACGGCGATACGGGTGTATAAGACCATCCACCGACGATCGCCCAAGCAGGGCATGCTGCCTTATGACTCATTTTGGGTTCTCCGTTCTTCCGTGAACACCATTCATGCTTCCATTTTCCTGGGGCTGATCCACGATTTATCACAACAGCAGCCCCAGGCTGTTTTTAATGCCGAGTTGTTCCTCACTGCTTATCAATTGTACGGCAGCGTTGTGGCACATAATCCACAGCCAAGCAAATTGGAAGCTGGAGTTGCGCAGTTCATATTGCTGGACATCAATCGAGCCTGGCAACTGGTTGGGCAATGGAAAGCAAATGAAATGGGGCTGGCGATTTGCGAAAAATGCCATGCCCGTCATGTGGTGCTCAACAAAATGCCAAAACCCTATCAGCAATGCCCAATCTGCGATGTGTGGGCAGATAAAACGGGGCGTCGCCGGTGGGCTACGGTCAAGCCTAGGCAAAAGGCTTAATCAGCTGAGTTGATTCATGTGCTGTTTGGAATGATTGACGAGTAAATTGCAGGCCAGGAGAAAACTAAATGTATATCGTTGTTAAGAACTTCAGCGACCTCAAAACCCCGCAACCGTGTCATGGCAAAAAATTGGCGAGATTGGCCCGCGAATGTTTTGCCAACCAGCAGATACTGACGGTTGATTTTGAAGGCGTGCAAGCTATTACCCACGGTTTTTTTCAGGAATTGGTTCTTCCCCTGTTGGCGGAATTTGGCGCTGGTTTTCTTAAAAACAAATTTCAGCTCGCAAACATAACGCCTGAGATAGACGAGGCCATGAAGTCAGCGTTTAACAATCAGGATGATTACTTTGAGCGCCATGCAGCACTTCATAATAAAGCATGTGATAAGGAAATTTATGAACTGAATCTCACCTGGCTGATAAAAGCCCGTGAATTGGCGAGGGAAATGGGCATTGACAGGCATTGCCGAAGAAGACATGCGCTTGGAGATTAGTCAATTGTCCAATGAGGACATTCAGCATATTGCTCAATCAGGCTGGTTATGTTTTTCGCCGCGATTTACATCCCACTTCATTCGTAGTATGACCCGCCGGCAGCATGACATAGTTGATGTGCTTCTAGGTTTTAGTGGTTCGCATTAATGGGGCGGCGGATGCTTAAGACCTTTCATCAATATTCACTTGCACTCGAGTTGTTAAGGCGTCATGCCAGAATTTCAATTATCCATAGGGAAACTGGATTACCTAGGCCACTGCTCCGGAAAACTTATCGGGAATTACATGGGCGTTCTCCGAGTCCGGGGGGCATTGAAATATTCAACGCAAGGGTTGACCCGTAACATTAAGAAGTACAAAGAGGTAACACTGTTTGCAGTTTGCTTCCAAGCGGTCGAATCCAAAAGCTCGGAAAGCGACGTCCGGAAAGTCGTCATCGCTTTTGATGCATTTAAAAAATCGCTTCCATCCAGTAAATTAGATTTTACTGCTGCATGGGTGATTGCGCGTGATTTGAATTCACGCCAAATACAAATTGTTAAATGCACCAATTGCGGCGCGTCAGTTTTAATTAACGCACGAGATGACAGTAAGGAGCGTTGTGTAGTCTGCAACACTTCTTTGTGAACCTAATTTGTCTGTTTTTCCATCAAATTCAGAGTAAGTTTTTTCTTAAAATATCTAAATGAAATTATCGAAACTCTGAGCAATCAGGCATCTTTATTCAGATTGATTAGCCGGGTGGTCACTCAAGTCCTGGCCAAAAGAATGGAGCATCCATGAGCAAAATTCTTTACATTAATGATTTAGCAAGAGAGCTAGGCACCACTACTGACGCGATACGAGGTCATATTCAGCGGAGAAGTGATGCAATACCGCCATTTTTCAAGCGGGGTCGACGTATATGCTGGAGCCAGGAAACAGTCGACGCTTGGATTAAAAAGATGGACTGCAAAGGAAGGAAGGCTTTAGGGCTTTAGCTAGCCTAATCGTTTGGCAAGATCCGAGGCAGCAATGTGTGTATAACGCTGAAGCATTGCAAGTGATTTGTGCCCAGTGATGCTGGCAACCTCCATGATAGAAAAACCAAGCTCGAATAATCGACTAGTCGCTTCATGGCGTAAGTCATGAAATCTCATCCCAGTCACCCCAGCTGAATCGCAGGCAGCTTTGAACCGGTGAGTCATGTCGTCTATGTAAATACCAAATACGCGACCGTCCTCTCTGCGGGGGAGGGTGTCTAGGGCTTTCCTTGCTACTGATGATAGCGGGACATGTCGTACTGCTCCGTTCTTGGTTTCCTTGAGAGTAATCACATGGCCTCGAATCATATCCCATCGAAGAGACGCTATCTCGCTACGACGCATGGCAGTTTCGATAGCGATTGTTACGATGGCGTTCATTTCGGGATTGAGATGTTCTCGAATGACTTCTTCTTCACCATAGTTAAAGCGACGATCGCGTGCGTTATTTACTTTGGGAGAGCGAACCGACATCACCGGGTTGGTGAGATATTCCATACCCCATTCTTTTCGGCAGATAGTGTATAAATGACTGATGGCCGCCATTTCGACTTGCACTGTTCTGGGTGAAACTTCTTTAAGTCTGCTGTCACGATATGCTGCTATATCAACACCGCGAAGAGATGCTAAAAAACGATTGCCGAGCGAGCTTTTTTGGAGCAGCATAATGCGAGAGCGCTCGCACTTGGCACCTTTCTTAGTGGGGGTTATTTCTCTTAGATAACAATCCCAAGCTTCAGCCAAGGTCGTTTGTTCGGCTTCCTTCTTGCAGATAAAGGAACCACGAAGCATTGTGGATTCAATTTCTGCCGCCCAAAGTTCGGCCTCTGGCCGAGTTGAGAAGGCCTGTGATTGCTCAGGATAGCCAGTTCGACGTATACGAACAAACCATTTTCCATTTGGAAGCTTACGAAAAGCAGCCATTTATTACCTAAACTTTTTAGAATTGGTAATAAAATGGTAATGAATTTTTTTAATCCGTCAAGATGATATTTGTAACTTATTGATATTTATGGTGCCTCGGGCCGGAGTCGAACCGGCACGGTGTTACCACCGAGGGATTTTAAGTCAAATTAAATCAAAAAACCAGAACAAACCACAACAAATTATAACAATAAAAACAAAGGCTTAATGGATTTTGTTGTTTATGGTTTATTGCTGTTTTTTGCCCTTTTTTACTAGCAAATGGGACAAAAATGGGAAAATTATTTATACTGAAAGCCTAGAAACAAAGCGGGCTTGAAGGTGCTATCAACACCAACAAGCCCTAACCGATTCACTTAACGAACAGGGTTAAGCAATGGCTGCACATATCATATCAAAAAGCCGGTTGCTCTCCCATAGGAGCAATCATGGCACGCATTAAAGAACGCACTGGCAAAGACGGTAAAACCAAATTCACCGCCGAAGTTAGGCTAAAAGGCTACCCGCCACAAAGCGCAACCTTTACCCGGTTGACCGATGCTAAACGCTGGATTCAATCCACCGAAGCGGCGATCAGAGAAGGTCGGCACTTTAAAACCGTCGAAGCAAAAAAGCATACATTCGCTGATTTGGTAGACCGTTATATCAAGGACGTACTGCCCGGAAAGCCCAAGCAAGCCGTAAGGCAAAAAATGCAGCTCGAATGGTTTAAAGATCGAATCGGCGCTTATGCCCTGGCCGATGTCACGCCGGCTTTAATCGTGCAATGCCGGGATGAATTGGGCAGCGGCATAACCTATCGAGGAACCCAGCGAAGTCCGGCTACCGTGGTTCGCTACATGGCGGCCTTGTCTCATGCGTTTTCGATTGCTGTTCGTGAGTGGCAATGGCTGGACGATTCGCCTACGCGGAAGGTTAAAAAGCCGAAAGAATCACGGGGCCGGGTTCGATTTCTTGATGATGGCGAGCGGGCTAGACTATTGAAAGCCTGCAAAGAATCAAGAAACGCTTTGTTATACCCGGCCGTGATCCTGGCGTTATCAAGCGGCATGAGACAAGGCGAATTGATGCGCTTGCAATGGCCGAATGTGAACCTGAAAACCGGCTTCATCATTCTGCACGAAACCAAAAACGGCGAACGGCGCCGCGTACCATTGGCCGGCCATGCCCTGGAGCTGCTTAGGGAGAACGCCAAGGTACGGCGGCTTGATACAGATTTATTGTTTCCCGGAATCAGGCATAAAGACAAACCGCTTGACCTGAGAGCCGCATTTGAGAGCGCTTTAAAACGCGCTGAAATCACCGATTTTCATTGGCACGACCTGAGACATTGCACCGCGTCATACCTGGCCATGAACGGCGCATCATTAGCCGAAATCGCCGAAGTCCTGGGGCATAAAACCTTGCAAATGGTCAAGCGTTACAGCCATCTATCGGACGGCCATGTTTCCAGCGTGGTTGCCAGCATGAATGCAAAAATTTTTGGCGGTGCATGATGGAGGATATGGAGAGGTTAGAACGACTGTATCAGAAATTAAACACTGCATTTGAGCTGTGGGAAGCAAGCGAGGAAAAATTAACACCCGAACAAATCATGAGTGCTAATGTTAAACGGATTTATGGATGGATAGCTCAAGGATTGAGAGGTGAAAAACCAACGATACCGCAACCGGAAACTATTCATCTGACTTTGGAACCCATTGAATTAATTTTACTCATTCAGGGTATCTTATCGAGACGATGTGAAGAAAAAGCCAAAGCTTATGTGAAAAGCAGCCTAAACAAAGATATTTCCTATGGAAAACGCTGGGCAAACGTGGCGGAAATTATGTTACTCAAGGAACCCGGCGAAAAATTGCGTCGACGAGGACACAATAATTTAGAAATGCACGAGTACCTGTTATATATATCGCTGGGTAATACAGCCAACCAAGCAGCACAAAATGTATGCGAAAAATTTCATTTTCCCTCTCAAGGTGCTTGTAATGAATGGATTCGAGACGAAATAAAACGGTTCAAAAAAGAAAAATTTACCCTTTTTGGCGATCTACCGAAGCCTGATAAATCTGTTTAAAACAAATAGCTATAACTGAAGTTTCCTAATCATATAAATCAAAAAAGGGTTACTAAAAGACGTTAATTCCCCCTGTTGCATACAAAAAATAATCAAGATAATTCACCTGGCCGGCAAAAAAAAGCCGCAATCTAAAGAAAAAAAGGTGAATGAAATGAGCATCCCGCAATACCTGACAGTCCCCCAGTTCAGCAAGAAATATCCTGCATTTCCTTCCGGCGGTGTCCGGTCCCTGATTTTCAACGGTGAAAAAAACGGTCTATTGGATTCTGGCGCGATTGTCCGGATTGGCCGAAAAGTCATCATCGATGAGCAAAAATGGTTTGATTGGGTTGCGTCCCAAAACAAAAAACCGGAATCGATCGAAAAAAAAATAGCAAGACTCCGTGATAGTGCGCGTGTTTGAGTTGGACACTTATCATTTAGGCAGATAAATGAAAGTTTCGGAATTATTGCGCCGTCTCAACGGCGTAAAACGTATCGGTTCCGGGCGATGGATGGCCAAGTGTCCGGCTCATGCGGATCGTTCTCCAAGCCTGTCGATAAAAGAACTCGATGACAAGCGTATCCTCCTGCATTGTTTTGCCGGCTGTGACGTTTCGGCGGTCGTTGGGGCTATCGGTCTGGAGTTATCCGATTTATTCCCGGACCGACCGGCGCACGCACCCGGCCATAAGCCGGAATTAGGCGCATGGCACGTGTTAGACATATTCAAAGCTCTGTTGGACGAGGTGTTAGTTGTCCAATTGGCAGCGGCGATGCTGGCGCGAGGTGAAATCCTAACGACTGAAGACCAAATGCGACTCCTACAATCGTCCCGGCGAATTTATGACGCGGTGACTTACATCCGGGGCGCCAAACATGGCTGACTCAAAAAATACCCTGGATGAACTGGCAAAGCGCCGGCTGAAAAACAAAAAATCGACCGATGAAGAATCCGAACTCGCCAAACTGGCTGCACCGATCTTACGGGCAGATTTTCGGTTTGATTCTGTTTCCGGACAGTTTTTTCAAAAAAAGGGGCACATCTGGCAACCCGTTGACAACATCATAGTATTGAAAAAATTGCTCGATGTTCTCGTTGCGCTTTTGCCTGGCGGTTTTTCGAGTTCTAGGCTGAACGGCGTCAAGGAACTGTTGCGGCTTTTTTTGCATACGGAGATATCCGCGAACAACCTGAGCTCATTGCCGATGAAAAACGGTGTATTTGAAGTTAAAAACAAAGCATTGCGGCCTTACACGGATCACGATTTTTTTATGTGGCAACTGCCTTACGAGTTCGATGAAAAAGCAACCTGCTGGCGATTTATTCAGTTTTTGCACGAAGCGACAAACAATGACGAGGACAAGATAAAAAAACTGCGAGCGTTTGTTAACTGCCTGATGACCGGGAAAAAAATTCAGCGATTTTTGGAACTAATAGGGCCGGGCGGTACTGGCAAATCTACATTTGTTACGTTGCTCAAAAATGTAGTCGGTGTGGAAAATGTGGCTTCGACAGACTTGGAAAATCTGGAAAAAAACCGGTTTGAAACGGCGGTTTTGCATCAGAAACGATTAGCGATCATTTCCGATGCGGATAAATGGGGCGGCGGCGTACCGGTCTTGAAGGCGATCACGGGTGGCGATCCGCTGCGATATGAGGTGAAAAATAAGCAACAGGGGGAGTCTTTCGTTTTTGATGGTCTGGTTGTTGTTGCCGCAAACCAAGCCATACAAACGAACGATTACACGTCAGGACTATCACGGCGACGGATGCCGGCGCGGTTCGATATGAAAGTAACGGATGAAGCCAAACGCGAAGCGGAAAAAGAAGGCGGAATTGATGCAATTTTAAAAGCCGAATGCCCGGCTATCCTGAATTGGGCGCTTACGATGCCGGATGATGAGGTTTTTGATGCTGTGCAGTCGCTGGGCATTGATTTAAGCACGGAAGGCCGGCGACATTTGATTGAAACCAACCGCCTGGCTGCATGGATGGATGACTGCCTTGTTATTGATCCGGATGCGCGGCATTACATTGGCCATAAGCGAGAACACGATGAACAAAACAGCAAGCTGTATCCATCGTATGTTGTATGGTGCTCTCAGACCGGTTCCAATCCGATTCGGATGCAAAATTTTTGGGATGCCTTAATGCAGCTTTGTGAAAGCCTGTCAATAAAACTCCATAAGTTGCCGAAATCGAACTGCGTATTCTGATTAATTTGAACACCGATTCTGGTCAATTTGAACAGTTAAA
>CAZMRW010000119.1:0-9598 GCA_964568805.1 uncultured Methylococcaceae bacterium | reverse complement strand
GAGTCTTTATTAACTTACACCGCTTGCCGGTCGATAATTTTGCAAGTGGCTCGAGAGTTCTTTGCATTTCATTTTCTTTCAGCCATAAAGACAGCGCGCAGTCAGCACTATGAACAAACAAATCTATCCGTTACTGATTGCCCAGTTCCTTTCGGCTTTTGCCGATAACGCTATTTTGTTTACGGTGATCGCCCTGGTCATGCAGACGGATAATTCGTCAAACTGGTACGTTCCCGCCCTGCAAGGTTCATTTCTGATCGCATTCGTCTTGCTGGCCCCGTGGGTAGGCGGCTTTGCCGATCATCACGCCAAGTCCAGGGTACTGATTATCGCGAATCTGATCAAGGCGGCGGGCGCCGGTTTATTGTTGTTGAACGTGGACCCGCTGCTGGCTTATTGTATCGTCGGTGTGGGAGCCGCCATCTATGGTCCGGCCAAATACGGCATATTACCGGAGCTGGCAGGGCACCAGTTTCTGGTTAAAGCAAACAGCCTGGTGGAAGGATCAACCATCCTCGCGATTTTAATGGGCATGGAGATTGGCGCCAAGGTCGCCGATCACTCGACCGATATGGCGTTGTCAGGCACGATTATCCTGTTCATCGTCTCGGCGCTGGTGACTTTGTTTTTACCGGTCAAGGTTGCCGGTCAAGGCGGTTCAGGATCGAAAATTATCGAATTCGGCAGACAGATGGGCCAGTTTTTTACGACGCCGCGCTCCCGGTTTTCGATGCTGGGCGCCTCATTGTTCTGGGCCACGGCCGCGACCTTAAGAGTGCTTATCGTGGCTTGGGCGCCTTTGGTTTTATCGTTGAAAAACGCCACAGAAATCGCCGAATTAACGCTGTTTCTGGCGGTCGGCATTATCGCAGGATCGGCGCTGGTGCCGCGGATGATTCCGCTCGAACGCTTGCGCCGCGCCAGAATGCCGGCTTATTTGATGGCTTTATTTATCATCGGGCTCGGTTTGACTGACAGTATCTGGCCCGCCCGCTTTATGCTGTTCTTTGTCGGCATGATGGGCGGTATGTTTATCGTTCCGGTCAACGCGGCGCTGCAGGAACTGGGTCAGCTCAGCATCGGCAGCGGCAGCGCCGTCGCGCTACAGGGCTTTTTTCAAAATCTGACGATGCTGCTGGCGGTAGGCGGCTATACCTACGCGGCATCACAAAATGCAGACCCGGTCCTGTCCGTTCTGGTTTTGGGCGGTCTGGTTTTTATCGCGACCTTTTTGGTATCGCTGCACTTGCCCGATAATCAGATGAACCCGTTTAAAAATCGCCATTAGGCAGCGGGTTAATTACCGCCGCCTTGCCCCTGGTTTCGTTGACTCTGCACAAGAGAAGCAGGCCAAGTCCAAAGAACATCAAGGTCGATAACAAGGACAGGCGATGGTTGCCGTCGCTCCAGTAATTAAGCAGCCCATAGCTTAACGGCCCGACAATCGCCGATAGTCTGTTGACCACACCCCACAAGCCCAAAAATTCACCTGCCCGCTCGGCAGGTGAAAATTTACTGACCAACGCGCGGCCAATGGCCTGACTGGCACCCATTGCCAAGCCCATCAAATTGCCGACTATCCACATGTCCATCTTCTGACTCGCTAAAAAGGCGGCAATGAGCGCTGCAATCCAGATGACCAGGGTCATGGCCAGCGTAGGCACCGAACCGATGCGGTCCTGCAATTGACCGCAAATCAGCGCGCCGACAGCGGCTGTCACATTGATCACCATAATCAGGACAATTAATGACTGCGTATCAAAGCCAAATACTTCTTGCGCATAGATGGCCGCCAATACCACGACAGTGCTGACTCCGGACTGGTATACGGCCAGTGTGATCAAAAATCGGAACAAATCCCGGAATCGTCTGGCTTCCTGATAAGTGTGTTTCAACCGGCGAAAACTCGCTGACACTACCGACAATTTCAGGTCGGCAGCCACCGGTTTCGCGCGCTCTTTCAGCCATAGGAAAGTAGGCATTGCCGTCAGGGCAAAGACGCCTGCGGTAATCAACAGCGTTACCGGCACCGATCGGGCTTCGGTCCAGCCCTGGCCTTTGGCCCAAGTTATATAGCCGAGACACATCAACAAGGTCAGCAGCCCGCCAAAATAGCCCACACTCCAGCCGTAACCGGATAGTCGCCCCATTTTTTCCTCCGGAACCAACTCCGGCAGGAAAGCCGCAATCAAATTTTCACCGAAAGCAAACATAATGGCCGACAGCGTGACCAGCACCATTCCCAGGATAACGTCCCCGGGACCGACCATCGCCAGCATCGCCGTCGAGACAATACAGCCAACGGATGAAAACAGCAAAAAACGTTTCTTGCAAGCCCGGTCATCGGCTATAGCCCCCACCACCGGGGCGCTGATCATCACCATAAAATTGGCGACACCCACCGACAGCGACCACAGCAGCGTGGCCAGACCTGGCGAAACGCCTTGCGCGCCGCCTGCGACCACGCCGACAAAATAGGTACTGAATATCGTTGTCTGCACCACGGTGGTATAACCGGAATTGGCAAAATCGTATAAAGTCCAGGCGATAAGTTCCTTAAGTCCGGCATGGCCGATCGCATTATTTTCCTGATTTGCCGATTGTTTTTTCATATAGTTGATATCGAATCATTAAATGAGATTTTGTTAATAAGAAAAAGTTAAAGTATTATTGATCTGAATTATTGTTAAAAATTGACCGATTGATACAAGTTTCGTATGGAAACACCTTGCAAATCAACTTTGCTACCCCTTTTGTTCCATGCGGCAATAATTTTATTGATCCCCTTTGATGTAATGGCTGAAGTTCATGCCACGCTTACCGCGATGAGCAATTATATCAGCCGGGGTTATTCCAAAAGCGACGGAAAATTTTCCTATCTTGCCAATATCGATTACCAACACCAATCAGGCTTATATTTAGGCAGCTCCGCGATTTATGTGGACTTTGGCGATTCCGAATTTGACGATGCGGCTCGTGTCGAAATCACGCCCTATCTGGGCTGGAGCTATAGCCTTTCCGATCATTGGCGGCTGGATGGCCAATGGACCCGTTATTTGTATGACGGCACTATTTTCGGCCACGAATCCGACTACAATGAGTTCTACCTATTTTTGCATTATAAGGACCTCCTCAGCGCCGCAGTTTCCGTGTCGGAGGACTATTATCAGCGCGGCCATGCCGCGGCCAATTATGAGCTGACGGGAAGATATCCGGTCACGGATTTTTTGGAATTCTCTGCGGGAGCCGGTTACTCCCAGACAAAACAAGTTCTGGATTTCGATTACCTGTACTGGAATGCCGGCTTAACTTTTTTTTATCGGTTTATCAGCCTTGATTTCAGATACGTCGATGCGTTGCATACCTCATCGAGTCCTATGCATGCCCCCACTGATACGTTGGATTATTATCCGGACATCATCAACCCTTCTTTTGTGTTCAGCGTATCGATAGGGTTTTGAAGCCGTCCTGAAATTTTTTTAAGATTTATTTAAGCTTCATTGAACCTTTTCACTGTTTATTGCAATTTATGCAAGAAAGGTATTTAGGTTAACATACTGGAGTTAGCGATCATCCATCAATATGAACTCAATTAAAGGTAATCATTTGAATACCCATAACAAAACAGATCAACACAAACAGGATGCTGATTTGATCGCGTTAATCTGTGATGCTGACGAACAAGCCTTGGAGATGTTGCATCATCGTTTTTATAGCCGCTTATTTCGTTTTATCGCCAGGATTACCCGCAGGACCGATCTGATTGATGAAGTGATTAACGACGTCATGTTCGTGGTCTGGAAGAAAGCCGGCACCTATAACCGGCAATGCCAGGTTACCACCTGGATATTCGGCATCGCTTTTAATAAAGCGCGTCAATCCTTACGCGACAACACTTATGCCGAAGAAGAATCACTGGACGAGTTCGACGTTGATGGCTCCGTATTGGCGGCTCACGATACCGTGTCAAACCGGGTGGAAATGGATGACTGGCTTGAAGCCGCGTTCGATGAACTGTCGCCTGAGCAGCGCGCGGTAATCGAATTGACCTATTACCATGGGCTGCATTACAGCGAAATTGCCCAATTGATGGAGTGTCCGGAAAATACGGTAAAAACCCGGATGCATCATGCCCGCAAAAAACTGGCTATGATACTTAAAGAACAATGAGCGAATTTTCATTACAGACCGAAAATTCAGGAGTATAAAATGAAAGACAAACCTGCCAATCCCTATTTGGTACATCAGGAAATCCTGCTGGTGTTGCCGTGGTATGTCAATAAAACGCTTCACGATCCTGAAATGAAGGCGGTTGAAAATCATCTCAAAGTATGTCTGATCTGCAAACGTGAAATCGCGATGCTGCAAAAGCTTTCCCTGGCGGTTAAAAGCGCCGACACGCTTGAATCGGCGGCTCAGGTATCTTTTTCCCGATTAAAAAACCGTATTCATCAGTCTGAGCAGCCTGCGTTGCCGCCAGTACCGAAACAGCCGGCACCCACTCAACATCGTAATTGGTTTCAAAAACTTGGCCTTGACCATTTCAGCCAGCCTCGACCCGCATTCGCCATGATGTCGGTCGCGATGCTTTTGGTATTGGTACCGGCCTATTACGTTGCCGACGAGATGCATAAAGAAACCTTCCGGACCTTGTCCAGTAGTGAATCCTCTACCATTAACAACAATGAAATCAAGGTGATATTCCAGGAAGGCATGACTACGCAACAAAAGAACAAGATTCTCGATTCAGTACACGGCCGGATCGTCGACGGCCCGACACCCGAAGGCGTTTATTTGATCCGTATATCGCTTAAACCTGATACCGGGACTATCGTTGATAGCCTTTCGTCCTTGCGCAAGAATTCCAATGTCATTTTTGCCGAATCGGCGTATGCCTTGCTATCGCCATCAGAGCCAGGCGGAACCTCCCAATGAAGTGGCCGCTGCTATTGCTATTATTGCTGTTATCGCTAACGTCCGTCGCCTCTGACAGCAGCGACGGCGATCTTGGCACGTCGGATTTATCCAGCCTTTTTGATCCGGCCGATGCCGGTCATTTATTACTGGTCGGTTTTCATGATCAATACATCGGTCGAGCCGCGGCCATCACCTCAACGTCAACTTACCGGCGAAGAGGCGCCTACCAGAGCTCAACCTGGAGCAAACGTATATCCGACCAGATTGCGGATGATTACCATCTGCAAAAACTTGCCGAATGGCCGATGACCGAGGTCGGCGTCCATTGCGTGGTTTACCGCGTAGCGGCAATCGATTCCATCCCGGACACGATGCAGCAAATGTCCCGGGATAAGCGCATCAGCGTTGTCCAGAAAATGCATGTTTTTAAAACCAGGGCTCAGCAACATAACGACCCCTATTTTAAACTCCAGTCAAATATGAAATCGATGCAAATCGATCAGGTCCATGCCCTTACCACGGGACGCCATGTCACCATTGGAATGATCGATACCGGCGTGGATCTTGATCATCCCGATTTGCTTGGCCAGATAACCCGGAATGAAAATTTTGCCTCGGGGATATCGTCAAGTTTTGCCAGTGATAAACACGGAACAGCCATCGCAGGCGTCATGGTCGCAAAAAAAGATAACGGTACCGGCATCATCGGCGTCGCGCCCCATGCCAAGCTAATCGCGTTAAAAGCCTGCTGGCCGGATCATATTGATTCGATGGCATCGCTGTGCAACAGCTATACGCTGGCTCTGGCTGTTAATACCGCGATCAAATCGGGCGTAAATGTCCTCAACATGAGCTTGACCGGACCCCAGGACCCCTTGCTGGAAATTTTATTGAACAAGGCAATCGATAAAGGCATCATCGTCGTTGCCGCCGACACGGGTCTGGACCAGGACAGCGAGAATTTTCCCGCTTCCATGAAGAATGTCATACCGGTTCAGTCCATTGGACAAGCCGCTGCCGATGATCATAGCAAGGAGCAGCCGGTAACTGCGCCGGGTGAAAAAATTCTGACCACCTTGCCTCATGGAACTTACGATTTTATTTCGGGCAGTTCGATTGCTGCGGCCGAAGTGTCGGGTATTGTCGCCCTATTATTGGAACTAAAGCCCGATCTCGGCCCGGAAGAAATCAAATCCATTTTACTTAAATCCGGACTGCCTGAAAAATTGAACCTGGCGTCCGGCATCAATGCCACTCAAGCAATAACCGCCTTATGCGCAACAACGAGTTGCCCCAAAGATAGCATCAGATTCGCCAGTTGGAATTTTTAAGGCACCTTCAACCTTTTTTAGGCGAGGCTTTACTCAGTCAGGCATTCGGTAGCGGCGCGTCCATCCGGAAATAAAATTTCTGACCAGCAAGATCATGCTCTCTTCGACATCGTCAACGCCTACGATATCGAGTTTCCCTGATAGTGACAGCATACTGATTCCGTGAATCCCTCCCCATAGCGCGCGGGCCACCTGTTTTTTCTCGGCCTCGGGGCAACCAGGAGCAAGCTTGGCAAACTGCGCCTCAAAGCGTTTAAAAACATGCTCGACCTTTTCCTGATACCAATCAGGAACCTTGCCTCCCTGAGGCAAGCGGTGTTCAAAAATCATGCTCCAGCGATTATAGTTCCGACTCGCAAAGCGCAAATAAATCTTCGACAACTCTTCAACGCATTGATCGGAGCCGCAATCGGGCGCTTGCTCCAATTCCGCCGCGATATCATCCAGCGTCCTTGCATTAAGATGTAAAATCAGATCGGACATATTGGCAAACACCATATAAATGCTGCCGACGGTATAACCTATTTCCATTGCAATCTTGCGCATGGTCAACGCTTCAAACCCCTCATCGATCACTATCGACTCGGCTGCTTTCAAGACCATTGCCTTAATTTCTTCGAGACTGTGCTCGCTACGTCTGGCCATGTTCAATGTCCGTATTTAATTTTGAAACCGGTTTGATGTCGTTATGCCGATTATTTTCGGAAAAATAGTGAATCAAAAACTCAACAAATGTCGTCAACTTGGCCGGCAAAAAACGTCTTTGTAAATAGGTCGCATAAATTGCGAGCGAAGGGATGCGAAATTCCGGCAAAATTTCAACCAATTTGCCTTGCGCCAGATAATTCGCCACCGATATTTCAGGCGCCTGGGTAATACCCATCCCCAGAGCCGCCGCCTGGCATAACGCCCTGCCGTTGTTCGATGCAAACTGCCAGTTGGCTTTTATTTTGGTTTCTTCGTCACCTACCTTGAATATCCAATAATCTTTATGGGGCGTATCGATATAATGCAGACATCGATGCAAACTTAATTCATCGATATGTCCGGGCCGGCCGTATTGCGCGAGATAATCGGGGGACGCATAGGTACACAGCCGGGTTTCAGAAATTTTTCTGGCAACCACGCCCAAATCGAGACTGTCCGTGACCAAAATCGACAGATCAAACCCTCCCTCGCTTAAATTAACGTGGCTGTTATGCAGCGTCATCAAAATCTTGACATCCGGAAATTCACGATAGTAGGCTTCGATTGCCGGCACCATGTAAATCCCGCCAAAATCAATCGGCGCACTGATTTTCAAGGTCCCTTTGACCTTCCTTCCTAATTGTGAGGTAAATTCATCCAGTTCCAAAAAATCGTCGAGCAACTGTTTGCCGCGGTAGTAATAGATTTCTCCTGCTTCCGTTAAACTGATCTGCCGGGTTGTCCTGTTTAACAAGGCAACGCCTAAAGACTCTTCCAACTGAGCCATATACTTGCTGATCATCATCGCCGACAGATTCATTTCACGAGCCACAGCGGCAAACGTACCCAGTTCAACGATACGGCAAAATACCTGCATATTATTTAATTTATCCATACGAACAATTATAAATGGTAGGTTTATATTTTATAAATTTATATCTGTATTTAAAATTCCAGTTTAGTAGAGTACAGTAGTCAATGGAGATAGTTATTGCCGCTTGGTTTTATCATTAAATATGATTAAGCTAAGCGGCTTTTTTGTACCAAATAATAATAACGAGAGGTAGTTATGAGCAAAATTCTTAATGAAGTACTGTCAGCAAACAGAGATTATGTTAATGCATTCGGCAGCAAAGGCGACTTACCCATGCCTCCTGGCCGGCATTTCGCCATCTTAACCTGTATGGACGCCCGTTTGGACCCGGCCAAATATGCCGGATTGTCCGAAGGCGATGCGCATGTTATCCGGAATGCGGGCGGACGCGCAAGCGACGACGCCATCCGTTCCCTGGTCATCTCCTACAAGCTGTTAGGAACACGCGAATGGTTCGTCATTCACCATACCGATTGCGGCATGGAAACCTTTAACGATGACATTATGCGCGGTCTGTTAGCCAGCAGTTTAAAAACAGCATCTGTCGATGCCAGCGGCTGGCATGATAGCGGCGAAGGCCCAGGTTCCGCCGAAGGCAAATACATCGACTGGCTGACCATCAAAGACCAGGAACAAAGCGTTCTGGAAGATGTCACCCGCATCAAAAATCATCCGCTAGTGCCCTCCGACATCCCTGTTTATGGCTATATCTACGACTGCAAATCAGGCAGATTGATCGAAGTGCCTGCGGCAACACAAGCCGGTAAAGCCGGTTAATTCCCGATTTCGCATGCTCATCTTCATCTCGTTACGGGATGAGCATGCGACCGCCCTTCCGATACCGGTACATATTCATTGCCGCTAACCGCCGGGAAAGTTTAAAATCTCGCTTTTCCGATCGTCTGCGTCTCGCCGATCTGCCAATTGTCTTGCCTATGAATAATGAACTGCTCCACGTCGTTGATGAGAACGACTGCGTCATCGATACCTGCGCCCGGCATATCATCCATGCATCGGGTCTTAGGCACCGTGCCGTACATATCCTGGTTTTTGATGACTTGGGGCGCTTATTCCTGCAAAAACGATCAATGCGCAAAGATCTGAATGCCGGGCTCTGGGATACTTCGGCTGCAGGTCATGTCGACGCCGCCGAGGATTATGACAACTGCGCCATCAGGGAAGTTGAAGAAGAATTGGGTATCGCCGAAGAAAAAATACTCGAACCGCTGTTCAAATTGCAGCCGACCCTCGAAACCGGCATGGAATTTATTCAGGTGTACCGCTTAACGCACAATGGCCCATTTAATCTGGCGGCCGAGGAAATTGATGAAGGTGACTGGTTTACTCCGGCTGAATTGACTTCTCGTGTCCTTGCCGATGATCAACGATTAACCGAAACTTTCAAGAGGCTGTGGCAGCGCTTTGCAGAGCTAACCGTCTGATAGAGTTTACTTTAAACCCATTCGTACTCTGAATCGGTAAAAAGCAAAAAAACGACATCCCGGAAGATTACCGGGATGTCGAAAGCCGGCAAAGCAAAATGCCAGCTCATTGAATTCTAAAAATGGCGGAGCGGACGGGGCTCGAACCCGCGACCACCGACGTGACAGGCCGGTATTCTAACCAACTGAACTACCGCTCCGTTTAAAGAGCGCGTATTCTATAAGATTCTGTCAATTCGTCAAGTTAATTCTTTGTTTACATCCTTATTAAATTGAAAATAACCCCGGGCAGTGAGCCGTGGACATGGCTTTCATCACCATGCTATTGAATTTGCATTCATAGATCA
>CAZMRW010000118.1:158-9638 GCA_964568805.1 uncultured Methylococcaceae bacterium | reverse complement strand
ATTGCGAAAAACCTTGTCAAGCTTTATTTTTCAATCTCGCTGAATAATTACTAAAATTGTTACTTTTCGGGCTTTATTTTTGGGTCATGGTGTTTGTCCAGTTGCTGATAGTCGCCGCTATCTACTACCTATGGTAGACGCACAACTCATCTTCAAAGCCGGATTTTGAACGCGCTTAAATTAATCGTTTTCATTGGCTTGAGTTACATAGTCCTGCGCCGCTTCCCTGACCGTCTCGTCAGGATGGGACTGCGCGACCTTTTTTAATGCATCGATAACGCGTTGATCTTCGACACCTGACAAACCTTCAACGGCTTCCGTTGCCACATCCGGATCCGGATCGTCGAGAGCTTTCAACAACATATCGACGACCTCTGTTTTTTCGCTGAAGTCCTGCATTTGCAGGACGGCTTCCTTACGCAACACCGGCTCAGGACTTGCGTAGGCATCCTGCAACACTGCTACGGCATTTTCTTCATCAGCCTGCACCAAAGTTATTAACGCCTCGGCCTTTTCCTCCACGTCAACGGCCTCGGCGTATTCCTGGCGGTATTGTTCAATTTCTTTAATATCAGCCATCTGATCGTCAGCATCAGATGGATCCTCCGCCATCATCTGAGGCAGTCTGGATTCTCGCTTGCCGGTGTTTTGCGCCAGTTTTTCAGACCGTTTTTCAGCCAACTGCGTGGCATTCGTATCCGACGTAATTTTGAATTGCGAATTGCTCCGCTCAGCATCGATCCGGCTTTGCTTTTCATCGCTCGCCCCTTCTTCGGTCTGGTCACCGCATGCGCTGAGACAAACTGCTAGCAGTGCCATCGTGAGTCGTTTTCTGATCATCTTTCAATATCGTTTATAACAAAAGACAAATTATACACCTTTTAAATGATGGTCGGAGTGAAGTGATTAACTGCAATTCTGCTTATAAATCCACTCTTCCAACTGTCAAACAAGGCCAGGGTGATGAGAATGACGGTACCTAAAACATCCTCCGTTATGACCTGTCGATCGGATTCCCAAAGTGTCCGATTGAATTGCTGGTTATCAGACTCAACCCCTTGCAATACAATAGTTTTTTGCGATAATGGGGCCGATTCTCAGCCTTTCAGTTTTAATTAAGAAAGATTAAGAAGAGAATCCAAGAGAACAACAATAACATCATCTTGAATAGAGAATTAACATGACTTTTAAACATCACAAATTAACAGCGTTAGCCCTGTTTGTAGGGAGCTTCGGCGTAGTCTCAGGCGCTCAGGCGGCATTTCCGGCTTCTGCTGACAGTTGCGAACTGGTAGCAACGGCACTTGGTGTAGCAAACACACCTAATGCACTCTATGAGAAATTGAAAAGCGCCATTGACACCGTCCCCACAGATGCCGCTACTAATGGCGGGTTCGGCCTGGAAATGTGGGCGACACTCGTGGACAGAGACGGCTTCGTTTGCGCCGTTGCCTTCACCGGCGCCGACCGCGGCGCGCAATGGCCGGCCAGCAGGGTCATTTCCGCACAAAAAGCCAGCACCGCGAACTCGCTGAGCCTCCCGGGTCTGGCGCTTTCTACCGCCAATCTTTACGCTTCGTCGCAGCCTGGCGGCGGTCTGTGGGGCGTGCAATTCAGTAATCCGGTCGATACCGGCGGTGCTTATGAAGGTGATGCCGCCCTCTACGGCTCAGCCTCCGACCCGATGGTCGGCAAACGTGTCGGCGGCCATAATGTTTTCGGGGGCGGTTTAGGGTTGTACTCACCGAGCGGCATCGTGGGCGGCATTGGCGCTAGCGGCGACACCTCCTGCAAGGATCATAACTTTGCCTGGCGTGTGCGTAATGAGCTTGGTCTGGATCATGTTCCCGGCGGCGTCAATCCTGACACGACACGTCCGGACAACATCATTTACGATATGGGTAAGGCTTCCAAAGGAAAAATCAACAGCAAAAGCCAATTTGGCCATGTCGACTGCGGTTTAGGCGAGAAAAAAATCTCAAAATCATTACCTGCCATACCCTAACCGTTTCTGTCCTATCGAGGGTGGCCCCTTGCGGGTTACCCTCTTTCAAAATCAATCCCTCCTGAAGACTGGCTATAAGCCTTGCCAGGCAAAGAGTTGTTTTTTATAACAACGGAAAATATCGATACACCGGCGGAGCTAGGGGATCATCTCAGCCCATTTCCCTACATTCCCTTGTCAATCAGCCAACGGTTCTGATTAAAATAACGAAAAACCAGGAAAGTCCGATCAATGATCGAAAAAGAAAACCATGTCCGAAAGACGCCGATAATCGCCCATGCAACGACACTTACTCCAAGTCAAGACCATGTCAGACTACACTCAAGGAATCCTGGATCATTTTTTAACTTACTTGAAAGTTAAAGACTATGTAAAAGTTGAGCCGGGCAAATCCGGTTCATCAGGCTTGAAATAATAATTCCAAAAACAATATTCATTTTATATTCATTATAACGTTGATAAAGTCATCGATTATGATGCTGAAAATCCTGATTATGTATAATACCTGGTCGAATCAGGGATGATGATATTCAAATTATCTAAATAGTAGAGGCTATGATAGAACGTACTAAAAAACGCAATACCAGATACAACAAGAAAAAGCCGGATGGCAAAGCAAACCGCCATTGGTTTAGATATATTTTATTGATTTGTTTAGTCGGATTTGCGTTTATTTTTACCAGTTATCTAGGCTATCTAGATTATAACGTCCGTAAACAGTTCGAAGGTAAACGCTGGGCTATCCCGGCCAGAGTTTATGCCAGCCCGGTTGAACTCTATGCCGGCTATCACCTTACTGCGGCAAAGTTTGAAGAATTATTGGGAATGTTGCATTACCGCCAGGATCCCGGCTTGCACTCGGACGGCACCTATTTTATAAATAACCGGCAAATCAGCGTAAAGACCCGGGATTTTACCTTCTGGGATCAAAAACAACCCAGCACCACTCTGCGTGTTGACTTTAACGATGCAGGCATTGCCGGCATAACTGATTTGACGCAAGGCAAAAATATTGCAATTATCCGTATGGATCCGGTACAAATCGGCAGTTTCTACCCCACTATCAAGGAAGACAGGATCCTGATTAAAGTGGAGGAAGCCCCGGATGTGCTGATCAAGGGCTTGCTTGCCTCCGAAGACCGTGATTTTTATCATCATTTTGGAATATCCTTGCGGGGCATTGCCCGGGCAATGTGGACGAACGTTCGAGCCGGCGGCATGGTGCAGGGCGGCAGCACCATTACTCAGCAGCTGGTTAAAAACTTTTACTTGACCTCCGAACGTAAATTATCCCGAAAAGTGAAAGAAGCCTTGATGGCGCTGATTTTAGAATATCGCTACAGTAAAGATGAAATTCTGGAGGCTTATTTAAATGAAATCTATCTGGGTCAGGACGGCGCCAGCGCTGTTCACGGTTTCGGCCTGGCCAGCGAATTTTATTTCGGCAGTTCCCTCAAGACTCTCCCGCTGGAACAGTTGGCTTCGTTGGTGGCGCTGGTTCGCGGACCTTCCGAGTATGATCCAAGACGGTACCCCGACAGAGCGCTTCAACGGCGTAATCTGGTGCTGGATGAGATGTTGGCGGAAGACTACATTACCGCCGAACAAGCTGAAACGGCCAAAGCCAAACCGTTAAATGTCATTGCCAACACCCACCGTTCGGCCAATCGTTATCCCGGATTTCTCGACCTGGTCAAACGCCAGTTAAGAGAGGATTACCGTGAAGAAGATCTGACCTCCGAGGGGCTGATCATCTTTACCACACTGGACACCAAGATTCAGGATGAACTGGAACAGGCCGTCGCCACCAAATTAAACCAGTTGGAAAAACTGCCCAAGACTAAAAACCTGCAAACCGCCGTGGTGGTAACACGCAGGGATAGCGGTGAAATTGCCGCTCTGGCAAGTGGCCGAAAAAATTCCGCATCCGGATTTAATCGCGCACTGGATGCCGTCAGACCGATCGGCTCGTTGATTAAACCGGTCATTTATCTGACTGCACTGGAGTATCCTAACAAATATACCATCACAACGCCGGTCAGCGATACGGGCATTTTTATCAAAGGACAGAACGGCAACGACTGGAGCCCCCAAAACTATGACCATAAAGAGCATGGTATTGTCGGACTGCATACCGCCCTGGCCAAGTCTTACAATCTGGCAACCGTTCACATCGGCATGGATATCGGAATCGCCCGGACCGCCAAAACCTTGAGAAATTTGGGGATTACCCGAAAGGTTGACCTGTATCCTTCATTTTTACTGGGCGCCGCGCAATTATCACCGATGGAAGTCACTCAAATGTATCAGACGCTGGCCGGCGATGGCTTTTCGACACCGTTGAAAGCCATCAGAGGCGTGATTTCCGCAGAGGGCGAACGGCTGCAAGGCTACCCTTTTACCGTGAGACAGGCCGTCGATCCTTCAGCGGCCTATATTGTCAATACCATATTGCAGGAAGTCATGCATAGCGGTACCGGGCAAGCAGCCTATTCAGCGTTCCCTCCGGATTATGGTCTGGTCGGAAAAACCGGCACGACCAATGACGCCAAGGACAGCTGGTTTGCCGGTTACACCGGCGATTATTTATCGGTGGTTTGGGTCGGCCGCGATGATAATAAACCGGCCGGACTGACCGGCGCAACGGGCGCATTGCAAGTTTGGACGGAATTGATGAAACAAATTTCAACCCAGCCAGTCACCTTGGTCCCTCCCGATAATATCAGGATGGTCCTGGTTGATCCGGTTAACGGTTTATTGGCCAATGCGTCCTGTCCCGGCGCTAAAAGCTATCCGTATATCGCTGGCTCCGAACCGACGGCCTACTCATCCTGCAGCAATTCGGGTTTCGAACAGGATAACACCTGGTTCAATGAATTATTTACGCAATGATTTTTTAATGGATATTTAATGAATAAAGTTAATGTTTACCGTTTATTATTAATAGCCTTGTTGTCATGGACAAGCCAATCTTATGCAGCCGATAAACCGATCAAACAATTGAAAGACTTTTTAGCCACTGCAAAATCGCTCAGCGCGGATTTTAAACAGGTTTTGATCAATGAAGCGGGCAATCCCACTCGCACCAGTTATGGCGTGTTTTTTTTGCAACGGCCGGGAAAATTCCGCTGGGATTATCAGAAACCATTTACTCAGCAAATCGTCTCCGATTCGGGCAGGGTCTGGTTTTACGATACCGACCTTGAACAGGTTACAATTAAGAAACTTGATGAGTCGCTGGGTTCTACGCCGGCATTACTGCTAAGCGGCGATATTTCACTGGAAGACAATTTTATCATGGAAGATCAGGGAGTTGACGGGGACATGCAGTGGATCAAGCTGTTACCGAAAAGCCAGGAAACCAGCTTTAAATACATAACCATCGGTCTGACCCGAGGTTCCCTGGGGGGCATGGAGTTAAGCGATAATTTTGGCCAACTGACCCGCATTTACTTTTCCAATGTGATCCTGAATCCGCCGTTAAAACAGACTCTATTTCAATTCAATCCTCCCAAAGGGGTCGATGTTTTTTCCGATGAATAGGAAATAGGCCCAAGGCGCAAGGTTAAAGATGAAAGGGTAAAATATGCCGAATTTAACTTTTTCAGGGCTTTATTTTTTCAGTTTATATGATGCTCGATAACTTGACCAAGCCGTTGGCCGACCGGATGCGGCCCTGTTCGCTGGACGACTATGTCGGACAACACCATATATTAAAGCCCGGAAAACCGCTTTATGAGGCCATCCAGTCAGGGCGCTTGCATTCGATGATATTCTGGGGGCCTCCCGGTACCGGCAAGACGACATTGGCGCGTCTCATTGCCCGGCATTCGGACGCCGAATTCATGCCGATTTCAGCCGTATTAGCCGGTGTCAAGGAAATCAGGGCCGCCGTCGGCGAGGCAAAAAAAATACAGCAGGAGCAGCATCGGCGCACCGTGTTATTCGTCGATGAAGTCCATCGCTTTAATAAATCGCAGCAGGATGCTTTTTTGCCGCATGTAGAAGACGGAACGGTTTATTTTGTTGGCGCGACCACCGAAAATCCCTCTTTTGCCCTCAATAATGCGCTACTGTCGAGAGCGCGGGTCTATGTGCTGAACGCATTGACGGCAGACGATTTGCTTGCCGTGCTGAACAAGGCCCTGACCGATACGGACCGCGGCCTCGGCAATAGCGGGCTATCCATCGCGGATGACATTAAACAACAATTTTTACAGGCCGCCGATGGGGATGCCAGACGACTGTTGAATCTGTTGGAAATTGCGGTCGAACTCTCAGCGGCAAAAAACAGCCGGACCATCGATGGTGACTGCGCCCGGGAGGTGCTGACCGGCGGCGTCAGGCGGTTCGACAATCAAGGCGAAGAGTTTTATAACCAGATTTCGGCGTTACATAAATCGGTGCGCGGCAGTTCCCCGGACGCTTCGCTGTATTGGCTATGCCGGATGATGGACGCCGGTTGCGACCTTGCCTATCTGGCCAGACGCATTGTCAGGATTGCCTCCGAAGATATAGGCAATGCCGACCCGAGAGCCTTACAGATAGCACTAAACGCTTGGGAAGCTCAGGAACGGCTAGGCAGCCCCGAGGGCGAGTTAAGCCTGGCGCAAGCGATCGTTTATCTGGCTTGCGCACCCAAAAGCAACGCCGTCTATATGGCTTACAATACGGCTATGCAGGATGCCAGGCAGTACGGCAGCCTGGGGGTTCCGGTACATCTGAGGAATGCGCCGACCAAGTTAATGAAAGCGCTTGATTACGGTAAGGATTATCGTTATGCACATGATGAACCCGAAGCTTACGCTGCCGGAGAGAATTACTTTCCTGATAAGCTGATTGGCAGGACATATTACCAGCCGGTAGACAGAGGCCTGGAGATTAAAATCAGGGAAAAACTGAGGCACTTGAAAGATCTGGATAAAAGATAATTCCGCTGGCAAGCCGGTTAATCTACCCAGATGTGCTTCTGTGTTGTTACAGTTTTATCCGCCTGGCGCCGAATAAGTTGGTTCTTCGTTTTGCTTGCTCGAGATAATACTGTTTTGTTGTCTACGGTCTGCGATAACAGCATTTGCGCCCGTTTATCCGCGCCCGAGGGCAGTCCTGCCGAACCGGTTTCGATCCAGGCCGCTATATCCTGCCAGGTTGTCGCCGCCTGAAGATCACGCAATAACATATGATAGCCCTGCTGATAAAAGGCAATGGTTTTTTCGGCGGGACGAGTGGCGAGAAATTGTTTAAGAAAGGCATAAGTCGGCTCTTTCGGAATAATGTCATCTTTCTCGCCATACAGCATCAGAGTATTGCCGCGCAAAGAGCCTGCGCTGTTAAAAGCCGCATCCATCAAATCGGTAAGGCCGTACAGGGTTTCCACGCGGGATTTCTTGATAACCCATGGATCCCGCCCCAAGGCCCGAAGCATTTCAATATTATCCGATGGCGTTACCTCCATCCCCTCCCCCGTCAGAGTCAGCCAGGGCATGGTGTGCGCCAGCATCCATAACAGGCCGGTTTGATACCATGGCATGGTTTCTCTGGCCCATAATGCCGGCGCCGCGAGAATAATGCCACCGACCTGGAAATTATCCGTCTGGCTCATCGCGGTCATAATAACGGCGCCGCCCATGCTTTCTCCCAGCAGATAAATCGGGCGATTCGGATAGCGTTGTTCGAGCAGTTGCACCAGGGTTCTCAAATCGTCAACATAGGCCTGCTGCCCCGCCCATAGACCTCGTTTCGGAGCTGCGCCGAAGCCGCGCTGATCATAGGCATAACAGGCAATGCCCAGTTTACTGAAATATTTGCCGGGCAGATCGAAAAACCGGCTGTAATCGTTGAATCCGTGCAGGGCAATCATAACCGCCTTGATATCTGTTTTTGGCAACCAGCGCCGTAATGGCAAACTGACGCCGTCTTCCGTCAGGAAACTATATTCGCCCAATTGAGCCGTCCTGGTTTTCGCTCCCGGAGGATAGGCCATCGGCATGCATCCGGAAAGCGCGAGCAATAAAAGAAAGACAAGCAAAGGGTTTAGGTATCTCATGAATAAAAATCAA
This sequence comes from uncultured Methylococcaceae bacterium, assembly GCA_964568805.1. Taxonomy (GTDB): domain Bacteria; phylum Pseudomonadota; class Gammaproteobacteria; order Methylococcales; family Methylomonadaceae; genus CAZMRW01. The sequence goes on along the minus strand of CAZMRW010000118.1, from coordinate 1,574 downwards.
ATTTTTTACGAAAAATACATGAAAAATGCCGAGTCAAATTTAGTTTCATCTCGCAGCAAAAACTAAAAAAGCGCGCCCCAGTATTCATGCCGATTATGTTCGACCACCTTTTTCGTTTTTAATTTCAATGCGGCAGACTGTACAATGCGGATTGGATGTAGAATAACCAGCAACCCATTTAAGCCTATTTTATTGTTAATGACTCCTCAAAGCCAATTTGTAAATATACGTTTTATTCGGGAAAATTTCAGGCGGATTTTGCCGAACTCCCAGGCGGTGTCATTAGCTGTCATACTAATTGCCAGTTTTGTATTGATTTATTCGCTGTCCGACATTTTAATGCCGGCATTTGCCTCTATCGTCATAGCCTATTTGCTGGAAGGGCTGGTCGCTAAAGCGGAAAGCATGAGGGTACCGCGCTTGGCGGCGGTCTATCTGGTATTTTCGGTTTTCATGGCTGGTCTGATATTTCTGTTGTTTTATCTGATCCCGATCGTTACGCAACAAGCGATAGAACTGATTCAAAACATACCGGGAATTATCGATAGAGCTCAAACCGAAGTCATGCGCTTGCCGAAAATGTATCCGAAATTTATTTCGGAAAGAAAAATCCTGGAAATGCTGTATGCCATACAAAGAGAATTGCTAATCTATGGGCATAACCTGTTGTCGGTTTCCGCCGCATCGGTTTTCAGCCTGGTCAGTGCGCTGATTTATCTGTTTCTTGTGCCGATGATGGTTTTTTTCTTTCTGAAAGACAAAGAAATGCTGGTTGAATGGTTTTTGCAGTTCATGCCCAGGGATAGAAATTTAACCGTGCGTGTCTGGAGAGAAGTCGACATGCAGATCGGCAACTACGTCCGCGGCAAGATTGCCGAAATTTTTATATTAATGCTTGCAAGTTATGCAACGTTTGCCGCGATGCATCTCAATTATGCCCTATTGCTTGCGGTACTTATGGGATTGCAGGTTATTATCCCCTACATCGGAGCAACCCTGGTTACCTTTCCGGTGCTGGGGGTAGCCTATTTTCAGTGGGGATTAAGCGGCGACGATTTTATGTACATCGTGTTGGTTTACTCGATCATTCAGACCCTGGACGGCGTGATACTGGTGCCGATCTTATTCTCCGAAGCAGTCAATTTACATGCCATTGCGATTATCGTCGCCATCTTGTTTTTTGGCGGTTTATGGGGCTTTTGGGGCGTGTTTTTTGCTATTCCGTTAGCAACGGTGGTCAAAGCCGTGCTGACAGCCTGGCCACGGCTTGGCGATAATAATCTGGATAGGGTTTATTGAGGTACAAGGTACAAGGTACAAGGTACAAAAAAGCTTGACACACGAAAATTAAACCCTAAAATTTTTCGCCTTTCGCCTTTCGCCTTTCGCCTTTCGCCTTTCGCCTTTCGCCTTTCG
>CAZMRW010000118.1:0-79 GCA_964568805.1 uncultured Methylococcaceae bacterium | reverse complement strand
GCCTTTCGCCTTTCGCCTTTCGCCTTTCGCCTTTCGCCTTTCGCCTTTCGCCTTGAACCTTGAACCTTGAACCTTGAAC
>CAZMRW010000117.1:0-10037 GCA_964568805.1 uncultured Methylococcaceae bacterium | reverse complement strand
CGTGCCAGCTTTTCTTTTTAATTCATTCGGTTATAGCTTAAGTAAGTGCCATTCCGGTCTGACCTTTTTTCTGTATTCCAATCAGAGATTGTTGAATCATGCGTTGTTATCTATGTCTATGCATTGAAGTTCACGGAGCTTTCCAAAACTATTGTTATCGTGAAAACAATTAAGAAATTTCGTGGGCCGCCGCCCCGTATGATCGGCTTGTTTTTCCAGGCTGGCTCCACATGCCGATCCTCAGATAATCGTATCATTTTAATTCTACAAACAAGCAGTCACCCGATATCAACTCAATAAGGAAGCGATATGACACTTAAAACAATTTGCAATCGTGACGTCGTAATTGCCCAAAAGAACGATACCCTTCTGGAAGCAGCCAAATTGATGCGCGAATATCACACCGGGGATGTCGTCATTGTCGAGAAACACAACGGCCTCAATTACCCGGTCGGCATTGTCACGGACAGGGATATCGTCATCGAGGTCATCGCCAAAGAGGTAGACGGCAATTCGCTTACCCTCGGCGATGTCATGTACCGCGAGCTCACCTTGGCGAAAGAACACGACGACATTCACGAAACGATACAGATCATGCGCCAGAAAGGCATTCGCCGGCTGCCCGTTATCGATGACAACGGCGCTCTGATTGGAATTATTACACTGGACGATCTCATCGATCTGATTGCCGAACAACTGAAAAACCTGACCGAACTGATTGGCAAGCAGCAGAATCTGGAAAAGAAATACAGATAAACCTCGGCTGCCAAAATGGAGGGACGAGAAGTCCATTTCAGCATTGTCGAACCAATAGCCCGCCTAGGTTAGCGGCAAGAGCTCTGCTATAAGTCTGGAAAAAGGGTATGCGGCTATGCCTGCTGAGTAAAACCGCCTCTTGACCACTTTTGCTTCAAGGGCATGGATTAGTAATAGGACCCGATTTTAGCGACGGGGCCCCGGCCATAAGGACAATTTTTATCTTGTTTTTTCACCGCAATTGAACTTTATCGTTACGCCAAGGAATTAATGTTACGTATCAAAGATGATGCAAACATATTTCATCATGTTCGACATGATGTCCTCATTCCTTGGAGATAATAACTATGATAAGAAAAATAATGACTCTGACAATATCGGCCTTGATCTTGAACATAGGCTTGTTAAATGCGGCTGAAGCGGCAGACGTACGAGTGAAATGCGAAAAACGAGGCACCACGCGTTCTTCCGTATCCGTCGACGCATCAAAGCTTACCAACGGCAATTATCATGCAGTGGTGACTTCGGGCAGGAATGCCGCAACGTCTGATGATTTTCCGACTATCGGAGGCGAAGTGGGATTCGATTTCGATAGCAATCCGGCGGATATCGCTGCAGGCGCCGAGCGGATTTCCACAAACTTTATTCAGAACAACCAGGTCAACGGACAAGTATTTAATCAAAATAACGTCGCTGTCAGTCCGATTGTGACTGTTCTTTGCCGGACCCGGTAACCTCGATTTTTTTAACCGAACAGCAGGAAACTGTGTTTATTGTCGTGTTTAAACATAGCCTTCTTATCGTCCTTAACTTCCGGCCGGCTTTGATGCGGCAATACTTTTAACAGCAGCCTCCGCTGGAAATACATTAATCCTGGTGTTGTGCCCCCTTTGGTTTCGCTTGAGGAAGGAATCGTGCCGGGGGTGCACACCAGGCATTACCGGGTTTGTCCTGCTGCGGTTTAACCGCCGTAACCGTGACCGCTCGAAATTCCACCCCTTCCACGATCTGCCTGCTTCGATTCGGCACCTGCGGAATATCGTTCCAAAACGCCCGTTTCTACCGTCATTTTGTCTCCTCAAAAATAGGTCTTGATTAAGCTTTTGTTTGACCAAGCGAGCCGCCGCAACTGCTGCCCTGCCCCGCTGTGCAGCCGTAGCAATGCTGGCGAACGGCAATGGCCGCTCCGTTCAAAGACTGTCCAAGCAAATCGCGCAAATGGGTTTGGGCTCCGGCAAAAGCGCCTAAAGGCAGTTGCAGCATCTGGTTAAAATCACAGTCATACACATAGCCTTGCCAGTCCACACTTAAGGTGTTTCTGCACATGACGCTGTCCAGATTTTCCTGGCGATGATTGTCTTTCAATAATTGCATGTAATCATGAAACAGCCCTTTGCTGATCAGCATACTGCCAAAGCGCTGGATGGGCAGATTGGTCATCGCAAACAATTTGTTAAAAACGATGCCGTAATGTTCCAGCAAATGCTGTTTATAGGCCTCTTCCAATGCTTGCTGCCCGGGCGGCAGCGAGTCACCTTGCGGATTAAACACCAGATTGAGCCGAAGCTCGCCGCCTGTTTGCCCGTAACCGAGACGGTTTAATTTTTTCAGAGCCGACAGGCTGGCGTTGAAGGTTCCTTTACCCCGTTGCCTGTCGACATTATCTTCCAGATAACAGGGCAACGATGCGGTAATTTCAACCTGGTTAGCGGCGAGGAAATCGGCCAGATCTTCATAACCGGGCTCCTCCAGAATCACCAGATTACAACGGTCTATGACGGTAACGCCCAATTCCCTTGCTTTTACGACAAGATATCGGAAATCCGGATTCATTTCGGGAGCGCCTCCGGTCAAATCCAGTGCGTGGATATTTTCCCTGTCGATAAAGTCCAGCACCTGATCGATTGTCGGCTTATCCATGAGTTCGGTGCGCTTGGGTCCTGCATTGACATGACAGTGCGTGCAACTCAGATTGCACAAATAGCCGAGATTGACTTGTAAAATTTCCAGATCGTTTCTGTTGATAGCCGGAAAATCGGTCTGCTCGAGGTACGTTAAGGTGTCATGCATAAGTATCAGTGCGCACTAAAAACTAAATCGCCGTAGTAGGCCGTCACCTTGCCTCCGGCATTGTCGGTATCGGTCATGATGGCGACGGCATCGATATATCGGATGTCTGCACCGAATTGACGCTTCAAATCGGCAAGGACATTTCGTTTTTCGCTATACCAGGTAGCGGTTTCATCGTTTGCCGACCTGAGCGCAATCATCATGGCATGATCGCCGGCAAATGCATTCGGCCAGATTTTTCCCTTGGGCGATGTGCTCGCCCAGACATAGTTGATCGCTCGAGTCCGCCAGAACGCCAGTCCGCCGCTGATAACCACATAAACCCTGGCGGCATAATCGTCTCCTTTCTTGCTTTGCTCATTGAGGTCGCCAAGCCGGTTTTCAATGCGCCAGCGCCAGTTCAGGAACGGCGTCTTCTGCAAATCGATGCGCTGTTTTTTAAATAGTCCCGATCCCGTGCCTGCGCTTTCCGCTTTTAACACCTTGTCTCCGCCCACATCGGCCAATTGATATTTCGTCGCGCCTTTAAATTTCTTACTTTCCCAGCCGGCAAGCGATCCTGACGAGAAAGATCCTATCTCCAGTTTATCTGCCGTCGTTTCGGCACACCCGGCCGGATTAAACATCAGCAGTAAACAAATGGAAGTAATTGAGAGCTTTGTGTCCATCGAATGATTCCAAATATATGACTCATGTAACCAAAAACACGGAATTTAAAATTAAATCCGCAGCATTACTTGAATTTGTCGCCAAACTATAATAAACCTTACACCATCATTCTCAAAACCAACTGAATCAGTAAACATTGTGTCACCGCATCACAGAAAGTTCATCCGCTCTTAAATGGAACGATCGGTCTAAGCTCGATTACGCCAGTACTGGTTCAAATTTAGAGACAAGCACGACATCATCGCAGTTATCAGGCCATATTCAATCAGCTTGCAGGATTTTTCATGCACATAATGCAACTAAAACATCCGGAAAGAGCTTGGAACCCGGTTAAAAATTTCAGTCTGCATCTGGTTTATTTTTTTTGTTGTTATATAATAATCGGCTTACCAAAGCAATCGATGCCTCGGTGGCGAAATTGGTAGACGCAAGGGACTTAAAATCCCTCGACTTAACGGTCGTGCCGGTTCGACTCCGGCCCGAGGCACCAATAATTTCAAGGACTTAGGTTTTTAACCAAGTCCTTTTTTATTGTCTTAATTTTTTTTGTCCCAATTTTGTCCCATTTTCCCAAAAACAACCGCAACAATTGCCGAAACTCAGGCACAAAAAAACCGGCATGATTAGCCGGTTTTTTATTATTTGAAACGATCTTCAATCTATCAAATCAACCCATGTTCAGCAAATGAATACGGCCGGCCGGCTTTGCCGATGATGAAATGATCCAGCGCCCGGACATCAAACATACTCAGCGTCTGTTTCAATCTGTCCGTTATTTGCCGGTCTGCAAGACTGGGCTCCATGACGCCTGACGGGTGATTGTGGGCAAAGATGACGGCTGCCGCGTTGAGTTGTAAGGCCCGTTTGACGACTTCACGCGGATACACAGCAGCACCGTCAATGGAGCCTCTAAATAAAACCTCATGCGCTATAACCCGGTGCTGATTGTCCATAAACAGACAGACAAATACTTCGTGTCCCAGCTCCTGATAATGCAATTGCAACCAGTCACGCGTTAAATCCGGGCTGGTTAGTGGCATTCCAGGCCGATAATGCATTGACAGCAATGCTTTCGCCGCCTTGATGATTTGCGCTTCGGTCAAGGCCTTGGGTGCTCGATATTTGCCGGTTTCATCGGCGATAAAGTGCGGGATTTTTCCGGCAACCCTGCCGGCGGGGTGCTTGTTCGCTTTCATATTAACCCCCTTACAACAGATATTCACGGCTAACGGCAAATTCACCCACCTGCACGGTGATTTCACAGGTATTGACGATCAGCTCCGGGTCAGCGTCTCCGGCGTACTGGTCCAGATAACCGAAGCGCTGGAACAGTTTGAGTGACGATGACGGCAACAGGCGATTAAATTGCTCGGTCCGGTTAAACTCGTCATCGGTTGCCGATTGCAAGGCGCGCTTGCCGTAACTGACTTCGTACTCCAGATAATCCACATCCAGCCCCAGCGCGTTCAACACATGCTCGGTAACATCCTGGTCCTTGATCCGGCTGTATTCGACGTAGGGCGCCAGGTGAGCGAAGGTTTTATCTTCGATGGCGTCGATAATCTCGGACTCGGCCATCAAGCCGGCCGCATAGCGGCGCTGTTGGGTTTCGGTCATGTGGTCGGCTACGAATTTATCCAGTTGGTCCTTGCGGCGCTCAGCGGCTTCCTGCTCCAGCCGGTTTTTTTCGGCCATCCGTTCAGATGCAAGCCGTTCACGAATACTTTTGGCGCTGATCAGGCATTCATTCAGGGTGTCGGCTTGTTGTTCAGCCTGCCTGATTTTTTCGGCGACATCAGGGCTGTTCAAGACGGCTTGTTTGATTTCTTTGGCCCGTGCGCTGGTACCGGTAGCGTGGGATTCCCATAAGCCATACCAGGTTACGGCCCAATGCCTGATAATCTCGTTGCTGCCGACCGAAACCAAAGCACCAGGTAGTTTGACGACATTAATAAGACCGGTGCGAGCATCAACGCTCAAATGATCCGATAGCGGCGCTTCAATGATTTTTGCAATCATGCGGGTGATGCAATCGGCGTTTTCCGTCTCAAGCTTGCGCTGTTAGGCTTCCATCTCCAGCGCTGCCCGGTCCAACAGGTCTTCAATCGACTCCAGGCCGCTGATGGCGCCGCCAATGGTTGAGCCGGTAATAGAAAAATTCACTTGGTCCAGGGTTTGGCGCTGCCGCGCGGTCAGGGTGGAAGGTGTTACTTCGATGGTTTTTAAACCGTACGCATCAACGCCTGCTAATAGTGCGGCGGTTTTGTCAATAACGATGGTGACGGTAAAAGGGGTAGATGTGTTCATGATGATGACTCCGTATGTTAAGGTTTTTAACCCGGCGCCATGAGACCAAACAGAGCGCCGGACTGAACGAAGTTGGTCTACCGGCCATACGAACCGGCCAGCCTTGCGGCTGCTCCGCCCAGCCCGACATAAAACAGGACTGAGATTGCGCGCATAAAAAAACCGCTTAAAGCGGCTTGCGCCGTATGGTACGGGAGACCAATCCCGGCCGTCATTGTTGACGACAATTCAAGCATAGTATCAAAACGTGGGCGTGTCAATATCGATTAATTTACTTCGGACACAAAAAAGCCGGGTTGCCCCGGCTTTTGGGGTTCTCTTTTCGCTATTGGCTGCAACCCGTCGCCTCATTGCGTGGGTTACGTCTCTATTGCGGCCCACGGAAACTTTAAATTTGGAAACCGGTTATTTTCCCGTGCACGAAACCGGCAAAACGTGCTCACCACTCATCAGGGTAGGTCATAGGGCTAAGCCTGATCCGTTCACAGAAGCGATATAACCCGCATCGATTCTTCATAACTTCTGCACACCAAATGCAGGTCATCAACAATCACGATGACGGGCGTTAAGCCCAGGTGCTCGAAGGACTTCTTAACGAGTTCTGCATCTTTTTCGGTTTTGGTAATAATCATCGAAATATCGCTCCAACGAAAGTATTAAGCCGCGTCGCCGCTGGATTTGATCATGGCCAAGGGTGATAGGGCTTTGGCGCCGGCATCCAGTCTGACCTTCATCTTCATGGCGTCCGTGTCGAAATTTTTATCTGATTCGAATGAAATGCCGTTGCTGTCAAGGTGTCCGACTTCGACACGTTCCATACCTTCACCAAGCAAAAACCAAATTTGTGCGCTTTCGATCCTGGGTTCGACAATTAAACTGATTTTCGCAAAGTCGGAACTGGGTATCGCCGAAGCGTTTGCAGTCGGGTTATTCAGAGTAGCTAACAGTTCCAGCGCGTCCATTTCCTGGTCCGCCCCCACAATCAACCATTTGGGACGCAAACCCAGATAACCCAGGCCGCCAATATCTTTCGCTTTGCGCAACAGGCTAACAGCGGCGGCAAGGCCGGTCGAGTCAAGCACGTTGGTAATCAGGTTGCCTCGTGCCGTCGCGAATAATTCCACGCCATCAGCCATCACATGAGATGTGGTGAGGATGTTATACACTAGATCGCTTTCTTTGCGTTTGGCGGCCGCGCCCATGCGCTGAGGCATATCGGTGAGCTGGGACAAATCATCGTTTATCAGCATTTGACGGCTAAAACTGATCGCACGCTGATAGGTTGCGATTTGATAGCTTTCTTTGGCATCGGTCAATCCGGAGTATTTGACTTCGCCTAATTCAGGCGTTAACTCCAATCCCTCGAAGGCACTGAGCGCCAGGCGGGATTGAGGTTTAAAATCGGGCACTTCCCGGAAAGTTACCCATGCGTCATGTGTGGTTTGTGTACTTTCAACCCCCGACATCATGGATTTGTTAGCCAGGTTAGACAATAAATCCGGTAAATCGGAGGTGCTCATTGCCCGTTTCAGGATTACTGCGGGTGATTGGTTGTCGCCGTAGTCGCCACGATCGCGTAGCAAGATTTTGGCAATATCGATAACGCTGGCATTTCTGAAATCGCGTGCTGCCGGATGCGGATTATCAACATGAACGCCGGAACGCAACAACAAGCCGTCAACAATAGCGGTTCTGACATCGATATGGCCCCCCAAACCAGTTTCAGAGGTATCGCATCGGGATGTCTCCGATGCGACTTTCTCAGCCCATTTCTCCAACATTTCAGCTTTTGCCGCGTCCAAACTCAAGCCGCGAGTGATCAAGTTATTAACTACGTCCGATGGGGTCCGGCTAAAGGCGCCGAATTTCTGAATAGCGAGAATTCGGTTGCGTTCAATCTCAGCCGCGCGTCGCTGGGTTTTGTCATCCGAAATGAGTTCTTGTGTCATATCGCCGGCGTCGGCGTTTCTATCGGTTTCTAACATGAGTTTTTTCCTGAAAAAGCCGGCGTTTTGATCGGCCGGAACTGAAACGATGCTGACCTCGAACGGTTGCCAGCGATTTACAATGATTTCCGTTTGGGTTTCGATAAATTTTAACCATCGATACCCAACGGACAAATTTCTAACGATTCCGGCTTGAATGTCCTGGAATAGCTGTTTAGCCTGATCGCTTGTCCCGAATCTGATATCCGCCAGCAAGCGGCCGCCTCTGAGCACAGGGTTCTCTGCTACCGCCACATTCAGGAAATTCGTATCATGGTCAACCAGGACAGGCAGAGGGAATCGGCTTAAGTCGATTGAATTGTCTTTGTGCGTCAGAATTTCAACCAGGTCGCCGCGTTTTACCGGCGTTTCTGTGGACAATACTGCAGGAATGCTGCGGGTCTCCGTATCGGCTTGAGATCGGTTGAAAGTCGCCTGTAAAATTTTTGGAGTCATTGCGTTGTGCTAAAAAAATAATGATTCCATCATCCCCTTCAATTTATGAAATGAAAATAGCCGGTTTAATTCAGTCGCTTTTCAGGATTTTGAAAACCATATCTCTGGACGGTATTTTTATTTTAAACGACAACAAATAGCCGTAGAGTGGCTTTTCTTCAACCGGTATTCTCGGATAGCGTTTGAGTCGTTCTTCGATTATACCGGCTTGATGCCAGGGTTTGCCGGGGTACATTTTGGCAATATTTTTAATGCAGTCATTGCGGGTTTCGATTATTTCGCGGGTGGCCAGAGATGAATGGCCAGGCCGTCTTAATCCCAACGCACGGCAGAGGGTTTTACAATTGCCGGAATAAAATTGGTCAATTCCTGAAATCAGCCAGCGCGCAAGGTCTGGAGGAATCGGCAAGCCGGCGGCAAGCAGGGTTTTAAGCCGGACTAATTCATTTTTCATTATTGATTTCAGAATCAAAAGCCAGGTCTTCCGGTAGATCGTGATCGCCTTCGGGATCGAAAGCCAGGTCTTCCAGGTTGTCGTCTTCTCCAGCAACCAGCCGCTCCAGGTCCTTGCTGCTATCGATAACCAGGCGTTCCAATTCCTCCAGTGACATCTTTGAATAGTCGATTTTGGTAGGCTTTTTGGGACTGTCGTCAACATCCGGCTGCAAGATGATTTGGATTTGGTCGCGCGGCGGTATCGCCATAAAATCAAAATCGATGCTGTCGGGTTTTTTGTACTGGAAGTCACCCAAATCGGCTGGGTATTGACGATCGCAAATTTTGTGGAAGGCACCCCAAAGCAACTCGAACGCCAGCAAGTAGGTTTCCATATCCGCCCAGGCTTCGTCATCAAGCCCGTCGGCCGCCCGGTCCCGGATAACGGTCCTAAACGCCTCATCCCACACAGGCCAGAGCATCCGGACAATTTCACGTTTGACCCTTGGATTTTTTAAGCCTGGTAATTGTTTTTTTGCCTTTCGCTGGCTTTTGCTTTTGGCGAAATTCTGTTTTTCCCGCAATAGCCAGGCTGCATAATCCAGGTCAAATTTGCCGTCGATCGAAATCTGAATATTGTGCTTCCGGAATGCCTGGGACACGGCTGAGCGACTGATACCCAGCTCCCGTGACAAATCCGCTTGCGTTCCTCGTCTCATACTTAACTACCTGATATTATTGATGAAATTTTTTAATTAAACGGCGTTCAATAAGTTTGCTGTCATCCGAAAAGTTTGTTTTTAGTAACTTTTTTATTCACTGCCTACGCTCATAACGGGGTCCGAATTACCCTGATTGGCCAATGCCTGGAAGGACCCAAGGCCCCTAATACTTCAAACATAATTAATTTCAGTAAGTTACAAATAAAACTTAAAGCAGTGACGAAACGTGACGACTCAAGTTATAAAAGTGACGACTGAGTGACGACTCAAGTTATTGATTTTATTGAAAGTGATGACTGAGACGACTGAAAACAAACTTCCCGTATGCGCGCGCACGCGCATGGGAACCGATTTTTCAGTCGTCTCAGTCATCACTAATGAATTAAATATAATAAAATCAATGTCTTAATAGTTTTTCAGTCGTCAAATCAGTCATCACCAGTCGTCACCAGTCGTCACCAGTCGTCACTATCACACCTCAAGTTCCACTTTTGCGCCTGTCACTGGCGTTTTATGATTGCGATAACCAAAAACATCAAACCCTCTAATGCCTAATCCTTGCGCCACCACGCCTTTGTTCGATTGCATATTCTGGCCCAACCTGAACACCGATTCTGATTCAATTTGAACGCTGATT
>CAZMRW010000116.1:0-10595 GCA_964568805.1 uncultured Methylococcaceae bacterium | reverse complement strand
GCTAAAGGCTAAAGGCTAAAGGCTAATAATTGTAACCTGAATTTTGCTTTGTCAAACTTTTTTCGCCTTTTACCTTTCGCCTTGCGCCTTGTACCTTTCATCTATCCCTGCGCCTTTTTATACTGGATGGACGAATAAAGCGATAATCCTATCAAAATAGCGCCGGCCAAGCCGGTAAAAACCTCGGGTATATGGCGGCTCATGCTCATCAGCATGATGCCCGCAAGCACGCCGATTGCGTAATGCGCGCCGTGTTCCAGAAACACATACTCGTCGAGCGTGCCCTGACGGACCAGATAAACGGTCAGGCTCCGCACGAACATCGCACCGATGGCCAGGCCCAACATGATGATGATGACATCCTGAGTGATCGCAAATGCGCCGATAACGCCGTCGAATGAGAATGACGCATCCAGCACTTCAAGATAAAGAAAGCTCATCATTCCTGTTTTTTTAACGGCAGACGTAAACTGTTCGCCCTCTTCTTCATCCTCGAATAAAGCCGACAAACTGTCAACGACGACGAACAACATAATACCGGAAATACCGGCGACCATCGCATCCAGACGAATCTCATTGGCAAGCCAGTTCTGAATAATCAGCAGCAGACCCAATGCCAGGATCAGCTCAATCGACTCCAGCTTTCCGAACGACGCCAATTTTTCTTCGATGCGACCCAGCCAATGCAATTCCTTGCCTTCGTCAAAAATAAAGCCGAAAAACACCATCAGCAAAAACATCCCTCCAAACGCCGCAATTTGCACATGAGACGCCTCCAGATGATGAGCATAGGTAGTGGGATCTCGCAATGCCATTTCCGTCACTCCGACAAAATCGATACCGGTAGCCGCCGATACAATAATGATGGGGAATAACAAACGCATGCCAAACACGGCAATCAAAATACCCCACGTTAAAAAGTAAAACTGCCAGCGTTCATCCATGCGTTTCAGTACCGACGCATTAACCACCGCATTATCAAAAGACAAACTGACTTCGAGCACCCCCAAAATCAGGGCGATAAAAACCCCGGTCAGGCCACCCCAGTAAAACGCAACCGCCAGGCAGATGACGGTAATGATAATAGAAAGACGAAAGTGCTTCATGCAATGCTCCTGATAAGTTTTATTGTTGCGTAACTATAAGTTCATTTAATTTAAAATCAATATTTTTTCTCCCGGCTATCGGTGTTATTAACCCTTGCGCGATCGTTCATAAGAATAAATTCGCTGATTATCGAACGCATGGAATAAAACCATCTGAATTTTAAATAGCCCTCTTTGGAAATTTTAATTTTGTGTGGCTTGTTTATCCGCTTTCGGCAATACTTACCGGTAATCAGGAGCAGCAATGAAAATATTGGCTTTGTACAGTATAAAAGGCGGCGTCGGTAAAACAGCTTGCGCAGTCAATCTGGCGTTTTACGCCACTCGAAACGGTTACCGCACGCTGGTATGGGATATTGATCCGCAAGCGGCGAGCAGTTATTACTTCCGCATAAAACCTAAAATCAAGGGCGGCAGTCATCATTTAATTGCTGGAGATAGCGATTTGAAGGTACTGATCAAGGGCACCGATTTCGATAATCTGGACCTTTTACCGTCTGATTTCTCATTCAGGAATCTGGACCTGATCCTTGATGGCTGGAAAAAACCTGCCCGAAGACTGAAAAAACTGCTGAAGCCTCTTTCTAAAGACTATGATTTTATTTTTCTGGATTGTCCGCCCGGTATTTCGTTGTTATCCGAAGCGATTATTGAAGCTGCCGACATTCTATTATCTCCAGTGATACCCACGACGCTGTCATTGCGGACGCTGGACCAGCTTAAACAATTCATGGCGGATAAGCGACTTGATAAAGCATTGCTTGCATTTTTTTCCATGGCGGATCGCCGAAAAAAAATGCACAGGGAAATCATGAACACTGTCCTGGAAAACTACCCCTGTTTTTTGCATACCGTGATACCTTATGCCAGTGATATTGAAATGATGGGTATAAAACGTATGCCGTTGGGTGCTTATAGTCATAGCAGTCCCTCCACGACGGCTTATAATGATCTTTGGCTGGAAATTCTTGAGCGCAGCAACGAATAGTGGGTGTGTTGCACCCGGCGATCGGCACCAGCGTCATGCTGACTTCGATGACCGACGCCATGGGTTTTTTATTTTCCTGGGTTTGGCCAGTTTGTTTTTATTGGAATAAGAAAGGCACAAGGCACAAGGCACAAAAAAGCTTGGCATTCTGGATTTAAACCATAAAATTTTTTCGCCTTTAACCCTTAATCCCTCGATAACCGGAGGTAATGGGATAACGCCGATCGCGCCCGAAGGCCCTGGCAGTAATCCTGATGCCGGGTGGAGACTGCCGACGTTTATATTCGTTGCGGTCCACCAGACTGATGGCCCTGACCACATGGTCGCGGCTGAATCCGGCTGCGATGATTTGTTCTGCCGATTGATCCAGTTCCACATAACGCTCGAGAATGGGATCTAGCATCTCGTAAGGAGGCAAGGAATCCTCATCGATCTGGTCGGGCGCCAACTCTGCCGACGGCGGCCTGGTGATAACCCTGTCCGGAATGACCTGCGACAAGGCATTGCGGTAGCGGGCCATACGGTAAACCATCAGTTTAGGCACATCCTTGATCGGTGCAAAACCGCCTGCCATATCGCCATACAGGGTAGCATAGCCGACGCTCATTTCGCTTTTGTTGCCGGTTGTCAGCAGCAGTTTGCCCTGCTTGTTCGATATCGCCATCAATATCACGCCGCGGCAGCGCGCCTGAATGTTTTCTTCGGTCGTATCTTTTGCGCTATCGGCAAATATCTCCGCCAGCATGCCGGTAAAGGCATTCACGGCGGGTTCTATCGGAATGGTATGATGCCTCACGCCCAGAGCCTCGGCCTCCCAAGCCGCATCCTCAATACTCATGGCCTGGGTATAGCGCGAGGGCATTAAAACCGCCTCAACTTTATCAGCCCCCAGGGCGTCCACCGCCAGCGCCAACACCAGAGCCGAATCAATCCCACCCGACAAACCCAGCAGAGCGCCCTGAAATCCGTTCTTGCGGACATAATCCTTGATGCCTAACACCAAAGCCTGATACTCACTGGAAATTGAATTATAAAGGGCCGCGCAAGTGCTTGGCAGCGGCTTATGATCAACAAATTCGACCACGCTGATTTGTTCCTTAAACTCTTCGGCGCGAAAAACGACGTTGCCATGCTGATCCACAACAAACGATGCACCATCGAATATCAGTTCATCCTGACCGCCGATCTGATTGACATACACCAATGGGATTTGAGCGGCTTTTACCTGGGAACAAATCACGGCTTCACGCTGATGGATTTTCCCGGAATTAAAAGGCGAGGCATTCAAGGTCAGCAACAGATCCGCTCCTTCCTGCTTGGTGGCATCAATTATGCCGCTATGCCATACGTCCTCGCAGATAGTCAGTCCGATCAGCGTGCCCTTGAATTCAAACACGCAAGGCTTCGTGCCCTGGGCAAAATAGCGCTGTTCATCAAATACGCCGTAATTCGGCAGCGCCTGTTTACGATAACACGCAATTTTGGTCCCCTGATGCAGCAAAGCCGCGCTATTGTAGAGCTTGTTGCCATCGCGTTCCGGAAAACCGACCACCATGGCTATATCGCTAACCCGGCCGGCAAGTTGATCAACCGCATTGTTGGCATCCCTGATAAAATCAGGACGCAGCAATAAATCCTCCGCAGGGTAGCCGGTGACGATCTGTTCCGGAAATACGATGATATCCGCACTTAGCTGATCACGGGCATAAACGGATGCCTGGATAATTTGATTGACGTTAGCCGTTATATCGCCGACCATGAAATTGATTTGGGCGAGAGCGATTTTTAGGGATTGCGGCGGCATTCGTTTTACCCGGAAACCTGCAAGCACCTCAGCATGGCGACACCAATATCCGTCGGCGAATTGACAACCTCTACCCCCGCAGCTTTCAGCGCCGCCACCTTACCTTCCGCCGTGCCCTTGCCGCCGGTTACAATGGCGCCGGCATGACCCATTCTCTTGCCTGGCGGTGCAGTTTGTCCGGCAATATAAGCCACCACCGGTTTAGTGACATAGGCTTTGATATAGGCCGCCGCATCTTCTTCTTCGCCGCCGCCGATTTCGCCGACCATCACGATGCCTTTGGTCTGCTCGTCCTGCTGAAAACGGCTGAGTACATCGACAAAATTCATGCCGTGAATAGGGTCTCCGCCGATACCGACGCAGGAGCTTTGTCCCAAACCCTGCGTGGTCGTCTGATGCACCGATTCATAGGTCAATGTGCCGGAACGAGAAACGATCCCGATAGAACCCGGCATATGAATCTTACCCGGCATGATGCCGATTTTACATTCGCCCGGCGTAATGACGCCGGGGCAATTGGGGCCGATCAATAAGGCGTCCGTTCCGGCCATTGCTGCCTTTACGCGCATCATTTGCAGTATCGGTATGCCTTCGGTGATGCAGACGATGAGTTTAACGCCGGCATCGACTGCTTCCAGTATCGCATCAGCCGCATAAAACGGCGGCACATAGATGACGCTGGCATCGGCGCCGGTGCTGTCGACAGCGTCCTGAACGGTATTGAATACCGGCAAACCCAAATGACTTTCCCCGCCGCGTTCCGGGGTGACGCCGCCGACCAGTTTGGTGCCGTATTCCAGCGCCTGCCGCGAATGAAAGGTGCCCTGTTTGCCGGTAAAACCCTGGCAGATGACTTTAGTGTCTTTATTGATCAAGATGCTCATACGGCCTCCGCCAGTGCAACGACTTGTTCAGCCGCATGGGTCAAATCATCCGCGGCATATAGATTAAGGCCGGTATTACTCAGCAAAGCCCTGCCTTCTTCGGCATTGGTGCCTTCCAGACGAACCACCACCGGTACGGCCACGTGGACTTCCTTTACGGCAGCCAGAATACCCGTCGCAATAATATCGCACTGGACGATGCCGCCGAAAATATTGACCAGGACAGCCTTGACATTGCCGTCTGACAGAATCAGTTTAAACGCTTCGCAAACTTTATCGACATTGGTGCCGCCGCCTACATCGAGAAAATTGGCCGGCTTGCCGCCTTTCAGCTTGACCAGATCCATGGTCGCCATAGCCAGTCCGGCGCCGTTGACCATGCAGCCTATCGTGCCGTCAAGGGTAATGTAGTTTAATCCGAATTGCTGGGCCTTGTTTTCCTTTGCGTCTTCCTGTTCCGGATCCTTCATCGCCAGGATGTCCGGATGAGCCGCAACGGCGTTATCATCAAAATTAATTTTTGCATCCAGCGCCATTAAATCGCCGCTGTCCGTTTCTATCAATGGATTAATTTCAATTTGACTGGCGTCTTTTGCCAAAAACAGCTCGACCATACCCTGCATGATGCCGGTTAGCGCTTTGATCTGACTCCCTTTTAATCCCAGTGCGTAAGCGCATCGTCTGCATTGATAAGCCTGCAAACCGGCAGCAGGATGGATTTGCACGGTAATAATCCGTTCGGGGGTTTCATGGGCGACGGTTTCAATATCCATACCTCCCGCCGCCGAAGCGATAAAAATCATGCGTTCGCTGCTGCGGTCAACCAGAAGACTAAGGTAGAGTTCCCGCTTGATCGGGTACGTTTTCTCTACCAGCAACGAATTAACGGGTAATCCCGACCTATCTGTCTGAATCGTTACCAGCCGTTTACCTAACAGATCGCGGCTAAATTCCGCAACTTCGGAAAATTCCTTGGCCAGTTTGACTCCGCCGACTTTTCCGCGGCCGCCGGCATGAACCTGGGCTTTAACCACCCATCCGCCGCCGCCCAATTCTTTGGCAATCTGCTCGGCACTCTCAGGCGTCGTCGCATGCTTCCCGTCAGGAACAGGTATTCCGTAATTCCGAAATAACTGCTTGGCCTGATATTCATGAATATTCATTACTCGCTCCTGGTAGACCGGTAAATCCGGTGCATATTTTGTTCAAGTTTCGTTATCGATGCTATGCTTAAAAAACGATTATTCTAACGAAGTCCCGGCAAAACGCCATCGAATATAAGAAAAGATGACAGAAACCCTCACTGAAACCATCTATCCCTGCCCATTTTCCAAAGGTTATGGTATCCCCGCCAGTCAAGCCTGGCTGTTGCTCAAGGTTTTTCTGATCTATCGTTTTCTGCTGGCCTGTCTGTTAATTATCTTATTTTATGGCGGTATCGGACCTTCCCTGTTGGGTTCATTAAACAATGTTTTGTATGTTCGATGCAGTCTAATCTATTTTTTTATCACCATCATATCGGCTATCTGCATACGCTGGCAACTCACCAGTTACGCTGCGCAAGCGCAATCGCTGATTTTTACCGACATCGTATTACTTACCCTGATAATGCATTCTTGCGGCGGCATCAGCAGCGGCATGGGCATTTTACTGGCGGTATCGATTGCAGCCGGCGGCTTGACCATCGGCGGACGGTGCGCGATGCTGTTTGCCGCCTTGGCCAGTTTGGCAATTTTGGCCGAACAGGTGTATTCCGACTTTGGCGACATTTTCCAAAAAACTTCCTATGCTTATACCGGCATGATGGGAGCATCGTATCTGGCCACTGCCCTCGTGTCCCATATCCTGGCGAAACGCAGTGAGCAGATTCTACAACTAGCCAATCAACGGCAACAAACTATAGCTGACCTGGAAGAACTCAATCAATATATTATTCACCACCTTCAGTCCGGAATCATTATTACCAACGAAAACCAAATGATTCAGATGGCTAATGAAGCCTCATTACGATTAATCAATTTGCCGTTTGCCCCGGCTCATCTTAGCGAAATTTCCCAACCATTATCAGCTGCGTTTCAGAAGTGGTTGACCGATTCGGAACAGGAGTTTGTCATGCTGCAATTTTATGGGCAAGCGGAAATTCGAATACGATTCATGGCGCTTCCAACACGAAAAGAATATTATTACATGTTGATTCTTCAGGATATTGCGCTTTACAATCAGCGTTTACAGCAAAGCAAACTCGCTTCTTTAGGACGGCTGACCGCCAGTATTGCTCACGAGATACGAAATCCCCTGGGGGCGATCAGCCATGCCGGCCAACTATTAAGGGAAAACCCGGATTTATCCGCTCAGGATTATCGTCTTATCGAAATTATTAAGGATAATTCGAACCGCGTTAATCATATCATCGAAGACATCTTAAAGCTTTCCAGACGAACAGCATCCAGAAGAGAAAAAATCCATCTGAAACCGTGGCTGGATAATTACCTGAAAAATTTTACCCTTGAACATGGCGTCAATAGCGATGCATTCAAACTTTCTAGTCCCGATGGTTCCTTATTCGCTTTTATGGATCAGGGACACTTGAAGCAGATCATGGACAATCTTTGCCTTAATGCGCTTAAATACGGCCATCCGGAGGAAGGCGCCATCGTGCTGCACTGTTTTAATAATCAGCATATGCCTTGCATAAACATCATCGATAACGGCCCTGCCATCAGCCGTGAACAGCTTAACCATCTGTTTGAACCTTTTTTCACGACATCTTCCGAAGGAACAGGATTAGGACTTTTTATCTCTAGAGAACTGGCTGAACTGAATCAGGCAAAATTAAGTTATCACTTAACAGAAAATAAACGAAATTGTTTTCGGCTTTGCTTAATAGATGCTGAACATACCATAATCGAAATATGAAAAAATCACTGACATTGATTGTAGATGACGAGCCGGATATCCGTGAGCTGCTGGAAATCACATTGAACAGAATGGATATCGAAACCTGCACCGCTGAAAATATTGCGACCGCCAAAATACTATTGCAGCAAAAGCCATTCGATCTTTGTCTGACCGACTTGAGATTGCCCGACGGCGATGGTCTTGATCTGGTGGACTTCATCCAGTCGGCGCCAAAACCCATACCTGTTGCCGTCATTACGGCTCATGGCAGCATGGATACAGCTATTTTGGCTATGAAAAAAGGCGCTTTCGACTTTATTTCCAAACCCGTCAACCTGACGAGTTTAAGGCAACTCGTCAGCAACGCGTTAAAATTTACCCATATGGCTCTGGTAAAGGAAAGACGCACCCGCTATTCGCTGCTTGGCGATTCCGCAGTCATGCGTGAAATCCGGGCTAAAATTGAAAAACTTGCCCGCAGCCAAGCGCCTGTTTATATACGGGGTGAATCCGGTTCCGGCAAGGAATTGGTCGCCAGACTCATTCATAAGCAAAGCACCCGCAGTGAAAAACCATTCGTCGCAATCAACTGCGGCGCCATACCGTTGGAGTTGATGGAAAGTGAGTTTTTCGGTCATAAAAAAGGCAGTTTTACCGGCGCGGTTAACGATAAAAAAGGCCTGTTTCAGGCCGCTGAAGGTGGTACCCTGTTCCTGGATGAAATAGCCGATCTTCCTCCCTCGTTGCAAGTCAAGTTATTAAGAGCAATCCAGGAAAAAAAAATCCGTCCGGTAGGAGAACAACAGGAAATCCCGGTCGATGTCAGGGTACTCAGCGCCACCCATAAAAACCTGGCGGAGATGGTCCATAACGGGAGCTTTCGACAAGATTTATTTTACCGTATCAATGTCATCGATCTGCATGTGCCGCCCTTGCGCGATCGCGCTTCCGATATTCCGGAATTGACCGAGCATATCCTGACCAAACTAATTGGCGATGACAGTCCCAATAAGCCGCAATTATCGCCTTCCGCTCTGGCGGCGCTGCAACGCTATCAATTTCCGGGCAATATTCGTGAACTTGAAAATATCCTCGAACGGGCGCTCGCGCTATACGATGGAAAAAATATTGAGGTCGATGACCTGAACCTTCCACTCAGCGCCGATACCGATTCAGATCCGCTGAAATACGATCCTGCACAGGGGTCGCTTGAAGATTATCTTGAAAAAATTGAGCGAGAGGCCATCCTGCTGGCATTGGAAGAAAACAAATGGAATAAGACTGCGGCTGCTAAACAGCTTGGGCTGTCATTCAGATCATTTCGCTATCGGTTAAAGAAACTGGATCTGGATAGTTAGCAAAGCCGGGAGTTCCCTTTTGTTGCCTATCACTAAGGCGCTTTATATGGCACTCAGGCCTATTCAACCAGCATATAGGCCTAAGAGGGGGAGAATGCGACAGCATCTGATTAACACAGGGACTGAACCGGGCCCGTATTTTCTGTCGCTATAGATTTAATGCGCCTAAGTTTGCTGCTGGAAAATAGACTAGCCATTTCATAGCTTGCCGGGTTTTGTCCGGTTGTTCTAAGCCCGGTATTTATCCATAACTTCAAGCTTTGCCAGCGCCGCTTTTATCTTAGCTTCCGTATCGGCATCCAACTCATTATTTTTATAAACTTTCGTTAACAGGCCTTCGGCAACCAACGCGTCTTTTATCCAGCGTTTAGTGAAACGATAATTCGTATAGGCTGTAGAAACTTCACCCGTTTTCGGATCGCGTAATCCGGATTTACCGGCTGCGGCTGGCGGCGGTGTGGAAGTTGCCGGGGCGGCACTTTCCGCAATCACTGGCTCGGGGGGAGGAGACGCCGGTTCCTTTTTCACAGCCGGCTGCTGTTGTGGCGGTTTAACCGGTTCAGCCCTTTTTGCTGATTCCGATTCCCGCTCGGGGGATTTTGCAGATGTATTGCGATCGTTGACTACCTGATAGACAACATACGCAACAAAAATAGTCGTTAAGATAAACAACCCTTCAGTCATAACAGCTCTCCTCCTCAAAATTTTATTTTTATCGCCGGTCTTTTTGATTAAGATTACCGGACTTTTGGCAAATAATCTTGCCGGCAATGAATATACCAGAAGCTGGCAATCCGGGTAAACTCCAATTCAGAAAATATTAGCTTTTTTCAGTATTTAAGTCCAAATCACTTACCAAAAAATCTGTCCGGCAGCCAATATTGGCAAATCGCCGCGCAAGCCCATCGCATAGCGATTAAAACAAGATTTCACCATGTCCGTCTGATTGATCCAGTCCATACCGGCTGAACGCAGTTTGGCAAAGGGCTGTAATTTGACGCCATAGGTTCTGTTAATGACATCCATGCCGGCCATCATCAATAGGTTATCCCCCTTCCGCCAACGCTCATAACGTCGCAATGAACCGGAAGCGGATAAAGGCCTTCTAGCCCGTTTGGCCTTGACGACCAGTTCCGCAATGGCCGCGGCATCCAACAATCCGGCATTCGCACCCTGCCCGGCCAGAGGATGCATGGCGTGGGCGGCATCGCCAATCAGCACAAAGCCATCATCGGTATAACGGTTTGCATATTGGAATCGTAGCGGGAACGCCGCCCGGGGACCGACTGCCAGCATCTGGCCCAGTATTCCTCCCGAAGCCTGCTGCAAGACATCAAGAAAATCGGTATCAGACAAGGCCAGATGATTCTTTGCGGATTCCCTGCTCAAGGTCCAGACAATGGAACACTGACCATTGCATAAGGGTAAGAAAGCCAAGGGACCTTCGTCCAAAAACCGCTGCCGGGCAGTCGCCTGATGACTGCGCTCTGTCGTCACGGTAGCCACCAAACCATCCTGGCCATAATCCCATCCGGTTATGCCAATTCCTGCCATGGC
>CAZMRW010000115.1:7244-10654 GCA_964568805.1 uncultured Methylococcaceae bacterium | reverse complement strand
AGCCTTTAGCCTTTAGCCTTTAGCCTTTAGCCTTTAGCCTTTAGCCTTTAGCCTTATTCCCATGCTGGCCCTGGACACCCTTCATCAATCCGTGATTGCGATCAAATCGCAGCCTTTGCGCGCGCTGTTGATTATTCTGGCGATGAGCATCAGCGTCACGTCGGTTTCAGTATTGATTGCGCTTGGCGAAAGCGCCCGCAACTATATCGTTCATGAGTTCGAATCGCTGGGGACGCATCTGGTTATTGTCTTGCCTGGGCGTTCCGAAACCACGGGCGGGCATCCGCCGCTGTTTGGCGAAACGCCAAGAGATCTGACCCTGGAGGATGCCGAGGCCTTGATGCGTAGTCCTCATATTGCAGCGATTGCTCCGCTGACGATAGGCTCGGCGCCGGTTTCGACCCTGGGTCTGGAACGGGAAACCAATGTTTTCGGTTCGACCCATGCATTACGGCGGGTCCGCCATTTGAACATGGCGCAGGGCAACTTTCTGCCTCTGGCTGAAGCGGACAAAGCCCTGTCGGTATGCGTGATCGGCCAGACCATAAAGGAAGAGCTGTTTGCGGGTAAATCGGCTCTGGGCCAATGGCTGCGTATCAGTGATCGGCGCTTTCGGGTGATCGGCGTATTGGCATCGGAAAAACAGTCCATCGGCGTCGACTTTGACGAAATGGTGATCGTTCCGGTCGCTTCCGCTCAAGCATTATTCGACACCCAGTCTTTGTTCAGAATCCTGGTTGAAACCAAATCAAAACAGGCAATGCTCAACGCGGTCGATGACATCAAAGCCATCATAAAAGCCCGTCACGACGGAGAAGATGACGTCACCATTATTACCCAGGATAGCGTCGTGAGTACCTTCGACAAGATATTGACGGCATTGACCTTGTCAGTCGCCAGTATTGCCGCGATCAGCCTCGCCGTTGCCGGCGTATTGGTGATGAACGTGATGCTGGTCAGCGTCACCCAGCGCACCGCCGAGATCGGCCTGCTGAAAGCATTGGGTGCGACCAGAGGCCAGCTGCACTTACTGTTCCTGACGGAAGCGGCAATGCTATCGGTTGCCGGTGCGTTGTTAGGTCTGGTATTAGGGCAGACGGCTCTTGCCGTGTTGCAGGCAGTCTATCCTGACTTTCCTCTCGAACTGCCGGTCTGGGCGATAATTGCGGCAATGGTGGTGGCCCTGTTTACCGGCCTTGGGTTCGGCATCATGCCGGCCAGAAAAGCAGCCAGGCTCGATCCTGTCGCTGCGCTGGCGAAGCGGTAAACATGCGCTTCGCCGATTTAATCCATTTGTCGTTTCGGACGATTATCAGTCACAAGCTGCGCTCGTCGTTAACTGTCTTGGGCCTCATTATCGGCATTGCCTCCGTGGTGATTCTGACCTCGATAGGCCGGGGCATTCATACCTTTGTGCTGGCGGAATTCACCCAGTTCGGCACGCATCTGATTTCGGTCAATCCGGGCAAGAAAACCACATTCGGGATTTCCGGCGCCTCGATCAGCACGGTTCGACCGCTGACGATAGCCGATGCGGTCAGCCTGGGTAAAATGACCTCGGTAGTCGCTACGGTGCCTGTTGTGCAAGGCAATGCACGGGTCGAGGCGGGCGCCAAACAGCGGCGCACCAATGTTTTGGGTGTCGGCGGCGCGGTGCCTGAAGTCTGGAAAATAAAAACAGCCACGGGACAGTTTCTGCCAGATGAAGAACAAGGCAATCCGCGGCCGCTTGCCGTATTGGGACATAAACTGGCGATCGAACTGTTCGGTTCGGCCAGTCCGCTGGGTCAGCGTATTCGCATCGGCAGCGATCGTTACCGGGTGATCGGCACGATGGAAAAAAAAGGCCAGCTGCTGGGCTTCGATATGGACGATACTCTTTATATTCCAGCGGCGAAAGCATTGGAGTTGTTCGACCGGGAAAGCCTGATGGAAATCAATGTGCTCTATAAAAGCCATATGCCGGTGGCGACGGTGGAAAATGCCGTGAAAAAATTATTGATTGCCCGGCACGGCCTCGAAGACTTTACCCTTACTTCCCAGAATCAGATGCTGAAGACCATGGATTCGATTTTGAACATACTGACTCTGGCGGTGGCAGCGTTGGGCAGCATTTCGCTATTCGTCGGCTCGGTCGGGATATTGACGATCATGACCATCGCCGTTTCCGAAAGAATTTCCGAAATCGGTTTACTCAGAGCCATTGGCGCGGAACAAAGAGTCGTTTTCAGATTGTTTCTCTTCGAGGCGCTGGCCTTGAGCATGGCCGGCGGTTTTATCGGAGTCCTGCTCGGTATGCTCATCATCAGAGTGATCGCCGTCGTTCTGCCGGCATTGCCTGTCGAGCTGGCGTGGGCCTATATCGCCGCCGCCTTTATCGTTTCCATCCTGATAGGCGCCGCAGCCGGCGTTGTGCCGGCGATGAAGGCCGCCAGACTGGAGCCGCTGGAGGCTCTGCGTACCGAATAGTGACGTAAAATCTTGGGTTCTACAGACGTGATTAGTCAAAATAAAATGGGTCAATGGCAAGATGAACGGGTAAATTGAAAACCCAAGCGGGTTCAGTTCAGGTATACTGTTCTGTTTTCACAGGCACGACACATATGAGACCTAGCGGACGAAATCCTGATCAACTGAGAGATATAAAATTTACCTGCGGTTATACCAAACATGCAGAAGGTTCGGTTCTGGTTGAGTTTGGCGATACCCGGGTAGTGTGTACAGCCAGCGTGGATAATCAGGTGCCCCGTTTTTTGAAAGGCAAGGGCGAAGGCTGGATCACCGCGGAATACGGGATGCTCCCTCGTTCCACGCATAGCCGGATGGGAAGGGAAGCCAGTTCCGGCAAGCAGGGAGGGCGAACGCTGGAAATACAGCGCCTGATTGGCCGTTCGTTGCGTGCGGCGGTTGATTTGAAAGCGCTGGGCGAAAATACCATTACTATCGACTGCGATGTCTTGCAGGCCGATGGCGGCACCCGCACGGCCTCGATCACCGGGGGCTTTGTCGCGTTATCGATAGCGGTGAAGCATATGCTGAAACGCAGACAAATCAAGACCAATCCGATTTACGGCCAGATTGCTTCCGTGTCCGTAGGCATCTATAAAGGCATTCCGGTGCTTGATCTTGATTATGCCGAAGACAGTAATGCCGAGACCGACATGAATGTGGTCATGAATGATGCGTCAGCGTTTATTGAAGTTCAGGGCACAGCCGAAGGTCATGCGTTCAGAAAAGATGAACTGGATGCGATGCTGGAGCTGGCAGGACTCGGCATCAAGCAATTGCTGGAAAAACAGCGAGCGGCGCTGGCGGAGTGTAAATAAGACTCAAGAAATAAGGTTCAAGGTTCAAGGTTCAAGGTGAAAAAATACTTGCAAAACGAAAATCAAAGCTATAATTTTTAACCC
>CAZMRW010000115.1:4570-7144 GCA_964568805.1 uncultured Methylococcaceae bacterium | reverse complement strand
TGTACCCTGTACCCTGTACCCTGTACCCTGTACCCTGTACCCTGTACCCTGTACCCTGTACCTATGTCCTTTTCAAAAAATCAAAAAATCGTCCTCGCCAGCGGCAACCCCGGCAAAATAAGGGAAATTCAGGCCATCCTGTCGGATCATCCTATCGTTCCGCAATCCGAATTCAGGATTGCCGAAGCGGAGGAAACCGGCGCGACCTTTGTCGAGAATGCGATTATCAAAGCCAGAAACGCCGCCTTATCTTGCAATCTCCCGGCGATAGCCGACGATTCAGGTCTTGTCGTCGATGCGCTGGACGGCGCGCCCGGCGTCATTTCCGCAAGGTATGCGGGAGCCGGCAGCAGCGATCGGCAAAATCTTGAAAAATTGCTGCGGGATATGGAAGGCGTGCCTGACGATCAACGGAGCGCCCGCTTTGTTTGCGTGATTGTTTTCATGCAGCATGCCAGCGATCCATTTCCGTTAATTGCCCAGGGAGTTTGGGAAGGCAGAATTTTATCGCAGCCGGCGGGTGAAAACGGATTTGGCTATGATCCGGTATTCTGGGTGCCGGAGCGTCGGTGCGCATCGGCTGAACTGCCTGCAGCCGTTAAAAACTCGCTGAGCCATAGGGGACAGGCTCTCAATCAATTAACGGCGATGATCCAAAAAAGGGAAGCAAAGTCTTGAATGGACGGATTGATGTGCCCTGTGACGGGCGACAATCGCTCTAGGCAGACAGCGACCATGTTACTCGACATCGCCCGTCAATTTGCGAAAGGCCAGGCCATTTCAGACATCAAGCCTTTAGGCAATGGCCTGATCAATGATACGTTTCTGGTTAGCAGCGGTTCGTTCTCATTCATTCTGCAGCGAATCAATCGACGGGTATTTCCCGAGCCCGAACAGATTATGGCAAACCTGATGACGATGGCACGGCATATCCAGCAAAAAAAACGCCAGTCGATCAGCCTGCAAATTCCCGACATTATAACGACCCCATCCGGCGGCGCGCATTTTCAGGATCAACAGGGCGAGATATGGCGGGCGCTGAGTTATATCGCCAATACCGAAAGCCTGGAGACCTTAAGGGGACTCGGCGACGCCAGACAGGTCGGATTTGCATTGGGCCAGTTTCACCTGTTGGTGAGCGACCTGGATCCTGCGCTGATGCAAGATACCCTCCCCGGATTTCATGTCACGCCAGCTTATCTTGGCCGGTATCGCCAGGTTCTGACTCAAGCCATGCAAGCGCCGATAACGGAAGAAAGCCGGTATTGTTCGGATTTTATCGCCAGTCACGAACGTATCGCCGATGATCTGGAGTCGGCAAAACGCCAGGGGCTGCTCAGATCCAGGATTATCCATGGCGACCCCAAATTGAATAATTTTCTGTTTGATAAAACCAGCAAAAAGATTGTCAGTATCATCGATCTCGATACCGTCAAACCGGGTCTCCTGCATTACGATATCGGGGATTGCTTGCGCTCCTGCTGCCTGGTCGCCGAAACCGCCGATTTCGATCTGGAAACAGGTGCGGCCATCCTGGAGAGCTACCTGGCTGAAGTCGGGACCTTCTTTTCAGAGCAGGATTACCGTTATCTGTATCCCGCGATACGGCTGATCCCGTTCGAACTGGGGCTCAGGTTTTATACCGATTATCTCGAAGGCGATCGCTATTTTAAGGTGACCGCGCCCGGACAGAACCTGCAGCGGGCAGTCGAACAATTCCGCTTGTGTGAAAGTATCATCGCGCAGGAGTTTGCCATTAAAAGTATGATCGAGCGTATATTGCCGGACGACAAAACAACCTGATGGGCGCAGCGTATGTCGTCCGCCGTAATTTCGTTATCGGCCTGGGCCTGGTACTGTTCGGGCGCGTTGGGCTTTTCGGCGAAGTCGATCATGAATGCGGGCATAAATACCACCCGGTAAGGTAAATGAGCGTGTGGTTTGGGGGTGATTTATCGGGGCTGACCACCGATCAAATCTGGGCTACGCTGAACTTACCTATTACTGTTCATATTAATTCGCCCGTCTCCAACACAGTTTCAAGTTCACCTGCCCAATCAAGAGGATAAAGGCCACGTTCGACATCACGATGGAACGTCGAGTAAGGCCAATCCGCAACCCGTTGCACGTAGCCGTGTTTAAGCGGATTGATATGGCAATAATCAATGTGTGCCGCATAATCACGGTCATCGCGAATCACATGCTCCCAAAACCGGCGTTGCCACAGGCCGCGTTCACCACGTGCGATGCGCACCTTTGAGCGTCGTTCAGTAATGGGCAAGGCTTTTGAGAAACCTTGTTTGATCAACCGCCAGCGGTTGGTAAAATCATCATCGCCGGGTGGCAATGTCCATACGCAATGCAGGTGGTCAGGTAATACTACCCAGGCATCGATATGGAAGGGTCGTTTTTGTCGCACCTTGGCCACCACCGTACGAAGCAGCTCAATATTTCGAATCAGCAAATCGTTTGGAGATCGCTCCAGCAAGTTAACCGTGAAGAAATAAGTTCCCCCTTCAACGCGATAACGTCGATAATCCGACACCAGTTTGCCTCATTTTTCATGCGAAAAGT
>CAZMRW010000115.1:0-4470 GCA_964568805.1 uncultured Methylococcaceae bacterium | reverse complement strand
CAAATACCATCACCATATCCTCAAGGTGCAATACGCTCACGCTATTGCACCCTACGTCTGTGAAGAAATAAGTTCCCCCTGCGACGCGATAACGTCGATAATCCGACACCAGTTTGCCTCATTTTTCATGCGAAAAGTTTCGTTTTTTCGTAGGGTGGAATAGCGATAGCGTATTCCGCCTGATCAATAAATTTTTGTTGCTCCATAACCCATCATCTTGCAATATATTCCCCATTGTTCAAGTTGCCATGCGTCAAATACCATCACCATATCCTCAAGGTGCAATACGCTCACGCTATTGCACCCTACATTTTCATTTTTGCATTTCCAGGCAACTTGATTCCTGACCTTCCGTACAAGCCAGCAGCAAGGCATAGGTTTTTTTCTCCGATGCGATGAGCTCGGACTCCTTTAAATTTTTTAACTGTGTTAAGGCCTCCTCCTTGCGTCCATCTAGGAATAACAATTGCGCCCATTTTAACTGATTGCTGGTATTTGCAGGGTAGATGGCCAGCGCTTTGCTTAATGCCTGCTTGGCGTCGGGCAGATTCTTTTCATGTAAAATCAGATAATCGGCCAGCCAGGAATAAAGCAAGGCGCGAGTATCGGGATTTACCGTCGTATTGGCTATGGATGCGTTGAAGAGACGATGCACATCTGAGCTTTTCAGGCAGAGCGTTCGGGCAATCATCAATTCCTTCATAACGAACATTACCGTATGGTCTCTGGGTGCGAACCTCGATTTTTCCAGGCGTAAGGCCAGTTCGTCTATCCAGTTGGGCTCGATTTGTCGGTTGGTCAGGCAGTTCAGATGCATCAATCCCAGAAAACCCATTTTGTCCGCAGGTTCCAGTTTAATCGTAAGCTCATAGTGTTTGCGGGCCAGGGCGGCCCGTATTTCGCCAATCTCACCGGTCATCGTGATGGGAACCAACGCCTGCGCCAATTCGTAGTTACTGCGCGCCGACAACGGGTGACTCTGGGATTCCAGTTGCGTCCGCCTGATTTCATCTCCATATTGATGGGCGCGCAGGGCAGAAATAAAGCCGCTGTAGGCAAGCAGGAGGATCATCAGGCCGGCCAAGGCCGACTGCAGGGTCTTTCGCTTGTCCAGCATGCGCAAAAATGCAACCGCAAGCAGCAGAATGCCTAACAGGCCGACATAATTTCGGTGTTCATGGGCTATTTCGAGAGCTATAACCGTCGACTCCAGGCTATGGGCAACCAGAAACCAGGCGATGCCGAATGCCATAAGAGGCTGGCGTTTTCTTGCCAGCCAGGCCGACAGAATCAAACCGATAATTCCCAAAAGAGCAGGCAGGGTCGTCCACGGTGTTAACATCCCGGTGGAAATGACGATGTCGTCATGGTGCAGCGCGAACGCCTCCAGTCGCGGCAGGGCGATCAGGCCGAGATAGTTCCAAAGCACCCTGGCCTCGGTAAGCAGGCGCTCGCTCAGGTTAAACGAACGAGAACCGTAACCGCCCAGCAGCCACTGGCTGCCGGTTGGGGTCAGGAAATATATCGCAGCACCGGCCAGTAAGGCGATGCACAGCCATTGCAATATCCGCGCAGATGGGTCCAGGCCCTGGCGGCGGCTGCGCCGTATGATCAATTCATAGGCGGCAACATATCCGAAAAACAAGATGCCCGATTCCTTGGTAAAGACCGACAATGGCCAGAGCACCAGCCATGCAATCAATAAAAGGTATATCCCGGCTTTTCCGTGAATATCGCTCTCACGCGCAGAAATATGCAGCAAAAAGCCAGAAAAGAGAAACAGCGACGATAAACTCGTCATGCGCTGCACGACATACAGCACCGCGGTCAATTGGATCGGATGCAGCAGCCAGGCTGCCGCGACCATAGCCGCCAATAGTTGTGTATTTTCGTGGATCTGTTTATGCCGGGTTGCCACGAGCAAGCGCACGGTAATCAGATAAACCAGCAGGCCGTTCAGGCTATGTATAAACAGATTGGTCAGCTTGAACGCGAAGGGATCAAATCCAGAAAAATAGTAATTAAGAGCGAAGCTCAACTGGCTGATCGGTCTCCCCAATGGACCGGCAATGCCGCTTTCCAGAGCCAGACGGATGGATTCTAATGTCAGTTTTTTAAGTTGCACTCCTTCCCGCAATAAAATATTGATCTGATCATCAAAAAAAAAGGACCCGAGCAGTCCAGGCCAATAGACAGCAACCGCTAAAATTATTCCCACGCACAAGGGGGCGAGGGTCAAATGATGTCGTAGTTGGCTGACAGTAGTCATAAACTTGTCTTATAAGGCGGTGAAATAGTGGGCCTGATTCACATTCAGTAGTGGAATGACAATATCTGATAATTGTCGAAAATCAACGGGAATGCATGGCAGCAAAAAGCCGCCCCGGGCTTCCCTGGGGCGGCTTTATTTTTTCAGATTATGCCGAATGGCTTAACGGCAACTGGCTGGCAGGTACTTGATAGGTATTGTTGCAGTAGCATTTTTGCAGGACCAGGTAAGTTGGCCGGTAGTACCAATTTGTGTTGGAGTAAGTATCAATGTCTTGCCTAGAACATCAGTTGGAAGTTTACCAGCGACTGATGTTGTTGTCGCCGTGATTACACCAGTAGCATCGGTTATTGATATACCAGCGACATATTCCGTAGCGCCTGGAAATGTGTAGCCGCTGTTAGCAGAGGTGACGGCACTCAAACTGCCGAGAGAAGAAGTCGTTTCGGCAACCGCAAGTTTGGCCGGTTCAGTCATGACGATGACTTCTGATATTTTGGAACGAACGGTATAGTCCTGATACGCCGGAATCGCTACCGCCGCCAAGATGCCGATGATCGCGACGACGATCATTAATTCGATCAGGGTAAAACCCTGCTGTTTTGTTACATTGATGTTTTTCATGTCAAGTTCCTCTTGTTGATGGTTGGTAAGACAATCATGACAATGCAGTTAGTATGCCAATTGATGGTTCATTCGCTCATCGAACAGGCATGAGCCAGTAACCCCCTGCCAACACTGGCGTTCGGCAGCGACCTTTGTCGG
The DNA here is from genome assembly GCA_964568805.1 of uncultured Methylococcaceae bacterium. Classification (GTDB taxonomy): domain Bacteria; phylum Pseudomonadota; class Gammaproteobacteria; order Methylococcales; family Methylomonadaceae; genus CAZMRW01. Next base: position 1,436 of record CAZMRW010000115.1, on the reverse strand, counting down.
CAAAAAACAAAGGCGGCGTCTATACTGGCTTGATCAATTCTGAAGAGGGCGCCTGCAACTGACCCTATTATGTCGGTTTGTGACAATATTTGTCAGTCCGCGGTTTTTTTGTTGTGCTATGCTTATTCGTAATGTCTGAAACGACTCAGGCCAGCTACTCAAAGTATATACGACGTCAATTGATGACGGGTTCCCGTTTGGCAATCCGGAGGGCGTCGGCCCTGAAACCTTGAAATCAACCCGTTATTGCAAATTGTCCGCTATGCCAGATACCTATGTCTTGCCTTTTGAACTCACCGTCGAGTCCGTCGACGAATGGCTGGGTACTTTAGATCGGCTTCCCCATGCCGAAAAAGTTAACCGGATTAACCGGATGATCAACGAATTATCCAAAGAAGCTGTCGACGCCATGCGGCTATTCCCGGTTTTGGATAAATTGACGGAACCTTTTTTGATGCTGTCCAATATTCTTGAGCGAATGGCCATAAGCGAGAATAATCCATCGGAAAAGAGCAGAAAATTGACGTCATTCGCCATCCAGCTGCCTAAAAAACTGAGTATCGCCTATTGCAAACTGGCCGATGACCGTTCGGCGACGGCTGCTCAGCGAGCCCTTGCCATCTACAGGGCGATGCAGATTCTGTGTTTGCTGATAAAGCGGAATACCCTGTTTTACGAAGCGCCGGATTTGACTCTTTGGAAAAAACTGGCTGAGCTTTATGGCAAGGCCGACGTTGGCCATTTTCTGACCGTCGATATCGACGATAAAGTCCCGGGGCTGGTCTATCAACCCACGATTGAAGCGGTCCTTAAACATGCATTACTTTTTTATATCTGTAATGCGTATCAATACTCTCCAACCGCCATTTCCGATCTGTTTGTCGCAGTAGCGAGTCTGGCCCCGCTGATAAAACTCGACAATGAGTCCTCCGAGTTTACCCTGTGTTATTGGGACCCTGCGGCTCAGCTTCTTCCTCAGAGCGTCAATCAGGCGCCAACAGAAGAACAGGCCTTATATATCGATACATCGGCATTAGTCGATTATTTTGAAACGCATCAGGATCAACTGAAAAACTGTCAAGCGCTGGTTCCGGCATTGAAACGCCTGACGGCTTACGCCGACATCAGGAGGTCGGTCGCGCCGTCAACCCAAAAGGAATGCGGATTAATCATTGGCATCGCCCAGGCCATGAAGTTTTTGAATGCACTCACGAGCCGATATCGGATTCTTGAGCTAAGCGGAGCCATTGGGCATAAACCCCTATCATCCAATTTGGAACTGGTGCCGCTGGACGACGGTAAAAATGCCCTCGCTTTTCTTTCGACTAAAATACTCAAGGATGATACGAGTTTATCGTTTGCAAAAATTAAAACATTTCAGACGAGGAACTTGCAAAACTAAATAAAGCGAGCGGAATTAGAGCTATAGAGGTCAA
>CAZMRW010000114.1:0-10862 GCA_964568805.1 uncultured Methylococcaceae bacterium | reverse complement strand
GCCAAAACCGCCGACGACTTCGAAGCCTTACTGCCCTGGCGCCTCACCAAGGCGGTCTGAGCCCTGCCAATTGCCTACCATTTTGTTCTAACATCCTCAAGGACGTACTTTAAAGAGCGCTTACGGTGTGTTGTTATGAAAGGAATTTTAATGCAGGAGTTCTTTTGAAGATGATCTTTATATTTTCTCAGAGTCCAGGACTGATTATTGACATAACTTAAGCCAATAGAGAATGTCTAAGCTATTGATTTAAGAACGTAAAGCACTGAGATGAAGACTCAGACAACAGGACTGAATAAATTTTATATTTTTATTAAAAAACAATAACATGGATTTTTATAACGCGACCCTTGTGACATAAAGATTCGGGCTTAAAATGATGTAAGTTATTGATTTATTGGGGTGAACGACGGGGCTCGAACCCGCGACAACAGGAATCACAATCCTGTACTCTACCAACTGAGCTACGCTCACCATTATAGAAAAACTGAGGTGTTCAAGAAATGGCGCGCTTGGCAGGACTCGAACCTGCGACCCTCGGCTTAGAAGGCCGATGCTCTATCCGGCTGAGCTACAAGCGCTAAATGGTCGGGGTGGAGGGATTCGAACCCCCGACATCCTGGTCCCAAACCAGGCGCGCTACCAAACTGCGCTACACCCCGACAAACTTCTGGCTAATGGCTTGTTACGTTCTCAACCACCCTTGAAGAGCTGACTATGATAACGGTATATGCCTTTACCGTCAAATATTATTTATCTTATTCGGGATTATCTTTGATCGGAATGATAAAGGGCAAGCTCGCGTTGACGGCGCGACGCCCGATGTCCTATGCCGTTCGATCAGTCTTCGCTCAGGGATAGCGCAATTTCGACGGCTTTGTGATCGGCAATTTTAAAGCCGCGCATTTCCAAAACGCCCTTGGTATTCAGTGAGATTATCAGATAAAGAGTCTCGGGGTAGGCGGCCTGCTCCAGATCCGTTGCCGACGGTATCGCCGGCGCGGCCGGATGCGAGTGGTAAATAGCGAACAAGTCTTCCCCCTGATTACGCATCTCGGACAGGGCCGCGATTTGTTGACTGGCGTCGAGCAGAAAGCGTTGTTCCGGATGCCGGGCGACGTTCTTGATGGGGTAACAATGACAAGGTACGCCGTTTTTGCCGCTAATCAGTCCGCAGACTTCATAATTGGGTGATAACTGGGCGAGATGCAGCAATTGATTGGTCAGTTTGCGCGGGATTCGGATTTCTTCTGGCATCATAAGGTTATCTCTGTGGGCGGAAAAGGGGCTGGATTGGCAATGATGTTCAGTTAAAGCATCATGCCGAAATAACGGCAGCGGCCATATTGTATGCATCGGGAGACATTCTTGCTAATCAGGACAGTCATCTGATGCATGACAAGGCTAAAGCATTTCTTTCGATCCTTGAGCGAAAACGATAGGATCGGCGCATTCTCAACTTTTGGGATTATAGCAACCATAGGTAACCCGGGGTTGCCCTGATAAATCAGGGCAGGTCTGCACCCTATCATAGCCCCGCTCGATGAAAATGCTTTGCACCTGCTGCAACTGATCATAGCCGTGTTCGATCAGTAAATGACCACCGGGCAGCAAACGTCCGCGGGCCTGGTCTGCAATGCGGCAGATGTCGTCAAGACCCTGCCGTGCGGAGCAAAGACTGCTTTTCGGTTCAAAGCGCAGATCGCCTTGCGCAAGGTGGCTGTCATTCTCGGCTATGTAAGGGGGATTGCTGACGATCAGATGGAATAAAATTTCCGGAACGTCGGTCAACCAGTCGCTATGGAAAAACCGAATGTTGTCGATCCGGTGCTTGTCGGCGTTCCGTTTGGCGACGTTAAGAGCGGGCAAGCTCAAATCGGTAGCATAGACGTCGGCAAGCGGACGTTCCGCCGACAGCGTGACGGCGATGATGCCGGAGCCCGTGCCCAGATCGATGAGTCTGACAGGCCGATCAGACGGTATCAATGCTAAGCTGAGTTCGATCAGCAGTTCCGTTTCCGGCCTTGGTATCAATACGTCGGGAGTGACATAAAAATCCCTTGACCAGAATTCGCGGTGTCCGGTGAGATAAGCTATCGGCGTGCCTTGTTGCCGGCTCTGTACCAAGGTCCAGAAGGTGCCGGCGTGTTCGGGAGCGATCAGCCGTTCAGGCCAGGCGCGAAGATGCGAGCGGCTTTTATTGAGAGCAAGGCATAGCAGTATTTCCGCCTCAAGAAAGGCCGACTCAGAGACCGGTGTCAGCCTTGAGGCCGCTTCCTTTAATACGGATTTTATGCTGCTCATTCGTCCCCAAGCTGGGTAAGAAGCTCCGCCTGATGTTCGTTGATCAGGGGCTGGACGACCTGTTCGAGGCCGCCTTGCATGATGTCATCGAGCTTATACAGGGTTAAATTGATGCGATGATCGGTGAGGCGTCCTTGCGGGTAATTGTAGGTACGGATGCGCTCGGACCGGTCGCCGCTGCCGACTTGCAATTTTCGGGTTGCCGATTGTTCGGCATGATGTTTTTCCTGCTCTGCCGAGAGCAGTCGCGATTGCAATAGGGACATGGCGCGCGCACGGTTTTTATGCTGTGAGCGTTCGTCCTGGCATTCCACAACAACGCCTGATGGAATATGCGTGATGCGTATCGCCGATTCGGTTTTGTTGATATGCTGTCCGCCGGCACCGGATGATCGAAAGGTATCGATGCGCAGGTCCGCCGGGTTGATGTCGATCGCGTCGACTTCCTCGACTTCGGGCATGATGGCCACGGTACAGGCCGACGTGTGGATGCGGCCCTGAGATTCGGTTTCCGGGACTCTTTGCACGCGGTGAGTGCCCGATTCGAATTTTAACTGCGAGTAAACGTCGCGTCCGGATACGCGCAAAATAATTTCCTTGTAGCCGCCATGATCGCCCTGGCTTTCGCTGATGATTTCGGTTTGCCAGCCTTTTCTTTCGGCATAGCGCTGATACATGCGGGATAAATCGCCTGAAAAGATGGCGGCTTCATCGCCGCCCGTGCCGGCGCGAATTTCCAGAAAAATGTTGCGGTTGTCGTTGGGGTCTTTAGGCAATAACAGGACCTGCAACTCGTGTTCAATATTTTCGATTAGGTTTTCGGCATCGTTTACTTCTTCTTTGGCTAATTCCCTGAGTTCGGGATCATTATCGTTGGCCATTTCTTTAGCCGAAGCCAGCATCGACACGGCTTGTTCGTGGCGTCTGTAGCATTCGACCAGGGGGCCGATTTGCGCATATTCCTGGCTTAACGAACGCTGTTGTTTTTGATTGCTTTGTACCTCGGGTTGTGAGAGCAAGGCGGCGATTTCGTCATAGCGTTCGCTAAGACTTTCAAGTCTGGTTTTTATGGATTGTTTCATTGAGTTTTTTTCAATTTAAAAATTTCCCGGGCTGCTGCAATCAAATCGTGTCTTTCGTTTTCGGCGGCCTCCCTGATTTGGGTGCTGGGGGTATGCAGCAGTTTATTGGTCAAGCTGTGTGCCAGGCGGTTGAGCGCTTCTTCGGGAGGCGCTCCGTTTTTTAGCAGAAACATGGCTTTTTCCAACGCCTCATTTCTGATTTGTTCGGCCTGAAGACGATAATCACGAATGGTGGTTTGGGCGCCCTGGGCGCGTAACCAGGCCAAAAAATGATCGACCTGTGTTTCGATTATTTCTTCGGCCTGTTCCGCTGCCTGGCGGCGAGAATTCATGTTTTGCTCGATCGTGTTCTGCAAGTCGTCTACCGTGTAAAGGTAAACATCGCGGAGCTGCTCGACTTCCGGTTCAATATCGCGTGGAACGGCAAGATCTACCATGAACATGGGTTTGTGTCTGCGCTTTTTTAACGCGCTTTCAACGCGGCCTTTGCCTAAAATAGGGAGCTGGCTGGCGGTTGAGGAAATCACAATGTCCGCTTCCGCCAAGTGATTGGGTAATTCCGATAAAGCGATCGCGTATCCGTTAAACTGCGTTGCGAGCGTATGCGCTTTATCGAAGGTGCGGTTAGCGATGATGAGGCGGCCGATACCCATTTGTGAGAGGTGGCGGGCCGTCAGCTCAATGGTTTCGCCGGCGCCGATCAAAAGAGCGGTTTGTTCGCACAGTTTATTGAAAATCTGACCGGCCAGTTGCACGGCGGCAAAGGCCACTGACACCGGACTTGAACCTATGGCGGTATCGGTTCGCACTTTTTTGGCGGCCGAAAAAGTGTGTTGAAACAGCTTTCCAAGATGTTTTCCCAGGGTGCCGGCATCGCAGGCCGCCTGATAGGCGGTCTTCATTTGGCCAAGTATTTGCGGTTCTCCGAGTATCATTGAATCCAGTCCGCAAGCGACGCGGAACATATGCCGGATGGTGTGGCTGTCGGTATGGCAATACAGATAAGGGGCGAAATCGGCCGGATTGAGGTTTCTGCTGCGGGCGACCCAGTCAATCAGTATTTGTTGATTTGCCGTGGTCGAAGTACAGTAGAACTCGGTTCGGTTGCAGGTTGAAAGTATGGCGGCTTCGCTGATGTCTTTTAGGCGCCAGATCTCCTGTAATGAAGGCTGCAGTATATCAGCAGGGAATGCCAGGCGTTCGCGGATTGCGACCGGCGCGGTATTGTAATTAAGCCCTACTGCAAGAAGTGTCATGGTGTCGATAATAATTAAGAAATGATGGTAGTGTTCGGATGGCTTTTAGTAAAAATCTCAGTATATTATGTGGACGTATTCTAAAAAAAATAATAGCTTAATCCAAATTGATTAAATCAGCTGTCTGAATCGACTGGATTTTCTGATAATCTATATGGCAAATAATAATAGGACGATTGTGTGTTAATTTTTAGATTGTTTTCAGTGATAGCCCTTTTTTTACTTAATGGCTGCGCCGCTTCTCCGGAAAAGGAGATTGTTCCCAAGGAAACGGTTGCGCCTGTCAAACCGGATGAATCGAGGGATAAAACATTACCTGTCGATGAGAAATCCGCGGTTGATCCCGATGTGCTGTTTATATTATTGTCCGCGGAAATTGCCGGACAAAGAGGACATTATGACATAGCCTATCAGGGTTATATGGAAGCAGCCAAGCGGGTCAAGGATCCAAGACCCGCCGAAAGAGCTGCGATGATCGCCATGTATATGAAGGATAACAAAAAATTAAAGCAAGCGGTGGCTATTTGGTTAAAGAGCGATCCTCAAAACCTGACAGCAAGAAAGCTGGCTGTATTGACGACATTGAGAGCGGAAGATAAACAGGCGTCAATAGAACATTTAAATGCGATGCTGGCGGTTGATCCCGCGGGCTTTGAAAATACGGTGCTGGAGCTTGCTGATGTATTGCGGGAAGATAGCAAGACCGCATTGCTTTACGACGCTTTAGAGGCGGTATCAATAAAAAACCCTAATCAGTCGGTAGTTTTTTACGTCCAGTCGCTGCTGTCGATGCAGATGAAAAAAAGGGACTTGGCCGAACACAAAATTCAACAGGCATTGGATATTCAGCCGGATTGGGATAAGGCGCTGATTTTTCAGGCGCAAATTGCGATATATTCCGGAGATGTCAATAGGGCGGAGGATCTGCTGAGAAATGCATCTTCAAAATATCCGGATAATGAAAAAATCAACAAAATTTTTGCTCAGGTGCTGATAAAGAAGGCCTCCTATGAAGAGGCGGGCGAAATCTATCAGAGATTAATAACGCTGAATCCTGATGATGCGGAAAGTCAATTTGCTTTAGGCTTGGTAAATTTTCAGCTGGACCGGGATGACAAGGCCGAAGAGATTTTTACAAAGTTATACGAGCAGCCTAAATGGCGTCATCAAGCCAGTTTTTATTTGGGTAAAGTAGAAGAAAAACGAGAAAATGTGCAGCAGGCACTGGACTGGTATGACAAGGTATCGGAGGGGCCGTTTGAATTCGAAGCCCCTCTTGCTGCGGTTTTGCTGCTGGCAAAAAACAAGCAATACGAGGATGCGGCGTCACGATTAAAGTTAATGGAAATTCGATTTCCGAAACAGATCGTGCGGATACGATTGGTGCAGACAGAACTGTTAAGCATGCAAAAGCAGTATGAAAAAGCTTTTCAGTCGTTGACCGACTTGTTATCCCAGTATCCGGATGAAAAAGATATTTTGTACACCCGAGCCTTGATGGCTGAACGGATTGGCAGGATCGATGTACTTGAAGCGGACCTGAAAAAAATATTGGCCAATAATCCCGATAGTGCCGAGGCTTTAAACGCGTTGGGATATACCCTGCTGGATTATCCGGAGCGCTACGCAGAAGCGGAAAAATATTTGGTGCGGGCGTTAAGCCTGCAGCCGGATGAGCCCGTCATAATGGATAGTTATGGCTGGCTGCAATTCAAGCTGGGCAATACCGCAAAGGCCTTGCTCTATCTTGAGCAAGCCTATGCCAAACAACAGGAAAATGAAATTGCCGCCCATCTTGCCGAGGTGTTATGGGTTCTGGGTAGAAAAGATGAAGCAAGAAAGCTATTCAACAAAGCCCTAAAAACGGCGCCGGATGACGAATATCTCTTGGATTTTCAAAAAAGAATTCTCAACGGAGAGCGGTAGCACACTCGATGGTTTTGATGAATGTAGTGGGATGCCGATTTTTACGGGATTTAAATGGAACAAGTGGTAGGTTTTAAGAGATTTTCATTGGTTTTGGTCGTGCCGGCATCCGGAGTGATGCCAGTTATCTGGGCTAGCATATTGATTCTTTTGACGGCATGTACGGCAGCGCCGGTTAAAGAGCATGCTGCCTATTCCAGAACGGCAGTCCAGCATTTGTACTCTCTGGAGTCGTGGTCGATGGAAGGTCGATTGGCGGTGACCGGTATAAACGATTCCTGGTCGGCGGCGATTAACTGGGGGCACAAGCCTGAATCCGAAGACATAAAACTGTCCGGGCCATTGGGGCAGGGTGCTGTTGCTATTCATTTAACGGGAGATTTTGTCACGGTATCCCGGGGTGATGATGCGGTCGAATCCTCGTATCAACCGGAGCAATTTATCAATCAGCAGTTAGGTTTGGTTGTGCCGGTGCGCTCGCTGCGTTATTGGGCGCTAGGCCTGCCCAGACCGGATCAGGCGTTCGAAGATGTTGTCGGCGGTTTCAAGCAAGCAGATTGGTTGATCTATTATCAGCAAATGCAGATAGCATACGGGCAGCCAATGCCGCGCAAGATTGTCGTTAGGAATGGCCGTGTCAAATTAATATTAGTTATAGATCGATGGATGTTAGATGGCTCCGAAACAAATTAGTCCCTCTGTCTGGGCGGAAAGATGGCCGGCGCCGGCCAAGCTGAATTTAATGCTGAGGATAACAGGGCAAAGAAGTGATGGCTACCATCTGCTGCAAACCGTGTTCCAATTTATCACCTTATGCGACTGGATAACCTTTCATCCGGATAATAATGGGCGTGTGAGTTTGAAGCAAGCCATACCCGGCGTTTCCGAGGCTGATGATCTAACGGTCAGGGCGGCCAATCTGCTAAAGGCGGAAACAGGATGCCATCAGGGCGTGCTCATCGAGGTTGATAAAAAATTGCCGATGGGCGGCGGCTTGGGTGGCGGCAGTTCTGATGCAGCGACAACGCTGGTGGTCTTGAATCAATTATGGGATCTTCATCTGTCAACTGATAAATTAATGGAATTGGGATTGAGTCTGGGTGCAGATGTGCCTGTGTTTGTCTATGGGCATAGTGCCTGGGGAGAAGGTGTTGGCGAAAAATTGGAGAAGATTTCTATACCTGAAAACTGGGTCGTTGTCATCAAACCCAATTGCCATGTAAATACCAAAGAAATTTTTTCCGCTAAAGATTTGACAAGGGATAGTAAATCAATCAAAATAGCTGACTTTATTGCGGGTCAGCACCGAAATGATTGTCTTGAGGTGGTTTGCCGACGTTACCAGGCTGTTAAAGAAGCGTTGGCTGATTTGTCTGAGTTTTCAGAAGCCAGGCTGACCGGGACAGGGGCTTGCGTATTTGCGCAGTTTAGTTCCGAACAAGCCGCGCTCGGTGCCTATAAGTCGCTGAGAACGAAGTGGCAGGTTTATCTGGCCAAAGGCGTTAATGAATCGCCTTTGTGCTCAAAGCTCAGGGCTGGTACGTATATATCTTGATTATTGGGCCGTCGCCAAGCGGTAAGGCACGGGGTTTTGATCCCCGCATACCAAGGTTCGAATCCTTGCGGCCCAGCCATTTTTCTGCATTGAGTCAAGTTCATTTTGGGAGTGCTTAATGAATGACACCGCTATGATGGTGTTTTCTGGAAATGCTAACCTGGCTTTATCTGAAGGTATTGTAAGGAAGCTAAATATGCGCCTGGGAATGGCGACAGTTGGCAGATTCAGCGATGGAGAGATTGCTGTAGAAATTGAGGAAAATGTCCGTGGGAAAGATGTTTTCGTGATACAGCCGACCTGCTCTCCGACGAATGAGAATTTGATGGAATTATTGGTGATGATCGATGCTCTCAAGCGGGCGTCGGCATCGCGTATCACAGCGGTATTGCCTTATTATGGCTATGCCAGGCAGGACCGGCGTTCACGGTCGGCGAGGGTGCCGATTACCGCTAAACTGGTGGCCAGTATGATAGAGCAGGCTGGTGCGCATCGGGTTTTAACGGTGGATTTGCATGCGGATCAAATCCAGGGTTTTTTCGATATACCAGTCGATAACGTTTATTCATCCCCCATTTTGCTGGGTGATGTATGGCGGCAGCAATATAAAAAACTGATTGTTGTATCGCCGGATGTGGGGGGGGTGGTAAGGGCTCGTGCGCTGGCAAAGCGGTTGGACGATGCCGATCTCGCCATTATCGACAAGCGGCGGCCAAAAGCCAATGTGGCGGAAGTCATGCATATCATCGGTGATGTTGACGGAAGAACCTGTGTATTGATTGATGATTTGGTTGATACGGCAGGGACTTTATGTCATGCGGCGGAAGCGTTAAAGAAGCATGGGGCGGTTAAGGTTGTCGCCTATTGCACTCACGCGGTGTTATCGGGTGCAGCCATGAAAAACCTGGGCGGCTCGGTACTCGATGAATTGGTTGTTACCGATACAATTCCATTGAGCCAGGAAGCATCGAGTCTGGGCAAAATTAGGCAATTGAGCGTTGCGGAAATGCTGGCCGAGACCTTAAGGCGTATTGCGGCGGGTGAATCGGTAAGTTCGCTTTACGTAGATTGATAGTGTGGATTGATAGAATTAAATGAGTGCTTTGATGCACGGGGTTAAGAGAAAAGATGGCTAACGTATTTGAATTTATTGCCGAGAGTCGTGGACAGTCTGGTAAAAGCGCTGCAAGAAATGCGCGTCGTCAAGGTAATGTTCCGGCGGTGATTTACGGCGAACAAAAAGACCCGCAAATGCTGGTATTGAACCATAATGAAGTCATTAAGCATCTTGAGCATGAGGCGGTGTATTCTCATGTGCTGGATGTGACAATCGATGGAAAAACCGAGAAGGCGGTGTTGAAAGGTGTTCAGCGCAATCCGGCAAAATTTCAGGTGATGCATCTGGATTTTATGCGTGTCAGCATGTCCCATGTGATCAAGGTCCATGTCCCCTTGCATTTTATCAATGAAAGCACTTCCATCGGCGGTAAAAAAGGTGGCATTGCAACGCATTCCATGGTGGATGTGGAGGTTTCCTGTTTGCCAGCAGCGTTGCCTGAATATATTGAGGTGGATTTGGCCAAGCTGGATGCAGGTGAGACAATTCATTTATCTGACCTTATTTTGCCTTCCGGGGTTGAAATCGTAGCGTTGGCGCAAGGGCCGGAGCATGATTTGCCGGTAGTGTCCATGATGGCTGCAAAAGGTGGTTCAGAAGTCAGCGAAGCCTAGAAATTCAGGCGTGCGATGATCAAGCTGATAGTTGGCCTGGGTAATCCGGGGCGGCAATATGAAAGAACCCGGCATAATGCCGGGTTTTTGTTTTTAGATGCGTTGGCTGCCGATTTTGGTTGTGTCTGGGCGAATGCTCCCCGATTCGAGGGACTGTTTGCGGAATGCAGCGTTGCTTCGGAAAAGCTGATGTTATTAAAGCCGGAAACATTCATGAATCGCAGCGGGCAATCGGTCGGAAAGATCGTTCGGTATTTCAAGTTGCTGCCCGAAGAAATTTTAGTTGTTCATGATGAGCTGGATTTTGCGGCCGGTGCGGTGAGGCTGAAAAAAGACGGAGGTCATGCGGGGCATAATGGTCTAAGGGACATTATTGCGCACTTGGGTTCAAAAGAATTTTATCGTTTGAGAATAGGAATAGGTCGTCCTCCCGCCGGAAAAGAGGTTGTCGATTTTGTGCTGTCGGCGCCCGGTAAAAATGAATGGGAATTGATGCTTCAGGCGTTTAATTTTAGCTCAGGCTTTATTAAACAGATGGTTGCCGGCGATATGGCGGTAGTTATGAATAAGCTGAATGCCTGAAGATCGCAAACAAATGTAATAAAAGATTGACATGAGATAGTCGATAAAAGATAATGGTCGACTTACTCGATATCGGAGGGGTTCCCGAGCGGCCAAAGGGATCAGACTGTAAATCTGCCGGCTCTGCCTTCGGAGGTTCGAATCCTCCCCCCTCCACCATCTTGAATTAAAAAAATCTGCGGGTGTAGTTCAATGGTAGAACTCCAGCCTTCCAAGCTGATCACGTGGGTTCGATTCCCATCACCCGCTCCATGTTTCTGAGATAATGTGCTCATATAGCTCAGTAGGTAGAGCACTTCCTTGGTAAGGAAGAGGTCACCGGTTCAAATCCGGTTATGGGCTCCAGTTATAGAATTGACAACGGTGTACAAATGGCCAAAGAGAAATTTTCACGTAGCAAGCCCCACGTAAACGTAGGCACCATCG
>CAZMRW010000113.1:0-10967 GCA_964568805.1 uncultured Methylococcaceae bacterium | reverse complement strand
TTTTCCGTCAGGGCATAGCTTAAACTACTGTCCGGATTTCGGGGTCCACTTTAGACCGCTAACCCAAACGCTAGCAAAACATTCATATTCAAAATAAATAAAGACATTTTTGAAGCGCACGAAAACGCTAAAACCTTTTATGTGTTTGTAGTCAGAAGGGATTTTAAAGGAAGACCGATAAGCGAATATGTAATCATGCCATCAAGCTTGATCCGTTATCTCATTGACTCCAACGTGATAACTTCCAACAAAGATATTTCCTTCAATATTGTTTTTGAAAATAACATTTTTAAAGTCAATGGCAAGTTTGAACTTACCGGTGTCAATGATTTTTCACGAATACGTTAGCTATTGTCAGGAGACCGGCAATGGCTATGACAAAAAAAGAAAAAGAATTGCTTGATGAGGCATTACTACGAATTGAACTTTTAACTGCATTTCATTGGACGAGTCCAATAGAACCAGATATTCCTGTTCCTAAAAATGGCCTCGTCAGCGGCTGGATGTATACCTTAAATTCTCGAAATGTTTATGCCGCATGGTCAACATCAAACAAACATGGTGATATGCCTTATACGCCTCAGTTTTGGTATGGTAACGGAATCGCTTTATATTCAACCAAAACTAAAGCTTTAGCGGCTTTACGAAATGCTATTGAAGTTCAAGTAGCTAAGGATTTACTAGACATCGATAATCGCATAACTGACAGTATGAAAGAATAGAGGAACTACTTTCTATTAGCGCCATGTCCCTAAGTTATATTCCAGTTTTTATGTCTGGATGTCTAGATAAACAACCATGTCAATTTTCCATCAAAAGAGGTGCAGCCTTGATTAATTGACTGCATTCAAAAAACCAACGATTTAAAGATGGGATGAAGAAAAAATTAAGTCTAGTAACACCGTTTTTTTGTGCCTGACAAAACCGCAATCGATGCGTATCAATTTATCTAAAATAGATAATATTGAATAAGCGAACTGCCATACATAACTAAAGATGACACTTAGTTACAAAAGTGCAAAAACAAGAGGCAACCTTGATTAATTGGGGGTATTTCTGGGGGTATATTTAAAATTAAAATCTCCAAAACCCTTTATATTCAATGCTTACAAATTATATTGTGGTAGAGGTCGCAACAAGATTCTACTAAGTACTAAAACCCGCAAGTTGTCTGGCTTAGCGGGTTTTTTATTGCCCAACGAAGTACAGCGCTTGAAATGCATCAATTTATTGGTTCTCAGAATCTCCAGCGGCATCGCTTTGCAGGATACGCTCCAGTTCTGCTCGCTGCGTCCGTGAAAAATTCACCAATTCCGGCTCATTTTCGAAGAAAGCAAAAGACGCTTTAAGCGCTGCTTCGTCATGTTCCTTAAACTTTATCGCTTTGGCATACATGTCGGATTCATCTTTGCCCAAAGACACCATAATTTGTTGAGCCATCTCGAGTGATGAATCGAATACCTCGCGTTTATAGTAATTCACGCCCGCTTTGTCCAGCTCATAGGCATGACGTCGGTTGTGAGCACGGGCGAAAATTTTCAAATGAGGAAATTCTTCTTTTGCAAGCTTCACTATATCAAGGCATGTTTCCGGATCATCCACGGCGACGATAAGCAGTTTTGCGTTATGTGCTCCGGCACTGCGAAGCAAATCCAATCGAGATGCATCACCGAAATAGCCTTTGAAGTCGAATTTCCTGAGCAACTCGATCTGCTCCGGGTCTTTTTCCAATACCGTCGTTTTAACGCCCTGGGCATTTAAAAAACGGCCAATGACCTGTCCGAAACGACCAAATCCGGCGAGAATGACCGGGTAAGCTTCTTCAATGCTGTCAAAGGAGCGTTCAGGCAATACGCTTAAGAATTTCGGTACAATCAAGCGATTGTAGAGAACTATGAGCAATGGCGTTACGGCAATTGACGCGGCAACAGCCAGCGTTAAAAACTTCTCCTGTGCCCGAGGAAGAATATTTAAAGTTCCTGCAAACTGGAACAATACAAAAGCAAATTCACCTCCCTGAGCCAGTGCAAGTGAAAAGCCGGAGTTATGCAGGGCAGTGAGCCCGAAAATTCTGCCGAGCATAAACAATATCAATACCTTGACGGTTATCAGTGCAGCGACGGCCAGTATTAAAGGCAGCGGCGATTCGGCGAATAAATGAAAATCCATACTCATGCCGACCGAAATGAAAAACAGGCCAAGCAGTAATCCTTTGAAAGGTTCGATATCCGTTTCGAGCGTGCGCCGATATTCGGAATTCGCCAGCACAACACCGGCGACAAACGTACCCAGGGCGGGCGATACGCCAACCAGTTGCATCAGCAGGGTAATCCCTACTACGACAGCAAGCGAAAGCGCCGTAAACACTTCCCGCAAACGGGTTCTGGCAACCGCCAGGAACAGGTAGTACGACAGGTAACGTCCCGCCGCAATAACCGCTGCGATGACGCATGCGTCGATCAATGCTTGCGCCCATCCCGGTAAGGAGGAAATCAGGCTGGCATGGATTTGCGGGTCCTGGACACCATGAACCGCCAGCAAAGGCATGATGACAAGGATAGGGATGACGGCAATATCCTGAAACAGCAACACCGAAAACGAAGTTTCACCCATGGGTGTATTCATCAGGTTGGTTTCCTGCAACATCTGTAAAACCAGTGCAGTGGAGGAAAGCGAAAGAGCCATACCTGCCGTCAGGCTCATTTGCCATGAATATCCCAGCACGAGGCCAATCAATGCGAATACCAAACTGGTCAGCACCACCTGCAAACCTCCCAGCCCAAGAATCGATTTGCGCAAACGCCAAAGCAAGGCAGGCTCCAACTCAAGGCCAATGAGAAATAGCATCATCACCACGCCGAATTCGGCAAAATGCATGATTTTCTCAGCGTCCCCAATCAGGCTCAGCCCGAACGGGCCAATGACAATGCCCGCCGCCAGATAGCCGAGTACCGAGCCCAGCTTGAAACGGCTGGCAAGCGGCACCACCAGGCAAGCGGCCGCCAGGAAGACAAATACGGTGCTTAGGTTGCTGTCCACGCGTTACTCCGGCAAGGGGATAAATTCAATCTCGTCTCCAGCCGCTTTGTCAAAACGACCTGCGTTCCACTCGATTTGAGCTTGCGCAATGCGATCGAGAGAGCTGGAGGCAAAATTCCATTCGATAAATCGCGGCTCGGATAACGGTTCGCCGCCAAGTAACATAAGATGTGTTGGCATTCCGGCTTCCGGAATGATGGTTTCACCCTGAACAAACGCTGACATTGTTTGGGCGGCGATATTCGTTTCACCGCAAGGCCGCAAAAAAATACGCCAATCCGGCCAAGGAGATGATCGCCGAACCATAGTGCTGCGCCCATTGGCTAAAACGGGGTATCCCGGCATCGGCTCTACGCAGCAGAATGAGTCCAACAAAGGCCGGCAGAACGACGACCTGGTGGCCGATTTCGACGCCGACACTGAAGGCGATAATTGCCAATGCAATACTGCCCAGAGCCATGCCGGCCATTGCATCGAGCAGTCCGCCCGCAAAACCGAGCCCGTGGAACAATCCGAATCCGAAAGCTAAAAGCAGCCTGGCCCTGCCATGGCTGCGTTCCGGCCAGTAGATATTCTGAACTGCGACAGCCACGATACTCGCCGCTATCATCGGCTCGACAACACTGGACGGCAGGCGGACGATATTCAACACGGCGAGGGCAAGGGTCAGTGTATGGGCCAGCGTGAACACGGCAATCACCTTGATCAGATCGCGCCAACCGGCCACCGCCAGCACGAGCGCGCCCACAAAAAGAAGATGATCGTAGCCGGTGATGATATGTGCGATACCATGACGTACGAAGGTCAAGATCATTCGCTTCCGGTCCAGTCCGGCGTCACCTCCGCCATCGAAAACCAAGGGCTCCCGAAAAGTAAACAGCAAACCATCGCGGGGTGCCTGCTCCTCCAGGCCGATTCTTACGATATAACTTGCTTCCCACGGATTTCCAGGCGCAAACAGGAATTCCCGCAACACATCCTGCCGAAACTCGATGCGTTTGGTCGCCGCATCCTGCAGTGGATACTCAAACCGATAGCTCAGTTGGCCAGTTGATTGCCGGGGAACGTCCAGTACTCGCCCGGCAACAGGCTGACCATTAGCGCGAATATCGAGACGGTTGAGCAGATAGTCGCCATGCTTGCGTAGCGCCTGCCGGTCTAAAGCATTCTTGTTCCCGCTCATAGCTGTAGCAACCAGCACTTCTTCCAGGGAAACTGTTGCTCGCAAATCAATGCGATCCGCTCGGACTATGATATCCATGGCGCCCTGCGAAACCGGGTGCGCCATCGCAGGATGCCCGCTGATGAGTGCTGACAGGATCAGACCAGACAATAACCAGGATAAACTCAGGCATTTTCTCAAGCCGCAAAAATACCTTTTGTCAGAATCCGGATCAATGCAATCCAAATTTTCAGCGATGAACATGAAAATCATCATAATGGGGGTTAATCATAACGGCTTTATGCAAATAGCCTTTCCCTTCTTCCGTCTGCCCGGCGGCAAAATGAATCATTGCGGCATGAAAAAACAGGTGAGCATCCTGCCAGTTATACGATAATGCCTTTTTGATCTCGTCCAGGGCCGCCGGGTATTGGCCATCCCGAAATAAGGCCCAGGCCAGGGCATCCCGGCTTGCCGCATTCTGTCGCAACTGAATATCCTTTCTAGCCCATTTGAGGGCTTCCGCGCCATCCAAACGCGCGTCGGCATACAATGAGGCAAGGTGGTGATAATACTGAACCTCGCCGCGCCGCGCAGAATCCAGGTAATCGGCAAGCGCCTTGTCATGCCAGGACTGTGCGAGTTCGGGTTTGCCCATATACACATACAAGTCACCCAGAGCATGATAGAGCTCAGGCCGTTTGGTACAGGTTGTAATCTGCCGGTAAAGAGCTGCCGCCGCATCGAAATTCCGTTGCGCGCCCAACCACTCGGCCATATACTCCTTGGTCAGCCAATAGCCTGAATAGGCTTGATCGGCTTGCCGATAATGATCCCATGCCGCCTCATAATGGCCTCGGCTCAAGGCCAAATAGCCTCTTTGCAATTCCACCCAGGCATAAGAACGCATATCCTTGGCGGAAATTTCCTCTTCTGCCCCCCGGTATAAACGGTCCGCCTCATCGAAATCACCGAATTTCGCTCGCAAATAAGCGAGACGGCTTAGATTATCCCAATTCCGGTTTTTCCTGAGAATGCTCTGCAGGCGGGTGGCCGCGGCACTGTAGCCGCCTTCCTGGACGGCGATATCGGCCTTCAATATCTGGACTTTCGGGTCCTCATCCATGAAGGAAAGCTTCGCCAAAGTGGCTTTTACCGCTTCCAGGCGATGCAGTTTCAAATGGTACGCGGCATGTAAAAGATGAAGATCGACCGATGCGGGAAGGCTGGCTAGGGCTTTTTCAAAAGCCGCACCTGATTTTTCCATATCCAGTGGACTCCCCGTCAAGGAGCTCTTTAAGAACAAAAAATAGGCGTTTTTAAATAAAGCCTTAGGATCGTTAAACGCCGAAGCTGTCTGGCTTGGTATGTTCGAAGCATCCCATTCAATCTTTCCCAATTCCTGCTGATAGCCCGTGATTACTAGCTCGAACAATCCGGTCAGAGGGATGACTAAGCTGATGACGGCAATACAAAAAGTGATTTTAATAAGACTTTTTAATGCCACAGCTTTGGTATGAGATGACTGGTAGATAGTGGTAAATAGCGAATGGGGGACATAAATCCGAGAGAAAAAGTTCTAAATCCCCTCATTCCTTCCTTGTATTCCAAGGAAAGCTCCGTCAATAGCCGCCATGAATCATGGCTCCAAAAGCTTACCAGGGCTCTGCCAAATACGGAAACTCCTTCAAGAAGTCTTTATCATTCTTGAGCGGATTAGGCGGCGTTTTCGGCAAGATCGGAGCACTATCCCACAACGCTTGGTCGCCCAGGGTCTCCAGGTTGCAGGGTTTACCGCCGCAGCCCTTTTCCATATCCAGAAACAGCGCCAGGAATCGGGTAGCCACCTGATCTTCAAACCGTCGGCCGAACGGCCAAGTGCCGGTGGTATCCATGTCTATGGATGCGACATTAGGTATGAATATCTCAAAGGTCCGGGGCGGCTTGATGTCCAGCCCCTTCACATTCCATGAATTGTCCGGCATGTTGACGCGCTGGAAAAAACACTTCTTCGCACGCGGAAATGCTTCAATCGCGAGTTTATAGGTTTTGTGTACCGAGATGGGAGAATTGGAATGATCGAAACAGGTGCCAAGGCCCAGTGCACTGATTGAAGGGCCGAATCCCCAGCCCAGATGAGCGAAGCGTCTGACATAAAGTTCGGAGAGCTTGATATTGTTCGCCAACTGTTTGTCGTCGTCCCGTTCATTCAGAGCGGCATCAAGGAAGGGAACCCCATCGAGATCCACCTTCTTATAATCGCGAATATCATCGTTAAATCCTGCTTCAGACGGATTCGTTGCCTTCATCCCTTTAAACAGGCCGAAGAAAGAATGCTCTTTTTGGTCGGGAATGGCTTTTGCTTTCGCGGAAGCCTTCAATATCCAGCTCTCTCCCCAGGTTCTGACTATCCGGTCCGTCTCGGGCGTCTTGGTCAGCAATTTCAGGGGCATTTCCAGCACGATGGCATTGATGTTCCTGCCGGCTTGCGCGTCTTTTCCGCTATAGACAAAACGGAAATTGCCATTTTGATCCTTGAGGAATGCGTTACCTTTCCATGTCAGTGAACCCTTGGGCAGTTCCTTTTTTACCGTGATGCCCAGGTCGGGATTGTTAGGGTCGAAATTGAAAAGCGTATTGCCCTCCAGTTCGATCAGCGTTTTGGGTATGGGCAACTCCCGCTTATCGTCCATCGCATTGGGGATCTTGTAAAATTGCGGCGCGTAATTGATCGATCTGAAAAATCCCGGCAGATCATTGAAGAACGCATCATCCCTGCCGCCGATAAAAGTCTTGACAGTATTCCCGCCCGTGGCCTGGATGTCGACCACCTTATTAGTGTCGATGACTTTGGAAAAATCGCCGGCCGGGAAGCCGATAAAATCGATTTTCGCCTGATTTTCCTTGTTGAAAGTCACCCTGACTTCGGAGGGTTTGAAATTGACATATTTCTTGCCCACTGCCTTTGCATAATCCAGTACCGCGAGCAAGGAAGCTTTGTCTCCCATTGATGGCCCGGTTCTGGGATCGGGATCGAACTGGATACGGTAAAGCAGGTCGGTATCGAACACGCCGGCCTTGGGTATGGATGCAAACGTCAAGGCCACCACGACTTTTTCCCCGCCCGTCTTGTCATCACTGGGAAAACCGAACATATCGTATAAATCCGCAGGACTAACCGGAATATCGGAAAAAATCGAGTTGATCGCATTAGGATCGTTATGGTCGGCGGCGCTGCCTACACCGGAAATCAGAACACACCCTAGTAAGGCAAGGCCAATTTGCTTCTTCTTTGTAGCAGCCAGGTCTAGTATTTTCATAGCCGTACCCTCTTGTTGTTTTATTTTTTTAACCGGGAAAGCTTCCATACAGACAATCGGACAGTAATATCCTGACTTGTCTGCAATTAATGAATAGGGAATTCAAACCACTTTCAAACACTTGCAAACTGCATTTACAACGTACCGACAATATCGGCGATTGTCAATATAATAACGCTAATTGTCAGGAACAAACATCCCGGCCGCATTCATTCAAAAAAAATAAATCTAAACAAATCCATCGATTTCGTGTTCAGGCATTCTCAATCCTTTCAACTTAAGCCCGAATCACCGTCAACAGATTGATATATAGGCATGTTTTCAATGAGGCTTAGGATGAGTCGGAGGCAGCTTAGAGGCGTTCGGTTTAAACGGGAGAGTGGTGATCAGAAATTTTATTGATAATTTGATTCATGACAAACCCCTTACGAAGGAGGTAAAAAGAAATTTATTGTTATGCGTTTCTTATCAACAATAAACAAACGCCTGCTCGTGGGCTCAAATCGGCCACTATGTGTAGAAGCAAACTATGTGTAATTGTTGTGGATCGCCCTTGGGCGACGTCACTTAGGGTCAACCGCAACTACACATATTTATAGTGGTTGAAGAAACTGCATCAACGCGTCATCGGCTGGTTGACTACTGCACATTGTTGTTTCGGGTTCCTGGAGTTCCCCTGTGCCTTGTCCTTCATCGCCAAGTTGGTCATCAACTAAATTACGCTGGAAAGAATTCATAAATATCTCTTGAAAATGGGTGGATTTCCATTTCAGGACACCAGCAAAACTATGTCAAACAAATAATCTTCCATCATTCCTTTAGACCAATGAAATAAGGCTTCGCAGCCTATAGCCATTTGTAAGCTACACATAGTTCAGTTCTACACATAGGGGTCGTTTCTTATCTTTTGCAATTCACGAATGACCGCTGGTAAACGGTCACAGAATAAGTTAAAAAATATCAGATATCGGTTTGCCCTGAAATGTCGAGAGCGTCATCAATCTTGACACTCAAATTAAATGATTCTGAATTTCCTAACTACCTTTGAAAATGGTTTTTGAGAAAACTTATCGATCAGCCTATTACGATAGACCTTCCGATTGACAGTACTGGCTAGTCGCATTATGTTACGGCTTTCATTCGGAAAAGAGGCTCGCCATGACGCGTTCCACGTATCCTCAAGTAATGAGACTATTTTCAATGTGGGTGATTGTTGTTGGCTTGCTGTTGACAGCGCAACCGATCCAGGCAAAATCCAGACTACCCGCATGGCATGTCTTTGTCGACCAATTTATTGAAAATTACTTCATCCTGCACCCGTCTTTCGCAGTCAATGCAGGTCGCCATGACTTCGATGGTAAACTGCCCGACTGGAGTCCAGTGGGTTTGAGCAAAGAAATACAGTGGCTTAAATCCGAACGGAAAAAGACTAATCAGTATCGCAATTCGGCGTTAAAAGAATCCGAACGATTCGAGCGGCAGTACCTGCTTGCGGTGATCAACGAGAAATTGTTTTGGTTGCAAATTGCTGAAGCGCCGTACAAGAATCCTATGTTCTATTCTCCCAGTTTGGATCCCAATGTTTATGTGAGCCGACCCTATGCTCCAATCGAACAGCGGCTTCGCGCCTTTATCGAATACGCGCGTAACATCCCTAAGGCGACAAAGCAAATCCGCGCCAATTTGCGCCCCCCTTTTCCGAAGACGTATATTGATATTGGTAAAACAGTATTTGGCGGTCTTGCAAAATTCTACGAAAATGATGCCAAGGCTGTCTTTGCTACGGTCACCGATTCCCAATTGAAGAAAGCGTTCGATGCGGCAGTCCCGCTGGCGGCCAAGTCGATGCGAGAGCTAACGGGCTGGATGGAGCTCCAGCGCCCCCGCGCCACCGACGATTTTGCCTTGGGTACAGCGCGTTTTCAGGAAATGCTCAAGGCCACGGAAGGTGTCAATTTGCCGTTGAATGTTCTGGAAAAAGCGGGACGTGAAGACCTCCAACGTAATCTCGATGCACTCAAGGAAGCCTGTGAACATTATTCGCCGAATGCTTCGCTCCAATCCTGTGTAGGAAAAGTCGAAGCCCAAAAACCGCCTAATGGGGCCGTTGTCGAGGCGCGTCAGCAGCTTATTACATTGAAGGCGTTCGTTGCCGAACAAAATCTCGTATCCATCCCAGAGCAAGATGAGGCAAACGTTGCGGAATCACCGCCTTTCAACCGATGGAATTTAGCTTACATTGACATTCCAGGTCCTTTCGAACAGGGACTCCCTTCTACCTATTATGTCTCGCCGCCGGACCCTGCCTGGAGTCCGGCCGAGCAGGCTGCTTACATACCCAGCAAGACCAATCTGCTTTTTGTCTCGGCTCACGAAGTGTGGCCGGGACATTTTTTGCAACGGTTGCATGCCCGTCATGTAGGCTCGAAATTCGGCCAATTGTTTAGAAGCAACGCATTTTCCGAAGGTTGGGCGCATTATGCGGAAGAGTTGATGTGGGAGGCTGGCTTGAATGCCGGAGATCCTGAAACGCATATCGGCCAGTTGGTAAACGCTTTGCTCCGTAACGTCCGTTTTCTCTCTGCAATCGGCCTACATACCCAGGGAATGACCGTTGAGACCTCTGAAAAGATGTTTCGAGAACTAGCCTTTTGTGACACAGGCAATGCGCGTCAACAAGCGGCTCGCGGCACATTTGATCCGGCTTATCTTAACTATACCTTGGGCAAATTAATGATCCGTGAACTTAGAGAGAAATGGGCAGTGCCGCGCGGGGGGCGAGCGTCATGGAAGGCTTTCCACGATGCCTTTCTGTTTTATGGTGCGCCTCCCATTCCATTAGTGCGAAAGACCATGTTAGCCGGTAATTTTACTTCACATAATTTTCAGCTTCTGGAAACTCAGTAGATGAACTGGTGAGCCTAAACATCAAAATTTTGGGTATCTAGAGGCGAAAAAAACTGGCAATTCGGTGATAATCCGCCAAAGTGGCTGCAAACAGCCATCGGTGCTTGATTTTAACAGATCGTAAATCAGTTTCTTTGCATAACGGCCATTTTCTGCCAATCGAGGTGTACTCTGGAATGGATGGTTTATGTCGTTTGTGCTAGCGATTTATCTTGCTGCTCTCAAGCATTTTTATGCCATTAATTAGGAATTATTGATCGATAAGTTATGGCCAACCTGAGGCGCTCCGCTCGGTCAAATCCAGAACGATTCTCTGAATTCCACATGTTTTTGTTCAATTGCCCTGGCTAGTCCTGTTGTGAGCAATCAATGAACACCACCGTTGAAATTATCACGATCGATATTATATTGATGCTCAATACCTTCGTTTAAATTATAACCTTCGTCATTGAATAGCTCGCAGGTAAAAAATAAATGCATATCTATAGAGGAACTTGCAAAACTAAATAAAGCGAGCGGAATTAGAGCTATGGAGGTCA
>CAZMRW010000112.1:6061-11578 GCA_964568805.1 uncultured Methylococcaceae bacterium | reverse complement strand
GACCCATAACAGGATATTGAATAGGTTTGTCTTCATGGGCTTGTCTCCTGATCTTTACTAAAATCGATAATTGAGGTTGCCAGCCGCACTCAGGTTTTCCATTGTCAATGCAGAACTCTCTAATTAAAACAGAGAATCCCGCAACAGAGCTGCACTGTCAAAATCAATAACAGCACGTCATTGAAATTGGATGCAGATGGCAAACTGTGCTGGCTGTTGCTGGCGGCCGAAAAATCCGGGTAAGGTTTCTTCAGCGTTTCCTGAGTT
The DNA here is from genome assembly GCA_964568805.1 of uncultured Methylococcaceae bacterium. Classification (GTDB taxonomy): domain Bacteria; phylum Pseudomonadota; class Gammaproteobacteria; order Methylococcales; family Methylomonadaceae; genus CAZMRW01. Next base: position 11,311 of record CAZMRW010000112.1, on the reverse strand, counting down.
AAATACCGGAATGCCGAAACATATGGGTTTCAGATTACCATTAAATAGTTTAACTGCAATACCTAATTCAATTTTTTTACGCTATAGTCTCATGTCCGGCGTGGTAACGTTATGCTAGACCAATTCAAATTCAGAGGGATTAAGTCCCAGTTCATTGGCAATTTTGACGGCTATTTTTTTCTCGGTGGCATCAAAATTTCCGTCCGACGAGGCGATGGCGATAATCATCCGCATCAACAGCCTTGAAGCTTCCGCATTGGATTTCATTCTGCTCAATGCTTGAAAGGCCTTGGCTTCCCCTATATCCTTATCGAATTCGAGCTGACTGACGAAATCCTGAAAGGCCTTGATCACATCGCTGGTGGAAAATATTGACAGCGCGTCGTTGCTTTCAATGAATTTAATCATTTTTTGTTTTTCTTCGGAGCTGATGCTGCCGTCAGCCATCGCGATCAGGGCTGAACCCGCCATTGCCGCATTCAGGAAATCCTTGTTCTTGAATTTCAGGGCTTCTGTTTTTAATTCATTCGCTTTTGATTTTAATTGACTAAGAAAATTATCGAAACTCATTGGTGTACTCCTGGTTTTATGTAAAGTTGTTAAAACGATTTGATGTTATTTGTTGCCGGCAACATAATTCAAACCCCATCCGTAAGCCCGATCCATTTGCTCATGCCCTGAAAAATAATCGATCAGTTTGGTAATCTTAAGCTGATTATCGATATTTTCCAGCATTGCAATTGCGCACATGAATTGATCATTACGATGGCTGTCGAGGCGAACTTCTATGTCGGGCTGGTTGTTGCCTTTGATGGTGATGACGGCATCGACGTGGGACCAGTTGGGGACGCCTTCGTAAATAAAGGCGAAAATCAGAATACGCCTGAAATCGGGCCAGTATTTTCCGTTGATTCTCAAGTTTTCGCCGCCTATCGACTGGCCGCTCCGATCATCGTGATCCAGTTCGATATAGGGGAATTGATGCAAATTTCCGAAATGTCCGCCTAGCGCCTGAATAGCGCCTATGTTGCCATCCTCGAATTCCCAAAGACAGGCCAGATCCAGGTCGATGCCGGGTTCAGATTTACGGAATAATCCCGGCGACTTGACCGGGATTGCATTCCAGTTAAGATTGATGACGATTTCACCCAGTCCGCCCTGTCGTTTTTCCAGCGAAATGGATTGGCCTCTCTTTTCGAGGGTAATCTTGCTTAGATTGACGGGTCCCGCTGGAGCCGGACTGGCTTGAGGAGGCGGACCGGACTCTCCATCGCTGACATCGACACCGTAAAATTCGGCCAAAGGTTGCAAGCCGCCGATAAAACCCTGGCCTACCGCACGAAACTTCCATTTGTCCTGATGCCGGTAAAACTCTGCCAGTATCAGGGCTGTTTCTGTGTTAGCCCGGGTAGCCAACGAAAAACAGGCAATTTCAATACCCGTCAAAAAATCCTTGATCAACAAGGTCACATTTTTGACCATGGTAAAATCCTGACCTCTCGTCGTGCCGTCGAAAATGGTCATCGCCAAAGCAATTTTTTGAATGTCATTACCGGTGCGATCCAGATGCAGGGTAAAGCGATTTTTATCCGGTTCAAGCAGAATGCCCTGATCGCTTCTCGAGGGCTGATTAAAGAAGATGAAATCATGATCAGACGATACTTTCCCTTGCGCATTGAGCAGGAAAGCGCTGATATCCAGATTCAAACCAGGCATGATCTGGCCGGTCGTGATCGATACGTGCAGCGCTGTCGTAGGCAAAGGGAAGTTTTGTCCAGACACCAGATCAATTCGATTATTCATTTCAGCTCCCGTTTCGATAATTTACATTGTCCCGCATCAACAACGGTTGTTAAATCGCCTCTTCCAATCCTTTCCCTTACCCGATAGGAAAAGAGGCCGCAAGTGCTGATGTGCGATGAAAGGATGGCCATCAAAAGGATATTTCATTGTAGTCCGGTATCGATGATGGTTCCCGCGCGCCATAACAGAATTGCCGGTCGATGATTTCCTGACCCCATTGTTTATGGGTCGCCACCTCGCACATGGCATTATGCATCCTGAATACGGCCGGAGCCGAACTGGCGTTCAAAGACAGCGCCATTTCATAGTCTTCCCGGTCGACAGCATAGGCCTCTTCAATCGATGGCACCTGATCAGGATGAATAGCGGTTTTGCCGGTCAGACCGTGCGCCAAATCCAATTGAATTTCTTTTTGCAAGGTAGCCGCATCATTCAAATAGTCGAACACCGGCGCCGACAATGAAAAACCGTAGGGTTTAAACACGGTAACCAATTGCGCTATCAGATTGCCGAGGGGCGTTTCGTAGATCGTCATATTTCTTGGCCTGCGGATGCCTAAAATATTCATCAGATCATTACCTCCAATCCTGATGATTAAAATGCGCTCGGCTATTTCGTTCTGCAACAAGGCCTGTCGCAATTCGCACATAGCGCCGGCATCGAAAACCTCGCGTGTTTCCAGCGTGGGCATGACCTTAAAATCAGTCCCCTTCAATTGTTCGATATAAACCGAAAAATTGTCGATAGTAAATTTTGGCAATACAAAGCCATCGATTTTGTCTATATCGGGAAGGTCGAGCAAACGTGAAAGAATTTCAGGATTTCTGGCGCGAATAAAACGGAAACGGTGCGAAGACGGCCTGAATCCCTGCAGGCAGAGGCCAAGGTGTCGAATGCTGGTCTCCAGGTCGTGGCGGGACAGCGCATCCTCCGTGCAAAAAATCATCGAACGCAACCTGGGCAGTTTTTCGCCGTTGGCGATTTCGATGATATCGCGCCGATTGGCCGGCATATAAAGCGGAGCCCCTAAAAGCCAGGGTGAAAACGGTCTGGATATCACGGGTGGCGGTTTCATGCAGATTGTTTGACCTCTTTGATTAATGCCGCCGCGCGATAAGGCAAATCCTTGACAATCTCGACAGGGATGTATTTGGAGTTTGCCAGCCAGCGCAAATGCCTGGTCGCTTCCGATCGTGAATCGTTAAGCAGCAACAATCCGGCTTCGCGCCTCAGTAATACACGCGTGGCTTCACCGATACCCGGTTTGATGAAATGTTGATTTTGGATGCTGTAGCGTCGGCTGATCCAGTCTAAAAATTGCCGGGATTGAATTTTTAATTGCTGAGGACTCATGGGGACGATGTTTTGTGGCTGCAAGTCACAGTCTAACTGAATTCGTTCGATGCTGTTAAGCACCTCGGTAATAAAATAGTTAGATAAATCATGCCGCCTGAATTCATGATAATAAAAACAGCCGTGAAAATCGCCGGCATTGACCGGATTCCGGTTGTAGACCGAGCGGCTGATCAAACCGGATACGGTCGAGTTCAAAATACAGGAAGGAATCAAATAATCTTCCTGGGAGGCGGATACCGCCGCATGACCCGACAAGTCGGCCAAGACATAGAGTTCGGCAGGAATGGCGGCGCCGTCCGTCTCGGCGAACGCCTGTAAACTGGCCGCAAGCTGCCGTGCAATCACACCTTTGCCGGTCCAGCCGTCGACAAAGGTTAATTCATCCGGTGAGTGATGCTGCAGGATATAGCGTAATGCATTTTGATCGATACCGAAATCCCTGAGGATTGAGATCGAATAATGAGCGGCATCAAGGTTGAAATAGCGTTTCAGCACATGTTTGAGCAGGACGCCAATCGGCGTTCCCGCTCGTGCGAGGGAAATCAGGACAATGCCATTGGGTCGAGTAGCCCTGATTCGCCCGGCCAGATGCAACAAATGCCCCGCCATACGCGTCCGGTTCAAGTCCATGGCCTGGTAAAAAAGCTGCAAATAGTCTCGGGACGGCGGGGATTCATGCGTCAGCATTTCCGAATAGTGTTTTTGCCCGGATTGAATCAGCGCTTCCTTGATGTGTAAAGGCGTATCCTCTATGGCAATCGGCTTCAACAGAAACTGCACATCGTTGGCGGAGTAACTGCCGGTAAACGGTTTCGATTCGTTCATTCGGTTACCGCCAGTGACTTGAACAACTGGGTGTTTTTGGGGATCAAGGCGTAATCGCACAACGTCATGAAAGCGGCATCGGTGAGGCTGTCGCCGGCGCCGAATGTCAATAGATCAGGATGCTGTTGCCGGTAACCGTCGAGCAAATAGCTGACTGCATTTTCTTTATTGATGATTTTAGGCAGGATGGCCAGGTTGTTGCCGTTCAAATGCCAATACAGGCTGCCGTCGAGCACATCGGGTTGTGGTTTGATAATGGTGTCCAGCAAGGTTTTCAGAGGGCTTTCCAGACCGCTGACATGCTTGACCACGCCATACCAGGTGATCTCGAAATCCTCCACCAGTCGGAGTTTGTAGCCGACATGATGACGGCAATAGCGTTGTATCTCATCCCAGACGGCCATTAATTTGGCATGGTAGTCGGGGAGGGTGGAGACTATTTTATGCATCCAAACGGGGTCGGCCATGCGTTGCTTGTTTAAAATGACTGCACCATGGTTCAATACCACTTCTTCCCGAAATGGCAGTTCGACCCGCTGAAAGGCCTGGGCATCCCGCGCCGTGACCGGAACAATCCTGAAGTCGTTGGCCAGCCATTGCCATAGCCATTGCTGTTTGCGGGTGGCGTAGGAATTGGGCGTGCCGTCTGGCAGATAAGCGCGCGCCTCCAGCGCAGGATCGTCGGGTCCGCGTTCGCATTTTCTCAAGGTTTGAAACAGCGTGTCATCCAGGTCTAAAAAAATGTAGTTTTGCATGGGAGCTTTGCGGATTAAGTTCAATTCTCGCGCTAATCGCGTGCCATTCGTGCAAGCGTTTCAGCAACGCATCGCAGAGCGGCGTTTCATGACAGAGGATAATTTCGCGGTAATCGTCGGGATTTAAATTGTAAATAAAATTGGCGATGCTATCTTGATAATTGTCTTCAAAGCGGCAAACCGAGGCGATATCGTTGCCCGGATGAATAGGCGAGCGCGTCGTGCTTTGCACCCTGACTTTAAAACCGCGATGTTCGAGTTTCCGCCCCAAAAGATAAGCAGGGGCATTGCATTCGCCGGTGCCTAAAACCATGATCGGCCGTAGCTCATCGGCATTGAATTGATTGACCAGCCGGTCGACGTCCCCGTCTGCCAAGGTCACCGGCGATTTCATACCCAAACGGCCGGGCCAGGACAGTAGATGCTTTTTACATTCGCCGTTGCCCGATACATTGACGCTTATTTTGTCGACAGCGTCATTGTGGCCGTCGTCAAATCGCAATAAGCCCTC
>CAZMRW010000112.1:0-6051 GCA_964568805.1 uncultured Methylococcaceae bacterium | reverse complement strand
GATGGCGATCCAGGCGACGTCGATGCCGGCTTCGGTTTCCAATAGGGTTCGGTCGTCAGCATGCGCGAAATTCACCAGGCTGACGATCAGCACCTTGCGTAACCGGGGATTGACTGCCTGATAGGCCTTGATCAGGCGTAAAAAAGTCCTGCCCGTACTGATTTCATCGTCGATTAAGACCAGCGTTTCGGCAGATAAAAACAGCTTCCGATAATCCGGTTCAATCGGATAGTACAGGAAAAAATCGGTGGCGTGACTGTGCGCTTCATCAAACTCAAGACGCTCCATACCGTCCAGATGGTAGCGGGTCGTTTGCATGAACATGGCGTTTTCCACACCTTCGACACGGGCGGCTTCGAACACGCCGTAGCCCAGGCCGGTTGCCGTTTCCGCCATGCCTATCCAGATCGAACTGCGTCCTACGCCGCTGCCTAAGACAGGCCTGGCCAAGGCCCTGTAGGACCAACTCATCGAACGAGGTGATACCGGGTAATGTTTGCCGAGGACCTTGCTGACCAGCAAAAACTTGCGTTTACTGCTGACCCGCGCGGCAAATCCCAATAATCGATGAATCGGAACGCTTCCAGGTTTCAAATCAAGATGCAGCATTCCTGTGTCGAGTTTGATTGATATACTTTTTTGCATGTTCAGATAGTTGATCAGGCCATTTCGGGCAAGGAAAACGCATGCGTTTCCAAATAACAAGGCGTTTAGAGCGGGACCCGGACGATATAGCTGCCGATGGTATGGCCCGACTGTTTTTTATTCGAATTATTGGGTGTTGATACCGTCACCGCTAGGACCCTTGCAAAACGACCGGCGTCTTGATTTCAGTCACCTTCAGTCCGTAGCGTATATCGGGTGCAGCCGGTGTTTCTCCATTCAGGCTCTGCCAGACCATGTGCGCCAGATTCGCGCCGGACAAACAGGCCATGCCGAAGCCGCCGGAAGGGCGAGGGTTGATTTCCAATAACCGGGGTCCCTGTTCGCCTTCTTTAAACTGGATATTGAAAAGACCATTCAGGCGGAAATGCGAGGTCAATCTTGCCACCATGCCGGCTATGTCGGCATGGTTCTCGATCGTTTGGCCGTGACCCGCCAACGGCGATTTTTTTCGTTGCACGGCGCAGAGCAGTTTGCCATGACGTCCGGCACAATCGACGCTCCATTCCGGTCCGCCCAAATGCTCCATTACCAGCAGCGTATCGAAATGAGGAGTGGAATTCATTCCCTGGCGTAATTCCTTTAACGGAATCTGGTATTCGACACCCTTGAGCAAATGGGTAATGCTGTCGCGTTGCACATCCAGTATTCGAAAGCCCAGGCCATAGACTGAAACCGCCGGTTTAACACAAAGCCTTTTATGTTTGGCCGATAATTCGGCGACGGCGTTATCAAACGCAGCGCAGTCATTAACCGCAATAAAATCCATGGTTTTAGCGACTTCAGAGCTAAGTCCGGCATAAAAATGCGCTTTATTATGCAGTAAATTCAGCGTATCGGCATCGGCAACCGAAAGAACCTGCGTTCCCATGGCCTCAAACAGCGACATGTTTTTAGCAATCAGCGCCGCTTCCTTGCCAGGCCAAAACAGGTTTATGTTGTGCCGGCGGCAAAAAAACAGACACCATTCGAGATAGGCCGGGCCGGTCAGATCGGCTGGTTCCAGATAGTTTTCGTCAGCCGCCAGGAAGGCGGCTGCGGTGCTGTGCGTATGGGTGCAAATCAGGGTTAAGTCGCCCGCCGGAATGGCCGCTCGAAAATTTCTGAAGACCGCATTGATCGTTGAAAAGGTAAGGTTAAACCAGACTCTCATGGGCGCTTACAAATGCACGATAATTTGCGGCAACAGGCTTTCGATGGTGCGTCCGTTACCGTTTTCGCCAATGGCATGCATCTTCCATTCGTCGTTGTGCCGGTAAAGTTTTGCCATGATTTGGGCCGTATGCGGGCCCTGGGCGCTCAGAGTGTAACGAGCGATTTCCTTGTTATTGCTGGCATCGACCATGCGGCAATAGGCATTATCGACGTCATCGAAGGTTTGACTGGTAAAGGAATTGACGGTGAATACCAGCGCTTTGATGTTCGCAGGAACTTTAGTCAGATCGACGATGATTTGTTCGTCATCGCCGTCGCCCTCGCCGGTGCGATTATCACCGGTATGGACAACGCTGCCGTCGCGGCTTTTCAATTGTCTGAACCAGATTGTATCGGCAACCTTGTTTTGTTCGTTAAACATGACGCAGGACGCATCCAGATCGATGGAAGCGCCACCACCGGCACCAAACATGCCTTTAAACAGTCCGCCGCCCGATTTTTTAACATCCCAGCCCAGGCCCATAACGACTTTGTTCAAGGTGCCGCCGGCTTCTTTAGATAATGAAATTTTTTGCCCTTTTTGTAAACTGATGCCCATGTTAAGTACCCTTAATATTAGTAGTGTGTTTTTGTTTGGAAAAAATCCCCGGTTGCCTACGGTCAAGATTAATCCATTGTTTTCCAATGAGATGATCAACAGGAAAGGCGACAAAACCGGGAAGTCCTTCTTTTGTCATATGAAATAAATCGCTGCCCGGAGACGCTTTTCTGATGCAGCCGGACTGGATTGAGAGAAGGCAAATGAAGTTGCATCATGTCAATTGCATTAATTTATGATGCGTTTGTTTTTGGCTTCTTTGAGCCAGGACGGAAATTCATCCAATAAACGATCGTAAAGCGCCTGTTTCTTGCCGTCTACTACAAATCGCAGATAACCGGATTGTAGCTGGCGCATCGCACCCGAACCATCGACCGCTGCAGTAAAAAACAGGCGGTCGATGGCATCAGGCAGTTTATTGAGCCGGCAGACAAAGCCAGCGTTATCGCCAACAGGGCTCGACAGTTCAACGGCGCCGCAGGGCGACATCGGTTGATTGTAAAAAATCATGTAGCGGTCATCCGACAATTTTTGCTGCGCGTCCAGGCCAAAACAGACGAAATCAACGGAAGTGACCACCCGGTTAGCTGCATGCCTATCTGAAAGCCATAGACGTTATTGTCGGCGGTAACTAGCGAGGCCAGCGGAAGCCGTTGACCTTTACGGATTTCCATTATCGACAATCGGGGATTACACGTTGACGCCGAAAGAAGCCGCTAAAGGCCCAAGTCCACCGGCAAAACCTTGACCTACCGCCTTGAATTTCCAGTCTGCGCCAACCCGGTAGATTTCGCCGAAAATCATTGCGGTCTCGATCGACGCGTCTTCGCTCAGATCGTAACGGGCGATTTCCTGTCCGCCGTCCTGGTTGACAATGCGGATGTAGGCGTGGCTGACCTGGCCGAAATTTTGCTTGCGCGACTCCGCCTCGTGTATCGTTACGGCGAAAACGACCTTGTCCAGATCAGCCGGTATTTTGCTCAATTCAACATTGACGCACTCGTCATCGCCTTCGCCCGCGCCGGTCAGGTTGTCGCCCGCATGCTGGACGGCGCCATCGGCAACGGTTTTATTATTATAGAAACAGAAATCGTTATCCGAACGCACTTTGCCGTCCAGTTTAACCAAAAATGCGCTGGCGTCCAGGTCAAATGCCGCACCGTCGGTCGCGCGCGCATCCCAGCCCAAACCGACCACGATTTTATTCAAGCCCGGCGCTTCTTTACTGAGGTTTACGTTGCCGCCTTTGCTGAGTGATATTGCCATACTAGTCTCCTGTGTCGTTGTGATGATTTGTCGTGGTTATCGTATTCGTACATCAAAAATGGATTTAATCAATCATCTCACCCAAATCTTTTCGGCAATTGCGCCCGGTGCTTTAACTCCCGCATAAGCCATTGGTATATGGAGAATGCAGATATTGCAGGAGCAAGCTATTTGTCCGTGCAGTCGTCCATCAGGAAGGGAATTGCATTGCCGAATGTCGAAGTGCAGAGAGTATCAATTATGTTATTTGAAAGTTAACAGTGAAGCAGGGTGAATTAGATATTGATGCCGTATTGACGGGCCAATGCCGCCAAACCGCCGGCATAGCCCTGGCCTACGGCTTTAAATTTCCATTCGCCGCCATGCCGGTAAATTTCGCCAAAGATCATTGCTGTTTCAATTGAGGCGTCTTCACTCAAGTCATAGCGGGCAACTTCGACATTGGTGTCTTTGTTGACAATCCGAACATAGGCGCGAGACACCTGGCCAAAGTTCTGTTTACGCGCATCGGCTTCGTGAATGGTGACGGTGAACGCGATGCGTTGTATATCAACGGGCACTTTATCGAGTAATATGACGATGGCTTCGTCATCGCCATCGCCTGCGCCCGTGCGGTTATCGCCGGTATGCTCGACGGAACCGCAGGTCGATTTGGTCTGGTTATAAAAAATAAAATCGCTGTCGGATCGGACCTTGCCGTCTTCTTTGACCATAAAAGCGCTGGCGTCCAGGTCAAAATCGGCGCCGTCTGTGGCTCTCGTATCCCAACCGAGGCCAACGATAATATTTTTCAGGGTAGGATCGGTTTTGGACAGGCTGATATTGCCGCCTTTGCTTAAAGAAATACCCATGAATCAATCTCCTGGAAATTATTGTTTTTTATAAAATTGGTTTTATCAACTTTCCGGTTTGTTAAAGGATAGAGCAATACTATGATAAAACAATAAAATTTATATTGTTAGAATTTGCAGTTATAGGGATTCATTTCCTGTTTGATTCTAAATTGTGCCGGCATCGACAGTGGGTCGGATTTAAAAGCGAATACCGTTGTCTTCGTCAAAGTTTCCTTTGGACATCCGCTTCCCTGCATTGGATCCGCCGATTTCCGCTCGTTCCTGCTGACCGGCGATCAGCATGCGCCCGAGTTTGCGCAGTCCGTCCGAGGAAATTTCCAGGCCGAACGGCCTGCCCAGGTTTTCGAGTTCGTATATGACATCGGTTGCGGTTATAAATGTCATATAGCGCAAGCCCTGAATTTCCGGCAACTGTTTTGCAATCGTTTTTAACTCGGGAGCCAGGCGTTGCCAGGTCTGGATAAAAAACACCCGTATCGGATCTTCGCCGTCCTGGCGATCATTTTTTAATCCGGCCTGAAAGGCGCTGCGGGATTCCAGCAGAATTTCCATCAGGGTATCGCGCAGTTCAGGCGATTGCGCATCATTGGCCGCCTGCTCAACGGCTTTGCTTAGAAAATCGTCCCATTGCCGCCATGCGACCTGAAATTGTTGTTGCTCGGCTTCGGTAAACGGAGCTGCCGGTTTGGGCGATACCGGTTTAATCGGTGCCTCAAAAGCCAGTTTAATCGCGATTCCATCGTCTGTTGCGGCAGCGTCGGAAAATCTTAATGTATTGAGCATGTCCCTGATTTCAGCCTCGTTTTCTTTGGGCAGAAATTGAGCGATGTTGCGTTCGATATCGCCACGGGATTGTTTCAAATCCACTTTCAGTCCGCCGAGTTTGGGTTCGGCAAAGCGCGTAATCAAATCCTGAAGTTTGTCGATGGTTAATTGACGGCCCTGCGGGTCGTAAGCGCTCGCTCTGGTAACCGGAAAACTGAGTACGGACTGTCCCGCTTCGATGGTCGGTTTTTGCCAGGTTTCCAGAACGCCGCCCCATTCCAGAACGGTCAGGCATTGACCGCCCATCCCCGTGCCCAATCTTGCCTGGACATTATTCAGCAAGCGTATCTGTCCATTCTGTCCGTCAATCCGCGGATCGGAGAGCTTCAGATAACTGCAGCCGAGGCGGTCATTCCACAAATTGGCCGTATGACCGGCTCCGGTATAAAGTTGACTGACCAGGGCATTTTTTATCAAGCTATAGTCTACTTGCAAAGGCAAAGTGAATTGACCGGCCAAAGCCGTTTTGGCAAGGAATGCCAAGGCACTGAAAACAAACAGGATACATCGTTTATTCATAAATCTTTTGATCAAAAAACCTAATCGTTTAGCTTATCACAGTTAAAGTCGGGCAATATGGATTTTTGGATTGATAGACTAATTTCAGCCGTTATTTATTTTCGAGTAAAAATGGTTTCCTGCAGGATCTTCGACAGACAAAGCAAATTGATATTTTGAGCGGGCACTAAT
>CAZMRW010000111.1:0-11599 GCA_964568805.1 uncultured Methylococcaceae bacterium | reverse complement strand
CCTTAGTCTTGCCGACGCGTGATTCGCGCAATCTGCTTCGTGCGCTGCATCATCAGTTACGTGCGGCGATTGTGAATGGCAAATTGCAAGCCGGTTTACGGTTACCGGCAACACGTAAACTCGCTGCCTTGGCGGGCGTATCGCGCAACACGGCCGTGGCCACCTATGATTTATTGCAAAGCCAGGGCTATATCACTATCCGTCCCGGCGCGGGTGCATTTGTGGTTGATAATACTTCCAGGCTGGCATGCCACAACACCTCAATCAATAATTCCAGGGCGGATGCTTGTCTCAGTGCATTTTGGCGTAATCCGCCGGCATTATCGGCACCCTTCCAACCGCCTTACCGTTTTGATTTCAGGATCGGCCTTTGTGACAAATCGGCTTTTCCGTTTCAAGTCTGGCAACGCTTATTGTTGCGTTCGCAACGGTCATTATCGAAAGCCCCCACGGCTTATTCCGACCCGCAAGGCCAATCGACTTTACGGAATACGATCGCCACGCATGTCTCGACGATACGCGCGGTTGCGGTTCTGGCGGATGACATCGTGGTCACGGCAGGGATTCAGCAGGCCTTGGACATACTGGCCCGGATTCTGGTGACGTCTGGACAAACCACTGTTGCTTTCGAAGATCCCGGATATAGCCCTGCACGCATTGCTTTTGCTGCTGCCGGGGCTAATGTCGTTACCGTTCCGGTTGATAAAAACGGCATCATCGTTGAGAAAATTCCACCCGGCACACATATCATTTACGTAACGCCAACTCACCAATTTCCACTGGGTTATACGATGTCCATAGCGCGGCGCGTGGAGCTGCTCAACTTTGCCCACACCCATGGCGCCGTCATCATAGAAGATGACTACGATAGCGAATTCCGCTATAAAGGCAAACCCCTCGAAGCGTTACAAAACCTCGACCATAACGGGTCAGTGTTCTACCTGGGCACTTTTTCTAAAAGTTTATTCCCCTCGCTTCGGCTTGGCTTCGTATTAACTCCGTCCTGGGCTAGACACGCCGTCGTCGCAGCCAAGCGCTTTAATGACTGGCATAGCCCCATTCTCGAACAGGAAACCTTAGCGGCTTTTATTGCGGAAGGGCATTTAGCCCACCATATCCGCAAGATGCGCAAAATCTATGAAGAGCGGCGTACCGTCCTGACAACTGCCATTAAACGCCATTGTGGCGATGTTTTGGAACCGATCCCTGCCGTTTGTGGCTTGCATCTTACCGCACTGGTCAAAGGTAATATTCAGGCAACGGCGATTGCTGCCCAGGCGGATAAAATTGGGATGGGGCTTTACACCCTGGATCGGTATCCGATTGCTGGAAATGGGCCGAATGGTTTTGCCTTTGGCTTAGGGTTGATCAGGGCTGAACAAATTGAGGAAGCAGTCAGGTGTCTTGCCGGACTGATGTATGATGAAAAAACAATAAGCCAACCTTGAAGTTGGCTTTTTAAGGATTAACGCACCATCATATCCCCGATTGTGCATGTCCAATCAGCCACTGAATGTAGTCTAGTTGTACGTCTTCGTGGCGAGTCGCCAGATACATGGTTTTGGTTAACGGCAGGTTTTTAAACCTTAGGCTGACCACATCCGGATTTTTGACTTTATCGGCCAGCAACCATTCCGGCAGCAGGCAAACGCCGCGCCCACTCGCGGCTAACAGCAACATGATGTCGGTTTCTTCTACGGTGATATGGTCGAGTGGTTCAATCCCGGCGGGTTGCAGGATTTTCCTGAACATATCCAGGCGCTCCCGTTCGACCGGGTAAGTCAGGATCGTCTCTTGTTGTAAATCAGCTGGTTCAATCACCTTAAGTCCGGCGAGGCGATGTTGCTTGGCAACGATCAACACCAATTCAAAATCGAACAACGGCTGGTAATGCAGTACACCGTTAAATACGGGGTCGGAAGTCAATACGGCATCCAGCTTGTATTGCCGGATCGCTTCAAACGAATTAAACCGGTAACGTGATGTGACTTCGATTTCCAAATCCGGCCAAGCCTGCAAATAGGGTTGGAGAATCGTGCGAAACCATTCATAACAGGCATGACAGTCTATGCCAATGATCAATTTGCCGGTTTTTCCGGCGGCCAGCAGGGTCAGGTGCTGTTCGGCGGAATCTACGGTAGCGATGACTGATTCGGCAACTTCAGAGAGATATTTCCCGGCTTGGGTCAAAACGAGGTTACGCCCCTGCTTACGCCACAGCACGATGCCTAAGCGCTGTTCCAGGTTTTTCATCTGGTGAGATAAGGCCGATTGCGTTAAATGCAGTGTCTCTGACGCGGCATTCAAGGTGCCGTATTGTTTAAGTGCCGACAGGATACGAAAATGGATGAGCTCCATATTGATGAATATTCCTCATGAAATAGTGAGAAACTATCAATATTCTTCACAAATTACAAGCCCTACAATGCTGCTTTCATTTTTAACCCAATGGAGCTGTAGTAATGATTAAAATTCACAACCTGGGATTTCCTCGCTTGGGCGAACACCGCGAACTAAAATTTGCCCTGGAACGCTACTGGCGAAATGAAATAGGTCGGAACGAATTAGAAAAAATCGCCGCCGAAATCCGCCAACGGCATTGGCGGTTACAAGCCAGTAGCGGCCTGGATTTGATTCCGGCCGGCGATTTTTCCTACTACGATCAGGTGTTGGATACCAGCGTCATGCTCGGTGTAATTCCTGAACGTTTTGGTGCAGCAACGCAAGCCATCGATCTGGACACTTATTTCAGGATGGCACGTGGTCAGGGCAGTGATGGTAAACCTTATCGTGCCTGCGAAATGACCAAATGGTTTGATACCAATTACCATTATCTGGTGCCGGAAGTGACAGCGGATCAGCAATTTGCGTTGTCCAGCACAAAACTGCTAGATGAAACCCGCGAGCTGCAAGCCTTGGGTTATCAACCGAAACCGGTTTTGCTGGGGCCTTTGACCTGGTTGTGGCTGGCGAAAACGGCCAGCGACTTCAATAAACTCGATTTAGTGGATCGTTTGTTGCCGGTTTATGGAGAAATCCTGAGCCGCTTGGCAGACCAAGGTGTGGAATGGGTGCAAATCGATGAGCCGATATTGGTGCTGGATTTGCCCAACACCTGGAAAAACGCGTTTGAAGCGGTCTACAACCGCTTGCAAAGCTCCTCGGTTAAGATGCTGCTTGCCACTTATTTTGGTGAGTTGGGCGAACAGGCCTCATTCGCTTGTAAGTTGCCGGTTGCAGGACTGCATATTGATCTGGTCAGGGCACCTGAACAATTGACGGCGGTGTTGGATAACTTCGCCAACCATAAAGTGCTGTCATTGGGGCTGATTGACGGGCGCAATATATGGCGTACCGATTTAAATGCTGCGCTCAGCACCATTGAAGCCGCCAAGGAGCGTTTCAAAGGTGAGCTTTGGCTAGCGCCTTCTTGCTCCTTGCTACATGTACCCATCGACCTGGAACACGAAACCGCTTTAGAGCCAACCATCAAATCGTGGTTGGCGTTTGCCCGGCAAAAACTAACCGAATTGGAAGTCTTGCGCTTGGCGATAGAAGAACCGGCAGCCGCCGAACCGGATTTAATTGTTTCTGCGAACGCCATCCGTTCCCGCCGGGAATCTACCTTGATTCATAACCCAGCCGTGCAAGCTGAACTCGCAAAGATCGACAGCTCGCTGACGCAACGCCAACATCCATTCCCGGTGCGGCGTGAGCAACAACGCGCTAAACTGAATTTGCCCAGTTATCCGACCACGACCATCGGTTCATTCCCGCAAACGCCTGAAATCCGCAAAGCGCGTGCTGATTTTAAACGCAGCTTAATCAGCGAAACCGACTATATCAAACAAATGGAACAAACCATTGAGTTTTGCGTCAGGGAACAGGAAAAATTGGGGCTGGATGTATTGGTGCATGGTGAAGCGGAACGCAACGATATGGTGGAATATTTCGGCGAACAGTTGGATGGTTTTCTGTTTACTGCCAATGGCTGGGTGCAATCTTACGGTTCGCGCTGCGTCAAACCTCCCATCATTTACGGTGACGTAAGCCGTCCCAAGCCGATGACCGTGGGCTGGAGCCAATATGCCCAGTCGCTGACCGACAAACCCATGAAAGGCATGTTGACCGGTCCGGTCACTATCCTAAACTGGTCGTTTGTCCGTGACGACCAGCCACGCTCAACCACTGCGTATCAACTGGCTCTGGCGATACGTGAGGAAGTCAACGATCTGGAACGCGCCGGTATCCCGATTATCCAAATTGATGAGGCCGCTTTCCGTGAAGGCTTACCGCCACGGCAATCGCGCTGGCACGGCTATCTGGACTGGGCGGTGCGGGCTTTCCGTATTTGTTCCAGCGGGGTAAAAGACAGCACGCAAATTCACACCCACATGTGTTACTCCGAGTTTAATGACATTATTACATCTATCGCCGACATGGATGCCGATGTCATAACCATCGAAACCTCGCGTTCCAATATGGCACTGCTGGATGCCTTTATCGATTTTAACTACCCGAACGAAATTGGCCCTGGTGTCTACGACATCCACAGCCCGAATGTACCTACCACTGATAACATGATTACCTTGCTGAAAAAGGCTGGAGAACGGATCGAGCCTGACCAGTTATGGGTCAATCCTGACTGTGGCTTAAAAACACGGCAGTGGCAGGATGTCAGGATTTCTTTGGCCAATATGACCGAGGCAGCCAAGGCTTTAAGATCGGCAGTCGGGTAATTTCAAATTTTATATAAGCATAGAGAGTAGGCTTGGAAATCGCCTTAAACCAGAGAAAAAACTATGGAAAAAATCTTGAATATCACCAACGGTGATAGCGCGGTCATGGTCATGCAGCAAGCGGGTATTCCTGGTGACTTTTTGCCCTGGCGAGATGTTCTGCATGATGGACCAGTCCCTGCCGCCCTTTCACTAGAGCAACTATCCGAAGTTCGATCACAATTTATTATTGACCAGGGTTGGGGAGAACCAGAGGCAATCATCAATAGTTTTGCGGAACGGGACAGAGAACTTCTATCCTTTAGAAACTATTCAAAAGTCAGATTATGGTTTGAACATGACCTGTACGACCAGTTACAGATTTTACAGATATTGGATTGGTTTATTGAAAATCCGCCAGAAACGACAAAGCTAACCATTATCTGCACAGAACAATATCTTGGGTTGGCAAGCCCTGAGCAAATAAAGGCACTGCTTGAGCATGAAGCTTTCATTACTGAAAGCCACCTCATGTTGGCAAAAAAGGCTTGGGCAGCATTCAGGTCGCCAAACCCGAAAGGCTGGGAACAGTTATTGAATGAAGACACAACAATATTGCCATTTCTAAACGGCGCTATTGTCAGGCTACTGGAAGAATATCCTGACTGCAAAACCGGCTTATCACGCACAGCTCAAACTGCGTTAAGTATACTATCGAAAAGAAAATACAATCCTGGTGAACTATTTGCCAAGTACCAGGAGACGGAAGAACGGCGCTTCATGGGGGATTCAAGCTTTTGGGCCATACTTCGGCAATTATTGGCATCCAATCCTGCCCTGATAACTTCAGCACCAGAAATGTTAGTCACTTCACCGCCCAGTCCAGAC
This sequence comes from uncultured Methylococcaceae bacterium, assembly GCA_964568805.1. Lineage (GTDB taxonomy): Bacteria > Pseudomonadota > Gammaproteobacteria > Methylococcales > Methylomonadaceae > CAZMRW01. The sequence continues at coordinate 5,993 of CAZMRW010000111.1, read as the reverse complement.
CAAAAACTGTCGATTACAGAGGCAGGTGAAAAAGTGCTTACGGGACAGCAGAACTGGTTGGATAGTGTTGCCCAGGATCGCTGGATTGGCGGGGTCCATTTGACGCCGGAAAATGTTTGGTGCTGGGATTCTGATTTGTATGAATTAGTAAAAAAAGACGGGGATTCGTAAAAGTGTGGAATTAATGTGCGTGATTCATAGACATGGATCCTATTTTTTAGCGGTAATCCTGGCTATTTCATCGACGCGTTAATGAAGCAGCAAGAAATCAGGGCACAAATTACCGGTTTCCATTTATTTTCGTTTGGCGGAGCAGACAAAACGATTCAATGAAGGAGAAAAATTTTCCGAACTTAACCCGTAAAATTGATTCATTCGCTCTGTGGTGATTTTGAAGCTCTGTTTTTTTGCATTAATATACAAAACACATTCTTTGGAGTCATTCAAAATGAAGCAAAATTTGATTCTTTATCCAGTGTTCGCAATGGTCTTACTAACTTTCGGTATCGGAGTCTGGATGCTTAGACTTCGATTTAAAGCGGTGCGGGAAGACGGGTTCAATCCCGCTTATTTCCTGCTAAACCGAGGAGCGAAGCTGCCGGATTACCTTGCGAAAGCCACAAACCACTATGACAACCTCTTCGAGTTGCCGGTGCTCTTTTATGTTGCCTACATCATTCTTTATGCCGGTAACAAGGCAGATGTTACCTGCGTTGGCCTCGCGTGGCTCTTTGTCGGCATACGTTACGCGCATGCTTATATCCATACGACATATAATGACCTGAAACACAGGAGGCTGGCTTTTTTAAGTGGCACGCTCGTTCTTGCCGCCCTATGGATAAGAATTATGATTCAAACGATTAGTCCATAATCCAGGGTATCATTCCAGCCGATCCGTTTTCCGCTATGCTCCAAGCATTGGCTGAATACATTAAAATAAAAAGGGGTACTCATGCTCACCATCCTGCAATTCATCGCTGTTTTGAGCGGCACGCTTTTCACTGGAGCCGCTATCTACATCAATCTTGTTGAACATCCTGCACGCATGGGCTGCGAAACAAAAATTGCGGCAACGGTTTGGGCGCCAAGCTACAGGCGTGCGACGGTTATGCAAGCTTCACTGGCTATTGTGAGCTTTCTCACGGGTACTTCAGCTTGGTTACTTGGTGGCGGCATTTCGTGGTTACTTGGAGCGGTTCTTATTGGTTTAGTTGTTCCGTTCACGTTTATTGTCATCATGCCTACCAACCATAAACTTTTAGAACCTGGCCGAGACCTGTCATCCGATGAAACGCGGGTGTTGTTGGAAAAATGGGGAAAACTACATGCAGTCCGAAGCCTACTCAGCTTGGCCGCATCCATAGTTTATGTGGCGCTATTACTCAGCGCTTAACATAGCGGTCAAAGGAAGCGTCACCATCAGGCTTATTGAGGCATGCTTTGAAAACATTTACGTTATGCCTGATTGTCACCACAATTTTGACGTTGAATGTGATATTGCTTATAGGCTCCAGCACAGCCATGTAGTAGATATCTGCTCTTATGCAAGCAATTGGGCAAGGCTTAAAATACAATCAAGCGCTCTTACCGTTTCGGTAGCATTTCAAGGAAATCGAGAACATGTACAAACTTTATGACTTTTTACCATCGGGAAATTGCTACAAAATTCGCCTATTGCTTAATCAATTAAGCATTGACTATGAAAGGGTCAATATCGATATTTTAAATAAAGAATCACGTACGCCGGAGTTCCTAAAAATCAATCCAAATGGCCGCACACCTGTTCTCTATCATGACGGGAAGTATCTTGCTGAGTCCAATGCAATTTTATGGTATCTGGCATCAGATACCCACTTTTTACCTAAGGGTAAATATGAGCAAGCCCTGGTTTTGCAATGGATGTTCTTCGAGCAATTTAGCCATGAACCTAATATTGCAACACCACGGTATTGGGTTTCAATACTGAAGGCTGAAGATGAGTACAGAGAACAGCTGACAGTAAAAATGAAGCTTGGTTATGCTGCACTTGATGTCATGGAGCAGCATTTAGCAAACAACCGTTATTTTGTTGGCAATGAATACAGTATTGCGGATATTGCGTTATATGCTTATACCCATGTTGCGGGGAGTAGCTATTTTTGCGAAAGCTTTTTTGGGCATCCCTGCCCAACAAGCGGCAAAAATCACGCGACCGCTAATGCCTGCGGCTGCCCCAGCCGTCCTGAGTCTCTCGTTCGCTACCCAGCAAGGGGATAGCTCACATCATCCCAATGACTCGACGCGATTTCGTAAAGCCTGCATTTTCACTACGCAAAAAACGCTTCGTGAAAACACATGCCCTATCGCTTCTGGGGACTACTCGACTCCTGTCTCGCAGCGGCAGAAGAAGGGAATTTTGACTTGTCGGGATACAGCGGAATAAAGGAATGGTTTAAACGGGTTGAGAGCCAAGAAAATTACACCGACATTCAAAAAAGCTAACAACACGCTCAACCGGGACGTGGTTATAATGCAGTTTTATTTTTCAGAGAGGTCCTTACATGTTTTCAGTATTTGAAAAACCAAATGTTCTACTAAGGTTAGAAGGCTTCGGCATTTTTCTTCTGGCGCTTACTGTCTATTGGCAGCAGTCGTTTGACTGGACGCTATTTTGGTCAACTGTTTTGCTGCCGGATTTAGCGCTTCTTGGCTATCTTGTTAATGCCCGGGTTGGTGCGGTCGCTTACAATATCACCCACTCAAAATTGTTGCCTTGCGCTCTGGCTGTGGCCTCGGTCGCAGTCGGCAGCACCTTAGCCTCGGCATTGTCACTTATTTGGTTCATTCATATTGGCGTTGATCGGCTGTTCGGTTACGGCCTGAAATACCCGGAAGGATTCAAAATTACCCATCTTGGCGTAATTGGACAAGTAAGCAATGCAAGCTTTGGCCGTTACTTGCCTTGTGGAAAATAAATGAAGTTCAACCAGAACACAGACATAATGCGGTTCTATTTTTCAGCTTTCTATGCCCGGTTAGCTTTATCCTAGCCGTCATGGAAGAGAGAAGCCATGCTTGAACTCAGGCCAACCTGTGAGCATTGCAACAAGCCGTTGCCGCCCGATTCACTTGAAGTACGTATCTGTAGCTATGAATGTACCTTCTGCGCCACCTGTGTTGACACCATTCTGGGCAACGTTTGCCCGAACTGCGCTGGTGGCTTTGTGCCTAGGCCCATCAGGCCGTCAAAGAACTGGAAAGGCGATAACTATCTTGGCAAAGACCCGGCGAGTATCCAGATCAAGCACAGGCCCGTTGATCAGGAAGCTCATGCGCGGTTTGCAGCGGAAATTAGGTCAATGCCACCCGAAAAGCGGTAACCCAAAAACTGGAAAGGGAATAAGCATGTCATTGAAGTTGCGGCTTACCCTGCCTGTCTCATCCACATTGACTATCCCTCAGTAAAATTTATATAAGGAAAATGGCAATGGAAAACAATTCACATCAAGCTATTTGGGAAACCTACACACAATCGTGGTCTGAGACAGACGTATCGAAGCGGCTGCAAATATTCGAGCAATGCTTGAATCCTGATTGCGTGTACACCGACCCGCTTATCCAAACGACAGGATACGACCCATTGTCCGGATACATGGCGGAACTTCACAAGAACGTGCCGGGCGTAAAATTTATAACCACTGATTTCAAAAGCCACCATAACCGCAGCCTTACTCATTGGAATATGGTGGACGGTAATGGCAACATACTCTCCCAAGGCGCAAGCTATGGGATGTACGGAACTGATGGACGTTTACTGCAAATGACCGGATTCTTTGAATTGCCGAACGCGGAGTGAAACCCCTTGACGACTCCCAGCGCCGAATACGTAGACTATGTTTTAGAACATTTGGAGCCCATCGGCCCGATACATACAGGCCGATTCTTTGGTGGTGTCGGGATTTTCAATGGCTTCGTCCAGTTTGCCATGATGATGGGAAACAGCTTGTATTTTGTGGTCGATGAGGACTCACGGAAGAAATACGAACAAGCGGGGATGCAGCCGTTTTCGTATATGACCAAGAAAGGACGTGTCCAAGTGCGCCGATATTTTGAAGTTCCCGAAGAGGTTCTTACCGATTCGGAACAACTGCGGCACTGGGCAAACGAAGCGATGCTTGTGGCCGAGAAAACCAAGAAGCCCAGCAAGGCGGTTAAGAGCCGGCAAAAGCATCGCGCCTAGCAGTAGGGCAATTCGGCGTTTAAACCTCGAATCTGTCGATGTTCCTGAAAACCAGTGACGGGTTCACGCCAAAAGTATCGCGAAAACAGCGATTAAAATGGGCAGAATCTGTAAATCCAGCCTCCATAGCGGCATAAGTCAGATTGTCTACTTTATGGAGTGTGTCCATCGCCAAGACTACCCGCCGCCACATCCGATATCGGCGGAAGGGAATATCCGAGTGTTCCATAAACAAATGCCTGAATCTGGAAGCAGAAAGGCCTACGGAAGATGCCAAATATTCCTGGCTAAAATCATTTCCTGGGTCAAGTTTGATCGTGTGCATGATGCTGGCAATACGCGGATCGACTTGGTTTTCAGCGGTTCCATCGGTATTCAGTAGCCGGTTGATCATCCGGTTAATTTCTATTTTTGAAGGCTTTTCTTCGTAAATTTTTTGAAAACATCCGATCCACTCCGTATCGATTATGTTTGTAATAGTTGACGCTTGAAAGGGAATGCGTTTCCTGAAATCAATAAAATCAGTTGAGTTTTTTTCAATCGTCAAACAAGCAACGATGTTCCCGTATGCATTCAATTCATGCTTGCATCCTGCCGGGATAACGGCACAACGGTAGGCTTTATAAGCCCCGTTCATCGTCTTCATTAAAAATGGTTGGTAGATTCCCACGTTGATAGCTACCGATCCCATGGCATGGAAATCCAATTGTTGTAGCGGCCCCAAAAACAAGGTGCGGTTCGGCCACATAAAAAGATTAGGTCGGAAACGATATTGCAATTCAGGGATAGCCGGTTTGTACAATTTATTGTTATTCGACATGGTTAAAATAGCGATGGATGAATTGAAAGTCATTAACTTACTTGCTTAGGAGAAGAACGATGGATGTAATATTAAACCAAACAGCGCCCATGATCGCTATTTCATGCGCAGGCGTATTTTTTATGACGGGATTATTGACGGGCGCATGGAAATTTTCTTGTATGATGAAGAGCAAAGAATTTGTGGCCCCTTACTATGTGGACATTGCCCATCGGTCAGCATTGTTGTATTCCTATGCGGCCATGTTGATTGCTGTGTTTGCCTATTTCAGCATTTTTGCAGATTGGGTAAATATCCCGGCAACAATTGCACCGTTATTATTCTTTGCTATTGCCATTTTCAATTACATCAAGCTGGGCATCAAAAATACGACGAATAACCAACTGCGTGATTCTGAAAATCCCGCTGCCGATAAAATGATCATGGGATCTTTGGCAGTTGCAGAAATAGGCGGTTTCTTTATTTTGCTCATTGGCTTTTTCGTTAGGGTTTTATTATGATGGAATTAGTTAAAACACAGCAATAATTTCAGCAAAATAAATGCTTAACATTTCGCTCAACCCGAGTGCTGGGGTAGGTAAGGCGGTTTTTTGTATGGAAAAGTCCGTGTGCCGCGCTCGGTTAGCTTTACGTCATTTAAAACCATGATTGAAACTAAAAGGTTAATTTTAAGACCGTTCACATCTGAAGATTATTTGTTTGCTAATAACCTAATGAATCCTGAGTTTATGGTGTTTTCACCATCAGGTGCATTAAGTGAGTCGCAAGCAAAAAATAGATTTAATGAATTGGTAAGTACCTACCAGAAACACAACTTCGGAAAATTGGCTGTTGTCGAGAAAGAAAGTAACGGTATTATTGGCTATTGTGGTATCGAGCCTTGTGTTGTTGATGGTATTTCTGAGCGTGAACTTGGTTTTAGGCTGCTAACGGAATTTCGCGGTCGGGGTTATG
>CAZMRW010000110.1:0-11720 GCA_964568805.1 uncultured Methylococcaceae bacterium | reverse complement strand
TCATGAATTTATTATTTGTATGTAGCGAAAATAGACTCCGTAGCCCTACAGGCGAAGAAGTCTTTTCACAGTATGATGGGATCAATGCAATTGGTTGCGGTACAAATTCAGATGCGGCGACGCCAATAAGCGGGGACTTGATTGAGTGGGCTGATATGATATTTGTTATGGAAAAAAGCCATAGAAACAAGATATTGAAAAAATTCAAGAACCTATTGAAAAGCAAGCGCATGATTTGCCTTGATATTCCTGATGAATATGAACGAATGGACCCCATACTTATTCGGTTGCTGGAAAGTCGCGTTTTAAGACATATACATAATAATGTACGCAAAAGCTAGGTAGGGCACTACAAAACTGCCCAGCGTGTCATGCCAAGTGGCTTCAATCCAGGCCGCCTCAGTTTTCCCGTGGCAATGCCGGTTCCGGTTCGGGTTGTCTCGGTATCGTTGTGCTTCTTGCATTTGTGCCACTAGCAGGTTATCTTTTAATGAGAGCATATGCCTAAATTTTATAAGCCGAGGAGTTTATGACTCAATTAGAACTATTAGAGCAACACATTGCTGCATTAGATGACGATTCGTTTTCAAAACTTCGGGAATGGTTCATTGAATTCGATCAAGCTCGTTGGGATAAAAAACTTGAGGCCGATTCGAATACCGGGAAACTTGATTTTCTTATCAACGCGGCACTTGCCGAACATGAAGCTGGCATAACGAGAGATCTTTGAAGCACAAAACGGCTTCCAGTTTTTGGGCTTGTTATGAACGCCTCCCTTTGGAAATCCGCACTCTTGCCGACAAGAATTTTCGACTGCTGCAAACGGATATTGGTTATCCCTCGTTGCAATTCAAGAAGTGCGGTAAAGTGTGGTCTGCCCGTATCGGTTCTAATTATCGGGCCGTTGCCACGCCCATTGAAGGCGGTTTTCTTTGGGTTTGGATTGGCAGTCATGCGGATTACGACAAATTGCTTGCCTAACCCAACGCTACGCCGCTGAGTTTTACGTTAGCCCGCAACAGACATGCGCCGATTTTTCTTTGCCATTGCAAGCATCATAGTAATCTTTGCTCTTGTTATCAGTGTTACTGGTGAAATGCTGACCCGCCCCGCCAGAGGCACAACTGGCGAAGCCCCAAAAGAGCTAAAGGCAAAGTCTGTTACCCTCCAGACATTCCCAAATGAATCCGTATCCGGCTGGTTCATTGGCGGTCGGCCAAAATACGGTGCTGTTCTTCTTTTGCACGGAGTCCGCTCTAATCGACACCAAATGCTCAGTCGTGCAAAATTCCTTAATCGTGAAGGTTACTCGGTATTGCTTATTGACCTCCCTGCCCACGGAGAAAGTGCCGGACATAGAATTACCTTCGGGCTACGCGAAGCGGAAGGTGTCAAGGCAGCCTTGAGTTACATGACCCAACAACTTCCGAACGAGAAAATTGTCGTTATTGGAGTCTCTCTGGGTGCCGCTTCGTTTGTTCTTGCCAATGCCCATCCTGCGCCAAGTGCGGTAGTACTGGAGTCGATGTATCCTACTATCACGGAGGCAATCGTCAACCGCCTTAAATTACATATTGGCCAAATCGGAGGCTATTTCGCACCACTGCTGCTATGGCAACTCCCCCTTAGAATGGGTATTTCACCAGAGCAATTGCGGCCAATTGCGGCAATTCCGTCACTACACACACCAGTACTCATCGTATCAGGCTCTGAAGATCAGCATACGACACTCTCCGAGACCATGCGTATATTTCAAACTGCCAACGAGCCGAAAGAACTTTGGGCTGTCGAAGGAGCCGCCCATGTCGATCTTTACAACTTCAATCCGATGGCCTATGAATCGAGAATATCAACGTTCTTAGCCAAACACATCCGAAATGAAGGCTAGTAGTTCGTCAATCCAATTTTGACGGGAAGCGCAAATAGTGTAGGTGCGGATTTATCCGCGCTGTGCGAATGAATTCACACCTACATCTGACCATCATTACATGTTTGGCGGACTACTAGCATGGCAATCAATCGGATTGCGCGGTTATAATGCGTACCTTTTTGAAATTTGATTCATCGATACGCTATATAATTGAAAATTAGTACTCCGGCGGCCGGTTACCTCAAACGTCAGCAATTTTCCTCGTCGATTCCAGTTGCACGTCGTATGATATTGGTATATTTTTTATACCATGATAACATTCGAGTTTGATGAAGATAAAAGCCAGTCCAACCTAAAGAAACATGGAATAGATTTCGTCGGTGCTCAGCAACTATGGGATGACCCTGATCTTCTTGAAATTCCCGCAAAAACTGTCGACGAACCCCGAGCCTTGATAATAGGCATGATAGCTGGAAAACACTGGTCTGGCGTGATCACATACCGAAATGGAAACATTAGAATTATTTCTGTGCGCCGGTCGAGGAAAGAAGAGGTAGACCTATATGAAAGCTAAAGAGCTTGAACAAAAATTTGATAATGGCGATGACATTTTAGATTCCTTGGATTTATCAAAAGCGAAAAGAGTGATGCAAGATCAAAAAAGAGTTAATGTTGATTTCCCTGCATGGATGCTCGAGTCATTAGATAAAGAAGCAAGCAGAGTCGGAGTAACACGGCAGTCTATAATAAAAGTCTGGCTGGCGGAACGCCTGGAACAACTGGCAACTAACAAAGCATCGCAGCGGACAAGCCGCTGAATGCAACGCTAGGCACCAACCTGCTTACGATACCATGCTTAAAAACACTGCTCTCAGCGCGGAGATAATTGCAGCTAGACCCGCCTCGCCGCTTGTTAATGAACCGGAACAACGATCAGTTGATTGACCTATTTCCGGAAAAACAAATTGATCAGCAGCGTTATCACAATGCTGATTATCAGCATTGACGTGATCGGGATAAACACAAAGCGTTTGCCGTCTTCAATCCGGATATCGCCGGGCAATTTGCCGAACCAGCTGATCAGGCCCGGCGCATAACTCAACAGCAGGCCGATAATGACCAGAATAACGCCAATCACCGTCAGTAATTTTCCAGTTGCCATTGTTTAACCTTGATATAAAAATGGATAGTTGTCGATATGATAGCGCCGAATTTCCAAAAATTTTAATCAAAACGACAAGAAAACTGTCATAGTGCAGGCACCTTCGTAATCTTCACGTTTTCATGGTATTAAGCTCATGCTGGATATAGTGACCTTACCCGTTCTTACCGATAATTACATCCATGTCATTCATGACCCCGCGTCCCTTGAGACCGCCGCTGTCGATCCCGCGCTGGCGCCGCCGGTCCTGGATTTACTGGCTGAAAAAGGCTGGCGTCTGACCGCAATCTTCAATACACATCACCACTGGGATCATGTCGGCGGCAATCTGGAGCTCAAACAGCAAACCGGTTGTGAAATCATCGCCTCTTTCGCCGACAGGGAGCGCATTCCCGGCATTGACCGCGGCGTTAACGAGGGCGATGTCGTTACCATAGGCAAACACCGAGCTCAAATTCTGTTTACGCCCGGACATACCAGCGGGCACATCGTTTATCATTTTGCCGAAGACCAGGTTCTGTTCTGCGGCGACACGCTGTTTGCCATGGGCTGCGGCCGACTCTTTGAAGGAACGGCCGAACAAATGTGGCGCTCCTTGCAAAAACTCAAGGCTTTGCCCGGAGCGACCCGAATCTATTGCACCCATGAATATACCCTAAACAACGGACGATTTGCGTTAACGGTGGAGCCTGAAAACCGGGCTTTGCAACAAAGAATGGCCGTTGTCGACCAATTGCGGCGAAACAACCAGCCCACGGTGCCGACAACTCTGGCGGAAGAACTCGAAACCAACCCGTTTTTCAGGGAAGACAGTCCGGACCTGCAGAAAACCATCCACATGCTCGGCCGGCAGCCGGTAGAGATTTTTGCGGAAACTAGAAGGCTAAAGGATAGATTTTAGGCTATCAGATCGATCTGAAACCGTTCCGGGCAGCCAGTTGTCCATTCGATACTGGCGATAAACGGCACTAATACTTCACCCCGTGCCGGATTTATAATGCGACGCGGACGATTTGATCTTCACGTTTGCTTTACCGTTATTCAGCACCCGGTAGAAAACGCGGATGCCGAACAAACACATTAACAGTACCGCGAAAGTCAGCGGACTGGTAATGTCCTTTTTAACCAGCCACCAATAATGCACAACGCCGCCCACGGCAGTCAGGTAAATCAGGCGATGCAGCAGCCGCCAGCGTTTGCCGCCGAGCCTGTTAATCATGCGGTCGGTAGAGGTCAGCGCCAGAGGAATCATCAAGACAAAGGACGGAAAACCGACCGTGATATAGGGCCGCTTGGCGATATCGCCGATTATGGCCGGCCAGTCGAAAAACTGATCCAAAACCAGATAGGTCAAAAAATGCAGGCTCCCGTAAAAGAATGCGAACAAGCCGAGCATTCGTCGTATCCGGATGGTCCAGAACCAGCCTGTCAGCAACCGCACCGGCGTTGCGGACAAAGTTATCAGGATAAAGACCAGGGTCCAGTAGCCCGTGGTACGGGTTATCTTTTCAATCGGGTTGGCGCCCAGGTTATCGAGGTAAGCGCCCGCAGCCAATTTGACCAGCGGAATCAGAGCCGATAGGAAAACTCCAATTTTAAGCAATACCAGCCTCTCGTTGTTCCTGGATTTCTTGGGCATAGAATTAAAAGAATTTTTTAAGATCCATTCCGGCATAAAGGTGCGCAACCTGATCCGCATAACCGTTAAACGGTAACGTATTCCGTTTGAGAAATTCACCGATCCGCCTCTCCCTGGCCTGGCTCCAGCGCGGATGGTCGACCTCGGGATTGACGTTGGAATAAAAGCCGTATTCGCTGGGCCCTGCCTCGGTCCAGCTGGATAGCGGCTGTTTTTCGACAAAGCGGATCTTGACGATCGACTTGGCGCTTTTAAATCCGTATTTCCAGGGCACCACGATGCGCACCGGCGCACCATTCTGATTGGGCAGCACTTCGCCATAAAGTCCGACCGTCAGCAAGGTCAAGGGGTGCATGGCCTCGTCCATGCGCAAGCCCTCACGATAAGGCCAGTTCAGTACAGGAGAGCGCTGCCCGGGCATTTGCTCCGGATCGTGCAGGCTGATGAATTCAACGAACTTGGCATTGCCGGTGGGCTCCACCCGCTTGATCAATTCAGCCAGGGAAAATCCGATCCAGGGCACCACCATCGACCAGGCTTCGACACAACGCAGCCGGTAAATCCGCTCTTCCAGCGGCGCCATTTTAAGAATCTTCTCGATATCGAATACAGCCGGCTTATGCACTTCGCCTTCCACGGAAATCGCCCAGGGCCTTGTTTTCAGGCTACCGGCATATCGGGCGGGGTCTTCCTTGCTGGTGCCGAATTCGTAAAAATTGTTGTATCGGGTTATGTCTTTCAACGGCGTGAGTTTGTCCGGCAGGGTATAGCTTGCCGATGTGGCCGCCGTCAGTTTTTCCCCTGCGAAAACATCTACTGGCAATCCGGCCGCTAACGTTGACCCGGCAGCCAGCTGCATGAACCGGCGTCTGGAATGAAACAAGTCACTCGGCGTAATTTCCGAGGATGGTATTTTGGGTACTTGCTGCTGAGTCATCGGCTGTCTCCTCCGGGTTCGTTGTTAGTGAGTCTATACAGACGCCTTTCCAGTTCGATCAGTTTCCGGTAAGAACGGATATTGATCTCGTAATCCAGCTCTGCACGTTTTTCGGAATAAGCGGTCTGATGGTTCTGGCTGATTAACAGGAAACCGGTAATCAGGATGGCTTCTATCGAAAGAATGATGCCCAGGAGACTGTAAGGGTACTCGTCAAAGTGCTGAAAAAAACCGATGAGCCCCGAATTTAGCACTATCCACAGGATAAACCAGAGCGTATGCAAAGTGATGAAATGAGGCTTGCTGACAAATGCGGTGACTCGGTCGGCAATGCGTTCAATCCAGTTTTTTTCAGCCATCAGTTCTTCCAGCACATATTTGAATTCGCCCAGCGCCTTATGACAGGCAGGATTTTCGCAGAATACGGCATCTTTTGGATTCTCGCCGCCGCAGGCGGGACAGATAACGATGTCGTCATCCGATACAACAAAAGCACGTAGCGGAGCCTCGTTTGGAGCACGTTCATCTTGCGGGTTCTGACTTGCAAACAGGCTGAAAATTCCCATGCCGAATACCACTACCGGAAGTGCGGCAGCCAGTTGAAAAATCGCAGACAAGGGCAGTAAAGTGCGCAGCGGTCCCAATGCAAAACTGCCGATGCCCACTCCCATCATTAATGCAGCAACCATCAGCGAGGAGATCAGGGCGGAATGTTGCGGAAATCGTGACGCGGCGCGCCCCACCGTCAGCGGAAAAAATCCCGAGCAGGCGAGCCCTGCAAAAGCATAAGCAACAATGCCGGAGGCGGCCGAATCCACCTGAGGCAGAAAAATAAATGCGCAGGCTATCGATACCGGAAAGCACAACCAGACAGCGGTTGCCGACAATCGAAAAACCAGCCAGGACGTGAGCAAACGTCCTATTGCCAGCGTGGCCCAGAAAGCCGACAGCGCGACTCCGGCCGTTTTTGGACTTAACAGCTTATCTTCCTGCAGAAAGATCACGGCCCAATTACTGAATAAGCCCTCGCAAAAGGCATAGACAGCCGCTGTAGCGAACAAAAGCCAGAATGCTGGGGCGCTCATCAGGCTTATTTTTCGTGAAGCACCTTCAGATTGATTATCTGTATTTTCTACCGGAAACTGAACCAGCAGAGACGACAGCAAAAGGGCGAGAGCAGCTACCGTCAAGGATACCGGAAAAGTCCGCCACCATCCTGATTCCATCAGCAAGCCGATGGCCAGGGGGCCGGCCGAAAACCCTGTACCTATCAGCGTATGCAATCCGGTGAGAGCGCTATCAGGCTTGCTTGGAAATAGAATAACAGGATAACGGTTAAGCGGCGCAGCCGATAATCCGAAACCCAATCCTAACAGAGATGTTCCCAAAACGATCAGCGGATAACCGAGGCTGCCGTTCATACCGATGCCGCTCAACAGCGCAAGCTGGGACAGTCCGTTTGCGGCGAGCGACAGTTTAAGCAGGCCCGGCAAACCCAATCGTTTGGCAAGTACTCCGCCAAATAGGGCTCCCAAGGCTGTCAACGCGACTTGCGGGAGAAAGATGAAGCCATAGGCAATGTCGGTCAGCCCCAGGGATGTTTTTAATAAGACGCCCAATGCCGGAAAGCTGACCAGCGTCAGACCCTGAAAAAGACCGGATATAAAGATAAGAATAACAACGCCATAGCCGTTGCGATGCGAGGATGCAATAGCATTCATGGTAACCTCCATCATCTTGCAGATAATCCCGGATGCGACTCGGTCCCGATATCGAATCCGGCGATGTCGTGCCCGTGACAACGCAGCACCAGGTTAGCCAAAAGCCCGGTCCAGCCGGTCTGATGCGCCGCCCCTAAACCCAAACCATTATCGCCATGAAAGTACTCATAGAACAGCAGATGCTCGCGCCAATGGGAGTCATGTTGCCAGGGGCTGTCTGCAGCAAATGCCGGCAAGCGGCCATGCGGGTCTGGACGGTATAGATTGGTCATGCGCTGGGCCAGGCAGTCAACAATTTGACTTAAGTTTAATGCCTTTTCGCCTAAGCAGGGAGCAGAAACCGTATAGCCGTCACCCAGATATCGGTTGAATTTTTCCAGCGTCAGCATCAGCGTGTAATTGGTCGGCAACCATACCGGTCCCCGCCAGTTGGAATTGCCACCGAACAATGCCGAGTTGGACTCGCCCGGAACATACTCGATCAGGGCCTGGCCGATACCCGGCAGAATACCCAGGTCACGGTGTTCAGCATGGATGCGGCTGACGCTGCGGATGCCGTAAGGCGATAAAAACTCCTGTTCGTCGAACAGGCGGCGGATGATGGCTGGAAGCATCGTATGATCCACCAGAGACAATAAATGCTCGCCGCGATCGTTGACATGGGCCGGACAGGCGCAAATATAATTGCCCTGGAGCACACCGCCTGCATGGCTGTCGAGCAATTTTCGAAACCTTGGCACATTGTGCAACAAGCGATCATCGACGATTTCACAGGCGAACAACGGAATCAGGCCCACCCAGGAATAGACATCCAGCCGGTGGTGCCGGCCGTCCGGTTCGACCAGCAAATCCTTGAAAAAACCATCCTCCTGATCCCACAATGACACGCCGGTTCCGGTATGACCGGCGACGCTATTGGCGATATTGAGAAACTGCTCGTAAGTCTGAATGGCCGTATCTTCATAGTCGGAATCGTCGGTCGCCAGTTCCAGAGCCATTACGGTCATATTGAGCGCGAACATCGCCATCCACCCGGTCGCATCCGACTGTTTCAGTTTATAGCCTCCGGGCAGGCGCGTGGAGCGGTCGAATACCGAAATGTTATCCAGTCCCAGAAAGCCCCCCTCAAAGACATTAAGGCCGTCGCTATCCTTGGTATTGATCCACCAGGCATAATTCATCAACAGTTTATGAAAGACACGCTGCAGAAAACTCCTGTCGCCCCGCCCGCGCAATTGCCGTTCGGTCCTGAAGACCTGGAGCGCCCCCAAGGCATGAACAGGCGGATTGGCGTCACCAAAGGCCCATTCATAGGCAGGTATCTGCCCATTGGGGTGGAAATAGGTTTCTTTCAGCAATAGTTCAATTTGATCCTTTGCAAATTCCGGGTCGATCAAACTGAACGCCATGCATTGAAAAGCCAGGTCCCAGGCTGCAAACCATGGATACTCCCAGGTATCCGGCATCGAGATGACATCACTGGCCCGCAGGTGCTTCCAGCGCCTGTTACGTCCGAATTGTCGGCTTTCCGGCGCAAGGAGATCGTCCCCCTGCAGCCACTTCATTACCTCATAATGAAAAAACTGTTTGGACCAGATCATTCCTGCCATGGCTTGCCGAAAGAGTCGCCGGTCATGGTCATCGGCATCTGGAAGGATATCTTCATAAAATGCATCTGCCTCCGACAGACGCCGGACAAACCAGGTGTCGCTGTCAACGAAGGGATCGGTTTCGGCTTGAGCTGACAACAGCAGATCCAGCATCTCGACGCCACCCGCAGGAACACTCAGGTTATACCAGGCGGCAGCCTTGGTTCCTTTCCCGGCCGGATTGACTGCAGCGATGTCCCGGTCAATCACACGACGGTGAAAACTGTCCTTGACGAAGGGCGTTGCATTGGGAAGCCCCCACAATCGCTGGCTGTTGCTCTCGTTTTCGGTAAACAGGAGTTCGGCGGATTCCTTGCCGTACAACCGGTATTCTCCGAGCGCGGAGTGTGACGCCTTGATCGACCAACCGCCTCCTGGCATAGCTTCCTGTTCCAGTTCGGGTTTTTTGGTGTTGTTCTTCTTCCAGCTCCAGGTATTGCGAAACCAGAGCGTCGGCAACACATGCAAGGATGCATCATCAGGGCCTCGATTGAAAACGGAAATTCTGATGAAAACTTTATCCGTCCCGGCTTTTGCATATTCAATCTGCACATCCCAGTAACGGTTATCCGCGAAAACACCCGTGTCCAATAGATTGAATGGCGGCAGGCTCCGCCCGCGGTGCGCATTTTCCTCTACCAGCCTCGCGTAGGGATATTCCGCCTGCGGGTATTTATAAAGAAATTTCAGATAGCTATGGCTGGGTGTTGCATCGTCATAAAAGTAATATTCCTTGACGTCCTCGCCATGGTTGCCCTGATTGCCCGTGAGCCCGAAAAGGCGTTCCTTTAAAATCGGATCTTTCCCGTTCCATAAAGCCAGCGCAAAACAGAGGAATTGCTGCTCGTCCGAAATACCGCCTAGCCCGTCTTCGTTCCAGCGATAAACGCGGGAGCGCGCCTGATCATGGGAAAAATGTTCCCAGGCCGTGCCGTCCGGACTGTAGTCCTCCCGTACCGTACCCCAGGCTCTTTCAGATAAATAAGGCCCCCACAAACGCCAGTTTTCGGTCCCTAAACGTTGCTGCTCAAGTCGCTGTTGTTCGGCATTGCCTTCTTTCTGTACCATGTTCATTCTCCAGTGATTTTGAATAAGTATGTGTTGCCAAGCGATCTCAAGCCATAGGACGTTAATAATGCCCTGCCACATACGCTAACCACGAGGCGTTGAGCTTCATCACTCAACGGACTGAACGGCAGGCTGACGGCAAGAATCTGGTTGGGCCGCAAGCTATCGTCATGGCAAAAAAGCGCTGCATCGCTTCCTCGATATAAGGCGAGGCCTTCTCTTTCTGACGGGCCGTGAGACCGCTCCATTCGCCATTGATGAGGTTCAGCGGGCATTCGCCGATACACAGATGATGGTCACGGCAGGGTAAGCCGTGCTCGGTTTCCACCGGCTGATCGAAGTTTTCATCCCAGATATGATCGGGACTGATAGATTCTCCTCGCATCCGAAAGCGAAGCCGATACGGATGTAAACCTGAGTTCAGCGGATTGCGCACGAGCGGACCGTCAGAGCCATCCGGTTCGATCACCGGATTGAAGGGCCAGGGTTCGGCGCAGACTTCACGTCCGAAGCGGATGAATTGAGGCTTGCTCATGTGATGCCCCTCCTTGTGAGAAGATCGGCCGTTCGCAAGGCCCAGGCATAAATCGTCAAGGCGGGATTGACGCGGCTGCTGCGAGGCAGAATGCTGCCGTCCACCACATAAAGGTTGCTTAATCCATGTACTTTTCCGTGCCGGTCGACTACCGAGCTGTGCGGGTCATTTCCGGTAACCAGGGTGCCGCAGGCATGGGCAGTGCCGGCCAAGGGAATGGGGTTGATGAAGCTGAGGCAGCCGACGCGTCTGATCGTCCGACGGAAACTTTGAATCATGCGCTGGTGTTCCAGTGCCAACTCCGAAAAGCGGTCAGGATCGTAGTCCAGTTTCGGTAAATGGATGCCGGCACTCCCGACGACCGTCGATACACGGTTCTTTGAATCCGACCCGTCTTCTGTCTGCAGGAAAAACCCATAAGCCCTGGCGCCCAGCTGACGGGCAAGCCAGCGCGGAATGATGCGCGGCAATAAGGCAGTCAGCACGTCTTCGCTGAATCCCAGGGGTTGAATGCTGCTGTGCGGAAATCGATCGTTCAACCAGACGGTGGTTTTACGAAGAGGATCGGTTTTCCTTGCTGGAGAGAACGCCAGCATCGCAGTCAGTATGTGCCGCTTGAAATAGGAACCGACCAGTCCTGCACAGGGCAGGCTTTCCGCCAAAACGCTGCTATTAAGATAATCCTGAAGCAGCCTGGGCGAATGCAGGGCTCCGGCAGCGAGCATGACGCCGTTTGCTGTATAACATTGACCATTTATCAGCATCACCCCGGCTATACGATGGGGATCGGCGTTATCACCTATGAGCCCTTTTACCGCCAGGCCGGTCATCAAGTTAAAGTTGTCGGCATTGACAATCTGACGTAACAGTGACTGTTCGCCATCCGCCTTTAGACCCTGCACGGATGCAAACCCATCAAAATGCCTGGCTTCGTAATCATTTGATACGATAGCCGGGTCTAACGCGAGAGGCAGAGGGGAGCTTCGCCAGCCATTTGGATGGCTATCGATTTTGTCCAGCAGCGACTTAAGATCCGGTTCGATGTCGAAGCAATGCACGTCCAACAGTTTTTCAGCTTCCGCATAATAAGGCTCCATTTCATCATAGGACAGCGGCCATCCCAGACATTTAAAGCTAGG
>CAZMRW010000109.1:0-11775 GCA_964568805.1 uncultured Methylococcaceae bacterium | reverse complement strand
TTCAGAAAACTGGTTCATACCCAATCCGCGATCGTCTGGCGGGCAGATCCGGTGACAATGAAATTCCTGTTCGTGAATGATGAGGCCGAAAAAATACTGGGTTATCCCGTAGCACAGTGGCTTGATGACCCTGATTTTTGTCGAAAACATATTCATGTTGACGATTTTGAACGCGCACGTGAATTGTGTTTTTCGGAAACTATAAAAATGGTTAACCATGAAGTCGAATTCCGTATGTATGCAGCAGATGGCAGATGCGTCTGGTTACGAAATTTTATCGATTTTTCGATAGAAAATGGCCTGGTTATCGAATTGTATGGTTTTATGATCGATATAACGACACAGAAACAGGCGGAAGAACAGCTTCGCCTGGCCGCAACCACATTCGAGAGCCAGCAGGGAATATTGATTACGGATAAAAATGCTAAAATTTTGCGGGTGAATAAGGCATTTACTGAAATTACCGGCTATTTTCAAGAACAAATCGAAGGGAAAAATCCCAATATATTGAAATCCGGACGTCATGATGTCGAATTTTACCGGGAATTCTGGGAGCAGTTGTGTACCCAGGGCCGATTTGAAGGAGAGATATGGAATCGCCGCGCCAATGGAGAAATTTACCCGCAATGGCAAACGATTACCGCAGTTAAAAATGAATCGGGCGAAGTAAGCCACTATGTTTCTGTTTTTTCGGATATTACCGAGAAAAAAGATGCGGAAGATAAAATTCATGCACTGGCTTTTTATGACCCTTTAACGGGCCTGCCAAATCGCCGGTTATTGCTGGACAGATTCGATCAGGAATTAATCGTAGCAAGCAGGAGCAGAAAATTCGGGGCTGTTTTATTCCTAGATCTCGATCATTTTAAATTGCTTAACGATACCCAGGGACACCTGGTTGGAGATGAATTATTGATACAGGTCGCCAACCGTTTGTCCTCGGTTCTTAGAAAAGAGGATACGCCTGCCCGGTTGGGCGGAGATGAGTTTGTCGTGTTGCTGCATGCCGAATCCGATAACAGTTCGATCGCGGTCGATCATACGTTGGTTGTCGCAGAGAAAATTCGGGAAAATTTAAATGAACCGTTCCAGCTTAATAACTATCAACATCAGCTTTCGCCCAGCATCGGCATCGCATTGTTCCCGGACGGTGACGAATCGCCAGGTAAAATTTTACAGCAGGCTGATATCGCGATGTATCGTTCCAAAACCAACGGACGCAATACCATCAGTTTTTTTCATCCTACCATGCAGCAGGCTGCCAATAACCGGTTAAATCTGGAAGCCAATATCAGGATATCGTTAGAGCAGAATAATTTTCTTCTTTATTACCAACCCCAAGTCAACGATAAGGGTGAGGTGTTCGGCGCCGAAGCGCTAATCCGCTGGAATCACCCGGATAAAGGCGTATTAGCACCCAACGATTTCATTCCGATTGCTGAAGAAAGCGGGATCATACTGGATATTGGAAGATGGGTCCTGGGAGAGGCTTGTCGGCAAATCAAGACTTGGCAGATTGCAGGAATTCCATCACCACAGGTATCCATCAACATCAATGCCCGCCAATTCAGACAGAAAACCTTTGTCGATCAAGTCAAAGAAGCCATTAACAGTGAGGGAATTCCGGCAAATTTCCTCGGAATTGAATTAACCGAAAGCCTGATGATTGCCGATATTGACGATACCATCGCAAAAATGAAAGCGCTGAAAGAAATGGGTATCACTATCGCCGTCGACGATTTCGGTACAGGTTACTCATCGTTGATGTATTTGAAACAATTGCCGATCGATGTGTTGAAAATTGACAAGTGCTTCGTGACAGATATATTAAACAACGCCAGCGATGCCGTGATTATTGAAACCATTATCAGTATGGCCCACCATTTGAATTTACGGGTCATTGCCGAAGGTGTTGAAACGCCCCATCAACTGGATTTCCTGATGCAAAAAGGCTGTCTTGCCTTTCAAGGCTATTATTTCAGCGAGCCAGTTACCCCGGGACACTTTGCAGAAAGATATTTTGAATGGAATTTTCCAGATAAAGGCAATCAGCAAACCGGTTAATACGTCATGACGTGCGGCAAAATAGCCTCGGATTTGATAGGCGTTTCAGAAAAATCCGATGATCATGGCCTGCACCACCGATTCATCAACGCCTTTTTCACCAAACTTGTTATGCCAAAGAGAATATTCCGTACCTACATAAACCTTATCGCTCTTCCAGCCAACCAGATCGCCCATATCTAATAAAAATTGCGGTTGCGCAAGAATATGAAAATGTCCGGAGGCATTGGTATTCCCTGTGCGAAAATCCGTAAATCCCCTGAACTTGAATTTTAAGGACGCAATCTCAAAAGGGACGCTCCACACGGGGGTAATTTGAAGACCGTATCGGCCGATTAGATCGTCAGCTTTATAGACGGCCACATCCAGCTGTAAATAATCAAAGCTCGCATTCGACAAATCAAAACTAAGCCCAAACAAATAAGCTTTAAAGTTGGCGCTCTCAGGCTTGTTACTGATATTCAATCCGGCCAGCAGTGAAATGTCCTTAACAGGCCCCAATGACCATTGCCGGCCGCTTATTTTAGTCATGCTCAGATAGGAATAGACTTCTGCATAAACTTCAAAGCCAATATCGTTACGATCCAGAAGATCAACAAAAAAGAAATTAGTACCGTATTGCCAGCCGTGAGCATGCTCAACCGTGATCGTACTCCGTTCATCGTCACCGAACTCAAAGTCATTGCCATAAAGGGCCTGGATATTGCTTGAAGTCCAATCAATCGCATTGGCGGTCTGTAAGCTGGCTCCCAGATAAATTAACAGCAGCAGTTTTTGGGGTGTCACAGCCTGCAAAATCAATTTTTCTTTTGGGATTTCATATGCATCAGATAACTGACAATGGCTTGAGCATCGTTGTTATTGATTAAATTTGCAAACACGGGCATTTTGGTGCCGGCCCGATATGCCGTTGCATTAAGAATGAATCCGGCCAACTCCCCTTCTTTAAAATATTCGGTTATATTTTTCGGAATATTCAATTCAGGACCGACTTCCCCGCCCGCCAGGTTAACTGAATGGCAACGGATGCAATAACGGCTGAATAAATTGAAACCGTTATTGACCTTGGAATCTCCGCCGGTAGGAGCTGCAGCGCCAAAATAAACGTTAGCAGGCTGCAAAGAAATCGAAGCCAGTTGAAAAGGCCAAGGATAACGCCACTCGTCCAGGCCTTTTTTCGGCCAGACCAGATAAAAAGGACTGGGCGTCGTCATTTGTTTGCCAAACTTGAAATTCATCCATTTCTTGGGTTCCGTTGCGGCATTATCTTTATAGGCTATAAAACCTTCTTCGCTGAGGGCATCCTTATAGGCCATTGAAACCTTATAGCCGTCAACAGCGGAAAATACGATGACTAAATCATCGGCATTCATTGAATCCTGTACGGCGATCTTTTTGAGAATATCAGCCAGCGGATACGCCTGATATTCTTTCACAGACTTGTAAACTGGATCGTGACTGACCTTAACTGTTCTCGATTTTGGCAATTGCGCCGGATCGGCATGAACCAGATCAAATTCCGGTGATTTTTCCTCGGCAAGACTTATTCTAGATAATAAACATAACACTAAAAAAATGTAAAATAGAAATCTGTTTCGCATTGCAGATACCACACCCGTTAAATTAGATTACCAAGTCTTTTATTATAGATTGTTATAGTGAACTGTTGGTTAAAATCAGCCGATAGCCCTAGTCAAATTAATCACTAAGTCCAAATCATCAACCGCCAACCAAAATACTATTTTCTGAATTAAAATTAATTTTTTATAAATAACTCCCGCCATTCATTTACCGAAGCCGGATCAGTTAATTTACCAATGCCATTGACCCAAGTATCATTAGAACCATAATTCAAGTTAGTTGTCCTATTCGTTTTCCATCGATGGAAAATGGATTATCGCATACAGACTTGCAGGTCTGGCAATTCATCCGGAACACAGACTTCTGAAAAGTTGGCCGAATTGACTGCCAGTGCTGATCTTATTGCCGATAATTACAAACTAATTTAAATAAAACCTGACTTATCATGTTCAAATATTTTTTCTTTATAATTGCCTTGAGCCTATTATTTTTTCCTGCCCCGCAACAGGCTATTGAGATTTCCAAAATCGAATTGCCTGAAATGGGCGACTCCTCCGGAACAATCATTACACCGGAAGAAGAAAAACAGTTGGGAGAAGCGTTTTTCAGAAGCCTTCATTCGCAAGTTTCTATCAATCAGGATGCTGAAGTTCAGGAATACATACAGTCCATAGGTCAAAAACTTGTTGCCAACAGCGATACACCCGGGAATGCCTTCCATTTCTTTGTTGTCCTGGATAACGACATCAACGCGTTTGCAGGTCCTGGCGGCTATATTGGCGTTAATTCGGGATTAATTTTAACGACCGAAGCGGAAAGCGAACTGGCATCGGTGATGGCGCACGAAATTGCGCACGTAACCCAGCGCCATTTATACCGAGCAGCAGAAGCCGCAGGCCGCTTATCGATTCCTACAGCAGCGGCAACCCTCGCTGCCATCTTATTGGGTACCCAAGCGCCTGCACTTGGACAGGCCGCTCTGGTTGCAATACAAGCCGGCAGTATTCAGTTTCAGATTGATTTTACCCGGGAAAATGAAGCGGAAGCCGACCGCGTCGGAATGCAAACCTTGTCGGAATCGCAATTCGATCCGCGCAGCATGCCAACTTTTTTTGAGCGTTTACAACAATCCACTCGCTATTACGGACAAAATATTCCTGAATTTTTAAGAACCCACCCGGTCACTGCATCGCGTATTTCGGATACCCGAGGTCGAGCGGAAATCTATCCCTATAAACAGTATCCCGATGCTCTTGGCTATCAGTTAACCAAAGCCAAGCTACGCGTTATGACCGGTACCAACATTGATGAAACAAAGAAATATTTTCAAACCGGATTAACTCAGGGAACAGCCGAACAGCGTACTGTCGCCAAATACGGCATGGGCTATGTCGCCCTGAAATCGCAACGATTTGATGACGCGGAATCCATTTTTCAGCAGTTGACAACCGAATATCCCGATCAACCTCAATATGCCGTGGCGATTGCCCATACCGCTCAGGAATCCAGGAACTATCCGGTCGCTCTTGGCCGCTATGAAAAACTGGTAAAGCAATTTCCGAACAATGAAGCAATCAAGCTTGAATATATCGCTACCCTATTGAAAGCCGGTAAAGCAGAACTGGGACGAAAAATCCTGATGTCACTACCATCCAAAACCCGGCAATTACCGGTTTATTATGAGCTGATGGCCCAAGCCTACGGCGCCATGCATCAACCAGCCGAATCGCATCGCTATCTGGCCGAATATTACTATGCGATTGGTCAAACCCGGGATGCCATTTTACAAATCAGGCTGGCCCAAAAATCGAAAGGCTTGAACTTCCACTTGTCTTCCATTCTCAATGAACGGCTCGCGTTTTTTATTAACGAGGAAAAACTGGCAAGAAGCAATGACTAGGTTTTTGAAGTTATAACGACTGTGTTTACCGCAAAAAACAAGTTTCAGGTGAATCTAACCTGTCGCATTGATTCATTCAATTCAATGCAGAAAAAGCTGTCAGAACTTAAATGAACGACGGCTTAACAAGACCGGAAAAAACCGCTAATTTAATATATTAGAGCCTTCTAAAGACTTATAATTTACTGTATTAATTAACTTTTTTTGTAGATAAAAAAAAAATTAAAAAAAACTGTTTTTTTTAATAGACACCGATATTTTTTTAGATATAGAATACGCCTGCTCTTAGAGAGCAAGCCTGGTTAAGCTACCGGCATTGAGGAGGATAGTCTATTTGGCTATGCTGATAAAAATAATAAATTAAGTTAACCTGCTTGAGTAAAAGTTGTAAAGACTACAATTCATTACAACGCAATAACAATAATAAAACAGCTCAACATGCCCGCTTTATGCGGGCTTTTTATTGCCTGTAATAAACAGGCATGCCGGATAAAAAAACGGGCTGCCCGTTTTTGGCAAACCCGCTCTCATTGCTAAACGTCGGCTTGCATCGAGCCACGCCACTACTACAACGTCAAACGCACCCCTATCCACCCTGCCCTTGGCGCACCCGGCGAAACAAATCGGTTGTCGTTAAAGGCGTCGCCCAGTACCTCATCCGGTTCTCCGAATGTACCAAAAGAATTGTAGTTATTGTCAAAAATGTTATCGATCTTGCCGAATAAGGCGAAATTCTTGTTGAATTTATATTCGGCCCGGGCATTAAACAGCCAATATCCTTTCAACTGGTCGGTCACATTGGCCTCATCACCCCGGAAAAACTGATCGCTGCTGTATAAACCATCGATTGCCAGCGACAATCGCTGCCAAAGTTCGACACCGGCCGACGCCTTGAAGATATGCTCCGGAATGCCCGGTATCTTGTCGCCGCGCTGAACTTGCGCAGCTTCTGCATCATCCAGCGGATTCTGTATCGTGAAACCGTCCAGAAAGCGGGCATTAAGATAGGTATAGTTTGCCGAAAAGTTCCAATTGTCGATTGAACTGAACAGAGTAGGGATAAAAGAATTTACGCCTGCCTCAACGCCGTAGCGCCGGGTTTGCCCGACATTGCTGAAATATCCCTCGCTGATGCTGTCGCCGTCGCGGCGGAAAATAATGTCGTCATGATTGGTGGCATTGAAATAGCCGAGATTCCACTTGGTTTCGCCTTTGCCGATCAGCTTGTTAAAATCTCCGCGGAAGCCGCCTTCCCAGGTTTTCGCGACCACCTGATCGAGCGGCGGATCGGCAACAAAGGCGTTCGGCAGGCGGCACGGATCGTTCGGATCGGCGCAGCTGAGTTCCATCGGCGTCGGCGCTCTCGATGATTCGCTGTAACTGCCGTAGACGCCGAGATTCTCCAAAATCTGATACGTCAAGCCGGCAGAAGGATTAAAGCGTTCGAAATTGTGGTGGCCGCTCAGCTTGTCCTCGCCGTCGATAAACTGGTTGGCCATCGTCACGCTGACATGGTTATAGCGCCCCGCCAGCGTCGCGGTTAATTTGTCGGTGAGCGAAAAACTGTCGCTCAAATAAAAGCCGTAGGTTTCTGTCACAGTATTCAAGCGGACTCTAGCCTCTTCAACCAGAATGTTACTACCGATGGTACCCCGGTCAGGCGTCAATTGCGCCAATTCGGTGTCCGAACCGAAATGCACGTCCGCGTAATCATAGCTGCCTCCCAAGAGCAGATTGTTTTTATGTCCGAACCAGTCATGGTCGAACATCGCCTGAATCGTGCCGCCCCGACTGCGCATCTGGGTGGCACTGGTATTGTTGGTGGCACCTTCGACATTATCACCGGCAAGAACAGTGCCGCTGTTTAAATTTTCTACCAGTTCATCCCCTTCATCGCACAACAAGGTATTATCGAACGAGCATTCGTCGAAATCGCTGTCGTCTCCATTAAAGGTTTTAATCCGATTTTGCCGGAAATAGGCATTGCCGCTCACTTCGATTTGATCGGTCAGCGCATAACTGCCGGCCAGTTCGGAAAAAAACATGCGGGTAATGGTCTGATCCGGATGCGTGAATACGGCTTCCCGGTTTTGCTGCTGCAACTGAATCGGCACAGCGCCGTTGCCGCGCAGATCATTGTCATTACCGGCCAGCGTCACATCCAGCGAACCTCTGTCATTGCGCCAGCTTAACGTGCCGAGTACCTGATTGGCCTCGGTCGGAGAAAAATTACGCCAGCCTTCCTCATCAAAATGATGCAGATCGAGAAAATAACCGAAGGTGCCGTTATTCCAGCCGCTGATCAGTTCTTCTGAATGCCGGTCCCAGGACCCGCCGTAGGCTTCAAACTGATGTTTCGGAGCCGAAAAGCCGGTCTTGGTCCTGAGTGATATGGCTCCGCCCAGCGTGTTCAAGCCGTATAGCGGATTGGAACCTGGATACAACTCCATCGTATCGATAGCGCCGCGCGGGATCAGATCCCAATTGACCGAATCGCCAAAAGGCTCGTTGAACCTGACGCCATTGACATAGGTCGACAAACCTTGCGGCAATCCAAGTAACGGCGACGCGACAAAACCGCGATAGTATACATCTGGCTGCAACGGGTTGTTTTGCGCCTCGTTGACATGGACGCTGCCCAGATAACGGTTCATATAATCCGATAATGAAATACTCTGGGCTTTTTCCATTTGCTTGGCGTTCGCAGTCTGGATATTAGCCGGTATTTTTTTGGCTTCGACGCCGCTGCCCTGCAGGGGCGAGACATCGATAACCTCGACAACATCGAGATCTTCAGGAGGCTGTTCCTCGGCCATAGCGGTCGACAATACCGTCAAGCCGGATAGGGCAACACAGGCAAGTTTCTTCATGCTACTCTCATTTAAATATTGATAAACCGGCCATGATAGCCAATTCAATAGCCATGCACTATCGGCGCACCAAGAAAAGGAAATATTCCTAGAATCCTGAATCAGAACATCGGTATTTCGCTATAATGCCACGTTCAAATACCACAACAGGCAGAGGCAGGCAAAACCGATGACAATCACAACCAATACCATTAAAAAAACGCAGCTTTATCTGGCCAACCTGGCCGCCAGAGTTACCGCCAGCGAATACTATAAAAAATTAATGGCTATGCCCCCGATGCAACGATGGGCGACCATTGCGGGACTATTCCTGCTGTCCCAGTTGATCGTTTTTGGCGGTTTATATCTTGCTTTCGGAAAAATTGTCGTTATCGGCTTTTTGGCCAGTATTTTAGCAGGACTGGCCACAGCACTCGGTGCGTTACCGGCGCTGTTTTTCAAGGATATTTCGAATAACCTTTTTAACAGCATGTTAGGCGGCGCTGCCGGCGTTATGCTGGCGGCAACGGCATTTTCACTGCTCGTTCCCGGCATGGCCTATGGCAATGTGATCTGGCCCGCGAAAGGCATCTATATCGTTTCCGCCGGCATGTTGATAGGCGCTTTGTTTCTGCATTATGCCGATCGCCAATTGCCCCATGTCCATTTTGATGCGGTTTCCGATCTTCATAAGACTTCGTTAAATAAAATCTGGCTGTTCATTATCGCCATTACCATCCATAACTTTCCTGAAGGCATGTCCGTAGGCGTGAGTTTCGGTACCGGCGAAATGAAAACCGGCATTGTTCTGGCTATCGCCATTGCCCTGCAAAATATCCCGGAGGGCCTGGCCGTTGCCTTGCCCCTGGTTGGTTTGGGCTACAACAAATGGCACGCTGTCGCCATTGCTACGATTACCGGGTTGGTTGAACCCGTCGGCGGCCTGCTCGGCATTACCATGGTCACTGTTTTTCAGCCCATCCTGCCGATAGCCATGGGTTTTGCCGCCGGCGCCATGCTGTTTGTCATCAGTGAAGAAATTATTCCGGAATCTCACGCTAACTCCGGTTCCGGCGGCCGTTCCCGCTATGCAACGTTCGCTCTGATGATCGGCTTTATCATCATGATGATTTTGGACAACATGCTGGGTTGATCCTTGAGACGTGCCCAGCCTATCTAAAAAACACAAAACTCAAACGGCCAGCCTATGGATTATTTTTTAGACACTTTGCAACACTTGCTCGCCTCTCCGGCGATTGTCAATACACACGAAACCATTCAGGGATTTATACGCAAATTTATTACATTACTGACTTATGGCAATATTGCCGAGCTATCTGCGACAGCCGCAACCAGTTTTGCCTTGATTGTCGCGGCGGAAATAGGCGACAAAAGCCAGCTGGTTTGCATGACCCTGGCATCCAGACATCGAGCCCTGCCAATTCTGCTAGGCGCCATCGCTGCGTTTGCCCTATTAAACACCTTGGCCGTTGTTTTCGGAGTCGCCATTGCCAGCTGGTTGCCTGAATATATTGTTGCGGCGACGGTTGCCTTATTGTTCGCCGTTTTCGGCGTACACTCGTTGCGTGTGGATGAGGATGACGGCAATGAAGAAATCAGGGAAAAAAGCGGCCACAGTATTTTCTTTACCACTTTTTTTTTAATCACTGTCGCCGAATTTGGCGACAAAACTCAACTAGCCGTCGTGGCCTTAAGCAGTACGGCGATACCAGCGGCGGTATGGCTGGGCTCTACGGCCGCATTAGCCTCTACTTCAGCATTGGGAGTCCTGGCAGGGCGCACGATACTAAAAAAACTTCCGTTGGTATGGCTGCATCGGATCAGCGGCGCCATCTTCCTGATTTTGTCAGTTTACGCAGGTTACCGTGCCTATATCGACTACTTAAATCACTAAAATCCCGTTATTCAGGAAAATGAACATGACGTTTGTGGCCTGATCGCTGGTCATTGTCGCTGGGGCGATAGCACCAGCTTATGTTCTGGTTTATCGGCCAGTAACGGCATCGGCAACCCTTTAACCCAGTAGTCCTGCTGGTCCCTGTAATAAGGCGACAGAGGATGGCTGGACTGCCCACCGGGCATGTGCAGTATCGCATCTTTCATATGCATGGGAGAAACCACCAGCCGTTCGCTGGCCCCGAATTGAGGCGTTGCTACCCGGATGCATTCGGAACAACCCGCCAATTCGTCCGCCGGCATATCCAGCAATGCGGCCAGCATCGGCAGAAAATGAGAAAATGGGTGTGAGAAGCGCGCCGTGTTTACCCTGCCCCAATTTAACGCCGATAAATCGGTAACGGAATAATCGAATTTTATTAGCTGCGCGCTTCGTTTTAATTGTCCCAGGATAAAACTATCCCAGTCGCGGTAGTGGACTGGATCGGGAAGCAATTGAGGCACTCTCTCTGTTAACATGGCTTGCAACGGAGTATCGATATAAGTCCACGAATAACTGAAATTCGGGTCCGTTTGGGTGCAAGCCGCCAAAAAAGGCTTGAATACCGATTTCGCCAATTGCTTCCGAAACTCAATCAATAAGGGCAAGCCTAAACTATGCACATCGGCCCTGCCGTTCCAGGCTGATACATAGTTGCGCAATTCCGCCCATTGCGGTTCCTTTGCGAGGAGTTGGGGCGACAGGACCGATAATGCCAGCTCCTGATAAAAAGTATAAAACTCGGTCTGGACATCAAGTTGCAATTCGAACATCGATCTTTCATCGATTTTTTGTTGCTGCCTGAGTTGCCGGCTGATCCGGTAAGCTCGATAGCCATTGGCAAACTGACGGCCGATGACATAACGATAATCCTTGCCAAAGCGGCGATCGTTGGCCGAAACCAGAAACCCTTCGGGAGGATCTATTTGGCGCGGCAGCCTGTTGGCATCGACGTAGCCGTCCCAGCCGACGCTCCCATCGGACCAGGAACGGCTTACCGAGCCGTCGCCGCCATAACGGCGTGGGATTTTACCCATGATGGTCCAGCCTATATGGCCTTGATCATCGGCAACCAAAAAATTGAGTTGCGGACCGCCCATTTCCTGGGCGACAGTCATGGCTTGCGTCATCGTCTCGGCCTGTTCAAGATCAATTAACCTGATATTGACCGTGTCGCTATCGAGAGCCGTCCAATGTATTGCGACAGGCTTGTCAAGCAGCGGTTCGGCCGAGACCGGGCCCCAGGCAGTATTTCTGACCACGATATCCTGGTTATCGGCATTTTTGACAACTATTTTTTCGGTGATGTGTTCAAAACGCCGCCATTGGCCGGCATATTTATATTCCTCGGGATTGTCCGGGTTAATCTCAAGAGCCACTTGCAAAATTATCGACCGGCAAGCGGTGTAAGTTAATAAAGACTC
>CAZMRW010000108.1:0-11852 GCA_964568805.1 uncultured Methylococcaceae bacterium | reverse complement strand
GGAGTCTTTATTAACTTACACCGCTTGCCGGTCGATAATTTTGCAAGTGGCTCATCGGACCGCATAATTTTACGCAGGGTATGCATCCAGCGGCGCATTAACCGATCCCGCACCGTATAGGCCGCGGCCATGTAGAGGTCATTCAAGGTCGCCGTCGATAGGTCGCGCCCTTGCATGTAATATAGATTGTCTCTAAAAGCCTGGCTTAACGAAGCGAGGCTAAGCCCTGTGCGCACATCACCATGAAGAAGGGCAGGATTTTGCGCGGTTTCGGTTGTGTTGTTCGCCATGGAGACCTCATCTCTGTCATTGCTAAAAGAAAGCGGTAGGTTCTTGTCGAACTTACAAGACTAACAACGGTTACTGTTTCTGGCAATCGCATGAATGTATGATATAAATGATCCGATTTTGTTTAATAGGTTATCCGTATCGTTTGCCCTCCCGATAAAAGTCCCAGATAACAATGCCTCATCAACCGGTTTCCAGAAACTCAGCTTCGCTTACGCATAAGACAATGGCGTTCTATGGTTTGCCGCATCTCACCCACTCGATGGTGATATTACCTCTGGTGCTGTTCATTCCGTCTTATTATGCAGACGATCTGGCATTGCCACTGGCCAGCGTGGGTATGGCGATTGCCATTTCACGGTTGCTGGATGTCTTTACCGACCCTATTATGGGCATCCTGAGCGATCGCTGGCATACGCGCTGGGGTCGGCGTAAACCCTGGCTGGTTCTCGGAACTCCGTTATTAATGCTGTCCACCTGGATGGTGTTTGTTCCTGGCGGACAGGTATCCGTTTTCTACCTTCTGCTCTGGACAAGCTTGCTGTTTTTATCCTTTGATATATTCGATTTGCCTTATAAAGCCTGGGGCGCCGAGTTGTCAACCGATTATAAGGAACGTTCGCGTGTGGCCGCCTGGCGGGAAGCATTCGGCGCCACCGGCCATATCGTATTTTTGTTGATCCTGATGACCATGGGTTTTCTGGGACATCACGGCAATCGCGAGCAGCTTCTGGTCATTGCCCTGATGATAGGCATCTGTTTACCGCTGTTTGTCACTTTAGCCATGTTCAAGGTGCCTGAAAAACCGCCGGAAAAATTAAACGGTCATCATCACCTGGGTTGGTCAGGCTTGAAACTGGTATTTCGTAACCAGGCTTTTATAAGAACACTGATTGCGCTCGTGCTGTTCGGAACGGGGTTGATGATACAGGCCACATTGCACAAATTGATCCTCAAACATGTTGTTGGCAGGCCTGAGTTGTTTTCCTCGATGATCCTCGCCGAAACATTCGTGTCGCTCGTCGCACTGCCTTTATGGATATGGCTTTCCGATCGCATCGGCAAACACCGGGCGTTAACAATAGCCGGTTTATGGATCGGCCTGTGGGGTCTGGCGTTACCACTGGTTGGGCATGGCGACATCGAGTTATATATGACGCTGATCGTGTTTCGCGGCAGCAGTCTGGCCGCCATTATTTTCCTGTCGAATTCGATAGCTGCAGATGTCATCGACCAGGATACGCTGGCATCCGGCCATCAGCGCACCGGTTTCTATTTCTCGCTATGGGGCATGGCTATCAAATCCGCCATAGGACTGGGTGTATTTTTGGGGACATCGCTGCCTGCTCACTATGGCTTCGAACCGTCGGCTGCTGCCCCTAGCAGCGCTACTATCTACGCCTTGATGAGAATTTACGGCTGGCTGCCCTGTTTCATCATGCTGCTGGGTTTTCCTTTTTTATGGAATTTTCCTATTACCCGAGAGAAACAGCAGGCACTGCGCGCCCAAATTGAAGCCAGACGCAAGTAAAAACAGGAAGAATGCTTGCAAGCAACTTGTCTCTGATAAGCGCCTCATTTTACGTGTTATCTGATTTCAGGACAAATTACCGACTAACTGGCATTTTGTTTAACCTCTGCTATATTAAAATATTGGGTATTGATCCAGTCAAAAAATACTGAAAAAGCCCCAAAATAAGACTTGAAGAAACACGTGTGCCGATAATCTTTTCCTGACCGTGCTTGTATTCAATCCTGCCGAACCTTTGGATCGCATAGGATATCAATACATGCCAAGTCATAATCTTTCTTGCCGGTGACCTTAACGAAGAATGCGCAATCACGCTTTACGGAAAAAATTTTAATGTCTATTTAAACACGTCACTGCCCACACCGATCTCCATGATTTTTAAAATGGATACTCAAAAGTCCGGGCGGAGATTTTTAGTCCCGGCGACCTTTTCTTTGCCCACGATGCTAATCGGCACAAGCGCCGTAAGCTCAATCACTGCCCATAACAGGGCATTTTTGGTACCGGGCCACCTGTAATAAACCATAACTGTTCAATGGAAATACTATCTCTAACCCGATTGTTACTATATTATTACCGGGTTTTTATTATCAGATTGAATAAGGATGAAAATGAAATTTGTTGTTTCCTACCCTCAAACTAATTGGGATTACGCAAAGTTTAGGTTTGATAGAATTGTTAAAGGTAAAGATCGATCTAACGAAGTTTTCAGAGGGGAACCGGGGGGTAAAATTCAACTATTAGAACACCAGGGCGAGTTAGGTAAAATTAAATTACTTGAAGAAATTTATCCTACCAAGCCCTTTGGCATGGAATATGTTGAAGGCGAAGGCTTGTACTTTATTTGCGGATTACCCTGCGCGGAGGATGGGGTGCCTGGCGACGAACATATTGCCAGGTTCAATGACAAGGGTGAAATCGACCTGGAAATTCGCAGTCCTTTATTTTCCCAGTTGCGCTCACTCCGTCGAACGGAGAACGGCTTGATGGTGACCTCAAGCGGCGTCGATGCCATATTGGAAGTTGATTTTAACGGCGAAATCATCTGGGCGTGGTGGGGTACCGAAAACGGTTATCCCAACGCGTATGGAGGCGGGGTGAGATCCATCGACAAAACGATGGATCATCGGCTCAAGTGTTATTCGGGTAAGTTGCAGACAACCCACTTGAATTCAGCCATCACCGATCCTTATGATAACAATAAAATTTTGACGATCTTGTTTTATCAAGGATCTGTCGCACGAATAGACAGAAAATCATTGGCGCTTGAACTTGTCATCACCGGCTTGAGCGGAGCGCATCATATCCGTAAACACTCAAAAGGCTACATGCTGTCAAATTCGCGTAAAGGCGAGGTGTTAATTTACGATCCCGGGTTTAAATTAATCGATCGAATAAAAGGTACCAGCGACTTTTTCCCCGTTAAATGGGTTCAGGATGCGATTGAAATGCCTGGGGGCCGCTCGCATTTGATCGCCGACTGCAATACGTTTAATTTGCGTGAACGTGATTTAAACGGAAACGAGAAAAAATTCAATACCCGAATGCCGAATCGAATTTTTCAAATTGAGCTAGTTCCCGATACTTTTTCGTTTAAAGGTTTTCAGATTCGAGGATCTTGAAATGGTAAAATAACCATTGTTTAATGCCAAGCGAAGCAATTTTACCGATGCGGATTTTAATCATGGGCCCGGCCTGGGTCGGCGATATGGTGATGGCGCAAAGCCTGTTTATTAC
This sequence comes from uncultured Methylococcaceae bacterium, assembly GCA_964568805.1. Classification (GTDB taxonomy): domain Bacteria; phylum Pseudomonadota; class Gammaproteobacteria; order Methylococcales; family Methylomonadaceae; genus CAZMRW01. Next base: position 8,296 of record CAZMRW010000108.1, on the reverse strand, counting down.
CCTGAAGCAGCATAATCCGGACTGTCAGATTGATGTGCTGGCGCCTGCCTGGACTCTGGGTTTGCTGGAACGAATGCCGGAAGTCTCCCAGGCTTTGCCGATGCCGCTGCTCGCTCGCGGGCAATTAGGCTTAATGAAGCGAATCAGGCTCGGCAAGGGCTTGCGTTCTCATCATTACGATCAGGCGATTTTGTTGCCCAATACCTGGAAATCGGCGATCACGCCGTTTTTTGCCAACATTCCGTTAAGAACCGGCTATGTCGGCGAGTGCCGTTGGGGATTGCTCAATGATATACGGCGTTTGGATAAAACGGTATTGACGCAAACCGTTCAGCGATTTGTTGCATTGGCGGCACGTTCGCAACCGACGACCGCTGCGCCGCTTTGTCCCGAGCCGCGCTTGACGGTCAGTATCGAAAATCGGCAGCAAGCCCTGGAGAAACTGAATTTACACACTAATGGCAAAATTCTGGCATTGTGTCCGGGGGCGGAATACGGCGAAGCGAAACGCTGGCCCGCCGCCCATTATGCGCAAGTTGCCCGGGACAGGCTACAGGCTGGCTGGCAAGTATGGCTGTTCGGTTCAGCCAAGGATGCGCCTGTGGCGGCAGAGATTAATGGGCTCAGCGATCACGGCTGTGTTGATTTGTGCGGCAAGACCGGCCTTGGCGAAGCCGTTGATTTGTTGTCGATAGCGGATGCCGTGATCAGCAATGATTCCGGATTGATGCATGTTGCCGCCGCATTAAATAAAAAGTTGATTGCGTTGTATGGCTCGTCCGATCCGCGCTTTACGCCGCCGCTCAATGCCAACGCGAAAATTATCAGCTTGGGACTGGACTGCTCGCCGTGTTTCAAGCGTGAATGTCCACTGGGTCATACCCATTGTTTGGTCCATATTACGCCGCATCAGGTGCTTGAGGAAATCTCTGCCGTTTAACTGATCCAAAGCTAAGGGATCGGATTCGGATGATTTTGTCCGGAGTCATGGATTTTATCAACACGGATCAACCTTGTGCCGGAGTAACCCAGGCCGATATACAGAAAAAACTGTATCCCGAAAATAAGGCTGGCTACCACCAAGTGAACGGTTTGTGCAACGGGAGGAACGCCGAAACGGTCGAGGATAATGCCTGCGATGATGGCGATCACGATCAGAGTGATGAGCGCCAATCCGGCACGGGATAAAATGTTAGGTTTGTCCAAAGACCGGTACAACTTCCAGGATAACCAGGCATTGGTGAACAGGATGACCGATGAGAAAGACCGATGCACATAGAAAATGATCGGGAAATCGTCGCGCCAGTACTGGCGGTCGATATAGCTGTGTTCGTGGGCGATAAAATCGACGGCCTCCCGGACTTGAGTTCCCATCATCACCTGCAATAAGGTCATAACCATTGCGGCGATCAATACGGTTTTGAATTTAGCCGGCAACACATGACTGTCTATGCGGCTGAACGCTTCCCGCTGCGATCGGGCAATGGTATAGATCAGGAGCGCCACGATGACTAATGCCAGCAGCATGTGCAGGGTGATCATGACCGGTTTCAGGTTGCTGGCAACGACGGTAGAACCCAGCCAGCCCTGAAATCCGACCAGAAAAAAGCTGCTTAGCGAAAGGTAAAAGATGGTTTTGTCGGATTTCAGAAATATGCGGGACGACCAGGCGGTCAGAAATATTAAGATGCCGGTGGTGGCACCCACTAAACGGTTGGTGTATTCGGTCCAGGTTTTAACCGGATTAAACTGGGTGTTTTCATAACCGCGCTGGGCATAAATCTGATGATAGTTGGCCGGCAACTGGGATTCGTCGGTAGGGGGAATCCATTGCCCAAAACAGGTCGGCCAGTCGGGGCAGCCCATGCCGGCACCGGAAGCCCTGACGATCCCGCCCGCCAAAATGACAATATAAACAGCGAAAATGGTCAGTGTGCCTAAACGGCGAAAGTGGATGATGGCCTGATCGTTCATTAGGGAATAAATGTTAATATGCGGAGTTTGACGCCGGGATAATCCCTGAGCGAGAGATCATAACTGTCGTCATCGGAAAGTTGCAGCACGATCAACATTGTACAATGGTTTTGTCTGGATAGTGCAGCAACTACATTTCCGGCGCTTTGAGTCGAATCCGCCGTGTTGTCGACAACAACCGAATTAGGCTCTGGCGGAGTTGCCAGTTCGCATTCGGCAAGAAACAGGGCTCTTTTGGCCTTGCCGAGATAATGGGTGCGAGCGACGATTTCCTGTCCGGTATAACAGCCCTTGTTGAAACTGATGCCGCCCAGCTTATCGAGATTGAGCATTTGCGGAATGAATTCTTCCGAGGTGGCGGCGCCGAGCCAGGGGATGCCGGCCAGTATATCGAGATAACGCCATTGCTCGGAGTCTCCCGGCTGGAAACCTTGGCGGTTAACCCGGTCGGTCCAGAAGTTGATGGCTTGCCCGGTGTCGGCAATCACCAGGTAACGATTGACTGCCGAAGAAAGGTTGACCGAAATGAGATCCTGTTGACGGGTAGCAAACAATCGTCCGGATTGAGCATCCGCCTGGCTGACGCCGATCAGGCAGTATTCATCCGAACCATCGGCGAAACTGACATCGGATCGCAGCACATACTTTTGCAGCCGGGTTTTCACCGTTTGCAGCAGTTCAGCAGGCAATACCAGCAAAAAGGCATCGTGGGCTTTTATCAGTAAAAAGGTGGCGATGGCTCGCCCTTTGGGATTGCAAAATGCACCCAGACTGCTTTGAGTTTCCGTGACATCGTTGACATTGCAGGTCATTTGACCCTGTAATAATTTTCCCGCATCGTTTCCGGCAACCCTTAACACGGCCAGATAGGGGACAGGATAAATCCGTTGCCTGCTTTCCGGCGAAGGCGATGCAAAAACGACTTGATTTCCCTGGTCCATGCTTGCATGTTGGGAGAGTAGAAAGTCTTTCCAGTTCTGGTTCATAAGGATCAATTCGGGACGAGTGGGTTCGCTATTATATCGTGCTTTAAATATGGACATAAACCTGTATGATGTTTGATAATCGATAATCTGTTGTTTGCCATGTAAATAATCGCCTTTTCATTCTCGATAGAGCCGGGAATGCAGATTTTAATTCTCATCTTACTCATCCTACGTGTCTAAAAAACTAGAGCCGCCGTTAATCGTCAAGCTGAAGCCTTCAAAACGTTTAAAACATTTGACGGTTGCCGCGCATCTGCTTGCTTTCGCTGCTGCATTAGCCAATGCATTGCCGATAGGTTACAAAATTGTTTTGGTGACAGGCATCTTAATCAATCTGTACTGTGCCATTAAACGACTGAATCAGACACAACCTACGATCAAATACACAGAGGTATCCGGTTGGGAAATGGCAAACGGTAATGGATTTGAATCTGTCTATATCCTGAACTCATCGGTATTGACCATTTACGCGATATGGCTGCATGTCAAAAGGCAAAATCGCGTTGGATTTTTCGACCATTTTAAAAGAACGATTCTGATTATGAGCGACGCTCTGGCTGAAGATGACTTTCGCCGTCTTATCGTCAAGCTGAAAACCTCTGTAATTAAATGATTCCGGTATTTTAGTTTTCAAGAATGATGCCAAATCTTGTATAATGGCGGGTTAGTTTCGGCAAGTTAAGCTTGCTGTCGATGCTGTTTATTGCACTATCCTTTTATGAGAACCCTATGGCACTGTACTGTGGAATCGTTGGTTTGCCCAATGTCGGCAAATCGACCCTGTTTAATGCGTTAACCCGGGCGAAGATCGCGGCCGAGAATTATCCTTTCTGTACCATCGATCCGAATGTTGGCGTCGTGCCGGTACCCGACGGCAGAATGGATAAATTGGCTGAAATTGTCAAACCCGAACGCGTCTTGCCGACCACGATCGAGTTTGTCGATATCGCCGGCTTGGTGGCAGGAGCCTCAAAAGGGGAGGGCTTGGGCAACCAGTTTCTTGGCAATATCCGCGAAACCGATGCGATCGCTCATGTGGTACGCTGTTTTCAGGACGATAACGTTATCCATGTCGCCGGCAAGATCGATCCGATCTCGGATATCGAAGTCATCAACACGGAACTGGCGCTGGCCGACATGGCGACCGTTGAAAAAGCGCTGACCCGTGCTACGAAAGCATCCAAATCCGGCAACAAGGACGAACTGGCGAAAAAGCAGGTGCTTGAGAAAATCAACCAGCATCTTGACGCCGGTGAGCCGGTGCGCATGCTTGGCCTGTCCGATGACGAAAAAGCTCTGGTCAAGGAGCTTTGTCTTTTAACGATCAAGCCGACCATGTACATCGCCAACGTGCAGGACGACGGCTTCGAGAACAATCCGCTGCTCGATAAAGTGCAGGCCCTGGCCGAAAAAGAAGGCGCGATGGTTGTGCCGATTTGTGCGGCGATCGAAGCCGAAATCGCTCAGCTTGACGACGAAGAAAAGCAGGAGTTTCTCGACGATCTGGGTCTCGATGAACCAGGCCTGAACCGCGTCGTTCGTGCCGGTTATAAGTTATTGAATCTGGCAACTTATTTTACCGCCGGCGTGAAAGAAGTCAGAGCCTGGACCATCCCGGTCGGTGCAACTGCGCCGCAGGCGGCCGGCGTGATTCACAGCGATTTCGAACGCGGTTTCATCCGCGCCGAAGTGATCGCCTATGAAGACTTCATCGGCAACAAGGGTGAGCAGGGCGCGAAGGATGCCGGAAAATGGCGTCTTGAAGGCAAGGACTATGTCGTCAAGGATGGCGATGTCGTACATTTCAGATTCAACGTTTGACAAAGGGGAGGGGGATTATTATAATTTCCGCTCTTAATGACCTGTCATTAAGGCGATGTAGCTCAGCCGGTTAGAGCACGGGATTCATAACCCCGGGGTCGGTGGTTCAAGTCCACCCATCGCCACCATAAAAACTCAAGGACTTAGGTTATCACCGAGTCCTTTTTTATGCCTGCGGGACAGTGGCGGGACATTTGCCCGCAACATCCCACAACAATCCCCGCTTAATCTTTTTTCGTTTCCATTTGAGTTTTCCACTCAAAACAACGCCCGTTATTTTAGTGAATCATTCGGCCGGACTTATTTCAAAGTAGCCGCTGGCAATCATTTTTTAGACGATATGCCCGTCAACACTCGAGTCACATAAGACTTTCATAATGTCGCTCATTGAGTGTCAGGTCACGATTCTATCGTGGATAAAGCTATCTACACTGTATCCGTTCAGTTGCCAGCCCGCCATTCGTTCTGTTCTAGAGTGCACGCATCAACTGGACATCGACCGTACTGATAGTTTTTACCGATTCTTTGATGATCTCGGCCAGGCGCCTTATTCCGGGGCCAACAAAGTCCGGATTGGCTAAGATAAGGTATAGCGGAACTTCACGAGTTCCGCCTTCGCGCAAAGGTAGCGACTTAAGCAATCCTGTCTTTAACTCCTCACGGATATGCTCTTCCGGCAGCCAGGCAAAACCGAAACCCATGGAGACAGCCTGGATGGAAGTGGCGACCTGGCTCACCGTCCAGCGCTGATCAACTTCGATAGATACCGCGCGTCGATCGCGCTTGCTGCCTGAATCTCGGACCACCAAGTGCCGATAGGCTCGCAGATCCCGATAGGTCAACTCTCGTTCATAACGATGTAAGGGATGATCGGCATGCGCGACGGCGATCAAGCGAATTCGCATCAGCAGCTCGCCTAAAAATCCTGAGGGCTGCTGAGGCGAAATCACCAAGTCGGCTTCACCCTTGAGCAGCGCATCGGCTGTGCCACCCAGCACCGACTCAATCAATTCAACCCGTGTTCGTGGACTTTCTCGGCCGAAGCGATCCAGGCAGGCCAATAGCAGTCGAGAAGGAAAAAGGATTTCAGCCGCGATGTGAATCTCAGCCTCCCAGCCTGCCGATAGCCTGTGCGCCGTTCGCTCCAGATCGCTTGCCTCCTCCACTAATGCCAACGCACGCCGGTAAAGCATCTGGCCTGTAGGTGTAAGTATGGCTTTGCGTCCTTCAATCTCAAAGGCTTTCACAGCCAACAGGGATTCAATTTTTTGCACCGCATAGGTCACCGCAGATTGGCTTTTGTGCAGGATTTCGGCTGCCTGGGCGTAACCGCCCGCGTCCACCACCGCGATGAGTGATCGCCATTGTTCGAGAGTAATATGGGGTGTCATTAAAACCTATCTAATTATTAGATTATTTAAAGCAAAATATTATACTTTTTTATCTATTTAATTGGTAGTTTAATGTCATCACTTTCAATGACAGAGGAAAATCCTATGAAAACCCTGCTTCAAATCAACTCAAGCATTTTCTCTTCCGGAGGGCAGTCTAGCCAACTCGCTGATCAGTTTGTCGCCGTCTGGCGCACCAATCAACCGGATGCGCAGGTAATCGTCCGCGACCTGGCACAGGAAGCCTTGCCTCATCTGGACGCGCAGCGGGTTATGGCCTTTTTTGCTAAGCCTGAAACGCGGACTCCAGAACAGCAGGCTTTCGTGGCCGACTCGGACGCACTGATCAATGAGATCAAACAGGTAGAGGTCATTGTGATCGGCTTGCCGATGTATAACTTTGGAATTCCTTCGACGCTCAAGGCTTACTTCGATCACATTGCCCGAGCCGGCGTGACTTTCCGCTACACCGAAAATGGCCCCGAAGGGTTGCTGACCGGCAAGAAGGTCTATGTCTTTGCTACGCGGGGCGGATTGTATGCCGGTACGCCGCTCGACAGCCAAACCGGCTACGTGCGGAACTTCCTCAGCTTTTTAGGTATTACCGACATTGAGTTCGTTTATGCGGAAGGACTCAACATGGGCGAGGCGAGCAAGGATGCGGCATTGGCCACAGCCAGGCAACGGCTCGCCACACTGGCAGCATCAGAAGATGTCATTACAACTATATAAGGAGCACGACATGGCCACTCGAACATTGAAGCAAGTTATCAACTCCATACCCACCACCGATGGTGGGGGCGTCAAGTTGCTGCGCAGTCTTGGGCAATCTCAGGCGCTGCGCCTCGACCCATTTCTGATGCTGGACGAATTTTCATCGATGAATGCCGATGACTACATCGCCGGTTTTCCCGATCATCCGCACCGGGGATTCGAAACGGTGACTTACATGCTGGAGGGTCACATGTTGCACCAGGACCACCTGGGGAACCGAGGTGACCTAAAGAGTGGATCGGTGCAGTGGATGACCGCCGGACGAGGCATCATTCATTCCGAAATGCCGCAGCAGGAGAGCGGCCGCATGCGTGGTTTCCAGCTTTGGCTGAACTTGCCTGCTTCCGAGAAAATGAAACCGGCCGCCTATCAGGATATGCACCCTGAAGAAATTCCCTTGCTAAACCTGCAGGGCGGAGGCCGGGTAAAAGTCATTGCCGGGACCGCACAGATTGAAGGTCTGGTTGCATCCGGGCCCATCCAGGGACTGAGCACCGAGCCGTTATTCCTCGACGTTCGCCTTCTGGCAGGCGGGCATTTTCTTCACCCTATTGCTTATGGCCATAATGCCTTTGTTTATGTTTACGAGGGCTTGGCTGAAATCGGTTCAATGGCAGAAAGACAGCCACTGGCAACACATACCGTAGGCGTGCTTTCCGAAGGTGATCGTATGGAAGTTCACGCAGGAAAGGAGGGTGCCGCCTTTCTGGTGCTTGCTGCCAAACCCTTGCGCGAACCGATTGTCCAGTTTGGTCCTTTCGTTATGAATACACGGGATGAAATTGAGCAGGCGATCGCTGATTATAGGAATGGACAGTTGGTGTAAGCCGGTACCAATAGTCCGCCAAGCATATAATGACGGTCAGATATAGGTACGAATTTATTCGCACAGCACGGATAAATCCGTACCTACACTATTGCACTTCCCGTCAAAATTGCATTGTCTTTCGAACTAAAGGAATGGGAGGCGCACCATAAGACAGAAAGACATTGTGGAAAGCCTCCCATGACGCTCATCCGCCTAGCATCGCTATCCATTCTTCCCTCAGCTTACGGATCATCGATTTAACCAGGGTGTAATTGAGATAAGCCGGATTTATATGACAAGAAAATAACTAAAATGATATAATAAATAATAGCGAATCGATGCTATATGCGGTTTTCGTGGCGAAAGCTCTTCACCCAACGTTGAAATCTACTCAAAACAATAAGTCAGTAGGAATGTCCGTAATGTTTACCCGATTGAATCCAGGCAAAAGCCGAACATCTATAGCACATGTGTTTTTAGTTACCAGTAGAGGAACTTGCAAAACTAAATAAAGCGAGCGGAATTAGAGCTATAGAGGTCAA
>CAZMRW010000107.1:0-12404 GCA_964568805.1 uncultured Methylococcaceae bacterium | reverse complement strand
ACAACTTACCGTTAACTTGTTCGAGAGTCGTGTTCTCGGACAGGCTCCTAGGGAAAGAAATCATAATATCTCCTGGTTAAGGTGGTTGATGGCTGGTCAATCGCATTAACAAGCTGTACTCATTGATGCATCTTCAATTAACTCCGCCATAGTGGATTACCAAAGACAACTCAGCAGGAACTTTCGAAATGACAAAGAAGATTCCTCTAAACTTAATATAACGTAATAAAGCTAAAGTTCTCGCTCTATAATTAACAATCCATTGATTTACGTCTGCATTGGTATGTTATAGTCATTTGCCATCCATTGGATAGGCATGTGACCAATATACGCTAATATGTAACTAATAGCGGTTTAATATCTGGTAACATCCAATAAGCAGCAACAAAAAAAATAATGGCCAATTCGGTCGATTCATTCCAATAGCAACAAGAGACATCAAGAACATTTAATGTCAACTCTACCCGTTAATCATATATAAAAGGTAGGTTATCTGGTTTACAAAGTCTTGTATTGAAGGTAATGTGTTTATCAGTAGACAACTGCACTATTCTTGGTTATGTTCAAAAATCCTCTAGGTATAGAGTGTGGTTTGAGTATGGGAAAAGATGCTTCTCCTTGGCGAAGACCAGCCAAAAATGACTTCTGCTTATTTGCAGATAAGGTGTGGGCTTATTTCAATTATACAGCCTCAAGAGTAAAGGGAGTGTACGATGGTAATTAATAAGCCCTATCTCTTATTTCTGGGCGACGCTTCGGATCAACTGGCGGCGAAGACTGCCGAAGGTGTTGCATATTGGCGCCGCAGTGATTGTGTCGGTCAAATGAGATTGCCAGGCTGCAACGCCGATCTTCGGCTTCCGGATTTGACCATTGCCGAAGCGTCAGAACGTGGCGCCCTTACCCTGATTATCGGTGTAGCCAATCGCGGCGGCCGGTTGTCCGAACTGTGGATGCCACATTTAAGGGAAGCCTTGGAAACCGGCATGGATATCGCCAACGGTTTGCACGACCGACTTGCTGACGTCCATGAACTGGCGGAGCTGGCGACGCGCAAAGGCCGTAAACTGTTTGACGTTCGCCACACGAACGCTCAATTCGAAGTAGCCACTGGTAAAAAGCGTCGCGGGAAACGACTGCTCACCGTCGGCACCGATTGTTCCGTAGGCAAAATGTATGCTACTTTGGCCATCGGACAGGAAATGAAGCGACGCGGGATCAAGGTACGTTTTTGCGCAACGGGGCAAACCGGGATTTTGATCGCGGGCGGCGGGGTGTCCGTCGATGCGGTCACAGCTGACTTTATTTCCGGAGCCGTCGAGGCTTTGAGCCCCGATCAAGAACCCGATCACTGGGACGTTATCGAAGGCCAGGGTTCTCTCTTCCATCCATCTTTTGCCGGTGTCAGTCTGGGGCTGTTGCATGGCGCTCAACCGGACGTGCTGGTTATGTGCCACGAACCGACCCGAGGACATATGCGGGGTTTACCCGAATACCCTCTGCCGGGTATTGAAAATTGCATTGCCGCTAATGAAGCCGCCGCCCGTTTGACTAATCCCAATGCTACCTGCATCGGCATCAGCCTGAATACGGGGGGGCTTGATGAAGCCGAAGCGGGAGATCTTCTTGGAGAGATGGAAGCTCGAATCGGTTTACCTTGCGTCGATGCCGTGCGTACCGGCGTAGCGCGTCTCGTCGATTGCATTTCTGTTTGAGCCATGCGCCGGGTATCTTTTCGCGTCGAAACCTGGCCGGTTCGCGGCGAATTCCGCATCTCGCGAGGCAGCCAAACCGAAATTGCTGTGGTGACGGTCGAAATTCGTGAAGGGTCAGTTATAGGGCGTGGCGAGTGCCGTCCCTATGCCCGCTACGGGGAAACACCAGAGAGCGTGATGGCCGCTATAGAAGCTATACTCCAGGACTTGCAGGACGGACTGGAACACGACGAGCTACAAAATTATCTTGCGCCCGGAGCGGCCCGTAATGCGATAGACTGCGCCCTGTGGGATCTCGCCGCCAAAAGAGCGGGTCAGCCCGTGTGGAAATTAGCGGGGTTGCCGCCCCCGCAACCGTTGATAACAGCCTACACCCTCAGTGTGGACTCTCCTGAGAACTTGGCCGTCATTGCCGAAAGCCAGAAATGGCGGCCTTTGCTCAAGCTGAAACTGGCAGGGCAACGCGACTTGCAGTGCGTTGCAGCGGTTCGCACCCATGCGCCGGCTTCCAGGTTGATTATCGATGCAAATGAGGCATGGAGTCAGCGCGATTATGAGAATTTAACACCAGAGCTGGTTCGTCTGGGCGTCGAAATGCTGGAACAACCCTTTCCTGCAGGATCCGACACTTGTCTGGCCTCGTTGCCAAAACTATTGCCGGTTTGTGCCGATGAGTCCTGTCACGATACCAAAAGCCTTGACCGGTTAATCGGGCTTTACGATGTTGTTAACATAAAGCTCGATAAAACGGGTGGGTTAACTGAGGCCCTGCAAATGAAGGCTTTGGCTACACAACGCGGCTTTGAGGTAATGGTCGGATGCATGGTGGGAACATCGTTAGCGATGGCTCCCGCTTTTTTTCTTGCGCAAGATTGCCATTATGTAGATTTGGATGGGCCTCTGCTGTTGGCTAAAGACCGACAACCAGGATTACACTTTGCCGGTAGCCAGATATTTCCGCCGGATGGGGCGCTTTGGGGTGGAGCCAGTTGAGCAAGTCAAACAATGTCCATAGTTCGGTTTATTGTTGTGGCAGGACATGAGTTTTCATGAGATGGTGACATTCGCAGGACTGAATGGCCGTTTAGGTGGCAACTTTGTTTCTGAATTGGTCTGTCTTTGAATTTTGTAAAGCTCTATCGGTCGAAAGAATTTGTTGTTAGAAAGGGTACGATAAAAATTTTATTCGTCCCCGTCATAACCGATGATTTGTGGAGGTAAACCATGAGCAATCCATCAACTACCGAGTACCTGTCGGACCACGCGTTTTTCTCCGATTTTAGCGATGAGGTACTGAAATTCCTGTGCGAATGTTCGAGCACGCACGAGATAAAAATGGGGCAGATCCTGTTTCGACAGGGCGAAAACGCAGACAAGTTCTATGTAGTCCGCAGTGGTCGCATCTCCATACAAATGCCGGCGATAATGGGCCCGAGCCTGGAAATCCAGACTCTGGAAAAGGACCAGGTTCTGGGGTGGTCTTGGTTGATAGCACCCTATCAATGGAATTTTCAAACTAAGGCCGAAGAAGACTCGGAATTGCTCCAGTTTGACGGGGCCGCCATACTGGCACGATGCGAGCAGGAACCGAAATTCGGCTACGAGCTGTTAAAAAAATTTGCAGCATTGATGTCGGTGGGTCTCAATGCAGCACGCCAGAAGATGATGGATGAATGGAACCCGGCCGGGTTTGCCTAGTACTCAGTCAGGATTATTATGCCGGTTGATCCCCCTGTTAGAGGCAAACAAAATTTCAGGTTTGAGTATTGAGTCAATGTTTGCGGTTATGTAACGCTATGCACTTGTTGTTAATTTGACTGATTTCTTTGTCGTTTTATTTATGGATAAGTTCTTATTCCACCTTGATGGTACTCATCATGCCGGACTCGGCATGTTCTAGAATATGGCAGTGATTGGCCCATAAGCCCTTATCCATCGGCACCAGTCCGATGTCAACCGACTGCTTGGGGCCGATCAGGATGGTATCGCGCCAGAAGTTCTCATGCGCCGGTTGGCCGTCGACGGCGAGCAGCTTGAAAAACTGACCGTGCAGATGCATCGGATGCAGACGGCCCGATTGGTTGGTAAAGCGCAGGCGGCTGAACTGGCCGTAGGGAAGCTTTGCCGCCAGATGTTCATGACCTGCCTTGCCGTCGATCGTCCAGGTGATGCCGTAAGGTCCGCCGCGCTCGGCATTCAGCAGAAATTCATGGGCAACCGGCGCAGACAGCGCCTGAGACCACGTCGGAAAATGACCGGCTTTGGGAGATTTGAAGACGGGTGTTTTGACGGCGGTTTTGGCTTCAACATCCAGAAAGGCGATAGCTCTCGGTGACCTGCCAAACGCATCGGTGACCGCCAGAGATTGGCCTTGAGCGCCCTTGGGAATCACCATATCCAGATCCAGACGATTGCCCGGAGCCAGATAAAACGACTGCAGAGGGAAGGGCGCTTCGGCCAGCATGCCGTCGACGGCAATTACCTTGGGAGACAATTCGGCGAATGACGGCAGGAAAACGCGGCCGTTGGCGACATTAACCAGCCGGATGCGGATTCTTTCGCCAGCCTTGACCGGAATGGACGGCTGGAACCGGCCGTTGACGGTCAATAGATTGCCCCAGCGGCCATCGTGGGCCAGATCGTGCCCGGTGACGAATTCGGAATGGATTTTGGCGCCTTTTTCGAGCAGCCAGTCGTCCATCACCCAGACCATATCCTGCGAATAGGTGGGTTCTTTGGGATCTTCCACGACCAGTACGCCATGCAGGCCGCGTTCGATCTGTTCGGGCGAATTGTGATGAGGATGAAACCAGAACGTGCCGGGATCCTTGGGTGTGAATTCATAGGTAAAGCTGCCGCCGGCTTCAATCGGCGCCTGGGTGACGCCGGGCACGCCGTCCATCGCATTGGGCACCCTGACGCCATGCCAGTGCACCGTCGTCGGCTGTGCCAGTTGATTGGTCAGCTTCACCTTCAGCGTTTCGCCGAGCTTGATCCGGATGACCGGCCCCGGCACCGTGCCGTTGTAGGCCCAGACCGCGGTTTGGTACGGCGGCACGATGCCCCACTGGGTTTCCGAGGCGACCAAATCGATGTTTCTGACTTTTCCCAAGGACTTAGGATTTTCGCGGTACGCGCCCTTAAATTCCTGAGTCAGCTGCTGGTTGAGTGCATCCGGAGCTTGTGAAGGTTGGGCTGCATAGGCCGGCAGGAAAAAGTGGCCAATGAGTAGTAGGCCAGTCGTCAGGGTTTTGAAAAAATCAGACATCGGAGGTGGATCATATACCAAGGAAATTATTGGGAACATCGTGGGAGCGACGCCTCGTCGCGATAATAAAATACTGCAGTCGCGACTTAGGAGTCGCTTTCCACCCAGCTTTCATATCGAAAACCTTTTATTCATCGGGATAGGCCAATACTCGCCAAACGCTTTTACCTATTTTAGCAGAAGGGCGCAGGGGGATGGTGGCGGCTTCGTTGCTCGTAGGATTCAAACTCATCTGATTGGAGGGATTTAACCGGCATATTTAATGTCAAAAATGGTTTTAATGGGCTGAGACAGTTCTGGTGGGCATTTGATTCCCATCGGGAATTCAACAATAACTTGAAAATGGAGCAGGCATGGCAAAGAAATCCGATTCCCCTCCGGTCAACAAATGGTCTGGCAAAGTCACGCGCGAAAGCAATGCCTTGAGCCTGGAAGAAGGCGTCTTTACCTGGAAAGACCCGAAGCGAATAGCCGAGTCGCTGAGGGCTTCGGCCGAAGCCAGCACCCGCCGCAAGTCCGAGCCGTTTCGGTCGGCGATGTCGATGCTGGTGTTCTATATCAACCGCGCGGGCAAAATTCTGGACCCGGAGCAGCGGCAGATTCTGGAGCAGGCCAAACAGGCATTGCGCGAGTTGTACGGAAAAGGCTGATGTGCTTTGGGTCACACTATTGGATTTATTTGTACTGTCGGACGGATTAAACCCGCCGGTAACGATTTCTAATCGCGGTATAGGTCGTAATACTTCGCGCACGATGTTTTGAAAGGTGAAAGTTGGGTTACAAAAAGCGTATTAATAAAACGTGATTGAATTTAAGCATTATCATCTAAGAATCACCGGCAGCCTAAGCGTGAATAGTGTTTGGCTTGACTAAAGGTTTAGCTTATCCTTTGAGTCTTCGTAAGCCGGATTACCGAGTGCGAAATGCAATGCAAAAAAGCAGCCTGTCAGCTATGCTCGTCCGACCCGGTTCTTATGGTTTGGGCAATCATCATGCGACACATTTTTCTTGTGGGAGAATGTCCCTATCTGCATCCAGGCTTCAACGGCGCGTGTGGTCATTTGGGCGACGATTATATCCCGGTATAAACTGTATCGTTATTACCGGTCTTTTTGCCGTTCGCCGGTTTGCGCTCATAACCATGTTTCTTATTATCGAGGCCTGCGCTATGGTTCATGCGAATAAACCGGCATCCGATCTGGAAGACAGTGTTTGCGGCATCGTTCGTGAACCGTTGACGTTCTGGCAATTCCGGCAGACCGCCGGAGCGCCCGATGCAAGCCGCATCCGGTCGATACGAAACATCGAACGGCTGTCGTTTATCACCCGTGACGGCCGCAAACTGGGCGGCTATAAGCTGCGCGCCGCCCGTCCCCAGGGTTATTTGCTAGTGGCTCAGGGAAATGCCATGCTGGCCGACCAGATCATGGGCGGGTTGACGTTCTTCGTGGATTATGGGCTCGATGTCTACGTGTTCGACTACCGAGGCTACGGGCTTTCCGAAGGCAAGAGCCGGCTCAAGGCCATCGTGTCTGATTATCGGGAGATCGCCGCACTCCTGAACACCCAAGGCTATGACCGCCGCTATCTCTATGGCATGTCCATGGGCGGCATTATCCTGACCAATGCCGTCGGTCCTGGCGGGGAGTATGACGCCCTGGTATTGGATTCGCTCCCCAGCCGGATTTCTAATTTGGGCTGTCCCGAAGACTACGATCCGGTCAACAACCTCCCGCATGACGGCGCTAAGGTCATGCTCATTATTGGCTTGCGCGATCGGGTAGTGCCGCAGGTTGAAATCGAGGAGATGGCTTACATCCTGGAACGACGGGACGGCCGGGTGTTGATGTCTCCCGAGTTTGACCACCCGCTGATGGACTCCGATCCGGCGATCCGCCGGCGGCGCTTTCAGTCTGTCGCGGATTTTCTGGTGCGATGAACCCATTCGTGGCGCTTCTGATTTGCTTGCTGTTGCTGTGCTCCGCCTGTACGGGACCCACGAAGGCCCCTCCTTTATCCGCCGGGGATGAGCCTTTTGCCTCGATCTATGTGATCAACCATGGCAAGCACGCCGGCCTGACCGTCAGGCGGGCAGACATCCCTTTGGGACTTTTGCCGGAAAGCGGGGATTTTCACGGTGCAGACTATCTGGAACTAGGCTGGGGCGACCGGGATTATTACCAGGCGGATGATCCCGGTCTCTGGCTGACCTTAAAAGCCGCCCTCTGGTCCACTGCCAGCGTGCTGCATGTGGTCGGTGTCAAAGGCGCCGTTGCCGAACGGTTTGCCGGCTACGAAATCATCCGTCTTGAGCTTGCGCCGCGCGGTTTCGCTCGGCTTGTGGATTATATCCACCAAAGCTTTGCCAGGCACGGAGAGAAAAAAGCCAAACCCGTCGGGCCAGGATACGGACGCGACAGCCTATTTTATCCTGCTCGAGGAAAATTTCACATTTACAACACCTGCAATGGCTGGGTGGCGAGCGCTCTGGAAGCGGCAGGTTATCCTATGGGAATGTTCCGTCCGATCACAGCGGATCAGTTGATGGCGAAGGCTCGCCCGTTCGCCGCTCAATAATAAGCGTCTGGTTCAAATAAAGATTGAATCACCTGATTTTTAGCACGAAATAAGGCAACACGGCCCCGGCCAACACACAAAATAATAACAACACCACAAGTAGAGAGTTTCCAGTCTACCGGATAAACAGCAGCATTAATCTTCCAAATGATACTTTACAATCCGCTCAACCTCGTTTTTAGATCCCAGAATCACCGGCACCCGCTGATGCAAGGCTTGAGGTTTAAGATCAAGCATGCGTTCGCGACCGGTTGAGCAGGCGCCGCCGGCCTGTTCGACGATAAAGGCCACGGGATTGGCTTCGTACATCAGGCGCAGTTTGCAGGGTTTTTTAGGGTCGCGGGTGTCGTAGGGATACAGGAAAACGCCTCCGCGCGTGAGGATACGGTAGACTTCGGCCACCAGCGATGCAATCCAGCGCATATTGAAGTTTTTTTGCCGGGGGCCGTCCTCGCCCTGAACGCATTCGTCGATATAACGTTTGACCGGCGGTTCCCAGAAACGCTGATTGGACATATTGATGGCGAATTCGCTAGTTTCGGCGGGGATGGTCATGTTGGGATGGGTCAGGATAAATTCGCCGATATCCTGATCCAGGGTAAAGCCGTTGACGCCATGCCCGGTCGTCAGCACCATCATCGTGGATGGGCCATAGAGCACAAAACCGGCGCACACCTGTTCGCTGCCTTTGCGCAGGAAATCCTCAGGTTCCGGATCGACACCTTCACGGCAACGCAGGATCGAGAATATCGTACCCACGGTCAGGTTGATATCGATGTTGGATGAGCCGTCCAGCGGATCGAACAAAACCAGATATTTGCCTTTCGGATAGTGTTTGGGAATCTGGATAGGATCGTCGACTTCTTCCGATGCCATGCCGGCCAGTTGCCCTGTCCAGTTTAAGGCATCTACCATAATGTCATTGGTGATGATATCCAGTTTTTTTTGGACTTCGCCCTGCACGTTTTCGGTTTCGGCACTGCCTAAAACGCCGATCAGATTGCCACGGTTAACCTTGTGGGATATCTGCTTGCAGGCGGTGACAATATTGTTGAGCAAGAGGGTGAAGGTTCCCGACGTTCCTGGCAAATGGCGTTGCTGCTCGATCAGGAACTGGGTCATGGTAACTTTATTGGCCATTGGTTGAACTCTCTCCGTTTTAAATGGTGTCATGCCCGATAACTTGCAACATTATCATTAAATATTGGTCTGATTTATGCTTAATTATTAATGGAGTGGAATGGGCAAAGTTTGTGTGGATTACCGTTTCGGCGCAATCGTCAACAATTTTACAGAAACTGGCTGCTAATATTTCATTATAACCCGATAACGACTTTAACAAGCGGTCCGGGTCACTGGCTCGATATCGTTCGGTATAAAAACCGACATTTAATGCAGGTTAGCATATTGGAGAAACAGAGTATTCCGCAAAACGACAAACACCATATCCATGTAACAAATGTAGCTAAGCGGACAAACGCATCAGAAACAGCGAAGAGAGGGGATCAGGTTTAAAAAATATGGAAAATTCCTTATCGGTTCCCTGATCGCAATCTATGTTTGTCGAAAAATGGTGTTGCCACAGTTACCCAAATGAATAGGAAAAGGATGCCATTTTAATCAGGCCAACTAATATTATTAGTGTGGTTATTTTATTAAAGCCAGTTATGTGCTATAGTTGTTCTTAATGAGAATGATTATTGATTACTTGTTAATCTTTATTAGTTACAAAGACGCTTACATAAAGAGGTTGAATTTATGTTAATAAACTTAAAAAATCTAGCTGTGGGTGACTGGGGAAAGATTGTCGGCTTTGATAAATCCGGCAAAGCCTATCGTAAACGCCTATTGGCCATGGGGTTGACTCCCGGCACAGAGTTTAGCGTGACCCGCTTTGCGCCGATGGGCGATCCGGTTGAAATCAAGTTGCGCGGTTTCTCCTTAACCTTGCGAAAAGACGAAGCCGCCGTATTGCATATCGAGAAGCTTTAATGACCGTCGATTTTACCGTTGGCGTGGTCGGCAATCCCAATTGCGGCAAGACCACGCTGTTTAATGCACTGACGGGTGCCAGACAGCATGTCGGTAACTGGCCGGGTGTAACGGTAGAAAAGAAAACCGGCGAGTATTCGTACGACCATAAAACCATCGAATTAGTCGATTTGCCCGGCACCTATTCCCTGGAGGCCGCCGACGACCAGGTATCTCTGGATGAGAAGGTCGCCCGCGATTTTGTCGCCGCCAAGGAAGCCGACCTGATCATCAATATCATTGATGCCTCCAATATCGAACGCCATCTTTATTTAACGTCGCAACTGATCGAAATGCGGGTGCCGATGATTTTGGTGCTCAATATGATGGATGCCGTCAAACAGCGCGGCATCAAGATCGATATCGCCTATCTAGCCGAGCTTCTAGGGTGTCCGGTAGTTCCCGTCGTCGCGTCCGCCAAACAGGGTATCGATGAGTTAAAAGCGGTAATCAATAAAGCCGCACTTTCGAAACCGGTCCCATCGGTCACTATCGGCTATTCAGATGAGTTGGAACAGGCGATCAATGACTTGTCGCCATTGTTGCAGGATGCCGCGAGCCGGAATGGCTGCGATCTGCGCTGGTTGTCGATACGCTTGCTCGAAGACGATACGCTGGCCAAACGTATTGCCGGAAGTGATATTGCAGGCGCCGTGACCGCGCTGCAACAAAGAGTGGAAACGGAAACCGATGATGAAATCGATATTCTGGCTGCCGACGCCCGTTACGGATTCGTCAATGAAATGGCCAGGGGCGCTGTCTGCAAACTCAATGAAATCGGCCGCCATACCACCGAGAAAATCGACAACATCGTTCTTAACCGCTTTCTGGGCATCCCGGTATTTCTATTGGTGATGTACGCCATGTTCATGTTTACCATCAATATCGGCAGCGCTTTTATCGATTTTTTCGATCAAAGCGTTGGCGCCTTGCTGGTCGATGGCCTGGGTGTTGCCTTAAATCAGTTCAACTGGCCGGACTGGTTGACTGTTCTGATTACCAAGGGAATTGGCGGCGGCATACAGGTGGTCGCTACTTTCATTCCGATTGTCGGTTTCCTGTTCATGTTTTTATCGGCGCTGGAAGATTCGGGTTACATGTCCAGAGCCGCTTTCGTGATGGACCGGTTTATGCGGATGATCGGTTTGCCCGGCAAATCGTTCGTACCGATGATCGTCGGTTTCGGCTGTAACGTGCCGGCAATCATGGCGACGCGGACGCTGGAAAACCAGCGCGACCGGATACTGACCAATCTGATGAATCCGTTCATGTCCTGCGGCGCCAGATTGCCGGTTTATGCGCTGTTTGCCGCTGCGTTTTTTCCGGTCAACGGCCAAAACCTGGTGTTCGGTTTATATCTGTTGGGCATCGCCGTGGCTGTGCTGACCGGCTTGATCATGCGCCATACGCTGTTTAAAGGCGAGTCGGCGCCGTTCATTATGGAACTGCCCGCATATCACATGCCGACAGTGCGCGGCGTTTTTATTCGTACCTGGGATAGGCTTAAATCGTTTTTATTCAATGCCGGCAAGGTGATCGTGCCGATGGTGCTGGTGCTGAATTTTCTCAACGCCCTGGGCACGGACGGCAGTTTCGGTCAGGAGAACAGCAACAAATCGGTATTGAGCGAAATAGGCCGCGGCCTGACCCCGGCGTTTGAACCGATGGGTATTGAAAAAGACAATTGGCCGGCAACCGTCGGCATTTTTACCGGCGTATTGGCCAAGGAAGCCGTCGTCGGAACGCTTAACGCCTTGTATAGCCAGCTTGGCGCATCCGGCAGCGCAGCAACCGATGAACCGCCTTTTAATCTGAAAGAAGCTTTAATCAATGCGGCATTGACCGTGCCTGAAAACCTTGGCAAGGTTGCCGATAATCTGCTGGATCCGCTGGGACTGGATATAGGCTCAGTTGACGATTTAACGGCGGCCGCCAGCGAGCAATCGGTCGATACCGGAACCTATGCCGCGATGCAGAAGAGCTTCGACGGCAAAGCCGGCGCTTTCGCCTATTTGTTGTTTATTTTGCTCTATGCTCCCTGCGTTGCCGCAACGGCGGCGATTTACCGCGAAACCAATCTGGGGTGGACTTTCTTTGTTGTGTTGTGGACGACCGGCCTGGCTTACATGACCGCAACCATCTTTTATCAGGCCATGTCGTTCAGCCAGCACCCTGATACGTCCCTGGCATGGGTTAGCGGATTGATCCTGGTTTTTTCGTTGGTATTGTTTGGGCTTTGGCTGTACGGAAAACAAACCGGCGTCAAAGCACATAAAGCTAATAAGGAGTCGCTAGGTGATCTTGTCTGATCTGCGCAATTATTTAAAAGAACAGCGACGCGTCGCGCTGATCGACCTGGCCAATCATTTCGGCATGGATGCGGACGCCCTGCGCGGCATGCTAAGCAAGTGGATCAGCAAGGGCAATGTGCGCAAACTGCCCCAGGGCACCGCCTGCGGCGGCAGCTGCTGCAAATGCGACCCTGCATCGATAGAGCTATATGAGTGGGTGGATAAGTCATAAGGCAGAGGCTGCCAAAAGTTGGCTGTTTTTCGGTAAACACAGCTAAAAGCAACACATCCGCAGTAAACCCGACACGGGCAAAAAAGAAATTTGTTAAGTACAGTGTGTCGGACTAAGGATGTGGTCAAAGATAACTTCTCGTTTTATGAATGAGAAGAATGTAGGGGCGAATTCATTCGCCTTGGGCGATTAAAATCGCTCCTGCCAATGGGTTCAATCAAATTCAGGTAAGTTATTTAGTAATTATTCAGCGAGATTGAAAAATAAAGCTTGACAAGGTTTTTCGCAAT
>CAZMRW010000106.1:0-13171 GCA_964568805.1 uncultured Methylococcaceae bacterium | reverse complement strand
TTTTCCGTCAGGGCATAGCTTAAACTACTGTCCGGATTTCGGGGTCCACTTTACTTGAAGGGAGGGTTGGGGTCGAATTCAGCCAGTCCGTAGATTCAATTAACGCGCTAAATTCAGTTTCAACAGGCGCTGCAGAATTTCCGCATCGGTCATTTCCGGCGTGTAATCATCCCAGCCATACGCCTTGGCGACGGCTTTGTCGAGTTTCTCTTGGCGAAGTTTCAAACCGGCGGGCATCTCGTTATAGAGATTGGTCAGCGTGCGCTTTTTCCAATCGGCGGCACGCTCGGGTTTGGGACTTGGCCGGGCCGGGAAACCGGCAGTTTTCTCATCCTCGGTTTGCAGCCAATCCAGCCAGCCTTCCGGATTGAGCCATTTCTCTCGCCACGTATACAGATCGGCAGCGGCTAAAGCGATGGTATTGAATGACTCGCCCTCGGCCATGGATTCTGACTTAAGATCGAAGCCGTCGGGAAATGGGAAGGTCTCGAAAGTGAGGCTAGCATTGTATCGAGGTCTATCTTCAAGCGTACCTCCCATTACCAATGCCCAGATGCAATGAATCCTTGAGGAAAGAATGCCCAACGTTGCATCATCCTGCCGGGGAATGACTATCAGGCTATGTTCCGGCGCGACCTGCACCGGGAATTTGACAAAGAATCGGTGCTTGGCGGTTTCCGGGGTGGCGATATAGTGGGTCAGGTCAGCAAGAGCAATACGCATTCCTGGACGTTTTTCGCCGTGCTGCCACCAATTTTTCGCGCGTGCTGCGCGATTGTTGTTAATCCGTACCGGCTTCACTTTTTCCTCGACATAGGCAAAAGGTTTCAGATAGTCGGCGGTTTCTTCCTTTGCCATACCAGAGAAGTCCACCACCCAGTTGCCCGACCAGCGTCGGGTGATGTCGGAACCGTTATAGATAGGACGAACTACATCGCTGTTCGGGCGACCATTCGGGTTGCCGGTGTCTTCCAGCCAGGCCAGCGCGGTGGGGGTATCCACCTTGAAAGGTCCAGCCAGGCACAAGCCGAAGAACGAACAGCCCTTGTTAGCAGGCAAAGGTTTGGCCAGGGTTAAATCCAACGTCTCTCCAGCATCCGCGCTGGCCGTTAAATCGGCATGAATCACGGCAACCGGCTCGCCCGCCAGTTTGACGGTAGGTAAGCCGGCATCGCCGAAGCAGGCCAGCGACACCCGCACCGCCGTACCGCTATCGAACCAGTCCTCGTCCGGCCAGGCTTCAAAAATCGGCATGGTTTGCAATAGATTTTCCAACACAACACGATTGCGTTTCTGCCTTATGGAATTAGTAGATACCAGCCCCGCCGCCCTGGCATTGCCTTGTTCAATCTGCTGCCGCGCCTTGTCGAACCAGTAACAGACCAAATCCGCGCCGCCTGCTACGCGCCCTTGGTAGCATCGGCGCAAGATTTCGACATAAGAATCGCCAAGTTCTCCACGCATCATTTTATCGCCCAAAAACGGCGGATTGCCGACGATGACATCCGCTTCGGGCCATGGCGCTTCTGTGCCGTCGGCGTTCAACAGCGCATCCCGATGCTCGATGCCGTCGAGGCTGCTCAGGATCGGGTTTTTGTTGATCGGCCGGCCGTTGCGCTGGCACCATTGGATGTCGCCGATCCAGACCGTGACCCGCGCCAGTTCGGCGGCGTATTCGTTGGTCTCGATGCCGAGAATGTTGTCGGTCCCGGCTTCGATGGTGAGCTGCCGGCCGAAACCCAGCGCCTCGGCATCCAGTTGGGCGCGGTGCTCCAAATCCTTGAGCGCATGCAGGGCCAGATACAGGAAATTTCCGGAGCCGCACGCCGCATCCAGCACCCTAAAGTTGCGCAAGCGCTCCAGAAAACCGTAATATAGGTTTTGGGCGGCGATGTAGTTTTTGCCTTTGGTGGTTTTTCCGGATTTCGGCAGCAGCTTTAGGATGCCGGTTTTGGCGGCTTCCCACTCGGCGCTTAACGGCCGGACGATCAATGGCTCGATCAGCTTGTTGATGGTGGCGACATCGGTGTAATGCGCGCCGAGCTGCGCCCGGCAGTTGGGGTCAAGGCCCCGCTCGAACAAGGTGCCGAAGATGGTCGGATCGATCGCCCGCCAATCCAGATCGGCGGCGGCATGGTACAGGATGAACAAGTCTTCTTCGGTGAGCGGCGGCACCTCGATGGTTTTGAACAGGCCGCCGTTGAACCAGGCGATGTCGTCATTGCCATATTGACCGCCACTTGCCTGCATCGCGGCAAATAGCTTATTGATCCGGTCTGCGGCTTTACCGGAGTCGGCGCGAGCGGCTTTCAGCAGGCCGGTAAAAATCTGGCCGTCGCTCGTGGGACTGTCGTGCAGCAAGCCTTCGTCCTCGGCAAACATGCAGAAGATGCATTGGGTCAGGAAATGCGCCACCTGTTGCGGCGCGATGTTGCGATCGCGCATCGCTTTTGCCAGTCTGGCAAATTGCCCGGCGGCCTCGCCGGTTATCGCCGCATTCGATTTCAGCGGCCTGAGTTTGTCAGGATCGGTAAATACCCAGCGCAAGATTTGCAGACTGATGGGATCGCCGATGTCTTTCAGCAAAATAGCGCGCGGTTCGTCCGGATAGCCGCGAAATGCGGTGTGGATTTCGATGCATTCCCGGTCGCAAACGATCAGCAACGGCGGGTTGCCGAGGTTGCCTGAATATTCGCGCAATTGCGCCAGGGCTTTGGTCAAATCACTGCCGGGCTTTTTGTTTTCCCAGCCAAAATGGTCGCGCTTCCAGACATCGGCCCAGCCTTGCCCGCCGCCATCTTTGACCGCGCCTTTTTCATAACAAAAATCCTCCGAGCTGCGCGGCTTGTCGATCTGCAGCAGCTCGCATAAATCCTCGATATACGACTGAGCACCCGCTTTTTCGGTTAAATCGTTTTTGGCCCATCGCTTAATGAATGTTTCGGGTGTCATGAAGTTGATGTCGCAAAAAGGTTGTTGTCGATAAAATAGCGGCCATACAAGGCGGCATGCCTTATTGTAACCGGCAACCCGGAAAACCCGGCAATCTTGAAAGTTATTCTTGTCATTTGAATTATAGAGAATATAGAATGCCAAAAGACAGATAATAACGAATTGAAGTCCGCGCGATATTTCGAAACAACTGATTGCTGTTACTGGGCACGCAACTTAAATATTAGCCAGAAGGATTATGTTCCGGTCATGACCGCAGATGCAAACTCTGATGCTCTGAAAACCGAAGACACTGATCTCCACCGTTTTCGGATATTCCTCGCTTCTCCAGGCGACGTTCCGCTTGAGCGTAAACTGGCGCGCGAGGCCATATACCACATCAGTAGCGAACGGCGCTTTCGCGGCCGGCTCTATATTGAAATTATCGCCTGGGATCAACCCGGCGCTGCCGTGGCGATGGAAGCCAGTATGACACCGCAGGCTGCGATCGCCAAAGGTCTGCCCAAACCGGAAGACTGCGATTTGGTGGTCATCATCCTGTGGTCGCGTATGGGCACGAAGCTGCCGGACAACTTCGAATTGAAAGAGGACGGCACGCCTTATCTGTCAGGCACCGAGTGGGAGTATTTCAACGCATTGAAGGCCCCCAATAGAGTCAGCACCAACAATCCACTGAATATCTGGGTTTATCGGCGCAATGGCTCGTCTCAGTTCGCAGCGGATGATCCCGAGTTAAACGCCAAAGTTGAGCAATGGCAAAAAGTGCAAAGCTTCTTTGCCACCTTCACCAACCCGGACGGTTCGCTGTCCGGCGGCTACAATCGCTACGATGCGCCGGACGACTTCCGGCAGCAGTTCGAGCAGCATCTGCGCAATCGGCTGGATGAACTGCTGGAATCATTGCCTGCGGCAAGCGCGTCGCAAACGGCAAAACAAGCAATAGCCGCTCCATGCTGGAAAGCCTCGCCTTACCCCGGCTTGGAAGCTTTTACGCCGGAACAGGCGCCGATCTATTTTGGCCGCGGCCGCGAAATCGATCAACTGCTGCAACAATTTGCCGACCCTAAGGTGCGATTCGTCGCCGTGGTTGGCCTATCGGGTTCGGGCAAGTCATCATTGGTCAAGGCCGGACTGTTGCCGCGACTGCGTGCCGGCATCATTGGCAACGCGCCCTGGATCGATCTTATCTTCAAACCCGGCGAACGCGGCGGCAATCCCTTTTTGGCGCTGGCCTTTGTAATCAAAGCCGCGCTGGACATCTCCGACCAGACGGAAAGCGAAATCGCCCGCACTTTACAGTCCGATACCTCTATTGCTAAAAAGCATCTGACTGATTTACTGTCGCGCCATCAGCCAAGCACTGAACTGTTGCTGGTCATTGATCAATTCGAGGAACTGTTCACGCAATGCACGCCAGCTTACCGGCAAGACTTTCTAATCCTATTGGAATACCTCGTCACGCTGCAGCGCATTCGGGGCATTATCACGATGCGCGCTGATTTTTATCCGCGCGCCATTCAGGAAGCTACCTTGGCCAACCTGCTGCGTCAGGATCGGAGCACTTTCCCGCTAGACCCTCCCGGCATGGCCGCTATTCACGAAATGATCATCAGGCCGGCCGAAGCCGCCGGGGTGGAATTGCAGGATGGTCTGGCGCAACTTTTGCTCGATGATGCCGGAAGCGGCCCGGGCGCCATGGCTCTGATTGCCTTCACACTGAATCAACTTTATCAACGTGAACAAGATTCACATTATTTGAGCATCGATGGCTACAAAATATTTGGCGGTGTCAAGGGTGCAGTCCAGAAACGGGCGGAATCCGCTTTACAGGGACTCCCCATTGATCTTAACAGCATTTTACCCAAATTGTTCGCCAACCTCGTCGAAGTCAATGAGCAGGAAGTGGCGGCCCGCCGCCGGATGCCTCAATCGCTGTTGCAGGATGATGTCAAAAAGGTCGCCGATGCGCTGACTGATGCGCGGCTACTGGTAACCAGCGAAGGTGAAGACAATCAACCGATGATTGAAGTGGCCCATGAAATCGTACTCACCGGCTGGAACCGCTTCCGCCAGTGGATTCTTGAACACGCAGACACCCTGCGTGCCCGCCGTGACCTGGAGCAGGCCGCAAGTGAGTGGGAAAAAGCCGGCCGTCCCGACAGTGCGCTGCGTACCGGCACATTATTACAACGCTATGTGACCGCCGCCGCGCCTCGCTCCATAATAGCGGATGATTATCTGGCTGCCTGCAAACGGCGCCAAAAACATTTTCGCATTGCCTATACCGTACTGGCCTTCTTATCCATCGCTCTGCTTGGCCTTATGTTTCATGTCAATAAGTCCGATTATCCGCCGCCACTGGCAACCAAGGGGCTGCAGGTGCAACTGGGCATCTGGTCTGTAACAAAACCGGCAATGCTGACAATTCCCGCCGGGGAGTTCCAGATGGGCGAACTGTCCGGTCAGGGAACTTCTGAAGAACGTCCCGTCCATACCGTTAAATTTGCCAAAGCATTTGAGATGGGCAAATACGAAGTCACCTTCGAAGAATACGATTTGTTCGCAGCCGCAACCGGGCGCGATAAACCGGGCGACCATGGCTGGGGTCGAGGCAAACGCCCCGTCATTAATGTCAACTGGGACGATGCCACGGCTTATGCTCAATGGCTTTCGGAACGTACCGGTCTGAATTACCGGCTGCCGACAGAGGCGGAGTGGGAATATGCCGTGCGCGCGACGACGACGACAGAGCATTATTGGCCGGAAAACACCGAGGGCGAACTCGATGCCGCCTGCAGCTACGCCAATGTATTGGATGCGAAAAACGTATCCATGCTGAAAAACTCATACGATATAAAATGGGACGCGTTACCGTGTGAAGACGATTTTGCCACTACGGCGCCTGTAGGACAATTCAAAGCCAATCTGTGGCAGTTGCACGACATGATGGGAAATGTCTGGGAATGGATTCAGGATTGCTATGTTGACAGTTATCAAGATACTCCAAGGGATGGTTCTGCACAAGAATCTCCCGATAACAAAGAGTGTCCCCGCCGTGTGTTGCGCGGCGGTTCCTGGTTCCACAACCCCAAGATGACGGTGCGTTCCTCCGCGCGGCACTGGAGCGCGCCCGAAGACACTCGCAACAACAGGCTCGGTTTTCGGCTCGCCAGAACACTTTAACTTTTTGCTTTTTCCTTTTTCCTTTTGTGATGTTTCAGCTTACCGTGGCCCGATGATTGCCTGCGACGAGAAAATGAATAGAGAGCATATCGAACCTGAAGCGGCGATCGAATCGAAAGGCCTTAATATCGTCTGATCCAAACAAAAAGTTAAATTATGGAATCATCATTTCAGATGTATTGAATATGTTACATAGTAAGATAAATTCTAAATTACTAAGCTAAGTTATTTAAATTAAAAAATAATTTTCGCTATTCCTTTATCAGTAGTATATCCCCACGCATCTATTTGTAACGCCTCGTTTACATTATAAAGCTCTCAACATTAGCCGGATTTCCCGACTTGCCACCCGGTACAATAAATAAGCTATATTTATCAATGCATTGAAAAATATGGCGTGAAGTTTGCTTACTGCTTTAATGTCTGCCATCGTAGTTGCTGCACTTTTTAATATTTAAATTGAAAATTATCCTTTGGTGGGCAATTTAGCTTGAATGAACCTATGGCGCTAATTCTGTATCTTAAAAAAAAGTTTAGTCTTTCGCATAAATTTTTTTCGAAGATTTGAGGGGTAGTTATGTTATCAAGACGCACATTCCTTAAATTTACCGCAGGGGGTACGGTACTGACGCTATTCGGTTTCGACAAGCTCAGCGGTATTTCTAAAGCTCTTGCAGCGATTCCCGGTGGGACGCTCGACCCAGCGACGGTTCCGAAGTTCCTGACGCCACTACTTATTCCGCCGGTGATGCCAAGGGCCGGCACGATTAAGCAGTCGGGCGGCCAGAAAATCGACTACTACGAAATCTCCGTAAAGCAGTTTCTGCAACAGATCCTGCCGGCGGGACTCCCTGCGACGACGGTGTGGGGATACGGGGCAATCAGGTCAGAAAGCAAAAACGGGCTACTCATCCATAATGCTCCGTCGCTGACCATCGAGGCCCATCGGGGCCGCCCGGTGCGGATCAAGTGGATCAACGAACTAGTCGATGCTAACGGCGATTACTTGCCGCACCTGCTGCCGGTTGATCCGACGCTGCACTGGGCCAATCCACCCGGCGGTACAGCGGGTCGCGACACGCGTCCGACTTTTACTGAAACTCCCGGTCCGTACACCGGACCGGTGCCCATGGTGACCCATGTCCACGGCGCGATTGACGTGGGTGACGAGAGCGATGGCTACGCCGAAGCGTGGTTCCTGCCGGCCGCAAACAACATCCCGCCCGGTTACGCCACCGAAGGCACCTGGTACAATTTTTTTAAAGATAAGGCGGCGGCGAAATTCGGCGCAACATGGGGACCGGGATATGCCATCTTCCAGTACCCTAACCCTGAGCGCGCGTGTACCGACTGGTACCACGACCATACCCTCGGCATGACGCGACTCAACGTATACGCCGGTCCGGCCGGATTCTACATCATCCGGGGCGGGCCGGGCGGTGAGGGCGACGTGCTCGACAGCCGATTCGGCACTACTGCCGTGTTGCCGGGACCCGCCCCCAATGAAAACGATAAATTTCCGCCCAACAAGACCTATTACGAGATCCCCATGGCGATCCAGGATCGCTCTTTCAACGCCGACGACGGCTCGCTGTTCTATCCGGACTCACGCGCATTTTTTGGTGACGATCCCCTTATCACATCCTTCGTTCCGCATACCAGCGTCCCCCCGATCTGGAATCCCGAGTTCTTCGGCAACATGATCATGGTCAACGGCAATACCTGGCCGTTTCAGAACGTCGAGCAGCGCCGTTACCGCTTCCGTTTTCTGAACGGCTGCCAGTCGCGCTTCCTGATTCTGGATTTTAACCAGATAGCCGGCGTCGAGGTCTGGCAGATCGGCAACGAGGGCGGCTTCCTGCCCGCACCGGCCAACCTAACCGCCGAGCACGACAACCGCTTGCTGATGGCACCGGCCGAGCGCGCCGACGTCATCGTCGACTTTACCAATGTGCCTCTTGGCAGCCATGTGCTCGGCAACGTCGGGCCGGATGAGCCCTTTGGCGGCGGCATCCCCGACGAAGACTTCGATGTTGCAGACCCCAATTCCACCGGACAGATCATGCAGTTCAATGTCGTGCCCGCCCTGGCGCCCGATCCAACCACGCCGCCGCAGCACCTGCAACTACCCGCGATTACGCCGCTACCGACCGCAAGCCTCACCCGCCGGCTGGCGCTCATCGAGGTATTGTCGAATGAATTTCCGGATTCGCCGACAGAGGCCCTGCTGGGCACCGTGAACGAATCAGGCGAGTGGACCGAACTGAAGTGGATGGAACCCGTCACCGAAAACCCGGCCGTGGGGACTACTGAAATTTGGGAGATCTACAACGCCACCGCTGATGCCCACCCGATGCACATCCACGAGGTCACGTTCGAGGTGGTCAATCGCCAGGATATCGACATCGACGAGGTCAACAAGACGGTTCAGGTTCATCCCGGATCCGACCCCACTCCCCCAGAGCCCTGGGAAACCGGTTCCAAGGATACCGTCATCGCCTATCCCGGCCAGGTCTTACGCTTGCGGGTGCAATTCAATACCCCAGGCCAGTACGTCTGGCACTGCCATATCGTCGAGCATGAGGACAACGAGATGATGCGGCCGTATCGGATTGGGCCGATTCAGCCTGATCAGCCAGTTTAATTTAAGCCCTAAATCTAACCGGAAGCTAAGTCTTGCGATTAACGTTAACAACATCGTGTAATTACCGATGAAAGCAATTCCAAGCAGGTTCTTTTAGTCGAATGGTGTTTTATTTTGTAAGGTTGGACGACCCTTGTAGGTCTGTTTCCACCCTTTCACAATTAGTAAAAGACCGCATGTATAGTTGCGAATAAACTCAAGCAACTATACATTGACAGTCATTGACAGTCATTAACCTGTTAGGAATTCCATTAGACTTTAAACTTTCCAAACCGCAATAGCACGCCCGGCAGCAATAACAGATTCAGCACCGTTGATGAAACCAGGCCGCCAATGATGATCGCCGCCATCGGCCCCATGATCTCGCGTCCGGGGTTATCGCTATCGAAGGCGATCGGAAACATCGCCAATGCCGTGACCAGGGCGGTCATCAGGATGGACGGCAACCTTTCCTGCGCACCCTGCACCGCTGTTGCCAGGTTCCAGCTTTTACCTTCGACTTCGACCAGATAGCGATAATGAGACATGAGCATGATGCTGTTGCGCACGGTGATGCCGAAGAGGGTGATAAATCCGACAACGGAACCGACCGACAAGGTGGCGCCGGTCAGAACCACGGCGGCGACGCCGCCGATCAGCGCAAACGGCAGATTGGTCAAGGTCAGCAGGACATGACGGATACTGCCCAGGGCAAGATAAATAAAGATCAGCACGCCGGTGCCCGCCATGAGCGAATGCAGGATTAAATCCCTGCGCGCCCGCGCTTGCTCTACGGCGGCGCCGGTAAATTCGGGATAACTGTCCGCCGAAAACGAGATGTCGTTGACGACGCGGGATCTTAATTCCTGCATAAACGCATCGATATCCTTGCCGATAACGTTGCAGGTGATGGTTTGCCGCCGCTGCGCTCCCTGATGAAGTATATTATAGCGGCTGGACGTGGCCCGAATTTCCGCAACCTGCTCCAGCATGATTAATGTTCCGTCCTGAGCCCGAAGCGGTAGCTTAGCGATCGATTCCGGATGCTCTTGCTGTTCCGGTGTAATGGCGACGGCGACATTGATGATCTTGTTACCTTGCAGGTGTTTACCGACGATCCGGGTTTGGTAAGCCGCCTGCAAGGCATCCATGATCTGGGCCGGCAAGATGCCGCGGAAGCTAAGCTGATCGAGATTGAGGTTAATCTGCAGTAAGGGCGTCCCAGTCGGCGAGCGCAACTGCACATCGGCCGCTCCGGCAATGCTGCGCATGATCGCAGCGACGGCCTGGGCTTTGCCATCGAGCGCATTGAGATCGTTGCCGTAAATATTGACGACAACCGGCGATGTATAGCCGGAGATGGTTTCATCGACCCGCTCCGTTAAAAAGGTATTGGCCTCGAATAAGATGCCGGGGAAATCGTCAAGAATCTGTCGCAGCTTGTTCAGGACCTGCTGTTGCCCGGAGCCCGACATCGGCTCCAGACGGACTTCATATTCGCTGTAATGGCTGCCATAGGTATCTGCGCCGCGTTCCGCCCGTCCGGCCCATTGCGAAACGGACTGAACGCCGGGAATCGTCATGAACTGCTCGGTGAGCCGGGTGCCGATTCTTAACGATTCCTGCAAAGAAGTTCCGGGAATGCTGGTTGTGTGGACGATGTAATGACCTTCGCGCAGCTCCGGCAGAAACTTGCTGTCCAGGCTGGAAAAGACCGCGATCCCTGACAGACAAAGCAAGCCGCTGGCGGCGATGAGCCAGTTAAAATGCTGTGATGCCCCGTTCAGCAGGTTTTGGTATACCGGTTTGATGCGTTTGATCAGCGGGGGATCATCGCTATCGCCAGGCTGGTTGCCCAGCAGTGCGTAACATAGCGCCGGCGTCAGGGTCAGCGCAACCAGCAGTGATGCCAGAATCGCCAGGATGTAGGAAAAACCCAACGGGGCAAACAAACGCCCGGCCACGCCCTGCAATGTCAATAACGGAACAAATACCAGCGCCACGATAAAGCTGGCGTAGACAACTGAGCTGCGTACCTCCAGCGACGCCGTAAAAACGATATCGGCTGCCGATCTCGGCTTGGCCAGTGACTTGTTTTCCCGCAAGCGCCGGAAAATGTTTTCGGTATCGATGATCGCATCGTCGACGACCTCGCCCAACGCAATAGCGAGTCCGCCGAGCACCATGATATTAAGGTTTACGCCGGTTTCCAGCAGCACCACAACAGCGCTCAGCAGCGACACAGGAATGGCCAGTGCCGATACAAAGGCGGTACGGAAGTTAAACAAAAACAGGTACAGAATGATCAGCACAAACAAACCGCCGACCAGCAAATGTCCCGACAGATTAGCCAGAGACGTTTCAATATAATCGGCGGGACGAAACAGATGCGGATAAAATCGGATCGACTGTTTATCGAAAACAGGTGCAAACTCCTGCAACGCCTGTTCGACCTGTTTCGACACCGACAGGGTATTGGCGCCATATTGACCGATGACCATCATGACGATGCCCGGTTTCCCTAGAATTTGCGCGGCACTGAACTTCGGCTCGGGTGCGTAACGGATCGTTGTGGCTTCGCCCAGGGTAATATTACGGCTCTGGTTACGCTTAATGACGATCTTGCCCAACTGCTCAGGGGTCGCAGGTCCGCCGGTTACCTGCAGGGTAAAGCGCTGATTCTGATTTTCGATAAAACCGCCGCCCTGGATATTTCCCGCTTGCGATGCAGCCTGAATAATGTCATCGAGGGTTAGATTGAAGCGGTAAAGTTGTACCGGATCAACCTGGATTTGCAGTTGCGCAATGTCGCCCCCGAACACATTGACATCCGCAACCCCCGGCACGGCCAGCAAACGCGGCACGACGGTCCAGTCGACCAGGCTGCGCAAGACCATTAAATCCTTGCTTTCGGAGCTTAAGCCCAGGGTCAGGACAGTCGCCGATGACGAGGACAACGGGATAGCAACCGGAGTGATTCCGAAGGGGAGCCGCGTCGACAATCCCGCCAGGCGTTCGCTGATCAGCTGCCGGTTGCGGTAGACATCGCTGTCTTCGATGAAGGTCGCCGTGATTACTGACAAGCCCTGGATGGATTCCGAACGCACTGTTTCCAGCCCGATCAGGCCGCTGATGGACATTTCGATTTGCTGGGTAATCAGGACTTCAACCTGTTCGGACGAAAGACCCGGAGATTCGGTCTGAATGATCACCTGTTTGGGAGAAAACTCGGGAAAGATATCCAGACCCGCCGTGACGAAGCGATAGCTGCCGTAAAGCAGTATCAGGCAAGCAACAGCGATAACGATGCCGTAATAACGGATGGAGAAGCGGACAAGTGCGGCTAACATGATCCAATGTTCGATTACGCACAGGATTCAGCCGGATTTCATTGACCTGGGCTGACAGCCTACGCTACTACCAATTAAAAATTCATCGCACTTCAGAATCCGGTTCATCAAGCCCCCTTGTTGGACGACTGCATGGATGCAGAAGGCAGAGCACCCAAAACTGACGCCTTATACGCCGCAGGAGCAGTTGCCGGGAGGGTCAGTGAGAGGAGATTAAAAACCAAATTTTGCTGTGCGGACTCTGTGTTAATCATAACATCATCGGCCCGATAACTTCAAAGAAACGCAATGAGCGATAGATCCTATGTTTTACCTGAAAAAAGTCGCTGTTATTTCATAGTCAAAAGTTAAAATATAATTCTGCTTTGTCAGATTACATGATCACTATTTTCCAAGATCGTCATTCCGGCTGGATTGCAGGAATCCAGGCTCCATGGATGGATTAAAGCCTGCCATCCTTGGCACTGGATACCCGCTTCCCGGCGGGTATGACGGGTTTGAACATAATCTGGCAAAATAAAACTAATTTATAAACGCATTGAATCTTATAGATTTATTTCGCTATTTCGTTTGCACTGCTTCTGTCTGGACAGAATTACATGATTTCTTTATGCAAAAATGTGTTTTCCAACATTCCGGAGCAACTTCCGGAGGAGTTGATCGAATCGATTTTGGATGGGGGTCGTGTTCGTATAGAACGGATCGTATCCAGAGGTCATGTTACGGCTCCCGGACAGTGGTACGATCAGGAGTGGGATGAGTGGGTTTTACTGCTTCAGGGGCAAGCCACCCTGCTTTACGAAAGCGATAGGGAGTTTCTGTCGATG
The DNA here is from genome assembly GCA_964568805.1 of uncultured Methylococcaceae bacterium. Taxonomy (GTDB): domain Bacteria; phylum Pseudomonadota; class Gammaproteobacteria; order Methylococcales; family Methylomonadaceae; genus CAZMRW01. The sequence goes on along the minus strand of CAZMRW010000106.1, from coordinate 236 downwards.
AAAGCCGGCGATTATTTGCTGATTCCGGCACAGACCCGGCACCGTGTCGAATGGACGCATCCTAACGAAGATACCATCTGGCTAGCCGTGCATCTTGAATCATCGAATAAGGATTAATGACAGATCAGCGATGCAAAACCAACCGGCAAAAAAAAACCCAAGCCGTCAGGCTTGGGTTTTAAGTTAAGCGCTTGGCAATTCCCTACTTTCGCATGGCAACCTGCCACACTATCATC
>CAZMRW010000105.1:0-13361 GCA_964568805.1 uncultured Methylococcaceae bacterium | reverse complement strand
TAACCAGATTGCTGAGCACGAAATCGACGAGCCGGTAACGCCCGCCGAATGGAACAGCCGGCTTTGAACGCTCTGCAGTGAGTGGGTTCAGACGAGTGCCTTCGCCACCGGCCAATACCATCGCAAGCACTCTTGGAGCCATCTCTCTTCTCCATTTCTAAAGCTATATATTGATGACACAAAATACCTTGAGTGATTACCTTTGGCAATCATTCTCGTGATCTTTTATGGAAACTTCTAGCGCCCGTTTATAAGGAGCAACTCCTGTTCGGATTAATAGAGCCCAACTCCCGGCTATTCTCGTACGTCGCTCTTTCTCTCAAATTAACGGAATAGCCAGCTGTTTTCCTGGAGCACAACCGCCTGGTTATGTTCCTCGTCCTTTGCGCCATAGACGAGCGTCACGATACCCTTGTCCAGATGCTTCAAGAGCTGGATTTGCTCGCTATTGCCCTTGAGTTCATCGAGATACCGTTCCTTGAACTCTTTCCACCTGCCCGGATTGTGGCCAAACCATTTCCGGAGCTCCGTACTGGGAGCGATATCTTTGAGCCACAGATCAATGCTTGCCTTTTCCTTTGTCAAACCGCGCGGCCAGAGCCTGTCCACGAGGATACGCCGGCCGTCATGCTTGTCCGGCAGTTCGTATACCCTTTTAATCCTGAATCGATAATTTTCTGTCTGTTGCATTGATGAGTTGAATTCAGCGTTTGAGTTAAAAGGTAATCGCGGGGAATCATGCAGCATCATACTTAAAAAAAATTGCCCGATATAATAATAACTGTTATGTGATTTTCTTAATAAAGCGATGATCCTGTTCCACCACGTTGTTCTGAAAGTTGACCTGATATATTTCAATAAAGTTTAGCGAACCTGTAAGCATCAGAAAACTATTGATACCCTCCAATCCATCATGGTTGGCGCCGTTTGTCAAATCGACTGATGCAGAACTTCCCTCTCAGGACCGGGTCATCGGAGGAGTTTACCCGCCTCCGGACTACGGTTCAAACGATTAACTTCCGCAATCAACTAAAGACCCAAAGAACCATGCAGGTGATGCTCGCCATAAAACCCATCAAGCATTTTGTTTTTCCGATTGGAGATAAACCGTGCCAATAAGCTGTAATCTCTTTTTTTAGCTGTAGCCAAGCGTCTGCAAGATTCTCTTTGAATTCGCGATACCGACGAGGCATCGTGCGCAACAGTTGGTACAGTTGATACAGTGCATAGCCGGCGATGGACAACATCAAATAGAAAACGATGACTTGCGTATCTTGACGGTCAGTGTGGAAAATATGCTCGATGAGCATGTCAAGCGAGTGTTCAAACAATTCGTATGAGACATGTATCAACTCAAGCAATAATCCGAACAGCGTGTCGAACATTAAAATGACGATAACAATGACGGTCAGGATTAAACCGTAGGCAACTTTTCGATTAATGGATAAAATCATTTATAGTCCTTAAGTACAATTGATCTGCCGGGCTAGCCTCAAACTCTTTAACGCAAACAATGATGCCACAGCCGACACCGGCAACCATACAATCAACATCAGCGCTCAATGCTGGAATTTTTCGCGGTCACAGATTCGACAGAACCGCAACGGGGCTCTAAGGGATCGTTCTCTTGAACCAGATTATTCTTGATAATTTCCTGAGCCCTGGCTTGCGCATCGGCGAGCTCATCAATAAAGATATCAGTCTCATACTCCTGGGTGGCAGTGGTCGCCAATGAGGTACTTAGCGGCTGTTTCGATTCCCTGATGTCGATGGCGGTCAGGGTGGAAAGCCCCGGGCGAAGGGGATTTTTCAATATCTCGTCTTTGCGCAAGGCGATACGCACAGGCACGCGTTCGACGATATGAATAAAATTTCCGGCCGCGTTTTCAGGAGGCAGTAAGGCAAAGACACTGCCGGTACCGGGCACCAAACCTTCCACTGTGCCATGATAGATAAAGTGCTTCCCGTAGAGATCGACGCTAATCTCCGCCGGCTGGCCGGGCCGTATCTGCGCCATCTCGGTCTCCCGCAAGTTGGCTTCTACCCACAGATGATCCAAAGGAACCAGGGTCATCAGCGGATCACCGGGCTGGACTCTACTTCCAACTTGGACCTTGCGCATGGACACATAGCCTGAAACAGGTGCATGGATTTGCTGCCGCGCGTATTCAAGATAGGCGCTAATGAATTTATACTTGGCTGCTTCTACATCCGGGTGCAGTATTCTGCTGGTGCCGCCCACTTTCGCTTCAATGGCATTGAGTTCTGCCTCGGCCTCCCGCATCTCGGCTTCAAGGGCCATCATCTGATCTTCGGCATTTTGCACAACCTGCTCGGATACCGAACCGTTTGGAGCCGCCTGCCGCAATCGAATCACATCGTGCCGCACCCGGGCAAGCCGGGCCGAGCGTGCAATAAATTTCTGACACATTTGACGGTGGGTGGAAAAAACCGCGCCAATCTCGCGCACGACCTGCCCAAGTTCGCCCCGGCTCTGGCCTAAAGCGGTCTGTGCGCGATGCTCATCAAGACGAACCAGCAGATCGCCCTTGTTCACAAATTGACTTTCCTCGACCCATACCTGGGTAACGATACCCGTTGCATCCGCTTCCACCGGAATAAGATTGCCGGTGATGAAGGCATTATGGCTTACCACCCGGAAACGGCTGTAGTTCCACCAATAAATGGTATAAATCAAAGCGCCGGCAGCCAGTACCAGCATAACTAGCAATAGATAGCGGTTACGACGGGCGCGAATAGTCCTGGGATGAATTTTCATAGATAATTATTTTGGCAGTACCGGATTTTACTTTCTATTCAAATATTTAATGGAAGTTGATTGGTTATTTGTCAAGTTCCTGCAGCAATGGCTTGCTGCCAATGTTTTTACGCCGTTTTTACCCTAAAAAAAGCCGCTGAGAAATCTCGTGGGAGCGATGCCTACGTCGCGACTGGCGCTGAATTAGTGTTTAATCGCGACTCAGACGTCGCTCCTACAACCGGCTTTCATATTCCTGTGGGAGTTCCAACACCTTGATTGTTTGGTTAAACCTACCATGTCAACCAACTGAACAATTTTTGTTCGGGCTTCTGCTGGATAACCTGAAGATCATTCACATAGCCACCGCCCAAGGCTTCCATCAAATCCACGATGGCCACCAGACGATCGGCTTCCAAAGTCTTCAAGGCATATTCCTGGTCCAGCACGGCATGTTCGTGTGTCAGCAACGCCCGGCGATCATCCAGACCACTGCGAAAACGCTGTTGAGCAAGACCCAGGTTTTCCTGCTGCGCAGACAGCAAGCGGCCGTGAGCTTCGAGTATGGAACGCGTCTCCCGCCAACGACTCAGGCTATCGGCTACCTCCTGCACGGCATGCAACAACGTGTCATTGTAAAGCTCCACGGCCCCATCGTACTCCGCCCGTTGTGCCGACAGTTCCCCGCGCAGACGTCCGCCTTCGAACAAGGGGAGTCGCAGGCCCGGGGCGATCCCGTAGGAGAAGCTGGAACCTGAAAAAAGAATACTGGCCAGAGAGCTTGCCCCTTTCGTTAACCTGAGGGCATTCAAGCCGGCAAATGCAGTTAGATCGATGGTTGGCAGGAAGCTGGCTTTAGCTACCTTGACTTGTTGCGCTGCCGCCTCAGCCCGGTGCAGGGCAGAGGCGAGATCCGGGCGGTGCGTAAGGAGTTCCAGCGGCAGCTTCGCAGGCAAGCGTATTTTTTCCGAGCTAATCACCGTGCCGGTGAACAGGTTTTGTGTGGAATCGGGTCCCTTGCCTATCAGCCGGGCGAGCAAGTTCCGCTGAATATCCAGCTGATCGCGTAGTCCCGCTTCGCGCTTGTTTACCTGCTCTAAGTCGATAGTCGCCTGCTTCATCTGGTCGGCAGAATCCAGACCCAAGCGTAACCGGGTCTTGTCCATATCGAGCAGGCCGCGGCGCAATTCAACCATGGCCTGCGCCAGATCGAGTTGCTGCCGCAGCGCCATTCCCTGTATGTAAGAGCGGGCAATGGCGGTCGTCAACTGAAGCAGAACTTCGGCCTGCTCGGCGTCCTCAGCGGCCGCCTCACCCAGCGCAGCTTCCACGGCCGCACGGTTTTTTCCCCAGAAATCAAATTCGTAGCGGAAGTTGAAAGGATTAATCTGGCCGAAGACGATATTCGCCCCCGACGCCTCTTTGCGGTTGAGCACGGCAAAAACACCATTCTCCGAAATACGTTCATTTGCGAACTCCATTTCTGCATCCAGAAACGGCAGCAGTCTAGCACCTTCCACACGCACCAGGGCCTGCGCCTGACGCAAGCGCGCAGCTGCCACCTTGAGTCCGATGTTGTCCTTTAGAGCGGTGTCCATAAGGCCGTTGAGTTCCTGGCTGCCGAACTCCCGCCACCAGCGTTCATGCGGCCAATGCTCATCGGAAGCAAGCGGCTCATCGTGGCCCGTGTGAGATAGCGTGTGTTCCAGGGCTGGAGTTTTCATAAACCCGGCAGGCTTATCGCCTGAAGGTATCCAGGCGCAGCCGGCCATCAGGAGCATAAATCCGGCATAGAACCCCAAAAGAAGCCATTGCCTGGGTGTGAATTGACGAATCATGATTGCTCCTCCACTATCTCTTCAGTTTGCATATCCACGATTTCTTCCACCAGCGTTGGATGAGCACGTTGATAAGTAGGATAGGCCAGCCATACCAGTCCAGCCAAGCCAAGGAACAGGTAGCTTGCCAACAGAAAAGCATCGTTCAACGCCAGGATGGCGGCATGCTGCTTGATGACGGCCAGGAGCTTGCCATTGACCATACCTTTATCAACGCCGGCAGCCTCCAATCGCGAAGAAAACCCTTGCAGCACATCAATGGAAGCGAACCTTCGCCCGCCGAAATTGTCCGCCAAATGCAGCTGATGGAAGGGGCTGCGCCGAAACAGTACGACGCCTTGCCAAGTGATGCCGAAGGCGCCGGCAACAATCCGTAAAAACCCCGCCTCTTCGGCCGCACGTATCTGATGATTGCCGGACAATCCCTGCAGAGTCAGGCGGGTTAGCGGCGTAAAAAAAGAACCCAGAAAAAAGCCGAGCAGCAGCATCGGCCAAAAAAGTTGCTCGAATGAACCGGGATCATCGAACAGACCCAGCCAGTAAAATGTAGCAGCGAAACCCAGCAGATTGAGGCAGGCCAGCAGGCGAGCATCGAGACCTTTGGGCAGCTTGTGCATCGCCACAGTCACCGGCACCGCAAGCAGGATCATGGGCAGATAAACCATTCCCGCCAGAAATGAGGAATAACCCAGCAATACCTGAAGCTGAACAATGAACATGGAAAGCAGTCCCTGGATTGAAAGAAATCCTAGCGAGAGACCAATCACGCCTATCGTAAAATTACGGCGGGCGAAAAGGCGCATGTTGAATGCCGGGTGGCATTCGCCGAACTCCCAGATAATAAAACAGGGCAATGCTACAACCAGAACGATCAACAAGCTGCGCAGAAATGGCGAATCCAGCCAGTCAAAATCGTTGCCCTGATTCAGAATGGTCTGTATGCTGCCGATAATCAAAGCCAGGAGCACAAAACCAATGCCGTCGAAACGAGTGTGGCTGCGCACGAATCCCCGCCCGGCAAGCAATGAACCGGTAATCCCGGCGATGGCCAGGGCGAGGGGAATATTCAGATAAAACAGATAACGCCAGCCAAGTTCGTCGGCGATCGCGCCGCCTATTGGAAAGCTGATGGTAAAAGGCATCAGCGTGACCAGCCCCCATATCCCCAGACCCAGCAATTTCAGCTGATCGGGGTACTCTTTCAAAAACAGGAACTGCCCAATATAGAGAGTAATACCACCTGAAAACCCGAGTAGAATGCGCGCCGAAAGAAACAGCCATAAGCTCAGACTGATGGCGCATAAATAAGAGGCAAAGGCATAGACGACAAACGCCGCGATAAACAGGCGATAATCGCCGAACTTGCCCGACAGCCAACGTGCGATAGGAAATGCAAGCGCCAGGGCGATCATGAAATCCGTCTGCGCCCAGGTGCCAAAGCTTGGCAATACCCCGCCCAGATCGCCGGTGACATGAGGCAGCAGCGCAATATAGGAACCTACGCCAAACAGCACGATCATATGTCCAAGACCGAGTACGATATTAAACAGAATAAAACGCCAACCGCGCAGGCGTTTGGCGTAGACGCTGGCCATGTGTTAATCCGCAACCGCTGATTGGCCAGGCTCGATGCGCTGCTCAGACAATTTCAGCGGCAGTCCTAAGCCGCAAAACCCATGGGCAATCAATTGTGCGCTTATCTCGGTCATGAGCCGTTTGAACCTTTCGGACTCCTGACTGAGCAAGGTTTGTGGCGAATCCTCAACAGAGAAGGTTTTTGCACTGTTTCTGCCGATAACTTGTCCGGTATTAGGGTCGATCAGTTTGATCAATACCTGCAATGACGTTTGCGCATCAAAAATCCTGTATGTCCCGATACCCACTTCCAATACGGCATCGACATGTTCCAGTCCAGGCTGCCTGTAATCAACGGACGACATGCTCTGGTTATACCATTGCCTAATGGCGTCATGCCAATTACCGAGATTGGCATTGCGCTTTCCTTTTGCAATTGGCAGACGATAATAATACTTGCTCAGCACTGCTTTGACACTATCCCCATTCAATTGCGAGACCGCCTCCTGCGCCAATATAAAGGTTGGTGTCCAGTTATCCGAAAGCGAAGCTGCAGGCTCCAGGCCGGCAGATTTTCCCATTGAAGCTGATGTCGGGTGAAGTTCCGCTACCGGCACACTATCGTCCTTACTGACCAGACCGGCGATGAGTATTCCGCCGGGATTTTTATAGATCTTTTTTTCCAGGAAAACATAGTACGGCATGGCTTGATAATGATACTGGCGATACACGGGAAACCGGGTTTCAATCAGATCAGGAATCACCTCGAGCGGTGGCGATTCCACCGGTGCCACAAGAATTGTGCGTATCTGATCCATCTTGATGATCGATGGTTTGATCGGTGAAGCGAGACAAGCACTCAATAAAAAGGCCGGTAAAAGCAATACGCCATAGCTTTTCATCGTTGTAATGGAACGCAGCGCATAGAACATTTTTTTGAAAAAGTGGCCGATGCGCACGTGATTCAATATCTTCAGGTAAGCAATATTCACGGACGTAGCGACAGTGATTTCAGCGGTCAATATTCCATTGGGGGCTTTACTTCGTTTACCGCACCAGGCAGTCAGTTTATTTTTGATCAAATTTTTCTCCAGACAGAAGTCAGGGTACCGACATTAAGAAAGACGAATCATTTGCCGACACCCATTTTCAGATGATCGGTCTTATTGATTTCCAGGCCGATTTGAGCTGGAAACATTGTTACAAGAGATTTATTAATCTTATTACTAATATAAAAGCTAAAAGTTATATTATACAAACGATATTTATTGGACATTAGTATCGAATTATCCGATACTAAAATTATGGACATAGATCAAATTAGAACTTTTTTGGGTGTGGTCGCCAATGGCAGTTTTATGGAAGCGGCCAATAGACTTCATGTTACCCAATCGACAGTGAGTACACGCATACAGAGGCTGGAAGCCTATCTCGGCGTTACCCTGTTTGTGCGCAACCGCTCCGGCGCTGCGTTAACGCTCACGGGGCAGCGCTTTTTGCGTCATGCCAAGTCCATGTTATTAACACTGGAACAGGCGCGGCATGATATAGGGTTGCCCAGCCGTTTTCGGGCCAGCATTACAGTGGGGGCACGGACTGCCTTATGGGAAGAATTGCTGCCTCGTTGGGTCGGCGCAATGCGATTGCAGGCTCCGGATATTTTCATTCGTAGCGAAATCGGCTTTGAAGAAGATTTAATGCGCGGACTAACCGAAGGCAGAATGGATGTGTGTCTGATGTACACTCCACAACATAACCCCGGTCTTCAGATTGAGCATTTTTTTGATGAAACCCTGGTGCTGATGACCACCGATCCGGATCAACCCTGGCCGAATGAAGATTACATATATGTAGACTGGGGGCCGGCATTTTACGCACTGCACAGCAGCAGTTATCCTGACCTTGAACGCCCTCCCCAGGTGGTCAATATCGGCTGGCTGGGAGTGCAGTTAATTATCAGTAATGGCGGTTCCTGTTTTTTGCCTATACGCCTGGCTGAGCCTTTAATCCAGGCCAAAAAATTGTTTCATATACCCGGCAGTCCACAATTCAGATTACCCGCTTATATGGTTTTTCCACGCGATAGTGATTCCATGGTATTGCAACAGGTGCTGGATAGCTTGCGTTTATTGCCTGTTGTCGAGCAACAAAAAAGCCATGAATTGAATTCTTTAAACAATGGGAGCAAAAATGCGACTTCAACTTAAACGGGTTTACGAACCGCCGGCAGATATAGACGGAATGCGCATTCTGGTTGACCGTTTATGGGCCGCGTGGCCTTTCAAAGGCAGATGCCAGTATTGATTTCTGGGCCAAGGAAGTGGCCCCCTCAAATGAGCTTCGTCGCTGGTAACAACATGACAGGAGAACCCCATTCTCATGAAGATGTGGAGGATTCTGTAATCCTTCTGACAATCCTTATTGCAAGTTAATGATTCACGAACCTCTTAAAGCTGCTCAACGAGTACGCTATCTACGTTGTTTACGCCAGCAGCAAGCGCAAAGTTACTGGCGGCAATGGCGAAAGCAGGCACTGCAAGCGGGACAACTGATTTTGAATAGCGACTGGGATCGTAAACGCCCATGATAAGCCCATCGGTGTAAATCAACGAACGATAATTTTATTCTCGGCAATCACTTCGCCGATAATGCAGGCCGTGGCGACGCCGCTCTGGTGGAGCGCGTTCAGGCAGTCATCCGCCTGATCAGCGGGCACTGAAAACAACAGCCCTCCGCTTGTTTGCGGATCGAAAAGCGCTGGAAAGCGCAGATAGCTTACTTCGTCGCTCAGCACCGGACTCAAAGATGCACGGTTTTTACCGGCAAGAGAGGCAAAGTAGCCTTTCCCGAATAATTCGCTGACCCCGTCGTACAGAGGGATGCTCTGATAGTCGATGATAATGCCCAATGCGTCATCGCCCTGCTTTCCCATCATTTCAAAGGCATGGCCCAACAGGCCGAATCCGGTGATATCGGTACACCCGGAAAGATCAAAATCTCTGATCGCGTCCATTGCCGTCCTGTTGGATTGCAGCATGCCGGTCAGCGCGGCATCGACCCATTTGCCGTTAGCCTGCGCCAGCATATTGGCGGCAAAAATGACGCCCGTGCCGATAGGCTTGGTGAAAATCAATCGGTTTCCCGGCCGGCTCAGCTGTTTCCTTAATACTTGATCCGGCTTTACTTCACCCTGGACGGCTATCGCAAGAGCCAGCTCCGAACCCTCGCCGGTATGGCCGCCGACAAGCGCTGCATCGCATTTAGACAGGATAGCCAGCACACCCGACATCACTTGAAAAATGTCTTCCCTCTGTATCTTCTCGCTTGCCGCGCAGAGGGTTAAGCCCACCTGGACCGACCTGGCAACGCCGCCCATGGCGTAGATATCGCTCAACGCATGCTGGGCGGCAATTTGACCCAATAAATAGGGGTCTGAAATAAACGAGCGGAATTGGTCGATCGTTTGCAGGCACAAGGTGTTCTCGGAAAACCGGGTCAACGCGCAGTCTTCACCATCTTTTACTCCCAGCAGCACCAAGTCATCTTTCGGAATCGTCAGTTTAGCCAGGCTTTGGCTCAGCGTGGAAGCCGCCAGTTTACTGCCGCAGCCGCCGCAGGTGTTTTCTTCCCAATCTTCCGGAACCAGTGTGCTCTTGGGCGCAGGCATGGCTTTGCTAATATGCCCCGGATTTACCGGAAATGTTTTGGCCTGAAAACGCGCCATAAACCGCCTGTCTATGCCGTCTTTGACTTTCCATAACAGCGCAGGCCACATCCATCTGAGGATCGAAGCGCTATCCTGATGGACCAGCGCTTTCCGGTCGCCAAGGGTAATCAAGGACAGGACATTTTTCTTGGGATAAAAGGTTTTTAATGACGGTTTCCGGGTAAAGAAGGCGCGGATATTGTGTTCAAGAACCCTGCCCTGCCTGACCGCATAAACGCCGGCCTTTTTCAAAGGTGAAGGCGAGAAGTTAATGCAATCTCCCGCGGCAAAAAGGGCGTCTTCGTTCTCGACGAGGAGTTTTCCGGTCACTTTGACAAAACCCTCCTCATCGACCGGCAGCCCCGAACGTTTAAACCACTGCGGTGCAGCCGCCTGGGTGGCGACCAGCACCCGGTAAAAGCTCTCGACACGAGTTAGCCCCTGACCCTCTTTCAGCATCAGGCTGTTTTCCCTCACGTCCAGCACCTCGGTATTTTGCAGGACGTTTACGTTTAAATCTTTCAGCGTTTTTAACAATCGTTTCTGGGCGCGAAGGTCTTTTTCCGAAACCAGAAAGTCATGCCGGTGAATCAGGCTGACCCGGGCATTCCAGCGGTTTTGATCGATCAGCATTTTCAGGATGATCGAGATTTCAACGCCCGCGGCCCCTGCCCCGACAACGGCCAGCGGCAACGGCTCACTGCCTCGATAAGCCTTCAAGTCTGCAATCAACTGGTCCCAATGCGCAATAAATCGGGAAATCGGCTTAAGCGGGATCAGCATCGAAGCCGACGCTTGCGACAAATGCGTTAGACTCCTGGGCTCGATGCCGACGTTAATCGACGCGCAGTCGTAACGGACCTCCGCTCTATTCTCCAGCCGGATTTTTTTTGTTTGGGGGTCGATCCCGATAATTTTTGCCTTGATAAATCGCTGGCCGAGTTCTTCGCAGAGTCTTCTGAGATCGAAATGGCAGTCTTCATAGGCATAATATCCCGCCAGATAGCCGGGGACCATGCCGGAGTAAGGCGAATGGGTCTGATCGGAGATTAACGTGATTCTGAGGCCGCCGATCGGATTCATCGCCATCATCTTCAAGACCTGGATATTGGCATGCCCGCCGCCGAGCAGGACCAGGTCTGAAACAATGGGCGTCGCGCTTTTATTCATGTTGCAGATGCTTTAAAAAATCCAGACAGTCCTGCCAGGCCCCTTTAAACAGGGTCTTCCGCGACTTTAACGCAAGCGAATAAAGATACTGCTTATCGTAATACTGCATCAGCAGGCGTTCGATCCAGTCGAGATGCGCGGCGATGCCGTCTTCAGCCATCGCATCGAATGTAAACGCCCTGGCCAGAAGGCTTTTGATATGATCGCACTCCAGGCCGCCCAGCTTGTTTCTAATCCGTTCGACATTTTGCGCAAGGCTCTGTGCCAATGCCGCCAAGCCCATGCCGCCAGCCAGCGGCGTTTGAACATATTCCCGGTAGATTTCAAAGGCACGCTGCCGGGGCGGCGTTTCAATCATCACCATCGGCGCTTCGACCATCCGGACATAAAGCGGATCTGGCAGGTGGCATCGGCCGATATTCGGGCTTTCATCTTCAAGCGCCGTGTTTTCGGCCACGTGATAAAGCGATTGCGCCAGCCTGTTTTCGAAGGTCGCCTGCTGCGGCTGGCTTGATCCAAAATGCGATCCGAAAGCGCTGCCTCTATGGTTGGCAATGGCCTCAAGATCGACAAAGTGGCGAAGCCGGCGGATCAAGCGGGTTTTGCCGGAGCCGGTCATGCCGGAAACAACGATAAAGGGTGCCGGATTTTCCAGCACCTTCAGCGCTTCATGCCGTAAACCTTTATAACCGGACTCGACACGAACCGCTTCACAGCCGTTCTGATAAATCCACTCCTGGGCCAAGTTAGACCTGAGCCCGCCGCGCCAGCAAAAAATCAAGGCGGGGGCTTCAGGAAAGCTTTTGATCGACTCGCACCACCGTCGAATCAGCGCTTCCTTGTAATCTCCGCTGACGAGCTTGTGCCCGAGCGCCTTGGCCGCCTCAGTCCCTTCGAGTTTATAAGTCAGCCCCACATCATGGCGATGCGCATCCGACAGTATCGGGATATTCACCGTGTTGCCGAAATGAGCCTTCCCATATTCCTCCTCCGACCTGACATCGATGACGGACATCCTTTGACTGATGCTAAGCAGCCTGAAAGCGTCGGCCGCAGTAATCGTTGGGTGGTGACTCATGACTTAATTCTGATTTAAGATTAGGAAGTAAAGCTTAACACAGGTAATGCAGGATAGGCAGCGCATACCCATTCCAGTAGCTTACGTTAAATTACACCTGGAAAATAAGCCGTATTAGTTCGACCAGGCTCAGGGCTGCTTGCTGCAAAATTGCTTTTTCCGGAAGAATGCCATAACGTATAACACAAATTCGAGAGAGGAACTGACCCAGGCGTTTTAAAGAGGGGTATTTCTATTTTGCATAAAAAGGTTGCTATCAATAAATTATTATTTTAGCATCCAGGCTATTGGGTTTTCGGTTAGGATTTATACACCAGGAACTCATTTTTAATATGCGCCTAAGAAGGTGTCTATTAATGTTAGCTTTCATTCGAAGCTCAGGAGAAATGCCCTATGCCAGAAGAATCAAAATCTGAGTCAATTACGATTTCTTGTCCCAAGACACACGAAGTGGAAAGCTTGTCTGAGTGGATACCCTTAGCTCAAACTGTCATATGGGTAATTCTGATCGGAGTTGCGATCTATTGGCTCAAAGATCAAATTAAGGCGCTGGTCGGAGCTGTGGAGTACCGAGTGCGTTCAGGAAGCTCTGTCAAAGCTGGTCCAATTGAAATTGGTGAGGATCTAAAAGTACTGGAGCGAGTTCGACCATCCCACACCCCCGCCCCCGAATCCACGAACGACTGGGGGCAGGAACGCAATAACATTTACACCATAAATTCAGGCATATTTCTTGCCCATATCCTCAGTCCATCAAATGCACCTGGACAACTATACGATGTCTTTATATTTCTTGTGAGACACAAATCGACCAACTTTGATGACATTGCGCATGCCGAGTTTTTCTTTGGGGCATACTGGGGCAACAAAGTTTATCGTGAAACTAGAAAAGATGGATTAATTGGAATCTCGACAACGGCGTATGGCCCTTTCCTATGTACCTGCCGAGTGACCATGAAAAAAGGAGATGTAATTAGGTTACACAGGTACATAGACTTCGAAATGGGTCGTGTATTTCAAAATGAACGCTAACAATCCATTCCAGACCGTAGGATGCGGTGACGATAGGAACCGCATCAATCGCGAACGATGCGGTTCGTTCCTCACCACATCCTACAAAGCCAAGTAGATTACTGTCGTAACAGATGATAAAAATTACGACGCAAAGGAATTGATGTATAAATGAGCCACTTGCAAAATTATCGACCGGCAAGCGGTGTAAGTTAATAAAGACTC
>CAZMRW010000104.1:0-13647 GCA_964568805.1 uncultured Methylococcaceae bacterium | reverse complement strand
GTGCCAGCTTTTCTTTTTAATTCATTCGGTTATAGCTTAAGTAAGTGCCATTCGAACCTGACCCCTTTACTTGACCCCTTTACTTCTTAGTCAGATTTTATCTTGAATTGAAAACTTTTCTACAACGATTTACGTTTCTACTGGGGAAAACTGATCAGGTTACTTTTCGTCGTCATCATTTAGTTTCCTTGGTCGCCCTGCGGTGCAATTTTGGCTCACGCGGTTCCAAAATGCTTTCGATTTCATCCTTAAACTTGTCTGAACACAATTCGCAGTCTTTGTTCAGGTATGTCCGTATCGCTTCTATATCATAGACCGCCCGAAATAGGGATTAACGCGTTTAAGAATTGTCAGGACAAATTCAGAGGAAAATAAGTAAAATAAAAAGGGATAAAATTCCATATATATCTTTCATGCCGCTTAAACCAGTCGATTCCTGCATGATAATAATCCTCATATTCCAGTTCAACCCTAAATCCTTTGATAAACCACTGGTCAATGTGTCTATCGTAAACATGCCACAACGGTTCTTGCGGCTTTGACTTAAGGATTAAGTCAATATATTGATCACCGCTCGTATGATGTGGAGCACCGGAGCGTATTTGAAGGACTGCTTTCAATGATGCCGTATCGAAAATCTCAAAAAATATTTCGAGCGCCTTTTTTTGTTCTTCGAGACATTTTTGAATATCCTGTTCATGCCAACGCCCCCAAATTGCCATGTAATCCGGACTGCCAAAGAAAACCGGAGTATCCAGCTTTGCCCGTAATTCCGGTCTACACTGATTGGCAATATTGAAATGCTTAAAAAGCGCTGTCTCTCCCAACGGTTTTGAAAAAAAATTCCGCAGCAATGAGTACAGCGGCATCTCATCGCAACTTAACAAGTATATTAAGCGTTCGGCTTCTTCACGAATATCTCTATGAAAACACTTTCGCCAAGTTCGAAAAACGTCATGAGTACCTTCCGCATAAGGACGAAATAGTTGTAAGGTATTTTTTTCCTTGGGTAAACAAGCTAGCCCTACCAAGGCTATAAACGGGTTGGTGCCGTCCAGGGCGGCTTGCTCCAAATGGCAGCGTCCATGATCATTCCCGTGCAGGCTTAAGACAAATGCGGCGTAAAGCGCCTGTGCACCGTCCAGTTCCATTTGAGAAAGCATTTGGGGCACTATTTTGGGATTCGATGATATACCCAAGGTAAAACCATGAAAAAAAGGATTGTCGTTCATTTTATAAAAGGGCCTGTCTCTACTCATATCATCGATGAGCAAGTCGATACATTCATCGGTCAATGCGCCGGAAAATCGTGTTGCAATATTGCTCCAAGCAGACCCAAGTAAATTATCAACCTTTAGCAAGGGATGATAATGCAAGGAATTATAAGTGATATGCCGGATACCTTCCGGTGCCCCCGCTTCATGCAGGACTTGAGCGGAATACCGACGAAAACCACCGGCGGGAGAAGACAGCCATGGAAGAATATGCGTCTGTACTTCCGAATCTTTTGCCAATTCAGGAAAAACTTGCAGCACATGGAGGGCACCCAAGGGACTATTACTCTTTAATTCAACAATTACGGCATCCCGAAGCGAATGCATATTATTGGGCGAAATTAGTAACATGAGCTGGCCTGATCGATGCGAAGATTCCAACCGTCAATTATTAGAGCTTTTCCACTAGCGGCAGTTGATTTCGGTAGCGAGACTAACGGTGCCTCGATGATTATTTCTATGGCATTTTTATCGTTTATTGGCCTTTTAATTTTAAAGTAATTCTCTCGTACTAATACTAACTCAATATAGCCGGTCAATGATGTGCCGTCGGTAGGTTGATTACGGCCTGGAATATTATATATTTTGGCTATTTCATCTTTCTGTTCTGTTGTCGGAGGACACTTCACGGATAAATTCACTCCAAATAAATTAGGAACACCTGCTGTATCTTTTACAAGCTCAGTAGGATCTACAAAATAAACACCTTCGCCAAAATCTCCCGTCGAATCCGATGCATATAAAATTCCATTACCTAAAATGCCGTTAATGATGAATGGTATGTTCGATTTGCGGGTATAGTGTCGAAGGCGTTCAGGTTCATTCAAACGCGGATAATGAAGATCGATAGTCTCTTGAGAAACACTTTGCATGATTGTCATCATGACAAACAAAAGAGACAACAAAGCGCCAAGGGTGGCAATTTCAGGGGCTGCGACAATCCCAATAATAACACCTCCTTCGGTAACTAAACTCGCGCCCGCAGTCCGCAAAGCTGATCGCATCATGAGTCCAAAAATTGGCGTAGCCGGCATCTGCGGCAACGGATAAACCGCCTGCGGTGCAGACGAGTTATTACCTTCCCGTCCGCCGCTGATGCGGTAACTACCGGAACCTGTGACCGGGTCGGTAATAATATAGCCGGCGCCGGTAAAGTCGGCCACTTGTATTGGGTCGCGTGAAACCGTTACTTCAAGCCCGGCATTGACGGCGTTGATAATGTCGTTCTTGATATCAGCATCGACGGTCAGCTTAGTCAGGGCGACCTGAAGATTGGCGTCGGTAATGTGGTAAATGGGAATACCGTGCTCATTGGCCTTTGCTAAAGCAGTGACCGCGGACATCGAATAACCCGGCTCCATTAAAAACGCCTGGTCATAAATGCCGGACTCCAGATAAGAACCCATCAGTCCTGTTTTCCGGAGATAGTTTGCGGTTTGTCCGTTTTCGTTACGGATATGTACGGCAGTCATCTGATTTTCTTTGACGTCCAGTATCCGGCTTTTATAAGAAGCCCACCTTGGAATGCCAAAGTTATAGATGACGCTGACCGGGCTGCCGGCAAATCCGTGTGCGGGCAGTTGATTGTATCGGATATCCGTGGCGGCGGCGATGACGTCTTCAAAGGCGTTCAGTTCCCCCCAGTAACCCAACATGATCTGGTGATACATCTCTTCGGTAAAGTCAGAGCGGTCGCCGGCACTGAGATTGTGAGTTTGGATTCGCTTTTCAAACGCTTGCGGCGTCATGCCAGCCGCATTGACCCCTAGCACCCAGACATCGCCCGAGGTGACCTGATAATTGCGAGACTCAGTGTACCAGGGTGTTTTTACTTCCACCGTGAAAATCTGGTCTGTACCGACGGTATATGCACCGCTGCCCGCCACCCGTTGGCTTTCAATTTTTATAACGGGAGTCATCTTGACCAGATAGGCAGGAAACCGGATTTGATAGCCTTCAAATGCGGTATCCATGACGGCTTTGTCGGCATCGGTCGACGGTTCATAGGCAAAGCTGATTCTCTGAGCGCCGAGCTTTGCCAGGCTGGTAGTATAGCTAAAGGCCGGATTGCCAAGGGACTGGTCGGTTGCCGAGGCATAAAACTGGAACTTTATCTGGTGTCTGAGAGTATCTGTCATCTCCGCAAAGTTTCCGGCGGTTTGGAGCATCTGATAAGGTAAACCCGATGCCAAAATCGGATTATCCTGGGAGGGAATAATTTTGTTGCCGATTACATCGCCTACGGTCGAATCTGACTTGGTTGCTTTTATATGTGCATCAACCTGTGTTTGATAGGCGTCAACAAGCGTTTTGATTTGATTCTGGTCTATATTAGTTATGGAACCTTCTGTTGAATTGATCTGGGCAGATTGGAGCACTTGATCAAGTAAGACTGTATCAAAAGGTACATTATTATTGATGTCCATGCCTTGACTGTAATCATACTGTTTAAAGCTCGCATCCAACGGCACCCATCTATCTCCGGTTTTATTTTTCGCCCCCCGGCTGGGATAATAATCAATCCATGCCTCGACCCAGATATGTTCCAGTTTGCCGTATTTGATCACGCCGCCTTGGGTTAAGGCTATGTTCGGAATACCGCCCTGCCCCATAAGGTCCAAAGCGGCCAGTGGGGTTTTGACGCCGCCCACCCAGTTCATGACTTTTTCAATTGGTATTTGTACAGTGCCGTAGGCATAGCGGGCCGGAATATTAGAGGCGCGCAGCAAGGCAATTAACAGGCTTGCGGTATCGTATGCGTTGCCGCGTTTGTTGACCAGCGTTACCTGTGAACCTTGAAGGGACCCATAGGTGGGAATATAGTCGGTATTGTTTCTGACCCAGTTATAGATGGCAACGGGTTGATGATTCAGTTGCGCGGCCAAAGCCTTGATGTCCTCGGTGATCTGCACCTCTTCGTTTTCGGCCAGATCTGCCGCAACAGGGGTAATTGATGCTGATACGGACATTGCCAACATACCGCTGTTTAACTCCAGAGCGGCAAATTGCACAGGGGCGTTTTGTGCGATGATTTGCTCAAGTTCTTCCTTGGTTTCTTTAGGCGGCCGGGATTTGTTTTCAGAGGCTTTAAAAGGCAAATTGCTTGGATCGAAAGGTAATTGCGAACGTTTTTTTTGATTGGCGTTTAACTGGCCTTTGGCGTTTCTAATATGGTTCAGGCGACCGGCCACTTCGCTGGCTATTTCAACACCGTCAAGTTCATCGGTCAAAGCCTGCAGTTTCTCGCTGTAATTGGCTCCCATGGCCTGATGGCGTTCGAGAATGACTTTCGGTAAATGATGGTCGTGGATTTGCTGTTCAATCTGGACTAAGTTTGCCCTGACCGAGGCATCGAGATGTTTCAGAGTTGATTTTAATTGTTTGAGCTCATTGCGTTCGGCATCGGCGTCCTGACGGTTTTGCAGCTTGTTTTCAAGTCCCGTCAGTTTATTCTCGATTTTCTCCAAGGTTTGCGACATCTGGGTTTCGGCGCTTTTATCCGGTACTGCCGTTGCCATGGCAGTACCCGATACTTGAGCGGCAGCGATGACTGGCTGCAATATCATCATACTGAATGTTATCAGCAAGATGCCGGCGGTACTGCGCATGAACAGATGGCTTTTGCCCATGAGGGTGATCAATGGAGTGGACATGGTCGGTTACTCTTTTTATTGCAGTGGTTATATGCTGTTACCTTGAAAATACATTTTTTACTCTGGTGACTCTGCCTGTTTTCATAAACTTGGCGGCATATCCAATCTTTGGCATCATAACTTTTGCGCCAAAATACGTATGGCTTCAGCTATGTTCTTACGTACTGCAGCATCAGCTCCGGAGCCAATGTCGATCAGGGCGTCACTGGCCCGGATTAACGAAGTCAGGGCGTTGCTGATGTTGCCGCTCTGTTGATCCCGGATCGCCCATTGCAGGTATTTAAAGACGTGTTTGTAGACATTGGGGTCTAGCGCCTGCACGTCGATAAGGATTTCCGCAAGCGCCGGCGTTTGCAGCGGAATGATTTCCAACGTGGCTGTGGTGTGGTCTTTAAAATCGGGACTGACGCCGCTTTGGATAAAGGCGGTGATTTGTATAGGCGTTATTGGCAGGCTAAGCCAACTGTCGAACGCTAGTGTTTGTGCGGGTAGAAGATCAAAAGGCCAAATCAGGGTTTTATCCGTCATAATAGCCGCTCCATTATCGATCATGTCAACGCCTGCAGGCAAAGTAATGACAATCTGTCCTGTCGTGGCGATGCCTTCATTGGAGAGAAGCAACTGTAACGGATAAACGCCCCCTGCAAGAGGGACTATAGCGTCAGGATGAACATGCTCCAGGGCGTCCATTAGCAATTCGCCATAGAACGGGTCGGCGCCCGGTATGGATGCTTCGGCGAGCAAGTCGAAACCGAAGTAATCGGCCCGACCGGCACCGTACTGTCTGGTCGTCATGGCCGGTTCATCGGTATTGGTGAATGAGCCAAGGATATCCGCATCGAGATTGTCCGCTTTCAGTGCGTTGTTGTCGGTCAGCCTAAACACTGCGCTGCCTGGATTGTGGGCATTGCTATTCGATACCGTTATGCCGCTCATAGCCGGCTGTTTACCCAGGAATTTAATGCCAAGGATGTCATCGATGAGGTCTTGCCGTTGATCGTGACTGCCGGCTTCGATCAGGCCTTCACCGCGATAAACGGCTTCTCGCAGTTCTTTTTGTAAATACTCACCGAGTTTGACTTGTGCCGATAGCAGCATATAGACGGCATACCCGCCGGTATGAAGTTGCTTGGCGAAACCGGCTACATCGGTGACAATCGTATAAGACCAGCCGGCATCGTACAGCAGTTTTTCAAGATAAGCGCGCTGCATTTCCGGAGACGGATTTTGGTTTGAACCATGAGAAACATTGCTATTGCCAGCGTCCAGCAAGACCAGGATGCGGCCATGTTTGCCCGCTCGCAATTGGCTATCGATGTGAATCGGAGGTGCTTTGACATCAAACCCGGCAAAATCTAATCTACGGGAGATTCCGTCGATCTCGCCTATGAGAATGCAGGCATAGGCGCCGTCTTTAAGAATATCGGTGTCGATCGAACGAACATCGGTCAGCGGTTGGCTGTTGCTCATACCGATCGTTCGCGTTGATTCCTTAATCACCTCTCCGGTGTCCATATTTAACAACTGACTGGTTAGATTGACGCTATTCGCGGATGTCGATGACAGATAAGATACTGTTTCCGTGCAATACATGGGATCGCCTTGATACAGGCTGACCGGTGCGGCAGCGACCGTTCCATTCAATGCCTGGACAAGTTGACGCTCGACTGCAAACGAGGTGGACCGGTTGGCGATAAGTTGTTCGCTGGCAGCATCTTTAAACCGCAACTCGACTCGATAATTTCCACTCAGCGCATCGATTAAATTGTAGGTGAATGAAACGTCACGAAGCGCAGCGGGTGTCAATTCGCCTTGGCTGACAGAGTTAGTGAATAGGACCCTTTCGTCAGGCGCATAAATGGTAATGTCAACCATCGTCGCCGGCATAAGGGTATTTTGACTTGTATTTATCAGTCTGCCGGTCAGTTGCACCTGATCGAAAGAGGCGTAAATCGGTTTATCGGTAAAGATCGTTGCATTCAATACTGGAATTTGCTCATTGACGATAGTGAATGGAACGCTATGCTCATGCATCAAATTTCCACCGGAATCAAAGAGGAGCCCATGCAGCCGGTAGCCTCCGCTGAGAAAAAGTTCGGTGTTCCAGTCTTGTTGCAACGAAGTCGAAGCACCACCGGCCAGATCGGCAATAGCGACAGGCG
This sequence comes from uncultured Methylococcaceae bacterium, assembly GCA_964568805.1. Lineage (GTDB taxonomy): Bacteria > Pseudomonadota > Gammaproteobacteria > Methylococcales > Methylomonadaceae > CAZMRW01. The sequence goes on along the minus strand of CAZMRW010000104.1, from coordinate 6,558 downwards.
CAAATGCGGTAACCGGATTGCCCTCGGCATCTTCGATGCGCAATTGGGCGCTGTAGCTTGCCTGCAATGCGCCGGTATTCTCAATAACGGCGCTAAGTTGCGCAGGGCTGTGCGGGCCGTATTCGGCGGCATCCAGGGCGGTCTCAATTTTGCCCAAGGCCACGGCGGAAGTTACCGGGATTGAGACCTGATTATTGGCTTCATCGCACTCGGTCACACGCAAATCCGCATCAGCAACGGCATAGAGGTCGTTGCCACCGGCCAACGTTACATTGGCCAAGCTGATATCCTTATAATCGCCGATTGCAAGCGCATCAAGCGTTAGCTTGCCCAGCAAGACTCCGCCCGCGCCGGGCGCGCCTTGGTAGAAAGCAACCGTAATATTGTGGTCCAGCGCCGCGAGGCCCGCGTTGCCGATGCGGATGCTCAGGCTTGGTTTTTGGCTGAAGCCATTGTCGATCAGCAGCAGGCGCCCGAGAGTTAAATCCGTTTGATCCAATGCATTTCGATCGGGAAAGGTGTTTAGCCGGTAGGTATTATGGCTCAGCCAGGACGACGACTCATGCTGTGGTATTGTGCCGTCGTCATTGACGTTATCGATATGATAGGCATGCTGATTCCAGATGGAACGCGTCGGCATCCAGTTATCGTTGCGATTCTCGAAGACGCGAACGCCGTTAATGCCGGGAAAAACATCATTATTTGCAACGACAATTATTTCAGCATGATTATCGTTATCTATATCAGCTATTATCGGATTTTCCAAAGTTGTGCGGGACGAATTAGGAATTTCAAACAGCACTTTTCCCGTGGCCCCATCATAAATGCGAAATTTGACTTCATCTCCATAAACTACTTCGACCTTGCCGTCACCTTCGAAATCGAATAATGACGATCCTGTTACCTTTGAGCTAAAATCTTGCGTAGAACTTTGCCATTTAATACTGCCGTCGGTTTCAAAAACTACGTAATTGCTCGCGCCAGCCATTCCTATCTCAGGCTCGCCGTCGCCATCGAAATCGGCAACGGTTAACGGCCCCCCGCCCCCGCCGGGCACTGCCACAGGCCCCCATTTTTTGATGCCGTTATGCTCCAATAACGTTACAGTGGAGTTTCCGCTCTGATAAACAATTTCCGGGTAGCTATCGCCATCAAAGTTGCCGATAGCACCGCCAAATCCCCCGAGTCCGTAACTCCACTTAATTTCACCATTATGATTGTAAGCATTCCCCCCGATAAAAACATCCAGATAGCCGTCCGAGTCCAAATCGGCAACAATCGGTATTAAATCTGATCTTGAAGCTTTCCAGCGAATACTACCATTGGCATTGAATACATTCGCGCCATAGATGATTTCGACCTTTCCGTCATGATCCAAATCAGCCAAAGCGGGTTGTACATACCCAGCACCTGAAGCAGATACGGACCATTTCAGCCTCCCGTCGTTTTCATATGCTATCAACCCGGAGTTATTCGTTCCACCAATAACGATTTCAACTAAACCGTCATTATCGATATCACCTACCGCCGGTCCCGCCAGAGGCGTTACCCAGCGCGGCGTGGAGGGCATTTGCCATATTTCTTTACCATCCTTGCCGCTTACGGCCCTTAATAATCCAATGTTGCCGTATCTGAGATCGTAGTAATTATTGAAAACAATATCGGGAATATCATCGTTATTTATTTTAGTATCGCCATTGTCGTCATTTAATTGTGCAACGACCGGCGTACTCATGACCTGATTGTAGGAGGGTTGATAACTCGACCCACTCCAATGCCACTTCAGCACCGGCTCCAGCGTACCTATCGGCAACGGTTGGCCATGACATGAGGATGAGGTCGATATCTGGTTATTGTCTTCATCACTTTCGGCGACGTTCCGCAAACTGTCTACCCAGATTTTAACCGGCGCATCGCGGAACGCCATCGTTCCGTCTATTGTGATATCGACAGTCTCGCTACTATCAACCGACATAGGTGCTGTCAACTGTGCCGTACCCAAAACAGTGTCAATAACGGAATTGAAAGTGTTATTGTTGTCGCCATCGTAATAAGCAAGAATTTGCACGGGCGATGAGCTTGCCACTGTGCCCTGGTTTTTAATCGTTGCCTGGAGGGTACCGTTCATTTTCAGACTTTGGGGCTTGGTGCTGAGGTTTTGTTTGGTCAGTGATATAACGGTCAGATCGGGCAATAATGACCTGACGGCGTTAGATCTAAGCCGAATCTGACCGATATCAACGCTTTCCAAAGGCTGAATTGGAAACGTTAGTGCGACTGACTGATAGCCTGTATGTGTAAATTCGAGAATGACTTCGGCGTCGGTGATGCCCGTGACGGCAAACTCGCCCGCACTGCCGGTGGTAAATATTTCGACGCCATTATCGTGATGCGCCTTAAACGACACGCCTGACAGTGGCTGGTTGGATGCGGCATCCATGACGATGCCACTGATGCCGGCGGTATTAACACCGAACGGTGTGGCGCCGCTACGATAAAGCAGGGGCGAAAATTTGTAGCGGCTATTCGGGAGAATTTTTAAAGTAGCGTCGACTGTATCGTATCCTGCAAAACTCACAGTAACACCGATTAAGCCCTCGATCAGTGGTTCGATACGATATGTACCCGCAGTGTCAGTTGCTCCAACCGGAACACCGTTGATATTGACGACAACGCCGACCAGCGGCAAGCCGGTATCGGCATCCTTGATTGCGCCATATAAATAAGTATCGCTGGTATCGCTCTGTCCCGGCATCAATCGCGGAGAAAAAATAAAGACATCACCCGCATCCAGTTGAGTTTGCGCCGATGCGCCGATATAGCCTGGGGCGTCAGCATTAACAGTAACCGTGCCCGGAGGAACTTTATTCAATTGATAGCCGCCGTTGGCTGCTGTCAGCGTGCTTTGCATATCCGATGCAATAGAAACCCCGGATAAAGCCTGACCGCTATCGGCATCGGTGACCGTTCCCATAATGGTTGCCGTTTGCGGATTGCCGGTCAGGGTCAGCAAGCTTAACGTGCCTAAATCCGTAAGCCTGCTCGCGGCTAAATCGGTAGTGGTATGCAGTGCGCCATATCCCGAAAGATTGACGGTAATTGCATACTGGCCCGGCGGAATTGAAGTAAACTTAAAGTTGCCGTCGAAGTCGCTGAGCGTTTGGTTCACCGTCGACCCTTCAATCGAAACAGTAACCCCTGATAGCGCATTACCGGTACCGCCATCGATGACGCGCCCTTGCAAGGCGCTGAAACCTGGATTGGCGACAGGATTTTCCAGAACGGCTAAAAGCTGTAACGCCAGCGCCGTGATATAGACATCGCCGTTCCAACTGCCGTCGGCTTGCTGTCTGGCATTAAAGGCGCTTACGCTGGCGGCGATGCTGGAACGGCCGGGAACGCTTTGAGCCAAGGCCAATAACGCCAGGGCACTTTCAAAATCGGAAGCCCACAGGCCAGTACCGTCTTGTTGCGATAGTAAAAAACGTCCGGCGGCGGTCACTGCTGTAGCAGCTTGGCTGTATTGATTGATGTATGGTATTAACGCCCTGGCAGCTAACGCTGTCGTGTATACGGTAACGGCATTATTGCCGCCATCACTCCATCCGCCGTTTGCTGTTTGCAAACTGATGAGATACGACAAGGCCCTTAAGGCCACTTCGGACCCGCCTGATCCCGCCGCCTGCAATGCATTCAGCGCGAATGCTGTATCCAAAGCGGTTGGTTGAAATCCGGCAAACTCACCAAAGCCGCCATCGGCCCAGGCCACTGCTTTCAATTCATCAAGTAAAATAGAAACACCACTGCCGACTTCGAAGTTAGCTATAATTTTTCGGGACAAGGTTTCGGTGCTATGCGGCGTTTCGGCATTGATAAAGTCCAGAGCCGCGGCGGAATTTATTTGGGCGCTTTGATTTTGCAGTTTAAATGCTTGCAAAACCTCTGAAGTTGCCTGGAAAGGCGTGGCGATATCGTCGGCTAACGCATAACTGCCATCTGGATTATTCTTTGAAGCAACCCATTGAAAAGCCGTCGTCGACGAAGCAAAAGACGAGGTGGATGAAAGAAGGATATAAATCGTTGTGATGAGTATGCCTAAAAATTGTCCGTCACTCCGGTTTTGATATTGTAGCTCCCTCATTAATCCCTGCTCCGTAATGAATGAGTCGTCTTAACTTGTAAGCTGAGGCGACTAGCAATAAACTAGAATACAATCCGTTGCTTTTTAGCCCTCGGATGCCTTAAACCGGTCCATTTTGATTTAACTTGAGAATTGAAGATCTTCGCAATTTGTACAAATTACAGAAAACTAACCGATTTCAAGTTTAGTAGAGGTTAAGCCGAAGTCAACTTATTTTTAACGTTAGCATTAAATCTATTCCCTTCCCGATTTTCCATGCAAAATCCATAGCACAAACATACTGCTTAAATTGCACGCGCAATGAGCAATCATCTTTTCTACAAAAGCGGGAGCGTAAACGCGAATTTTCCGATGACAAATGCGCCATCCTACCTATTAAATATTTGCTGCAATTATTTATTTTTCAACTTGCCCGATCAAATAGTCTTTCTGGTCTGGGTGCGCCATAAATCGACAATATTGGCTACGTCAAGATTATCCGGACCTTCCCGCCAGCTGGTGTAATAATCGACGTCATTGCTTTTCGGCTCCGGATTGGGCCGGTAGATTTGCACGCGCGTCGGCAGGGGCGCCGCCTCGCCCAACACGAGCGCCTCGCCTCTGCCGAGCGACGTCAGAATGTCGGTCAAATCGCCTTCGGCTTCCGGCACCAGGCCTCTGATATAAGCCTGGTCGTCCGGGTTGGTAGTGCGGAGGCAAATAAACGAACTGCATTGCGCCAGCATCGTTTCGGACAGTTCGGTCGGCCGCTGACTGACCACGCCGATCGATACGCCGTATTTGCGCCCTTCCTTGGCAATCCGCTCCATCATCTTTTTGGTTCCCTCAAACTGGCCGCCTTTTTCGCGGGGAATATAGGCGTGCGCTTCCTCGCAAATCAGGGTAATCGGGAAATCGCGCCGCCGGGGATTCCAGTAATTGAATTCATAGGCCAGGCGGCCAACCTGGGCTGACACGGCAGGCCTGACGTCGGTGGGAACCGAACTGAGATCGACCACGGTGATATTGGCTTTTTTGTGTCCCAAGCCGACAAACTCCCTGAGCAAATCGGCCATGCTTTCGGAATTGTTACGAATCTTGGGTTTCAACAGGAAATCATAACGAACGTCATTGAAGCGGCTTTGCATGCGGATCAAAAACTCGTCGAATTGGCCGAACAAAGCCCCCTGGGTCTTGCCGAAATCCTTTCTCTCTTCATTGGCGGCCTTGAACTGCATATACAACTCGGCCAGTGAGAAATAAATCGGTGTGTCGATCGATACCATCGCCAAACCCAGCCGTTTGCCTTCCTTGCGCTTGAGCTGCTGCAGCACTTCCCGCATAAACGACATTTGCATGGTGGCGCCTCTGTCTTCCCGGTCGATGAACAGATCGACCAGTTCGGCGTAGGTCATCATCCAGTACGGCATTTCCATTTCCATCGCATCGATATAATTGACCATTTCTTCGGGAAAGGCCGACTGTATCTTGCCGTCGGGATCTTTCCAGCAGTATTCGCCGTGCAAATCCAGCATGATCAAATGGCTTTTCGGCATGGCCCGGATGGTGTTCTGAATGAGACTGGTCACCGTCCACGATTTACCGGAGCCCGACTGACCCAGGATCGCAAAATGCCGGCCGAAGAGCGCGCGCGGGTCCAGGCTTAAATGATAATCCTTATGGGAAGCCAACTGGCCGATAAAAAACTGGTAATCCCTGAATTTTGAGAATATCGCGTTAATTTCCTCCAGGCCCACGGCATAGACCTTGGCACCGGGGGTTGGATAATGGCGAACGCCGCGAACAAACAGACCGTTTTCCTGAATTTCGCCGACCGGAATCAGCGAAATAAACCGGTCCGACTGACGCACGCCGTCGCCGTTAAAACGATCCCGCTCCCACATCTTGAAGACCAGCGCCAGCACGCCGATATCGGCCTGACGGATCACGACATAGGACCCGATATGCCCGGCCAGTATTTCCTCGTTGCCGACTTTAATGATAGGCAGTTCATTGGCATGTTCTTCGGCGATGCGGGCATCCATGCCGTCGCCGCGGACTTCGGATAAATAGCCGATATGAATGGGAGTTTGCTGTTCGAACATCGCTTGACTCTTCTTGATAGGGAAACTCTATTAAGATTAGTCCAGATTTGGTGGAGTTGAAGTCCTTTGAAGGCGCAAAGGTTAATATCCATTGTAAAACTTTGGATTTGAACTCACGGCTTCAAAAATTAGCCCCAATTGTATCCGACATTGACTGGCTGACTTCGACCTCTTGCTGCCAGTCGAATCTATTGATTTATTTTCTGCTCGACTTAAGCAAGCAGCCTCACGATTTGCTACGAATTTGCGCTTAGCGTCGGATGTGGCAAATCCTATTTCATGATATACGGATATTTTTATCACCCCATTTTAGGATGATAGACAGTTAATGAA
>CAZMRW010000103.1:0-14194 GCA_964568805.1 uncultured Methylococcaceae bacterium | reverse complement strand
CCTCTAATCATCAAGTAATGAAAATTAGAGGCGACAACTATCCTGACACAGGGGGGCTCTGACCAGTCCACCGTGAGGTTCTGGCGCAGGTTTTCGGTGAGTTCGTGGGCGATCTTCTTCAGGGTTTCGTCGGACAATTCTCGGACTGCCGACTCGTTGTCGGCCAAGGCATCGTAGAAGCGGATTTCCTCTTCATTCAGTCCTAGCGACTCACCGCGGTCGGCGGCTTCGCGGAACTTCTTCGCCATCGCGATCAGTTCCTCGATTACCTGGGCGGTTTCGATCGCGCGGTTTTGATAGCGTTTGATCACATTGGTCAGCAGTTCGGAAAACTTCTTCTCCTGTACCACGTTGCCGGCGAAGCGCGACTTGATTTCGCCTTCGAGCAGTCGCTCAAGCAGTTCGACCGCCAGGTTGCGTTCGGGCAGATTGCGCACGTCGGCCAGGAACGCCTCGTCGAGGATGCCGATGTTTGGCTTGTCGAGGCCTACTGCCTCGAAGATGTCGACCACGTCTTCCGACACCACCGCCGAATTGATGATCTGCCGTATCGCCAATTCGCGGGTTTCGTCGGTTCGCTTCTGTTGACTTACGTCGCGTTTGGTCAGGATGGCTTTGACCGCCTGAAAAAAAGCCACTTCCTCGCGCACCACCTTGGCTTCATCCAAAGTACAGCACAAACTAAAAGCCTTGCTCATCGCCAGCGAGGTATCGGCGAAGCGTTTCTTGCCGTCTTTCAGTCCCAGGACATGGTTGGCGGCGCCGGCCAGGCGTTTATGGCCGGCGGTCAAAAAGTCGCCGTAATCGTAGCCGTGCAGAAGGCCGCGCAAAATATCGAGCTTTTCCTCCAGCACCGAATAGGCTTCGGCGACGTCCACTGTCGGCTTTCCGCGCCCATTGCTCGCGGTATAGTCTTTCAGCGCATTTTTTAGCTCGTTCGCGATGCCTATATAATCGACCACCAGCCCGCCCTGTTTGTCCTTGAACACCCGATTGACGCGGGCGATCGCCTGCATCAGACTGTGGCCCTTCATCGGCTTGTCCACATACAGCGTATGCACGCACGGCGCATCGAAGCCGGTCAGCCACATGTCGCACACGATCACCAGGCGCAACGGGTCATTCGGGTCCTTGAAGCGCTTTTCCAGCCGCTTTTTGACCTGCTTGCTGTAAATGTGTGGCCTGAGCAACGCCTTGTCGCTGGCCGAGCCGGTCATCACGATTTTGATCGCACCTTTCTCGGGATCGTCGTCGTGCCAGTTAGGGTTCAGCCTGACGATCTCGTTGTACAGGTGTACACAGATTTCCCGGCTCATCGCGACAATCATCGCCTTGCCACTTTGTGCCTTGTTGCGGTCCTCGAAATGCGCGACCAGATCGGCCGCCACGCGCGCGATGCGTGGTTCGGCGCCGACCACTCTTTCCAGCGCCGCCCAGCGGCTTTTCAGGCGGACCTGCTGATCTTCCTCCTCGTCCTCGGCCAGTTCGTCCACCACGGCGTCGATATGCGGCAATTCCTCCGGTTTCAAGGCCAGTTTCGCCAGCCGCGACTCGAAATAGATCGCGACTGTCGCGCCGTCCTCCTTGGCCTGCTGCATGTCGTAGATATGGATGTACTCGCCGAACACAGCGCGGGTATCTCGGTCTTCCAAAGACACCGGCGTGCCGGTAAAGGCGACGAAGGTCGCATTCGGCAGCGCGTCGCGCAGATGCTGGGCATAGCCGACCTGATAAGGACTGCGATATCCGGGCGAGGCTTCCCCAATAGCGGATGCCGATGTTCCGTCCGCCCTCATCCCCGGCCCTTTATGCCCTTGAGGGTGTTCTCCCTCCGGGAGAAGGGAGATTAAAGCCCCTCGCCCTGTGGGAGAGGGGTTGGGGTAAGGGTTCAGCTTCAGCTTGGCTTCAAAGCCATATTGTGTGCGATGCGCCTCGTCAGCGATCACGACGATGTTGTGGCGATCGGACAGCATCGGGAAATTGTCTTCATCGGCGCCCGGCATGAACTTTTGAATCGTCGTGAAGATGATGCCGCCGGACGGTCGATTCGCCAGCCTGGCGCGGAGGTCCTGCCGGCTTTCGGCCTGCACCGGTTGCTCGCGCAGCAAGTCCTGCGAGAGTGAAAATACCCCGAACAATTGCCCGTCCAGATCGTTGCGGTCAGTGATCACCACGATGGTCGGATTCTCCATCACCGCCGCCTGCATCACCCGCGCGGCGAAACAGGTCATCGTGATGCTCTTGCCGCTGCCCTGGGTATGCCAGACCACGCCGCCCTTATGGCTGCCGTCGGGTCGAGAGGCGGTCACGACCTGCTCGATCGCGGCCCGGACCGCATGGTATTGGTGATAGCCGGCAATCTTCTTGACCAAGCTGCCATCGTCCTCGAACAAGACAAAATAGCGTAAATAATCCAGCAACGTTGCCGGGTTCAACAATCCGCGAATCAAGGTTTCCAGTTCGTTAAACTGCCCGAGCGGATCCTGCGCCTTGCCATCGATCGTACGCCACTGCATGAAGCGCTCGGCATCGCTGGATAAAGAACCCAGCCGTGCCTCGCTGCCGTCCGAAATCACCAGTACCTCGTTGTACTGGAAGACGTCCGGGATCTGCTCTTTGTAAGTCTGAAGCTGATTGTATGCCTTCCAGATGTCGGCGTTCTCATCCGCTGGGTTTTTCAGCTCGATCAGTACCAACGGTAAGCCGTTCACGAACAGAATCACATCCGGCCGGCAGCTGTGCTTGGGTCCCTTGATCGCAAACTGATTGATCGCCAGCCATTCATTACTCCCTTCTCCCTCTGGGAGAAGGGCCGGGGATGAGGGTGACCAATCAATCAATCGTACAAAATCCCCGCGCGTCTCGCCGTCTTGCTGAAACTGCACCGGCACGCCATTGACCAGTAACTGGTGAAATCGGCGATTGGCTGTCAGCAGCGAGGGAATGCCCAGATCGGTGACCTGCCGAACCGCATCCTCCCTCGCCGCTGCAGGAATCGACGGATTCAGCCGATCGACCGCCGTCCGCAACCGGCCCAGCAACACCACCTGCCGGTAATCGGTCCGTTCCGAACTGTCGCCGTCCGGTGCGATGTCCGGCCCGTACACTCGCTGATAGCCAACTTCGTTCAGCCAGGCCAGCACTTCCTGTTCCAGTTGGTCTTCGGTCATGCTTTTTGCCCTGCATTGCCCATCAAAATCGAATTCAATGCGACGTTGATATAATAATTGCCACGCCCCATTTTTTGTTTCCGCACAAAACCGCCCTCCGCCAGCGCATCCAGATATTTGGTTGCGGTAATGCGCGACACCTGCAAATCCCGCTGCACAAATTCTATTTTGGTATAGGGATGCATAAACAGATTATTGATCAAATCCTGGCTATAAAACTTGTAGCTGGCACGGATGCGATGCTTGTAATCCAGCAGCGCTGACTTGATCGCCTGAATGGTGGCGATAGCCTGCACGGCGGTTTGCTCTACGGCGTCCAGCATGTACAGCACCCAATCCTCCCAGCCATCGTTCACGCGTACGGTTTGCAGCAAGCGGTAGTAGTCGGCCTTGGTGTGCACAATATGGCTGCTCAGATATAGCACCGGAATATCCAGCAAACCCTCCTTCACCAGGTACAGCACATTCACAATACGGCCGGTACGCCCATTGCCATCGTAAAACGGGTGAATGCTCTCAAACTGGTGATGAATCAGCGCCATCTTAATCAACGGGTCTACCGCGAATAGCTCTGCATCATTGATGAAGCGTTCCAGGTCGCGCATCAAGGCAACGATCTCGTCTGGCTCCTGCGGCGGCGTGTAAACGGTCTGGCCGACGCCGTCCTTCAACGCCGTGCCCGGCAGCTTGCGAAAGCCTGCATTATTGCGCTCCAGCTCTGCCTGAATCTCGATGATATGGTTCGCGGTCAGCAGCCCGCTGCGTTTGACTTGTTCAAAACCCACGCGCAAGGCCTGCCGGTAACGCAACACTTCTTTTGCCGCCGGATTCGTAAACGCCTCGGGCAGTACATCGTCCTTAAACAACTCATCATGCGTCGTGACAATATTTTCAATTTCCGAGCTGTCCTTAGCCTCCTGCAAACCCAGCGTATTGATCAGGATGGCTTGATTCGGGATAGATCCCGCGATACCTTTCAGCTCAGCCAGTCGTCGGCTGCTGATCGCCAGTTTTTTGAGGATCGCGGGTGTTTCAAAACGCGCGGCGTCCAGTTGATCAAGCGGGATGATGGAATGCATCGGTTGTTACCCTGGCTATGACGTGTATAGAAATTGCCATTTTTTAAACATCATAACATCGTCGTGTATAGAAAATACGTTTTTTTATACAGGTCAGCTTTGATGTGTATAGAAAAGTGGTTTTCGATAGCCATCGGCAACGGTGAGCTTCATACAAGACTGGCACTGACTTCTGGCAAGCGCAGCTGGCCGGAGATCAGGCGAGGAAGCAGGGTGTCGCGGAGGGCGGCGAGGGTTTGGGCTTGCTGATTATTTGTGGCAATTGAGTCGCGAATGACTCTAGTTATGTCATCAAAAGCCGATAAAACGGGCTCGGGCGCATATGGCACCGTAAGGCGGTAAACATTATTCCTATTCAATCCGGGGACTGCCGCGTCGGTGTTCATATCGGTAAGACCCAATGTTTGAAGCAGATAAAAGCAGTAAGTCATTGGAACAGATGACCGCACATAAAAAACTGTGTCAATCGGAAAAAACGGCTTACCCTCCCAATATAGACTACCCACTGTGCCTTTACGCCCAACAATTATCGAGGGGCCATTTACAAGGCTTTCGTTGTGATAACCTGTGATTCCGCCTGATCCATAGACCGGCACTTCGCCTGCAATGCGGTCGTCGGCCTTCAATGCCTTGCCGTAAGATAATTCTATGAAAGAATCCAAACGCTGAGGCCGCCACCCTCTCGGAATCAAACCCAGTTCCGATTCCTCGAAGCTGTCGGGAAACAGTGCGGCGATTTCGGGTGGAAGGACTGCCCCCTCTCGGGGGGGTTGTGGGTTGGGGGGGGGGGCAAGGCTGTGATTACCCTCACCCCCGGCCCCTCTCCCACAGGGAGAGGGGAGCGAGGCCTTCGCACGCACGGGGTCGAAATCGACAAACCACGATTTGAACAGCGCCTGGGCGATGGCTTCGAGCGTGGCGTTGGTTTCGCGCAGGAGGGCGATGCGGTCGTCGAGAGCCTCAAGACAATCTGCGATCTTCGTTTGCTCATTGATCGGAGGAAGACAGATTGGCAGACGGGCAATAGTTGCTTGGTTTAAGGATGCCATTGTTGAACCCGTGGAGTGTTGCTTCAGCCAATCTTTGACGGACTGTGTTTGAAACGAGTACGCCAAAAAGCGGGCGTCGCAACTTTTCGGTGGTCGAAGCCGAATTCCGTCCGATCCTAGAAACCATCCTGCTTGAGCTTTACGAACCAGTGAGCAACGCTCGATCCCCCCCTTTCTTGCAAAAACTATATCGCCCCTTTCCAGGAGGTACTCGGAAAGCCGAGAGGTTGTTTCGGAGGTAACTCTCGGGGTTTTCGAGTCTACGTGGAATGAACCGTGACCAATTTCGCGAACAGAGATAAGCGGTATACCCTCGGAAACATACTCGTTAGCCTTGAGGGCGGTGCCAAAGGGGCCAGTTTTGATTGAACCGCCTTCGTCTGAAATCAACTGTCCGACTGTTAGTCTTTTTCCCCACTCAGAACTCATGCCCCAACCCTCCAAGCTTCTGCCGGATCACCTGATCCAGTTCCGCCCCTTTCGCCATCTGCTCGCCCAGCTTCTCGGTCAGTTTCTGCATCTTGTCCGCAAAGGCTTCGTCGTCGTCCTCGACAGCCTCCGCGCCGACGTAGCGCCCGGGCGTCAGCACATGGCCGTGTTCGGCGATTTCGGCCAGCTTGACGCTGCGGCAGTAGCCGGGGATGTCCTGGTAGATTAATCCCTCACCCCGGCCCTCTCCCGAGGGGAGAGGGAGTGGAGCCGCGGCATGATTGGCGGCTATTGATGAATCGGGAAGACCGTTCCCCTCTCCCTCCGGGAGAGGGGTTAGGGGTGAGGGCCGATTCACAGTAACCGCCCTAAAAATCACCTCCAACACGGATTCCGCTTCCTGAAAAACCTGGTTGTTCCAGAACCGCAAAACCCGGATGCCCTGTTGTTCCAAAAAACGGCTGCGTTGCTGATCGTGGGCGCGACCCGGATCGCTGTTGTGCTGGCCGCCATCCAATTCAATAGCTAATTTCAGCTCATGGCAGTAAAAATCCAACACATAAGGATTGATTGGATGCTGGCGGCGAAATTTCATGCCCGCCATGCGGCGGTCGCGCAGGGCTTGCCACAGCCATTGTTCGGCGTCGGTGCTTTGTTGGCGTAGCTGGCGGGCGAAGGCGAGCAGGTCTTCGGGTAAGGACGGTTTGCTGTGTGGCTGTACGCCTTCACTCCCGGTTCCCTCACCCCCGGCCCTTCTCCCTTCGGGAGAGGGGAGATTTTCACCGCGCCAGGCGGCGACGGTGTCTGCGATGCGCTCGATGATTTCGTCGGTCAGTTCGGCCTGCACCCGGCTGATCATCCGGCCAAGCTTGCGGGCGTCGATGAACAGCACTTCGCCTTGGCGGGTAGTCTTACCGGAGACCGCGCCTGCGTTTCCGGCACTTCCGCCTTCCCTGGCGGTCGTGCTTTTGGTCAGGAACCACAAACAGGCCGGAATCTGGGTATTAAAGAACAACTGGCCAGGCAAGGCGATCATCACTTCGACCACGCCGGCCTCGACCATCGCGCGGCGGATGTCGCCTTCGCTGTTCTGGCTGGAACTCATCGAGCCGTTCGCGAGCACGATACCGGCGCGGCCGTTCGGTTTCAGGTGATAGAGCATGTGCTGCAGCCAGGCGTAGTTGGCGTTGCCTTGCGGCGGCGTGCCGTAGACCCAGCGCGGGTCGCCTGTAAGGCTCTGATGCCACCAGTCGCTGATGTTGAACGGCGGATTGGCGAGGATGTAGTCGGCGCGCAGGTCCGGGTGCTGGTTGCGGGTGAAGGTGTCGGCGGGTTCGCGGCCCAGGTTGAAGTCGATGCCGCGTAGCGCGAGGTTCATCGCCGCCAGGCGCCAGGTAGTCGGGTTGGATTCCTGGCCGTAGATCGACACGTCGCCGAGCCTGCCGCCGTGCGCCTCGATGAATTTTTCCGACTGCACGAACATGCCGCCGGAGCCGCAGCAGGGATCGTAAACCTTGCCGTCATGCGGGGCCAGCACCGCGACCAGGGTCTTGACGATCGAGGCCGGCGTATAGAACTGCCCGCCCTTCTTGCCTTCGGCGCTGGCGAACTGACCAAGGAAATATTCGTACACCTGCCCGAGCACGTCGCGCGCCTGGCCGGCGTCCTCGCCGAAGCCGATCGTCGAGATCAAATCGACCAGCTCGCCGAGCTTGCCGTCCGGCAGTTGCGCCCGGGCGTAGCGTTTGTCGAGGATGCCTTTCAGCTTGGGGTTTTCGTTTTCGATCGATGCCAGGGCATCATCGATCCGCCGGCCGATATCCGGCTGCTTGGCGGCGGCGCGCAAGGCTTCCCAGCGTGAATCTTCAGGCACCCAGAAGACGTTGACTTCCTTGTAATAGTCCCGGTCTTCGAGTTCGTCCGGGATCAGCTCGGCGTCGTCCAGATAGTAGTCGTCGTTCGGGTCGGCGAACTTGCGCTCCAGTTCGGCGCGGCGGGCGGCAAAGGTGTCGGAGACGTATTTGACGAAGATCAGGCCGAGCACCAGATGTTTGTATTCGGCGGCGTCCATGTTGGCGCGCAGCTTGTCGGCCGCGGCCCACAGCGTTTTTTTGATGTCCTCGAGCATGATGTCTGGATAGATTCTGTCGTTTGCAGGAAAATAGAGTCGGAAATTCCGCGCGTTCCTAACAGGAAACCCATGCGCGGAGTCCAGCTTCCGGGAAGTATAACGTATATGGCCCTGGTCTGCGCGGCATGTCTGCCTACAGCATATCGATCAAAGCGGCTTTTACAGGTCACCGGACAATAAAAAACCCGCCAAGCCGGATGACTTGCGGGTTTTGTACTTTATCGGTTCACTTCGAACCCTGATTTGGTGCCGATGGTCGGATTTGAACCGACACGACTTGCGTCACCACCCCCTCAAGATGGCGTGTCTACCAATTTCACCACATCGGCATGTTCATTTAATAATAAGTCAACCGGACTTATTTCTTTTCGGCTTTTTTACCTGTATCGGAAGAAGCTTTACTTTTAATCTCGACTTTCTTGAGCTCTTCTGCCTTCGGCACGACGGTTTCGATTACCGCTGGCGCCTCTGAGGCCGGAGCTGGCGTCGCCGCAGGAACGGCTGGCGCGCTTTCAGTGCCGACTGACGGTACTGGAGCCGGAGCTTGCGCTTCAGGCTTTACACCCTCAACATCGGGTATCGCCAAGGTATCCTGTTCGCCTGCCGGTTCGCTCATTAAATCGTAAGCGACGCCTTTTTGGCTATTCATGATAGCCAGACCCAGACTGGTCAAAAAAAACAAAGTCGCCAGAATCGCGGTGGTACGCGACAGAAACGACGCGGCGCCCTGAGCGCCAAAAACAGAACCAGATGCGCCGGCTCCAAAAGCCGCACCGGCATCGGCGCCTTTGCCTTGTTGCATCAGTACTAATCCGATGATTCCTAATCCCAACAAAACATGAAAAACTATGATTACCTGATACATATATTGTATAAACTGCTCTAAACCGAATGATAAATCTTTAAAAAGGAATCCGCATCCAACGAAGCCCCACCAATCAAACCGCCATCAATATCCGGCATGGCGAACAAACCTTTAGCATTTTCCGGTTTGGCGCTGCCGCCGTATAAAATCTGGATTTTTTCGGCAACAGTTTGATCTTTAGTCGATATATAATCCCGGATATATTTGTGGACTTCCTGTGCCTGTTCATCTGTCGCCGTTTTTCCGGTGCCGATCGCCCACACCGGTTCATAGGCGATGACGGCGGAATTAAAGGCGGCAATGCCGGCTGCTTCTATCACCGCATCCAGTTGTTCGTCGATGACGGCAAAGGTTTGATTCTGTTCGCGCTGTTCCAGAGTTTCGCCTACGCAAAGAATCGGAATGATATTTAGCGCCTGGGCCTGACAAAAGCGCGCGGCAACCGATTCATTCGTATCGCCGTAATAGGTCCGTCTTTCCGAATGCCCAACGATGGCGTATTTGCAATTAAATTCGCTCAGCATGGCGGCCGATATTTCACCGGTGAAAGCACCGGAACTTTTATCGGCGACATTTTGAGCGCCCAATGCCAAACCGGTGTTTTTGACGATTTCGCTAACCCTGGACATATACACATAAGGCACACAGACCGCTATTTCGGCGCTATTTGACCCCAATCCGGCAATGATGCCTTTTGCCAGCGACTCTGAGCTAGCAAGAGTTCCATTCATTTTCCAATTTCCGACTACCAGAGACCGACGCATCATTACCCCCATATAGAATCAAATCGCGTATGATATATGCTAATAGCTTAGAGTTCAAGCATCGATTGCATTCCTGACGTCGTCGGCCAGTTGCTGTGCAAAATTTTTGACCATATCTCCGTGCTGGCCTTCCACCATGACGCGAATGAGCGGCTCGGTGCCGGACGCCCTGAGCAAAATGCGGCCTTCCCTGCCGAGTTTTTGTTCAACGGCTTTCACCGCCGCTTGTATCGTTTCATTTTGATCAGGATCGATTTTTTTACTGGTCGTGACATTAACCAGGACCTGCGGATATTTTTGCACGCCCGTTTTTAATTCGTGTAAATTCTTGCCGCTATCATGCATTTCTGCAATCACCTGCAACGCAGAGATGATGCCATCGCCCGTAGTTGTCCTATCCAGGCAAATGATATGGCCAGACCCTTCGCCCCCCAAAATCCCTTTGTTGTCAACCAGCATTTCCATGACATAACGATCGCCCACATTAGCCCTGAGCAATGGCACGCCCAATCTGTTAAATGCGTGCTCAACGCCCAGGTTTGTCATTAAGGTGCCGACGACCGGACCCGATAACTGCCCAGCCTGCAGCCTGGACTTGGCGATGATATACAGCAGTTCATCGCCGTCAACAATTTCGCCTTTATGATCAACCATGATCAATCGGTCTCCGTCGCCGTCCAAGGCAATGCCCACATCGGCGTGATTCGCCAGCACCGCGTCCACCAGTTTTTGGGGATGGGTCGCGCCGCACTTGTCATTAATATTAAGGCCATTGGGCTCGGCGCCTATCGTTATCACTTCGGCCCCTACTTCCTTGAATACATGAGGCGCGATATGATAAGTCGCTCCGTGGGCGCAATCGATGACGATTTTCAACCGGTTAAAATCGAGCCTGGTCGGAACGCTGGCCTTGCAAAATTCAATATAGCGCCCTGCCGCATCCACAACCCGTTTCGCCTTGCCCAGTTTGGAAGAGTCGACCGTTGTCATCGGCGAATCGATATAGTGTTCAATCTTACGCTCGATGTCATCGGGCAATTTTGTGCCCTGAACCGAAAAAAACTTGATGCCGTTATCATAATAGGGATTATGCGAGGCGCTGATGACGATGCCGGCCCGAGCCCTGAGGGTCCGGGTTAAATAAGCGATGCCCGGCGTCGGCATTGGCCCGATTAAATGGGTATCGACACCGGCTGCGGTTAGCCCGGATTCGATTGCGGATTCAAACATGTAACCGGATATTCGTGTGTCTTTGCCTACCAGGACAAAACCCTGCCCTTCGTTGGCAAAAACCCTCCCGGTCGCCCAGCCCAGCTTCAATAAAAAATCAGCAGTAATAGGCGGTTCGCCAACTCTGCCTCTGATGCCGTCAGTACCAAAATATTTTCTTGTCATGATGAATAGTCCGTTACAAGGATCAAGTGTGCGACTCTTTATTTTAAGAGACTCTTTAAATGCCTAAATAATAGAAGGGTAATGTCTGGCGCACAAGTCAAAATAGACTGGGCTATCGCAATGCAGTGGCCGGAGCCTTGAAAAAAACACAACAAAAAAGGAGAGGTCCTAGCCTCTCCTTGATTTTTAAGACACCCTTATCTTAGTTCTGTTCCGCAGTCCCGACTATCGGTTTCTCGGTTTTTTTGTCATCCATATTTGCCGCATCATTGGGATTGCGCTCGCCCTGCGACGCGTAAGGAGGCGCATTATCGTCCCATCCCTGCGGCGCCCGTATCGGTTTACGAGACATCAAATCATCAATCTGAGATTTGTCAATCGTCTCGTATTTCATCAAGGCATCGGCCATGGTATGCAGGATATCGATATTTTCCTTTAAAATCTTTTCGGCACGTTCATAGTTCCGGTCGATAATGGAACGGATTTCTTCATCGATCGTATGTGACGTTTCTTCGGCAACCGTTTTGTGCTGAGTCACCGAACGTCCCAGAAAAACCTCGCCCTCTTCCTCACTGTAAGCCAATGGCCCCAAGCGTTGCGACAAGCCCCATTTGGTCACCATATTTCTGGCCAGCTCAGTCGCCCGTTCAATATCGTTCGATGCGCCGGTGCTAACATGCTCCCAGCCGAAAATCATCTCTTCGGCGATACGTCCGCCATACAGACTGGAAATCATGCTGTCCAGTTTTTGTTTGCTGGCGCTGTATTGATCTCTTTCCGGCAGAAACATGGTCACGCCCAAAGCGCGGCCTCTAGGCATAATGCTGACTTTATAGACAGGATCGTGTTCGGGAACCAGTCTGCCCACGATGGCATGGCCGGCTTCGTGATAAGCCGTCATTTTCTTTTCTTTATCGTCCATCACCATGGAGCGCCTTTCAGCTCCCATGATGAGTTTATCCTTGGCTTTTTCCAGATCCAGCATGTTGACCACCCGCTTATTCATTCGGGCCGCCAACAAGGCCGCTTCATTAATCAGATTGGCCAAATCGGCTCCGGAAAAACCCGGCGTACCCTGAGCGATATATTTAACTTCAACGTCATTGTCCATGGGTACTTTTTTCAAGTGGACCTTAAGAATCTGCTCGCGACCTCTAACATCGGGCAATCCGACAGTCACCTGGCGGTCGAATCGTCCCGGACGCAACAAGGCCTTGTCCAGCACATCAGGCCGGTTGGTAGCAGCGATCACAATAATCCCTTCATTGCCTTCGAAACCGTCCATTTCCACCAATAACTGGTTCAAGGTTTGCTCGCGCTCGTCATTGCCTCCGCCGAGCCCTGCACCCCGCTGACGGCCAACGGCATCGATCTCATCGATAAAAATGATACAGGGGGCGTGTTTTTTGGCCTGTTCGAACATATCCCGGACACGGGATGCGCCGACGCCGACAAACATTTCGACAAAATCCGAACCGGATATGGTGAAAAACGGCACCTTCGCTTCTCCGGCGATGGCCCTTGCCAATAACGTTTTACCTGTTCCCGGAGGTCCGATCATCAGAGCGCCGCGAGGAATTTTACCGCCCAATTTTTGATATTTTGCCGGATCTTTAAGAAAATCGACCATTTCAACGACTTCTTCTTTCGCTTCGTCGCAGCCTGCAACATCGGCAAAAGTCACTTTAATCTGGTCTTCTTCAAGCATGCGGGCCTTGCTTTTACCGAAACTCATGGCTCCACGCGCGCCGCCGACGCCGCCCTGCATTTGCCGCATAAAGAACACCCAGACGGCAATCAGCAGCAACATGGGGCCGAACGAAACCAGCAATTGCATCAGCAAGGAAGGCTGTTCAGGCGGAACGGCTTTGATGTCAACGCCGTTTGCCAGCAGGTCATCGACCATATGAACATCCGACGGCGCATAGGTTTTGAAAACCTGTCCGCCCTGCATTTTGCCTTTGACGACATTCTCGTCAATAACAACTTGCTGCACCTGGCCCGATTTCACTGCCTCGATAAACTGCGAATAAGACAACGCAGTATCAGACCCTTCCATTTGCGGGCCGAAGTTGTTAAAGATGGACATCAATACAACCGCGATGACCACCCACAAAAGTATATTTTTAAGTATTTCGTTCAATTTACACGCCCTGAGCCTGAATAGCTCTTGGTTTAAGAGTTTGGGTAATTATATCAGGTGTTACCCATTGTGCTTGTCGTTAATTGGAATAAGGCGAAAGGCACAAGGCGGAATTGCCTGCAATTTGGAAATCAGGGCTTATGATTTTGTGCATTCGCCTTTCGCCTAAAGATATAGGGATCAATATCATTTATTTAAACCCTCTGGCCAAAATATAAACTTCATTACTTCTGGGCCGTGATGCTTTCGGTTTCCTGATAACGACCCTGGAAAAACAGGATTGCACATCCCGGCAAAAGGATTCAAATCCTTCTCCCTGGAACAACTTGACCAGAAACGCGCCATTCGTCGTCAAAACCTTCTTGGCCGTGTCCAGCGCCAATTCTGCCAAATACAAGGATCGCGATTGATCCACGCTTTTATTTCCGCTCATGTTAGGCGCCATGTCCGACATCACCAAATCGACCGACACACCATTCAACCTTGCAAAAAGTTCATCCAGAACCGATTGTTCGCGGAAATCACCCAGGATAAAGTCGACGCCGTCCAGGGGTTCCATCGGCAATATATCCAGAGCGACCAGTTTATTCTTCTGGCCGATCAGTTGCCTGGCAAACTGAGACCATCCTCCCGGTGCTGCGCCCAAATCAACAATGTTCATCCCGGGTTTGATAAACTGGTCTTTCTCCTGAATTTCCTTCAGTTTAAATACTGCTCGCGATCGAAATCCCTGAGATTGCGCCATTTTGACATAGGGGTCATCGAAATGTTCCTGCATCCAGCGATTACTGCTTTTACTTCGGGCCATAATGATCTTTTCGTGTAAAATGTGGCTTTTGATTTAGGATAAATGAGTGAACTCTGCAGATAAGAAAAGACTCCGGGCCGAGGCGCATAGCTTGAAACCGGTGATTATGATTGGACAATCAGGCTATACTCCTGCCGTGCTGGCCGAACTGGAACTGGCGTTAAACAGTCACGAACTGATAAAAGTCAGAATACGTGCCGAACGGGACGATCGCAAGCTGATCAGCGACAAAATCTGTTCGGACACGGGCGCCGAGCTTATTCAATCGATCGGCCAAATCGCAGTGCTCTACCGGTTGAATCCTGAAAAGGCTAAAGGCTAAAGGCTAAAGGCTAAAGGCTAAAGGCTAAAGGCTAAAGGC
>CAZMRW010000102.1:0-14330 GCA_964568805.1 uncultured Methylococcaceae bacterium | reverse complement strand
AGATTGCCTGCCATGGCTTCGCATACAGCATCCGCACCGGAACCTACATCCAATAAATTAAAATTGCCGGGACCGATATCAGTCTGGCTGTGGTTTTTGACTGAAACATTAGCGCCTACGGTAAGGCCATAGCAGTTATCATCGGTGCAGTCTTTATCTGCGGGCACTCGTGTATCATCTTTTGTATTGGGAATTCCATCGGCACCTGCATTGGTGGCTACCATCTCCGCACATGCTACTACTGGGATCAAGGTGCATAAATTATTCAACGATAAGGGCCCTGATACAGCGCTGGCATGGATATTGGTTTCAGCAAAGCCTATTAAAGAAGCAAAAGTCGTTGCTACGCTTAATGCGTTTTCGGGTTTCATAGCGCCGCGGACGAACCTTGACGATGCCGTAGGCGTTGCTGTATCGCAAGGTGAATTTGCATTAATATCGCTGTAATTATCAAAAAAACAGATATCAATATCAGTTGTCGCATCCACAGAGGTAAGGTTGTATTCATCAAACGTGTGCTGAGCATCGGCGACAGCATTCCCTACCCGTTCATTCACTAACGAAATGGCTGCACTCAAGACCATGGCATCCAGGGCGTTTTGTAAACGGGTTTTATTGACATAGGCGTTGCCGAGGTCAATTGCCAGACCCAACATGCCCATTATGACTAAAAGACTCAAGGCAGTCAGCACCAGTACACTGCCTTTCGCTTTGTGTAACGGTGTTAATGTCGTGTTCATAAAAATACTCCTGCCTTGAGAGTCAGCTTAATAAAGTTAAATCACTGACCGCCAGAGCCAGAGCCAGAGCCGGAGCCACCTGAGCTGGCCCCGCCGATATTAATCGTTAAACCCGGAATATCATTTTCCTGGCCAAAAGCATTGCGATAGGTTCTCATGGTGTTCACCCCGGCATAACCGTCCATTCTTTTCGGAGAATCGGCCGGCGGGTTTTCCGCCGCCTGGGGATCGGCAATCTGCGCTTTGACCAGTTGTTTGGCTGACTGACCAAAACTATCGTTCAGTACATCCGCTCTGTAATTGCCGTCGGCGCAGCCGCTAAGCCATAAAGCGCCTGCGATCAGAGTCGGGATCGTTTGAATTTTCATTGTGAACCTCCGTCGTTGATTTGGTGACCGAACTGGCCGGTGGTGCCGCCGGACATCGGATCGAATACCGGCGCCTGAGCGGTTTTATCCTGTGCATTTCTGGCTTCCATCCGGCCTAACAGATAGAAATCGATATCGTCCGGCGCGACATAATAATCGGTAGGCAGTTGAATCTGATCGGGCGGTATCGGTTTGGCCAGATGCGGCGTTACCAGAATGACCAGTTCCTTTTTATCGTTTTGTGAGGTCCGGTTTCTGAACAGTGAACCTAACACCGGAATATCGGCCAGTCCGGGTGTTTGCTCTTGTGTGTTATTGTTGTTCTCGCTAATCAGGCCGGCGATGGACATCGTTTGTCCGTCGGCGAGCTCAAGCGTAGAAACAGCTTCCCGTGTGTCCAGGCTGGGTGTCGGTTGTAAATTAATGGAGACTGGACTGCTGCCAATTAAAGTGTCGAATTGTTCCAAGCCTTCCGTCACAACATCATTGGCGGCATTGCTCAATGAACTGACCGAGACATGGGTCGTCAGGTTGATCCGGTTGGAATCCAGTACGACCGGCGTGAACTCGAGGCCTACCCCGAATGGCTTAAAATCTACATTACAGAGAATATTGTTGGTGCTACCGCCCCCGCCCTGGGTGCAGGCAGTAAAGGGAAATTCCCCGCCGGACAGGAACGAAGCTTTTTTGCCGCTGAGCGTGGTCAGGTTGGGTTCGGCTAAAACGGTCGCCAGATCGGTATTCCGGCTGAAATTCAGGCTCCAGTTAAACAGGGTATTGCCGGCTACGTAAGAACCGGTAAAGGCGCCGGCGCCGGCGGCAAGGACGGTCCAAAGGAAGGAGCCATCCTCGGCATTGGTTTTTGATGCGCTGGTATTTAAGGTCAGGGCTCTGGCCAAGGTACGGCTGACTTCGGCAATTTTGACTTCCAGCATCACCTGTTGTTCGCCGCCGACATGCATCATGTTGACAATGAAGTTGCTGGTGCCGCTGCCGCCGCCACCGCCTCCGCCGCCCCCGCCAGCGCAACCGCCGCGACCGCTGCCGCCGCCACCGCCACCGCCGCTTATTCCAGCCGCGGCATAACCCTGCGCCAGTTTCATTGCATAATCCATATTAACCAGATTGGAGACTTCGCCGCTGAGAATGATACATTTTTCGGCGCCTCGAACCTCAATATGCTCGTTGGGCATCAGTTCATAAAGTTTCTGTTTAAGGCCATCCAGGTTATGGGTGACTTCGACATCGATAATCATGGATACACGGTTATTGGCATCCAAGATAGTTGCATTAGTTCCTCCAATTGCATTTCCCCTTATTAATAATTGTCTGGGTCGGAAGACTGTGAAATCGGCGATGTTATCCTTACCTTGGGATAATGTCCCAATATTACGGTCGAGATTTATTAACAGTGATTTATTTACGGGTAAGTGATAAACGAGATGCCTGCTATCTGCGCTGGTCGTAATTTCGGCGCCGACCTGAAGGGAATAGCCCAATAACAGCGCGGGCACTGTTTTAAGCAGGTTGATTGGGTAGATGTTTAACATGGTGATGTTTCCCTAGTTTTTTAGTATTCTTTTAAATTCCTGCGCTCAAAAACGCGATTCTTTAAACGCGAAAACTTAAATGGTAAATGATTGATTAACCTATATTGGTTCTGCCAGATCAAGAAGCTTCTCCATCCTTCCAATTAATAAAATTATGGCTTCCCCAGGGAAGAATCTTTATGGAGACAGGGGCTTTGTAGCGCCTTGCTTGTTTGGGTTGACTAGGCGTAATAACCGGTTGCGCTACAGTGGTCGGCTCAATGTAGGTGTCGGAATCCATCGGGTTTCTCAAGGTGAACTGCAAGTCTCCTATTTTCATGGCATGGACGAGCGTTTCCGCCTGTCTGGGTGTCACTTCCAGGGTTAAAGCCCGGACTACGGCCGGTTTATCCTGGTCTGTCGAGGCAGTCTGATCGATGGCCAGAATTTTTATATTTTTTAACAAGGTATAGGTTTCGCCTTTATCGCGCGTTGCGATAATATCCGCCTTGTTGCCGGGGAGAATGAAACCGGCGACGCCGACGACATCATTGACGCGCACGCTGATGGCTCGCATGCCTTCCTGAATTAATGCGGACAAGGTGCTGCCGCCCAGATGTTCTTTTATTTGCGGCTTCAACAGGATTTCGCCGGCGTAAAAATCGCGCTGCGTCACTTTGCCCAGAATGGCATTTGGGTCTTTTTGGGTGTCTTGTTCAGTGAAAGCCTGGGAAGGCACATTATCTTTAGGCCAAGCCATCAGCTTGAACTGAGTGCTTTCTATTCGGGTGGCGAACGGTATATTGGTTGCGGCGACATAAACCTGGACAGTATTTTGTGCCGTATCGACAGGTTTGTAGCCTGATTTTGAGTCAACCCAGCGTTTTGCAATAAAGGCGGCTCCGCCGGCCAGAATAAGTGCAATTATCAGCATGATTAAGAAGCGACTGTTCATTTAGTCTATCCTTGCGTTTTCAAGGTTAATAAAATAGTTATCCCAGGCATTCCGCAATCTTGCCTGGGTAGCAACTCCGGGTTCGCCTTCGTATTCGCATTGGTCCTTGACTATCCCCAACAAATCTCTGGGATGGCAAGGCAGCAGGGGGCGGTTTTCTTTTTTGTAGCGCTCGAAGATGTCTTCAAGCAAGTTGTCCGGGCAATTGATTTGCAACTCTTTGGCATATAAATGCCAAATCTGGACATACTGCATTTTATCGACCGGAGCAAACCTGATTTTATAACCCAGGCGCCGTAAAAAGGCTTCGTCGGCAAGATCTACCGGATTAATATTAGCAGAAAATATCAGAATCACATCAAAAGGCAGCTGAACTCGTTTTCCGGTATCGAGACTGAGATAATCGTGTTTTTCTTCCAGCGGAACGATCCATCGGTTGAAAAGATCGACCGGATGCACGCGCTGACGTCCCAGGTCGTCGATGATGTACATGCCGTTGTTTGCTTTTAACTGCAAAGGCGCTTGAGACAGACGCGTATTTTTGTCATGGTCGATTTCCAGCATGTCCAGCGTCAGTTCACCGCCGCTGATGGCGACAGGCCGATGGCATTCAATAAAACGGGGGTCGGCGCCCTGCTGAAGGTGATAATTGATGCTGTTGGTTTTGTCTTTTACCGGAATGTGAACAACCGGATCGAAAACCTGAATAACGCTCTCGCCAACCGATATGGCATACGGTATTAATACCGAGTCTCCCAATACTCTCGTCAGCCTTTTGCAGATAAACGTTTTGCCGGTGCCCGGCAGCCCGTAAATCATGATGGCTCTTCCGGAGTGCAGGGCGGGACCCAGTTGATCCAACAGGTTCGGATCTAATATGGTATCGGCAAAGGCTTGCTGTACGACAGGGCGGGTTATTTTGTTGTTTTGTATGGACTGAGCCTGAACTACTTTGCGGTATTGTTCAACAGGCACCGGAGCAGGTCCGGTATAACCGCTTTTGGTTAACGCCAATAATGCCTCGGCTACTCCCTTGTCGGTCAAGACATAACGCAGTCCTTTGCTGGTGTGCGATGCGGCAAGTATTTCCACTCGATTCTGTTTACGCAGCCCGTCCAATACAGTCTCAAGTATATTGCCCGACAACGCCACATTATCACAGAGTTGATGAAGGTCGGAAATTCCATTGATATGTAAATGCTTACAGATTAGAGCTGCGATAAAATCAAAGGTTAATCCGGTTTCTTCAATAGAGCGGGGGCGCGGAGCAAAAGCATGTCGAGGGCCGCCGGTAGTATAGTTTGATGGGTTTGTTGTATCCATAGACCTGATGGCTGTATTAAGTTGAAAATCCTGAAAGGCTATAGAAATACGATTAGTTGTCTATAAGCTGAAATTTATCATTCAGGTCAGGTTAGATAGTGAAAAAGCTTATATCTACCGAAATCAGCTTTTAAAAGGCTGGCAAGCTGTCGGTTAATTTAAGAATAGGTTATTTTTTTACTAAAACAACATTAATCTTAATTTAAGATTAAAAAATCTGATGATCGACAGAATTTTCTTATCCCATTAATAGTGGACACCTCAATTCGAGCGCAAGCTTAAAAAATTGCTCACCCATTCATTTTTACTAATGAATTGCTGGCTGTGCCGAAAGTCGTGCTGAGTTCACGGCCAAAGCCAGTAACGATCAAGAAAGAAACTGTAGCGATTAACGCGACCATGATCGCATATTCAACCATAGTGGCGCCCTGTTCGTTTGTAGCGATAGAGGGGACTTTATTTTGGAGTGTGATTAATAATTTCATGATGACATACGTTCGAATCGGATAATGAAATTAGTTAATAAGGATTCCGGATTACTATTTGTATCAATGGTCGCAAAAGGGCACGGTTAAGAATTAAACCTGAATCAAGGGGAACCTCAAAAAGTCCACCATTACCGCAAAACATGTTGATCTGAAACGTTTTTTTATAACGAGGATTTAACAGTCTCGGCCAGATGGATTTTTTGAGGCGCCCAAATGTTTATTCAAAAAACCTCTCCATTTAACTGAGTAGATGGAGAGATATGAGAATAACTGTCTGACTTAATCGGCGGCATTAGCCATTAGTTGCTGCCAATGAACTGCTGACGGTGCCGAAGGTGGTGCTGACTTCTCGTCCCAGGCCTGTAATAACAATGATCGATACAATAGCGATTAAGGCAACCATGATCGCATATTCAACCATGGTTGCGCCTTTTTCTTTTTTAAAGAAAGAAGGCATTTTGGTTTGCATTGAGTTTAATAATTTTTTCATGGTTTATACCTATTGGCTGTTGGTGGTTAAATTTAATAAGGCTAAATTAATTGAATATCGGATTATGCGTAAATAGTCGATATTTATGGTAAATGAATTCATTGATAAGCTATTGTCATAATTGGCAAAACATCAATCTATATATACAAGTTACCTAAAAAACTTTCTATTTATTGTCGAAGTCTGGCTTGCTATGCGGACGTTCATTTTCTTATCTTATCAAGTCATTTCGTCAGTGTGCTTTATTCATAAAAGACCGTTAAAACATCAAACTGGAAACTTTATTTAAGACATTTTCAATTCTAGACTAACTAAATGAAATTGCAATAAACATGATTGAAATAATGAATTTATCCAAATTCATTAAAAAAATACTAAGTATCAATACTTTGGGAAGCTCATGACAAAATAAATCCACATGGGATAAATAAGCCATGATGCTGGCGTCAACAATATTTCGTTCGTGCCTATCAATCAAGCACAATCATTCTGGAAATCGCTGAATGACGGGTTAGTGATGGAAAAAACATTATTCCGTATAGGGTAAACTCCGTTATTTACTAACGGAAAATCTGACGAGGCAACTATCTGTCGGAAAATCAATCGCAATCAGCGCACAATTTTATTGCCTGCGGATGAATTCGAAATACCCTGCCGGCGCTCCGGTTGAACGGGACGGGAAGCGAGAGACTGGTGCGAACTTTCTCAAAAAATTTATCCGGTTGCATCGGACTGCTTTTGCAATTGTTCTTTAAGTTGATCGATAGCCTGCATCGGCCATCGGCCCTTGCGTGCATGAATCACCGCAAACTTGTTGGCATAGACCGGAATCCAGTCCGGATGCATATTAAAATAGGCGATTGACGGGCTCGTGGATGATAAAAAGGTCCAACTGATGTCATATTGATTTAACAAAGCTTCAAGCGGCTTTTCGCCGCCGGAAAGCGTCGCCGCTTCAAAAAACGATTTTATGAAATCATCCCCATACAATTCGGCACGGGAATCGATGAAGGTATCGAAACCCTGAAAGATCAAATAGCCCCCCACGTCGTAGGAGTTGAATACTTTTCCCGGCAAATCGGCTTGGTGGACCGCCAGCAGCATGGCGTTGATTTTTTTGCTGAGCAGGAACTCGATGTCCTTGAACTTTACGATATAGACTCCCCAACCGACAAAAAACGAAAGGATCAGCGCCTTGCCCATGGCGGTAACAGGTACTAGCGAGCCAATCGTGACTCTGTTTTCCTTGCTGTCCCTGGCGACGCGCCAGTGTTTGGCAAGCGGCGCAGCCAACAATAAGGGCGCCTGGAGAGACATCAGGTCGGCTGCGTAACGGCAGTGTTTTAATGAAAGATGGATTAGCCCGATCAAGAATATCAGCCTTAACACGGGAAGCTGCATTTTTTGAGTAAAGGCGAAGGCAATCAGAATGACGATCCAGAGCTCAAGAAACTGGAACTCCTGGAAATTGGGAGAAAGCCATTCGCTGATGATGCTCAACGAGTAGCTTTGATCAGTCAGTTGGAATGGCAGCAACAGTCCTTTTATGCCCAGAGGAGTCACCATAAGACAGACAATGGAAACGGCTAAAAAAATCGCCCATTGTTTTATTAACCGATTGCGGTCGACGGCCGGCGGCGAGGTCATCACCGATTCGAATGCAAAAAACATGGCATAAACGATGCCAATCAAAAAACTGCCGTGAATGTTCGCCCATAAGATCAGCAGCGGCGTCAGATAAAGGGGAGGGGCTTTGTGCAGTTCACTGGCTTTAAGCAGTTGCACAAACCAGTAGGTCATGATCGGCAAAGCCAGCATATGCGGCCGGGGCATCACATGCGTGACCAGCATCCCGTAGGCCATCAGCATCAGGCATAAGGCGCGCATCGGCGGAAGTTTTTCCAGCAGATACTTGAGCATGATTAAAATGCTGATCGTTGCCGCAGACACCCCCATCATCACCAGACCGGGCCATCCCGATACTTTATGAATCCAGTAAATAATGACTTCGGACAACCACTCATGCGGTGTCCAGGGCGCATCGGCTTTGCTGTGGGAAAAAAGCCCCCTGTCAGGAACCTTGAGGTTGTTGACAATCCATTCGCCTACTCTGATGTGCCAGTAGGGGTCATATTCGGTGTGAAAATAAATCGTGATCAGAATGGTAAAGTAACCAAGAACAAGCAAAAAAAGTGTTCTTGTGCGTTGCAAATTAGTCATGAGTTTTTTTAAATAAAGTGCAATTGATCGACACTATAAAGTTCGGCATATTTAATTGGAAACTTTTTATTTCAATATCCCAAACTTGCGGCCAATTCATCGACGATTTTCTGTTGATGGACTTCGACACCCAGCCATAGCGGCAAACGCAACAAACAATCCGATGCCATACGGGTAACAGGAAGATCATTGGTTGTACGTCCATGTTTTTTACCAAAAGGTGCATCGTGAAGCGGAACATAGTGAAACACCGTATATATGCCGGATGCCTTGAGCTTCTCGATGACCTGGTTACGGATTGTTAGCTGGGGTAACAAAATGTAGTACATATGAGCATTTTGCTCACATTCGGAAGGAACGACCGGGCGGCGCAACTTTCCGGATTTTTCCAGAAACGCTAGCGCCTGATGGTAAAATGACCAGATTTTCCGTCGCTTGTCGGTGATTGACTCCGCTTCTTCAATTTGCGCGGAAAGAAAGGCGGCAATTACTTCTCCGGGCAAATAAGAGGAACCGATATCCACCCAGGTATATTTATCAACTTGGCCACGAAAAAACTGGCCGCGGTTGGTGCCCTTTTCCCAGATAATCTCGGCGCGCTCTGCAAAGCATTGGTCGTTAATCAACAAGGCGCCGCCCTCTCCGGAAATGATATTCTTGGTTTCATGGAAGGAATAGGCTCCTATGTGCCCGATGGTCCCCAAAGGCCGTCCCTTGTATGTCGACATAATGCCCTGGGCGGCATCCTCGATGACCAAGATATTGTGGCGCCGGGCGATATCCATGATTGCGTCCATTTCGGCGGCTACTCCGGCATAATGCACAGTGACGATCGCTTTGGTTTTGGGGGTAATGGCCGCCTCGATTTTGTTTTCATCGATGTTGAGCGTATCAGGACGTATGTCTACAAAGACAGGCATGCCACCGCGCAGCACAAAGGCATTGGCGGTTGAAACAAAGGTATAAGAGGGCATGATGACTTCATCGCCTGCCTGGATATCAGCCAGAATCGCCGCCATTTCCAGTGCGGCGGTGCAAGAATGGGTCAGCAAAGCCTTGCGGCAGCCCATACGTTGTTCGAGCCAAGAATGACACCGTTTGGTGAATTCGCCATTACCGGCAAGATGGCCGTTGGCATGGGCCTGACTGATATACCAGAGTTCTTTCCCGGTCATATAGGGTTGGTTAAAAGGGATCACGAGCGTGTGCATTCCATGAAGCAATGGGTGTAAGGAATCCAGGCGCGATGTTTTATTTCCAATCTATGTGCGGCAAATATCGGAGAAACCAGGGATTTGTATCCCTCCCGGGTACGTACATTTTGTCCGCGATCATGATTGATCAAAAAACGTGCAATCAGATTTTGACCGGGTACCAGGCAAGGATCGACAGTCACCAGACGTCCGCCCGGTTTTAAGCTGTGATATGCCAAGTTCAGCAGGTTTGCAGCATCCATGTCGTCAAGATGGTGTAAAACGGAAATTGCCATGACGATGTCGAATGGAAGTAAGTTTTCGATATCAACAGGCTTAAGATTTTTGCAAATGAATTGACCTTTGTCTCCGTATTTTTCTTTTGCTTTAGAAATATAGGCCTGACTGATATCAAAACCGTAATACACTACATCGGGAAGGTAATCGAGTATTTCTGCAGGCCCACAGCCTATATCCAATATGGAGTCATTCTGCTTGGGGTGAACATAATCGGATACAAATTCTAATCTTGCCTGATGAGAGCCCATGAGACTCTGAAAAGCGCTGTAGATAGCAGGATGTGAAAGAATAGCGTGGAGACCCGATGTGCTTTGCCCCATAGCTATCCTTTTGCAATGACAATAATGCCAGTTATGACGAATAGGGAGCCTAAGACTTTAGTCAAATTTAAAGACTCGTTGAAAAACAATACACTGGCCGCCAGAATAAAAACATAATTAAGACTGACGAAAGGAAACGCATAACTGATTTCGAAACGTGTCATCGCCAGAATCCATGATACTCCCGCAAGAAAAGTAGCAATGATGCCGGTCATGACCCAGGGCTTTATCAGTAAATTTGCGATAAATAGACATTTGTCTGTGATATCCGCAGGGATATCTCCCGCCAACCCAACTTGCCAACGCATAATAAGTTGGCTGTAGACAGTGAACATGATCGTTAAAAAAATGTAAAAATGTTCGATTAGGCGAGACATAAACCAATACGGAAATTCGGAAAAGAAATGGAAGTGTAATTGAATATTAGTAATGTATGAAGAAAACCATTAATTTTCTGTTTAATAAAAAAATGATCATAGGGTTTCAGTATAGGGGAAATTGAATATTCAATTATTTTCAATTAACTTTTACTCCTATCCTTGGGTCGATTGGTGATACTTTTATTGCCGGTGATCCCCGATAGAAAGACAAATCCTGTGTATCTCGATTAACCAATGATTGTGATCCAATCAGAGTTTCGTTGCCAATACGGATATGTTGGTGAACAACAGATGAAAATCCGATAAAATTTTGGTTTCCAATAGAAACAGCACCGCCGATGGTGACATTGGCGGCAAAAAAATTATGGTCACCAATTATCGAATCATGGCAGACCGTAGCATTTGACCATACGACGTTATTATCACCCATCTTGACATCCGGCTCGATGACGGCACCCGGCATAATAAAATTGTTATTTCCAATGGACACGTTTTTTGCCATATAGCTCGAAGAGCACACGAGATTGATCAATTGAAATCCGGATGCTTTTAATTTAGTGTAGACCGCTTCGCGCGCTCTCATACTTTTATAGCCTATAGCTACAAATACCGAAACTTCATCAGGTGAAAATCGCTCTTTTAATTCCGGCCAGACAAATACGGGGAGTGACTCAAATTTATCCATTTCTTTGTAGGATTCGTCAACAGCGAAACCAAGAACGTCCATGCCTAGTTCATTCGTTGCATAAAAGTGGGCAAGTTTTGCGAGCGAATTAGCGCCAAAAATTATCAGTTTGCTCATAAACTGTTAACCCTGATTGGGCTTGTAGAGTCTTTCATTTTCGGGCAGGTAGAATTCTTCGAGTCTGGTTGGAACCCGCACATTCATGCCTATCAATCGGCGTCCGTTTTCGCCTAGAGTATCGATGATACTTTGGGGTACAAGTCTGGGAAAATCGAAGCGCTGCCTCATGTAAGATCGGCAAAAATTAATGGTCAATGCGTGTCTGATTTTGTTTGTAGCATTGATACCTGCGGCATGCACAAGCCGTCCATTGAATAGGATCATGTCACCAGCATTGCAGCAGGCTCTGTAAGCGTTTTTGTAAAATACAGATTCTTCCGGCAATTCAGGATATTTGTGGGAGCCCTTAAGATAATAAGTAGCGCCGTTTTCTTCAGTGAAATCATCCAGGGGAAAGATTACTCCCATATTGGTGGTATAGCCGGGTATGAATCTTGGACAATCGACATGCACCCGGCTGCCGTAATTGTTTTTTCCTGGCGGAAGAGAGGAAGACTGATAAGCATAGATAATGCAGGTATCGGAAAATGCTTCATCAAGATAGGCATTCAGCACTGGGTGATCAAGAAGCATGGCCATATATTTTCCGCACACCATGCAATTATGCACCATGCCTTTATCGAATACATTAGGATATTTGATTTGATCCTCCGCAATGGCGGCTTCTAATTCTCCGCGTAACGAATTGACCAGTTGAGGTGATAAAACTGAAGAAACTATCGTGACGCCATTTTCCTCGAGTTCTTTTAAAAACGTCTTATTGACGGTCATACTTGTGACTATTTGATAAATATAAATCGTAAATATTTATAAAGCGATGACGATACCGGCAGGACTGATGCCAAATAGTCATTTATCAAATCAGCCCTTTTGGTGGATTGTTCATGCATAACTTTTGCTTGGCCCAAAAACCATTCAAACTCTACTCTGCATTGGGTGAACCCGATGTCATAACCCGCATTGATCACTTCTGACGCGTCGAATCCCTTGTCAATAGATTTAATGGGTTCCGCCTTTTCCAGCAACTCACCATTTAATCCGAAATTATTCATATAATGTTCGCCATTATGAAGAGCTCCCTTTATTTCCTTTTCAACTAGGGGGGATATACCTGTAATGCTTTCTTTTTCAATTTGATACATAGCCAATATGAAACTTCTATTGGGGTTTAGGTCGGTGTAGAAAATTCCGCCCGGTTTGAGAACACGGAAAACCTCTTTTAAGAAGTCTTTGTAGTCAAACAGATGATCCATGAAAGAATAAGCAGTGGCAAAATCAAAATAATTGATTGGAAATGATGTTTTCTCAGCAAGGCATTCATGAAGATAAATATTTCCGGGGGTCAGGTCGACTTTATTCATCATATCAAGCGTAATATCCACACCATGAACTTCGGAGAATAGATCCTTCATCAAATCAATCATAAAACCCGTGCCGCAGCCGAAGTCTATGGCTTTTTTATCCGGTATATCTGCTAAAGCAGCCGTCAGCCGATGCAATATAGCTCGAATTTTTTTTTTGTTTTCAGGCCTGAAATGAGGGCTTTTTTCATATTCACCGGCATTGGCTAGAAAAGCGTGAACATAAATGTTGGCGTTAATGGTGCCTTCTCGCAATTTATCTCGATCGGAAATCATATATGAAACCAGGTGAATTATTTTTAGTTACGTCTTAATGATTTGTATAGCCTTGGTAAAACTTTCTAACAATGGAGTTAGGTCTTGCTTTGACCTCTATATATATTTTTGAAATATAAATTCCGACAACCCCCAATGAGAAGATAATAATTCCACCAATTAAGCAGATAACAGCCATTAATGATGTCCATCCCAAAAAGACCTGTTCCAAAAGCAATTTTCTCATGACCAAATAAATGATGAAGAGAAGTGATCCAATAGAAAACGACAATCCTATATAGAAAATATATATAAGCGGTTTACTGCTAAAGGACGTAATGGCGTCGATTGCCATGACCAGCTTTTTCCTGAAGGTATAGGTGGAATGCCCATCAAAGGTTTTTGCTGCGGTCATCGTTTTTTGTTTGAAGCCGGCATCAACCCAAATTGCCGGAAAAAATATTTCACGTTCGTCATATTCAGTCAGTGCATTAACATAGGCTCGATTCATGAGACGAGAAACAATTTCTCTGTCGGAAATCTTTACCGATGATAATGCGTTAAATATTTTATAGAACAGGCTGCTGGACGTTTTTTTGAAATAGGGCACAGTTTTTTCTGTTAGCTCTCCCACGATCACATCAATTTCCGGATCTTCATCCATAGCTACCCAAAATCGTGTTAGATTTTCCGGTTCCTCTTCAAGGTCTACGTCAATTAAAAAAACTCTATCGCCTTGGGCATGTTCGATCCCACACATCATCGCCCGATGATGTCCAAAGTTTCGGGAAAGATCAAGAATCTTGATATGGTAATTATTGGTATGCAGTTTTAGGGCAACGTCTAAAGAGTTATCGGGCGAACCGTCATTCACTAAAATAATTTCATATTCTTCGTTTACCAGCTTACTGGCAACTGCTTCAGATCGCCGGCAGAATTCCTCTATGTACTGGGCGGAGTGATACAGGGTGGCTACGATTGACAGCTTCATTTTGAATCTAAATGCTTCATATAGTAAGGAGCGTTATTTCCGCAGTTAAAAAGTAAATCAAGAATAGACACAGTATGAGTGAAATTCCCCCAAAGTTGATCGTATTCCTGGTATTCTGAATAGTCGAACCAGTTGAGGTTGATGCCCCGATCGATAAAAACTTGTTGATCCAGATAGTTTTTACCAGCAGGTCCCGAAACATATTCGGTGCCCCCTGCCTGATCGCAAAGGTCAGCGACACGGTTACTTTTACCCTCGATAAGGGAGTAATCCCATGAATTACTAATTTTGGTCGATATGCCTAGAAAGTTACAGATTGTCGTGATAAATGCACGATTTAGATCAGATAAAAGAGTAAAGCTGTGATTCAGATAGAGTGGTTTTACCAGTTCCACGATCTGTTGATAATGCGGGGCATGACTGTAATTCTGAATAAGAGTTTTCCAATGGGTCTCTGCCCATTTTGTCCCGTCTATTTCGGTTTCCCTGATTTTTTGTTTATACTTTTTCTTGACCGGAACTGTCAGCCATTGAACGCCGTTCTGAGTTTTGATCAGGTTACGATTGCGCCAATCATTTTTTGTATATTGCATATCGTCATACAAAATAAAT
>CAZMRW010000101.1:0-14846 GCA_964568805.1 uncultured Methylococcaceae bacterium | reverse complement strand
TAAATATGCTGTTCAGGTTACCGGCAGTCCTATCAATGAGGAATCGGGCAAAATTTCAGGCCTGGTCTTTACCTTAAGCGACATTACCGATATTCTGCAGACCAGCCAAAAGATTGCTTATCTGGCAACCCATGATTCGTTGACCGGATTAGCTAACCGAGTGCTTTTCCATGAACAGATTGAAAAAGCAATAGCATCCTGTCAACGGCAAGGGCATTATTTGGCGGTACTGTTTATCGATCTGGACGACTTTAAAAAAGTGAACGACGGCATGGGACATGCCGTAGGCGATTCATTGCTCATCGAAGTAGCCGAAAGACTGCATGCCAATATGCGCAGAATTGACACCGTTGCCCGCTGGGGCGGGGACGAGTTTGTCGTCTTACTGAATCAGTTACCGCTGGAAGTCAATATCACGGGTATTATCATCAAGCTTTTGGAACAGCTGTCCGAGCCATTTTATTTGGGAGGATTGACGCTGTATGTAACGCCCAGCATAGGCATCAGTGTTTTTCCCAAAGACGGGGTGACCTCGGAAGAACTGTTGGCCCACGCTGATGCAGCCATGTTTCAGGTGAAAGAGAACGGACGAAACAGCTTCAGCTTTTTTCAAAGCAGTTATAATAAATCGGCTAAGCAGCGGCTAATCATGGAGAAGGAAATGTATTCAGCGCTGCAGGAAGGCCATTTCGAAGTTTATTATCAACCCCAAATTGATCCCATTACCAACAGAATTATCGGGGCTGAAGCATTATTGCGCTGGCCTCATCCTCACAAGGGTTTCATTTCACCAGCCATACTGATTCCCCTGGCGGAAGAAACCGGCTTGATTAATCCTATCGGAGACTGGGTCATCCATACCGTCTGCCAGCAACTCAATGACTGGCAAACACAAGGCCTGGCGATGATTTCCGTCGCGGTTAATCTCTCGCCCCGGCAATTTTTGCAAAAAGAACTGTGCGCCAAAATCGACCGGGCGATCAAAGCACATGATGTACAAGCCAGTTCGCTAAAGTTTGAAATCACCGAGAGCCTGATGATAAAAAATATCGACATGGTATCGAAAATGCTTTGGGATATCCGAAAGCTGGGCGCCACTATTTCTATCGATGATTTTGGTACCGGTTATTCATCGTTGAGCATGCTCAAGAATTTTCCTATCGACCAATTGAAGATTGATAAGTCGTTTATCAGTCATTTGGATGCTAATTCCGATGATGCCAGTATCGCCCAGTCGATCATCATGCTGGGGCATAATATGAACATGAATATTGTGGCAGAAGGCGTTGAAACCCAGACGCAGCTTGATTTTTTGGTCAAATGGAAGTGCGATTTTATTCAAGGTTATCATTTTAGCCCGCCCCTGCCCTCTGCCAAAATGACGGAAATGCTGCAACAGGGGGAATTTATTAAATGCTGCGAAACGTAGACCGTTGAAGCCGCCATGAAGGGTCATCGAGGTGGTTCTTGCCGCCAAACAGCGCTACTGCACGACCATTGCCGTGGCGGCAAACTGGTCCCGCTGTGCGGCGGCCGCCTGGTCGTACCGTCTGACGAGACGCCTAGTATCCAGGAAATGCACATTATGATGGGCCATATCCTCTGCGATATGCTCGAAGATATCGAACGCTGAGTGCCCCGTGATGGACTGATTGTTAACCCCCTGACTCACGGAATCACTGATTCAATCTGCGATTCCGCGGTTTCCGGATTAGTCAGGCTAGATCGATTGAAACTTAGTCTTCTATGTGCTTGAACGTTATTTTTGAGCTTTCTCGCCTTCCAAGGCCTCTGCCAGTTGTTTTGCAGGCAGATAACCGGGATACACATTACCACTTTCCGTAACAATCATCGGTGTTCCTTTTACGTCAAAATCCGCACCCATTTGCATATGTTCATCGACTGGGTTTTCACATGTTTTAGCTTCCGGAGTTTTGCCTTTTTTGGCTTCGGTTAACGCAGCATTACGATCCTTGGCACACCAAACAGAGACGGCTTTGTCGTACGATTCCGAGCCCTTCCCTGCCCGTGGAAAAAACAGATATTGAACAGTGATTCCCTGAGCAAGATATTGATCGATTTCTGAATGCAGCTTCCGGCAATACCCGCAATCGATATCAGTAAAAACCCAAACCTTATGGCTGGCAATTTTGGGTTTAAAGACGATCATATTGTCCTGGCCGATTTTTTCCAGAACAGTTTTGCGCATGCCGCTCAACTTTTCTTCAGTCAAATCGGTACGGCCCTCAACATCAATCAAACGCCCCTGTAACAAATATTTACCATCGTCGGAAACATACAAAATATTTGCTCCGACCATAACTTCATAAAGTCCCTTTACCTCTGAGGGCTTGATTGAGTCGATTTTTATTGACGGCATGGACTTGGACAATGCCTGCCTGACAGCCTTTTCATCCGCATTAACTGAAGACATAGTCAGTGCCAGTAGGGTAAGCGCGGCAATATTAATAATCTTTTTCATGTTTTGCTCGTTTGACTTGGATAGTTTTTGTTGAGTTGACGGTATTGTATGGTTTTCGATCATCATTTCAGTTACGGTTTCTCATTCCGGCTTCAATATAACTTAAAGCGGCTGGAGAAAAACAGGCTGTTAAGCCTGCGGATATGATATGACTGAATATAGCTTTAAATTATATTTCAATGAGCGCTGAGTTTACGTCTCTACTCAACCGGCCAGTTCCAGATTAACTACAAATTCATCCTTGTTCACAATAAAATTGCTCACTCTATTTGAATAATCGCTGAATATCTAAAACCATCACCAAGGCCATCAACGAAACTAATAATGCGATGCCGATTTGCTGAAAAAACAGTTGTTTACTTTCCGAAACGGGACTGCCCTTGATTGCTTCGATGCCGTAAAACAAAAGATGTCCACCGTCCAATACCGGAATCGGCAATAAATTTAATACGCCCAAACTGACGCTGACCAATGCCATAAATTTGATGAAATGAATCAGTCCGATGCTGGCGGATTGACCCGCAAACTGAGCGATACTGATGGGGCCGCTCAGATTTTTTACCGACGCTTGACCGATCAGCATTTTGGCCATCATTTTTAACGTCGCGGACGAATAAGAGTAGGTTTTTTTAAACGCGGCAGGGACAGCCGCCAGAGGAGACAATGAATATTCGGCGCGTAAGGAATTTAACAGATCTTCGGGGATAAAGACTGCAGCGCCTATTTTACCTTCGGTCTTTTGTATGTCGTCTTTTGTTTTTGGTTCCGCTGGCAGGCTTTTTGGCGTTACAGAAACCGGCAAACGTTCGCCATTACGTTCAATAATCAGTTTTATTTCGACGCCAGGATGATTTTTTACGGTATCAACCCATTGCATCCATTCCTCAACAGGAACCCCATCGGCGCTGATAATCAGATCGCCTTTTTTCAATCCGGCCGCCATTGCCGCTCCATCAGGCAACACATCGCCGATAACCGGTTTTAATTTGGGCATCCAGGGTTTAAATCCCAATCTTTCATACAAAACATCGGGGTCCTGGGCATCTTTTTCAGAAATGCTTACCAGCCTCGTGCTTTGCCGATCATCAAAGTTTTTTACGTTGACCTTGATATCCTGATCTCCATCCAGCGCTGACTCCATCAATACGTTCAATGCCTCAGACCAGGTCGGGGTCACTTGGTCATTAATGGAAATAATCTCATCCCCTTCCGCAAAACCGGATTCAGCCGCAATTGTCCCTTGCTCA
Organism: uncultured Methylococcaceae bacterium; assembly: GCA_964568805.1. Classification (GTDB taxonomy): domain Bacteria; phylum Pseudomonadota; class Gammaproteobacteria; order Methylococcales; family Methylomonadaceae; genus CAZMRW01. The sequence goes on along the minus strand of CAZMRW010000101.1, from coordinate 11,117 downwards.
ATAGTGCCAAGTATCGGTTTCAGTCCTGTCTCGCCGATAACGAACACAGACCAGAACAAAACCACAGCCAATCCGAGATTAAACAAGGGGCCGGCGGCGACTATCGCCGTTCGGGCCAATAATGGCTGCCGATTGAACGCAAAAGGTAAATCTTCGTCCTTGACTTCACCCTCCCTTTCATCGACCATTTTCACATAGCCGCCCAGAGGAATGGCCGAAATGACATACTCCGTGGCCCCGGGTTGTTTCTGATAAGACCATAATACCTTGCCAAAACCTACGGAAAACCGGAGAACCTTGACCCCTGCTTTCCGAGCCACCCAGAAATGTCCAAATTCATGGAATGAAACCAGAACGCCAATGGTAATGATGAAATAAAAAAGTGTGCTCATTCAACCCTTCAATTTACAAGCGCTTCAATTATTTCATTAGACAGTATTCTGGCCTGTTTATCCATGTCTAAAATAATTTCCAGGCTATCGGCTGCCTTGACCTCGGTAGCATCCATACAGCGTTCGATAATAACCGGAATATCGGTAAAGCCTATCTTGCCATTTAAAAATGCATCCACTGCTATTTCATTGGCCGCATTTAACACCGTTGGATGTGTTCCGCCTGCCTCAATCGCCTGATAAGCCAGCCGCAAACACGGAAATCGCTCCAGATTGGGTTCTTCGAAATCCATGCGGCGTACATTAAAAATATTTAGCGGTTCAGCGCCTGAATCGAATCGCTGAGGCCAGGCAAGGGCATGGGCGATAGGTATGCGCATATCCGGGTTGCCCATTTGCGCGAGAACGGTGCCATCAACATAATCCACCATGGAATGAATGACGCTTTGCGGATGAATGACAACCTGGATTTGTTCGGGCTTCATATTGAACAAGAGGCAGGCTTCAATCATTTCCAGACCTTTATTCATCATGGTTGCCGAATCCACTGAAATTTTCTTGCCCATATCCCAATTAGGATGAGCGACGGCCTGCTCCGGCGTGACATTGGCCATATCTGCTATCGGCATTTGCCTGAAAGGTCCTCCGGATGCCGTTAATAATATGCGACGAGCCTGTTTCTCGGAGTTACCCGCGATATAGCCTGACGGCATGCATTGAAAGATGGCATTGTGCTCGCTATCTATCGGCAGCAACTGCGCCCCCGATGCTTCGACCGCCTGCATAAAAATATTGCCGGACATGACCAACGCTTCTTTATTGGCCAACAATACGGTTTTACCCGCCTTTGCCGCCGCTAGACTTGGCAGCAAACCCGCCGCGCCGACGATCGCCGCCATGACGGAATCAACATTGGCAAGCGTTGCTACCTGCTCAAGCGCCGCGGCGCCCGATAATACCTTGATATCGGCAACCGGCGATTGTTTGATTTTTTCCCTGAAGGCTGCCGCTTTATTTTCATCGACGACGACAACAAACTCCGGTTTATGCTGCAGGCATTGTTCGAATAAGGTATCGATGTTGTTATTTGCCGTCAGTGCAACAACGTTATAAAGATGGGGATGCCTCGCAACGACATCCAATGTGCTGACACCGATCGATCCGGTCGCTCCGAGTATGCAAATGCCTTTCATGAAACCTGCCCGTAAATTAGATAGACGCCGGCATAAAAAAACGGAATCGCAGCGACCAGACTGTCTATTCTATCCAGAATGCCTCCGTGTCCGGGAAGCAGTGAACTGCTATCCTTAACGCCGCGCTGACGTTTAACGAGGCTGAAAAACAAATCGCCGTAAATGGAAATTAATACGGTCAATACCGATAAAAACACAAAATCCACGGCGATAATAACCTTGGAATTATAGATTTTATAGATAAGAACTAACGCAACCCCGCACAGCAAAGCCGACGCGAGCGCGCCATACATGCCTGCAACGGTTTTTCCAGGACTGATCTCTGGCGCCAATTTGGTTGTTCCCCACTTTTTACCGGTAAAATAAGCTGCAATGTCGGCTATCCATATTAAAAGCAGTAAATACATCGTAAATTCAGTACCGTACAACGTTCTTAGCCTGCTTAAAAACATCCATGCAGCCAATAGCACAAACCAGCCTATCAATGCCTTATAGCGGATTTTCATCTCCAGTTTCAGCAACGCCGACGGTAAATTACGGATCAGTATCATGGCCAATATCCAGAACAAGACGGGTGGAATCACAAACCATTCCAATGCGCCGGAAAAATATCTCACATCAGGCAAACCAAGATTTAATTTTTCCCCCGCGAAAAATATAGCCTGAAGAAACTGCGTCCAAAAATGAATCCCTAACATGGGCACGATCAAGGCAAGAAAAAACAAACCTTGTTTCGCTTTAGATTCAATTCCTACCAGGTTAAGCCATTCCCAAGCCCCGATCAGGGTTATGACGCCAAGAACCAGGGAAAAATAGTCCGCAGGCAACATGAAAACTGCTAATGCAATAAGAATTGCAAGAATAGATGCCGTTAAAATTCGTTTAAGTAACATTATTGTTTTAGTTATCTGGATGGTGGTTATAAAGTGACCGGTTTACTGCGTACCTGCTCTCCGGTACGACCAAAGCGTCTCTGCCGGCTTTTAAAGCTTTTGATCGCATCTACAATTGAATTCTGGTTAAAATCAGGCCATAGTGTTTCTGTAAAATACATCTCCGTATAGGCGAGTTGCCATAACAGGAAATTACTAACCCGTTGTTCGCCGCCTGTCCTGATAAACAGATCCGGTTCTGGCAATCCAGCTGTCGATAAATAACGATTGATCAGTTGCTCGGTAACGTCCTGTTTTTTCAATTCCCCCGCCAGCATTTTTTCAGAGACTTTCTGAAAGGCCTGGCAGAGATCCCAACGTCCGCCATAATTAACCGCAATGACCAACGTCAGCGCTGTATTTTCCTTTGTTAACGCTTCGCCCTCAGACATTTTGTTTTGTAATAGCTCGGAAAAGGCGCTTCTATCTCCGATAAATCGCAATTTAATATTGTTACGGTGCAGTTTCTCGATTTCACGTTGCAGTGTCGCCATAAAGAGATTCATTAATAATGAGACTTCTTCTTGCGGACGCCGCCAGTTTTCACTGCTGAAGGCAAACAGGGTCAATACCTCTATCTCTTGCTGTGCGCAATATTCGACAATCTTTCTAACCGCTTTCACGCCAGCCTGGTGTCCTACCGCTCTGGGCATGAATCTTTTCTGCGCCCAGCGGCCATTACCATCCATGATAATGGCTATATGGCGTGGATTATTATGTTCTGATTCCAAACTGATTGGTCCTTCGTAAGACATTTATTATCTCTAAAGCGACAACAGATCAGCCTCTTTAGCTTCCAGTAATTTTTCTACTTCCTTGATATATTGATCGGTCAATTTTTGAACTTTTTCTTCTGCAGCATGCGCCTCATCCTCGGAAATCAATTTTTCCTTTAACGCTTCCTTGATTTCGTTATTGGCGTCCCGGCGAATGTTTCTGATCGAAACACGGCCGTTCTCTGCTTCATGCCTGACGACTTTTACCAAATCGCGGCGGCGCTGTTCAGTCAACGGGGGCAATGGGATTCGTATGACCATGCCGTTGGTGGATGGATTCAAACCCAGATCGGATTTTAAAATCGCTTTTTCAATGACCTGCACCATGTTTTTTTCCCATGGCGTAATCGTTAAAGTGCGAGCATCTTCAACAGCAATATTGGCGATCTGCGATAATGATGATTCCGTCCCGTAGTAAGAGACACTGATTTGATCCAGCAGACTCGGATGCGCCCTGCCAGTTCTAATTTTTGAAAATTCATGTTTTAGCACTTCGATGCTTTTGCCCATCCGGGTCGATGCATCCTGGTGAATATCACTAATCATTCTGTGTTCCTCGTTCAATTAGAGAGCCGATCTCCTCCCCCATCATCAATTTCATTACCGCGCCTCTTTCGAATATGTTCATTACGCGCATCGGAATGTTGTTATCCCTGCATAAAACCAAAGCAGTCGTGTCCATGACATTAAGGCGTTGATCCAGCGCCTCATCGTAAGTTAATCGTGAGTAAAACTTGGCATCTTTTACCTTTTCAGGATCGGCCGAATAAACGCCTTTAACCTTGGTCGCCTTGATCATCAATTCGGCATTAATTTCGATTGCCCTGAGGCTGGCAGCCGAATCGGTGGTAAAAAAAGGATTGCCCGTGCCGGCTGCAAAAATGACCACACGGCCCTTTTCCAAATGTCTGACCGCCCGCCGGCGAATATAATCTTCGCAAACCTGGTTGATTTTTAAAGCGGACATCACTCTGGCCTGTTGCCCATGATATTCCAGTGCATCCTGCATGGCCAGGGCATTGATCACAGTTGCCAACATGCCCATCTGGTCGCTGGTGACTCTGTCCAGACCTTCGGATGCCTTATCGGCTCCTCTTAATATATTACCGCCGCCGATAACCAGTCCGACCTGTATTCCTTTGTCGGATAGATCTTTAATCTCACTTGCTAGGCGTTTGACAATATCGGCATCAATACTGCCTCCATTGTCACTCATTAATGCTTCACCGCTTAGTTTAAGCAGAATTCTCTGGCAAATCATCTTAGTCATAGTATTACCGGGTTAAGTTTTGCAGATCGGGCAAGCGCTATCGTTGATGTCACACGTCAGCGCAAACCAACCTGCATACTTTGTCCTAAGGGATCAATTAGCCCTAACCTGCGCCATGACCTCTTCGGCAAAGTTTTCTTCTTTCTTTTCTATTCCTTCGCCCACTTCCAGACGAGTGAAACGGATCACGCGATTGCCTTTGGAAGACACCAGTTTACCGACCGAGATTTTGTCATCTTTGATAAACGGCTGACCTAACAAAGTCACTTCGGCAAAAAATTTGCTAATACGTCCGGCAACCATTTTCTCGATGATGTCTGCCGGCTTTCCGCTCTCTGCGGCTTGTGCCGTAAAAATTTCCTTTTCTTTGTCAATCGTTTCCTGAGGAACCTGATCTTCAGATACGCAAGCAGGTTTACTTGCGGCGATGTGCATCGCTATGTCCTTGCCCAATTCCTTATCAGCTTTCGCCAATTCGACAAGCACACCGATTTTGCTGCCATGCAGATAACATGCAGTGCCGCCGTCCGTCGTCTGAAATTTTTGGAAACGTCTGACCGTGATATTCTCGCCCAGCTTGGCAATTAAGTTACGCCTTGTTTCGTCAACGCTGATGCCGTCAGCCAACGGCATTGCCAGCAGTTGCTCGTCCGTATTAATATCGGCGCTTAACAGCGCGTCGGTAACGTTATTGACGAAATTGACAAAATCAGGGGATTTGGCGACAAAATCGGTTTCGCAATTGATATCGACGATTGCTCCGGCCTTTTCGTCAGCGCTGACTTTAACCCCAATGATGCCTTCGGCAGCGATACGTCCTGATTTCTTATCGGCTTTGGCGAGACCGGATTTGCGCATATTTTCGATGGCCAGATCCATGTCGCCATTTGCCTCAACCAATGCCTTTTTGCATTCCATCATGCCGGAACCCGTTCTTTCACGCAGTTCCTTAACCATTCCCGCACTTATACTCATATTGTCTTTGACCTCAAACTATCTTCACTATAAAAACGCCCCCGTAAGGAGGCGTTAATTGGCTTAATCTAAATTCTGCTTTCCACAGGAAATCACAGTACCAGCGTGTAACCGATTTATTGATTTGCCACCGGTTCTTCAACAAAATCATCCGCTTTTGCCGACATGCCCAATACGGCAGATTTGGCTTCCAGCACTGCTGCGGACGCACTTTCGCAATATAATTTCACTGCACGAATTGAATCGTCATTACCGGGAATGACATAATCAATTCTTTCCGGCGAGTTGTTTGAATCAACGATTCCCACGACCGGAATACCAAGTTTTTTGGCTTCGCTGATCGCATTCTTTTCGTAGCCAACATCCAGAACGAAAATCACGTCAGGAATACCCTTCATATCTTTGATGCCGCCCAGACTCCGTTCCAGTTTTTCAAGTTCGCGTTCCATGCCTAATGCTTCTTTCTTACCGAAACGTTGATACAGGGTTCCGTCCGCCTTCATGGCTTCCAGTTCCTTCAAGCGGTTGATCGATTTCTTGATGGTCTTGAAATTTGTCAGCATACCGCCTAGCCAACGATGATTGACATAAGGCATGCCGCAACGCATTGCTTCTTCGGCTACAACTTTGCGCGCTGATTTTTTAGTACCGACAAACAGGATATTACCCTTGTTTGCGGTCATCTGACCCAGATAATTCATGGCGTCATTGAACATCGGAAGCGTTTTTTCAAGATTAATAATATGTATTTTGTTACGCGCCCCGAATAGATATGATGCCATTTTGGGATTCCAGTAACGAGTTTGGTGGCCAAAGTGGACACCCGCTTCTAACATTTGACGCATGGAAACTGCTGCCATTAATTTTTCTCCTAGGTTAATTTCGGAACGTAAGTTCCGAGTTGGGTTACGCCTCCGCTTATCCCGCCTGGTAACCCGCAAAATTGATTATGCCGGCACCCTACCAAACGTGACGATAAACGTGAGTAATTATTTTATAAATGAACTTGCCTTTATACCATATTTAGCATTTTCCAACAAGCTGATTTCTGATATAATCATTAATATATTAGGTAAAAATAGTTTAAAGGCTTAGTCTTTTATTGTACCCTGTTACCTTTATTCCTGTATTTTTATCCTAGTTCATGAGCATCATCATCAAAACAGACATCGAAATCGAAAAAATGCGCATCGCCGGAAAACTGGCCGCCGAAGTGTTGGAAATGATTGAACCCTATGTCGTTCCCGGCGTAACCACAGACCAGCTAAATCAAATTTGTCACGATTATATTGTCAATGAACAAAAAGCCATCCCTGCTCCGCTCAATTACCGCGGTTTTCCGAAATCGATCTGCACTTCGGTAAACCAACAGGTCTGTCACGGCATACCCAGTGAAAAAAAACTAAAGTCCGGCGACATTGTCAATATAGACATCACGGTTATTAAAGATAACTACCATGGCGATACCAGTAAAATGTTTTGCGTTGGCGATGTCAGCCAACATGCCAAACGCCTGATCAAAGTGACCCAGGAATCGATGTATCTCGGCATAGAACAAGTCAAACCGGGGGCCACTCTGGGCGATATCGGCCACGCGATTCAAAAGCATGCGGAATCCAACCGCTATTCAGTCGTCAGGGAATTTTGCGGGCACGGCATTGGCAGATCCTTTCATGAAGACCCGCAAGTGCTGCATTACGGCAAAGCCGGCACAGGCGAAGTCTTGAAAGCCGGTATGATCATCACCATTGAACCTATGATCAATCTCGGCAAACGCCATATTAAAGTCCTGGCCGACGGCTGGACCGCAGTCACCAAAGACCGCAGCCTTTCCGCCCAATGGGAACATACGGTTCTGGTAACATCCGGCGGCCATGAAATTCTTACCTTACGCCAGGAAGAAATGTGATCCCGTGAATAATCTCGTTAGCGATTCTCTCTTCTCTGAACGTGACAGACTGCATCTGTTTAAGCAACTGATTAAACAGAAAGACTCCACGTTACGGCAAAAATTTGACCCCCACAGCTCGGTTTCAGAACTTCTCAAAGAAAAATCCGATTTCATTGACGACATTCTGACCAGCTGTTGGCAATATTTTCTTGGCCCCCATGCGGCGCAATTGAGTCTGATTGCTGTAGGCGGTTACGGCAGACGAGAATTATTCCCTTATTCGGATATCGACATTCTGGTTTTGCTGAATTCCGATGACACCGATGCCTATCAGGAAGCGCTGGCTCATTTTTTTACCTTCCTCTGGGATATCGGTCTAAAACCGGGTCAAAGTGTGCGCACTATTAATGAAACCATACAAGCCGCTATTGACGACCAGACCATCATGACCAGCCTGATGGAAATACGGTTGATTGCGGGCAGCGAATTTCTGTATGAAACCCTCAGATCACGCATAACCCCCGATAAAATATGGCCTTCAGACAGGTTTTTTGAGGCTAAAATGCTGGAGCAACGGCAACGTTATGCGAAATATCACGATACCGCCTACAATCTTGAGCCTAACATAAAAGAAGGCCCGGGCGGTTTGCGCGATCGACAGGTCATCGCATGGGTTTTTAAACGCCATTATAATTCATCGACTCTTAAGGAATTGATTAAATATGGTTTCCTGCCCGAGTCGGAATACAACGAACTGGTCGCCGCTGTGGAAGTTTTGTGGCGCATTCGTTATGCGCTGCATCTTTTGACCAACCGGTGCGAAGACCGGCTTATTTTCGATTATCAACGCGATTTGGCCGGACAATTCGGTTTCAGCCAGGAAAACCAGCAATACAATCAGGATGTGGAACTGTTCATGCAGTTTTATTTTAAAACGGTGCAGGGACTTGAACGCCTGAATGAAATGTTGTTGCAATTGTTCAATGAGCGCTTTATCGCTGGCGAAGTGACTCCCAAAAAAATTCCGCTAACCGAGAACTTTGTTTCGATAAACGGTTACCTTGAAGCGATAGACAATACTATTTTTAAGCGGCAACCAATCACCTTGCTGGAGGTTTTTTTAATTCTTCAACAAAACGAAGGACTTAAGGGAGTAAGGGCGACAACTATCCGGTTAATCAGAAAAAGCCTGTATCTGATCGGCGAAGAATTTCGAAAAAATAAAGCTGCCAACCGACTGTTTATTGAAATCTTTCGTCAACCCAGGGGGATTACCACGCAATTACGACGCATGAACCGCTATGGTGTTCTGGCAGCCTATCTCCCCTGCTTCGCAAATATCGTTGCCCGCATGCAGTATGATCTCTTCCATATTTACACAGTGGATGAACATACGCTTTTCGTCATCCGTAATTTGCGCCGGTTTGCATTAGAAAAACATTATAATGAATTACCCTTCTGCAACGATATTTTTCTGCTGATCCCCAAACCCGAACTGCTATTTTTGTCTGCTTTATTTCACGATATTGCCAAAGGCAGAAATGGGGACCACTCAAAAATCGGCGAGGACATTGCCAGAAATTTCTGCATTCAGCACGACTTTTCCATGCATGACACCAAACTGCTCACCTGGCTGGTGCGTCATCACCTCATCATGTCGATGACAGCGCAGCGCAAAGACATCGGCGATCCGGACGTTATTCATGAATTCGCCCTAAAAGTCGGCAGTACCGAATATCTCAATTACCTGTATTTGCTGACGGTCGCGGATATCCGCGCCACCAATCCGGAACTTTGGAATTCATGGAAGGATGCATTACTTAAAGAACTCTATTCTGCAACCCACAACGCCCTGCGCCGCGGCTTGCGAAACCCGGTCGTCGGGCTTATCGACCGCATACAGGAAAACAAGAAAGAAGCCAAAGACGAATTGATTAAACTCGGTCTTCCCGAGCCGATTATCGATTTGTCGTGGCAACACGCCAGTGACGATTATTTTTTACGATATTCTGCAGATGAGATCGCCTGGCACACCATTGCTATTGCCTCGTCAAGCGAAGAGGAACTGCCGCTGGTGCTGTTGCGCCCGCAAACCCAACATGGCAGCGCGGAAGTCTTTATTTATACAAAAGACAAAGGCCCCATTTTTTCGATTAGCACGGGCACTCTCGATCAATTAGGCCTGACTATTCTCGATGCCCGCATCATGACGACAACGGACAACTATGCGCTGAACAGTTTTCAGGTGCTCGAACAGTCAGGCGAATCTATTAACGACCTGTTCAGGGAAGTTCATATCTGTTCCGCCCTGCGTAATAATTTATTGCGCGGAAAAGTCAAAGAACACAAAAACATCCATCGGGAATCAAGACAAGCAAAACACTTTCCCATTCCTACCAGTATTCGATTTCATGAAGACCCGCTGAACCGTCACACCATTATCGAACTGATCACCACAGACCATGCCGGTCTGTTATCCAAGATTGGGCGCGCGTTTGTCAAACAAAATATCCATTTGCAAAGCGCAAAGATCACGACCATCGGAGGCCGCGCCGAGGATATGTTCTACATAACCAACCAGCAATTACAGCCGATTACCGACCCGGCCAGGCAGGAAGTCATAAAAGAGGAAATATTGAAAGTCTTGAAACCAAAGAATTAGAGTAGTGTTTGCGCAAACGCGGTTCTCGCTGTTTTCACACTAGTTCGGCAGATCACATGAAAAAAAACGAATACAAAGATTGCGGAAGCAATAAATCTACAGCGTAATCAAGCCCCGTCTGCATCCGTGCAGACGGGCTTCTGTCCCTCAGCACCCCTTCCTGAACTGCTGTGCTTCTGCATCCATGCCTGCATCCATTGCGTTCATCCCTGTTTGCAAAGCGTCCATCTTGGCAAATGTTCCTGTTATTCTTTAAACGTCACTTGTCCCGAAACCAAGCTGAAATTCACATTAACGCACCGATATCACTTTCAGCGACACAGCATGATTTTTCAAGCAAATAGCCTATGCGCAGACAGATGGGGATCTTTCATTACTCAAAGCCATGGTATTACTGATAAATCGGAACAACCTATCCTGGCTATTATTTTCAAAATCAACATAACGCATCCCGATCATGCATTTCTCTTTTGAAATTCTTCGCGAGTAAGCTATATGGCAGCGCACTGTGACAGGCGATGCATGACCATTATCATCCGGCAAATCCAAAGAAACAGACAATTTCACCGGCCTCCCATCACGAATAAAACTGCCGCCCGGCGTAATAACATCTCGTTGGTAGATATTACAGAGAATACTGACGCCATCACCTGCCGTATCGACCGTAACAACCTTTAAACGCAAACCGTCTTCATTTGCAACAATTGCAGGAAGTTGTTTTGAAATCCTGCCATAACATTTTCTTTTCACAGCGATTCACTCTCACAGCCCAATAATGTATAAATCTAGCTCAAAAAAAAAAATTTTCCAGTAAACGTGTGTACTTATATTCAATAGTTGATAATCAAAATTTAATTTATGTGATATGCATTCCAAAATTAATCGGTAATTTCAAAATAGAGGATCGCCGTCAGCCGAAAAAATGAATCAAATAAGCTCCCCATGAATAAGCCAAGCACCTTTTCTATAATGTCCAAGGAAATTGCTTTTTTACCGGCGTTGACTAAATTTTAAACGGAATCCCAC
>CAZMRW010000100.1:0-15146 GCA_964568805.1 uncultured Methylococcaceae bacterium | reverse complement strand
TTTGACCTCCATAGCTCTAATTCCGCTCGCTTTATTTAGTTTTGCAAGTTCCTCCGATACTAAAGTAATCTGCTATTTTTCTGCTGAATTCCTGACCGGGCCTCAGTTGGGGAATAATCTGATAAATCTGGGCATTTACGATCTGATAGAGAAGGCGCTTGAGAAAGAAAACATCATGCTTACCGAAATGCGGGTACTCCGCCTTTATCTGGAGCAGACCGGAAGGCAACTTAAAAACGAATTTCTGTCATTACACGATATTCTGGATCAGGAAGAAGAACCCGGCCTTGGCAACGGCGGCCTCGGCCGTTTAGCCGCCTGTTTCATGGATTCGCTTTCGACACTGGAAATCCCGGCGATCGGTTACGGCATCCGCTACGAGTTCGGCATCTTCGATCAAATCATCCGCGATGGCTGGCAGGTGGAAATCACTGACAAATGGCTTAATCTCGGCAATCCATGGGAGCTTGCCCGCCCTGAACTGGCTTTGGACGTTAAACTGGGCGGACATACGGAAAGCTATTATGACCATCAGGGCAAACAACGTGTACGCTGGATTCCGGCAACGATGATCAGGGGCATTCCTTACGAAACGCCGGTACTCGGTTTTAACGTCAACATCTGCAATACACTGCGTTTGTGGTCGGCTCAGGCATGCGAATCATTCGATTTTCGGTCCTTCAACCAGGGCGATTACTATGCGGCGGTAAGGGAAAAAGTGTTTTCGGAAAACATCACCAAGGTGCTCTACCCGAACGACGAATTGTTCGCAGGCAAACGGTTACGTCTTCAACAGCAATATTTCTTCGTATCCTGTTCCCTGCAGGATATGATCCGCACCCATCTGTTTCTCGAAGGCAAACTGGATAATTTCCACAATCGCTTCGCCGCCCAGTTGAACGACACCCACCCTTCCATCGGTATCGCCGAACTGATGCGGCTACTGGTCGACGAGTACGCTATGGATTGGGACAAAGCCTGGCATATTACCCGGCATACTTTCGCTTACACCAATCACACCCTGCTGCCGGAAGCGCTAGAAAAATGGTCGTTGCCGCTGATCGGACAATTATTGCCCCGGCACCTGGAAATTATCCTGGAAATCAACCGGCGTTTTCTTGAACAGGTCACTCTGCAATTTCCGGGCGATATGCAGCGTCTGAGGAACCTCTCACTGATCGAGGAAACCGGCGAAAAATATGTGCGAATGGCTAACCTGGCCTGTGTCGGCAGCCATGCCATCAACGGCGTTGCCGAATTGCACAGTGAACTTCTCAAACGCGACGTTCTGGCCGACTTTTATGCGCTGACTCCTGAAAAGTTTCATAACATCACCAACGGTGTTACGCCTCGCCGCTTCATGGCATTGATCAACCCGCGTCTGACGGCTCTGATCAACAGCAAAATCGGTGGCTACTGGCTCACCGATTTGACCGGACTCAGACATTTGGAAGCCTATGCCGGTAATGACGATTTCCAGCGTCAATGGCGCGAAGTCAAAAACGCAAACAAGCTCGATCTCGCGGACTATATACTTCAACGCACCGGAATAACCGTGAACCCGGAAACGCTTTTCGATATTCAGGTCAAACGCCTGCACGAATATAAGCGACAGCATCTGAAACTGCTGTATATCGTCGCGCTCTATCAGCGTCTCAAACACAACCCTGCTTTGAATATAACACCTCGCACCTTTATTTTCGGAGGCAAAGCCGCGCCGGGTTATTTCATGGCGAAACTCATCATCAAATTAATCAACTCCATAGCCGATGTGATCAATCACGATAACACTGTCCAGGACCGGCTTAAAGTGGTATTTGTACCGGATTACAACGTCAAAAACAGCCAAAAGATTTATCCCGCGGCAGACCTGTCCGAACAAATTTCCCTGGCAGGAAAAGAAGCCTCCGGCACCGGCAATATGAAGTTTGCGATGAACGGCGCCCTGACCATCGGCACGCTCGATGGCGCCAATATCGAAATACGCGAGGAAGTCGGCGCTGAAAATTTCTTCCTGTTTGGATTGACAGCCGAACAGGTGAGGAACTTGAAGGCGGTCGGTTATCATCCCCAAGACTATTATCAAGCAAATGCCGAACTGCGCAGCGCTATCGATCTGATTAATTCCGGTCATTTCTCGGGAGGCGACCACGAGCTGTTCAAACCGCTGACAGACTCCCTGATATACCGTGACGAGTACTTGCTGTTTGCCGATTTTCAGTCCTATGCCGATTGCCAGGATGCAGTAGACCGCGCCTATAAAGATCGTTCAAACTGGACGCGTATGTCGATCCTCAACGTTGCCCGCAGCGGAAAGTTTTCTTCCGACCGGGCGATCCGGGATTATTGCGCAAGAATATGGAACATTGTTCCCGGAAAACCCATTGGGGCCTAATCTTATGTTACTGCGAGGATCAATTAAAAATTTTCTCTTCGGAAACTCTGCATCGCAGGTTCTTGAAATACACCGTGATAATGCAAAATGGGATACATAAAATATGAAAATTGCGATAATCGGTACCGGCCAGGTAGGATCAACATTAGCTTATGCATTAGTGTTAAAGGGATTATGCAAACAACTGATTCTGGCCAACCATCATGTAACGAAGGCGCAGGGTGATGCTTTGGATTTACAGCATACCTTGTCATTCTGCGAGCGGCCGATCGACATCGAAAGCAACCTTATCGAAAATGTCAAAGACTGTGATATCGTGGTTTTAACCGTATCAGCGCCATTTTCGGGCAAGATGAAAACCCGGATCGAGCTAGGTCCTGCTAATGTCAATCTGTTTAAGGAGCTGATTCCGGAATTAGCGCTCAACAACCCACAGTCAATTTTTATCACCATCTCGAATCCGGTCGATGTCATGACTTATCTCACCTATAAGCTGAGCGGATTTCCGGCACCACGAATATTGGGTATCGGTACATTGGTCGATTCCGCCCGGTTTAGATATCAGCTATCCCGTATGGAACAGATCCACCCTGCCGATTTAAGAGCTTATATTCTAGGTGAACATGGGCCTAACCAGTTTCCTGTATTCAGTCTTGCCTCTGCGGGAAGCGAACAGATTGCCGACAACCATCCCAATCGCCTGATATTCGAGGCTGTCAATGATGCCGGTTATGAAGTGTACAATCTAAAAGGGTATACCAATTATGCGATTGCAACTGCCGCCTGCGAAGTGATTCAGGCAATTGTTTACGATGACCATCGTACGATGCCGTTAAGCACATTTTTTAGTGAGTGGGGAGGGATTAAAAATAATTGTTTCAGTATTCCGGTCGTTGTCGGCCGGACCGGTGTGACACGGTATTTATATCCCGATTTGAATCCATTGGAACAACAGGCGTTGGCAACGACGGCAAAACTGGTCAAGGCAAATATCAACCGCCTGGTTTATCCTGACGGCCCCGGCCTGGATTAGATCGTCTCCATCGTTTTGAGAATTCACCAGGAGTCGGGGCGAGCACCTTCTTTTCTTGTGTGAATGTTAATTGCAAGCCTGAATATCTACATGACTCCTTGCGTTGAACTTGAGTTTGTAGATAGGCGCTTTAGCGACAAAGGAATTGTTGGAAACAGAACAATACTTCACAACAAATACTTGCAGCTCAGCAAACAGTATTTCCTAAGCCATTGAAATAATTAAAAGTATAAAGATTGCGAATTAACCGAAAAAACTGGATTAAATATTGCTTGGGTTAGGGATGCACCTAAATTAATCATGGAGTTCGCAATGTCTTCTGCTGTGTTTTCAGAAATATTAAATGGTTTGTACGAAAATAGCGTCGTGCCTTATCTGGGTCCGGGCGCGCTTTACGATGCAACCGATAAATTGACGGGAGCCGCGATGCCGGCCGATAGCAATAGTTTGATTCTGGCGATGAATAACGGCACACCCATGGCGCCCAAGCTGATGTATGAGTTCCCCAGAGCGGCCATGAATCTGGAGTTAAAAAGAGGCAGAAATTTCCTGAGTCAGTTCCTGACCAAGCTGTATGGCGAAACGGAATGGACGCGAGCGGCAATCCACGATTGGCTGGCGGAATGGAGGCCTGCTTATGTCATCGATATTAATCGGGACACACAATTGCAGGACAGCTATGCCGATGAAGAACATACGTTGATTGTCGGCGTCGCACGAATCAGCGCCAGCCATTTCCGTTTTAAAATTTATCACTATGACGGCAGCAATTATTTTGAAATTCCGCAGGACCAGGTTGACCCACGAGTGCCCATTTTATTCAAGCCCATGGGCACGCCAAAACCGGAAGCCAGCTATATCGCGTCGGATGCCGATTATGTCGATTACATCACCGAGTTGATGGGGGGCTTTGCGATTCCTGACTTTCTTAAAGAGTACCGCAAGGGCAAGCAATACCTGTTTATCGGGGTGCCGCTCAACAGGGATTCGGAGCGTATGGTGATGAGCGATATCGTTTATGGCGCTGCGGAGCGAAAAGGCTGGGTTCTGAATAAAAACCCGACCGATAAGGAACGGCGGTTTTGTCAAAAAACAGGTTTGGAAATCCTTGATGCGGGCGTCGAAGACCTGTTGGATGCCGTAAATCCGGTGCTGCCGGGCGGCGTACACTGGAAAGAGCTGCGTCCTGTCTTATGAGTTGTCATACATCATGCGTCCACTAAAATGATTGACAACTGATGATACAGCCCGATACTTTTAACCATCACCGCCTGCTGCTCTATTACAAAGGCGATATCAGCGCCCTCACCTTGTTCGCCCAGCACGGCAACGGCAGCGTCTGTTTTCCGGAGTCGTTGCCGCTGCTGTCCAGCCTACTGGAACCGGAGCAAATCAAGACTAGCAAAATTTCCATTCACCCGTCCACGCTGGTCAACGCCATCAACCGGCTTTTGCATCTGGACAACGACCTTCTGCGCGCCGAGGCAGGATTCTGCGAACAAATCGACTGCCCGGGCGGTATTATCACCGTCCACATGGCACGCTTCATGGTTCTCGATCCACCGCACAAACTGATACAAAGCCGGGATTGCCGACTGAAAACATTGCCGGAGCTGCGCGGCCGCCCTCCCGCAGAAATGGAACTGCTGCGCCGGGCTTATGTGACGGTGATGGAGTCCTGACGTGTTCGACTTCATGATGGACATCGGCTTCGACGAACCTGGCGAGCCGACGGCATCGGGACCGTATATACCCGATGCCGGCGACTGCCTGCGCTGCGGTTTATGCATCGGCAATTGTCCAACCTTCCGATTGTTCCAGGCTGATGCTGAAACGCCGCGCCGCCGCATCCGAACCATCAGCAAGATTCTGCTTGAAAAGCAGCCGATCAGCGTTGATGAGCGCCAGCATCTGGATAACTGCCTGCAATGCCGGGCCTGCGAAACGGTTTGCCCAAGCCGGATGGCTTACGGTCAGCTGTTCGATCAGGCCCAGGCCCAGTTAAAAGTTGCGCCGGGTAAGCTTGCGAAACTCGCTTTGCGCCTGATCGAACACAAGCGCTGGCGCATACGCTTGCTGCCCTTACTGTCCGTTTATCTAAAAACGGGCCTGCAAATTCCGTTGCGGCGCAGCGGATTACTGAACAGGTGGGGATTGGCGCACGCCGAAGCCTTGCTGACTAAACCGTCCTTGCCGGCCCTGGCGACCTGCCATCCCGCCAGTACTGCGACACGCGGCCGGGTCGCGCTGTTCACCGGTTGCATCGCCGACCATTTCGACCGCGAGACCTTGCTGGCCGCGATCAAGCTGCTTAATGCGTTTGGCTACGAGGTGCTGGTTCCTCCGCAGCAGAGTTGCTGCGGGGCGATTCATCAGCATAACGGCCAGTCAGCAGCCGGCTTGATCGATAACAACATCAGCGTGTTCAATTCGCTGGATGTCGAAGCGGTGCTCCATGCCGCCAGCGGATGTGGGGCGATGTTGAGCGAATATCAAAGCGAGGACAGCGAAGCGGCGCAACGCTTTCGGCAACGCGCAGGTGACATCAACGTATTCTTGCTGAAACACTGGCCTGAAAATATGCCGCTGACGGCTTCCGGGTTGAAAGTCGCAGTACACGAGCCGTGCAGCCAGCGCAACGTTCTCAAAACCCAGGAGGCTGTTTACGCATTGCTGCAAAAAATTCCCGGTTTAACGGTCGCTCCTCTGGCTGACAATCACCTCTGCTGCGGCGCAGGGGGGAGCTACCTGCTGACGCATCCCGGCAATGCCGCGCAGTTCCGTGAACTGAAACAGAAGGCCATCGCCGCTTCGTCAGCTGACGCGGTAGTGAGCGGCAACTTCGGATGCGCGGTTTTTCTCGGCGCCGATGGGACCAAGGTGATGCATCCATTGGTTTTGTTGGCTCGGCATTTACCGGATTCGCATCGTGCACCCTGATAAGCATTCCTATCAATCATGCCTCAAATGATACGAAAATGCTTATCATCCGCTTAATTCGGTCATTTAAGCTGATGGACCAGTGGATGAGATTTCAGCGCGGTATACAGCACCAGCAGGACCGCAAACGAGAACAACAGTAAACAGCCGGCTAGGCGGTGTGCTTCGCTGTATTCCAGGGCTTCGACATGATTATATATTTGCACCGATACGACGCGGGTTTTATCCGGAATATTGCCGCCGACCATGAGCACCACGCCGAACTCACCGACAGTATGAGCAAAACCCAAAATGGTGGCGGTCAGGAAGCCGGGTTTTGCCAGCGGCACAACCACACTGAAAAAGCTATCCATGGGACTGGCGCGCAAGGTTGCCGCGGCTTCCAAGGGCTGCTCCCCGATTGCGGAAAACGCGGTTTGCAGCGGTTGCACGACAAACGGCAACGAATACAGCACCGAGGCGACCACCAGGCCGGAAAATGTAAACGGCAATGTCCCCAAACCCAGCCAGCTGGTGAATTGTCCGATGATTCCCGCCGGACCCATCAACACCAATAGATAAAAGCCCAATACCGTCGGCGGCAACACCAGCGGCAGCGCGACGACGGCATTGATGATGCCTTTCCAGACGGAATGCGTGCGGGCAAGCCACCACGCCAGCGGGGTGCCAATCAGCAGCATCAATACGGTGGCCAGACTGGCCACTTTGAAGGTCAACAACAAGGTGTCGAGATCGGCAGAGGTTAACATAATATCGCCTCGTTCATTAGTTAGTAAGCCGTCCACATTTTACAATAATCGTTAACGCCAATGGCGATATTAATATGATTTAAACTACAGATACAACCATGCTAATTACTCCTGCAAGCACCTCTGACATACCGGAACTTTGCGAATTGCTCGACATCCTGTTTTCTCAGGAGGCGGATTTCAAACCGGATCACGAATCCCAAAGCCGCGGCCTGGCTCGCATCATCAGCAACCCGGACGTCGGTCTGATCCTTGTCGCCCGTCATGGCGGCAAGGTTTTGGGTATGGTGAACCTGCTTTTCACCGTATCGACCGCATTAGGCGACCGCGTTGCGCTGCTCGAGGATATGGTGGTTTCTCCCGGCGCCCGCAGCGCCGGCGTGGGCTCTCGGCTTCTGAAACAGGCCATCCATCTTGCCCGTGTGAACGGGTGCAAACGCATTACCCTGCTCACCGATCGCGACAATGAGACGGCACAGCATTTTTACCAAAAGCACGGCTTCGTCTTATCGGCGATGATTCCTCTGCGTCTTCCATTGACTGAATAGAAAATTAATTCCAGATTAAATTCCAGCAATTCGCATCAATACTATTCCTCGGGGCCAAAACATTTGGGATAGTCGATACAGACCTCGCAAGAGGGAGCGCGGCACAGATACAGACCTTCCGCCTCGCAAAGCTGTTTGTACAGGAATTTTTTCCATTTCATGTCCTTGTCATTTTTTGCGGCCAGTTCCGGAAAGTTGTAATGCAGCATGGCGCTCAGTTGCGCCCGCGACCAGAGGCCCAAATCCTGCCACAAGTGGTCGCTACCCAGACAGCCGGCAACAATAATGCCGATCATCCACTCCATCTCCAGCGTATCAGGCCTGCAGTATTGCTTTAACAGATTAACCAGATCCTCTTTTTCCAGCATTCGGCTAAAGTCCAATTTGCTGCCCGATGGCGCGTGTTCGGGAATATTGCACCCTGGAAAAAAATGTTTTGTCAGCCCATCAAACTGTTCAGGCTCCAACCCCAACCCGTCTGGCAAAACGCCCTGTCCGGCACACCAGCTGGCCATCATGCAGGCCAGCCATTCATGGTTAGGCGTCACATGACTGTTTGGCGTGATAACGCCATTTACAGTCATGGGGACAGCCCTTGCGGTTGTAATGACAGTTTCCGGCTTTAGCCGGGAATAGATCTGCTCCCGGTCATCCTGAAGCTGGAGGGCGGCAACCATGTCAATATTCGACCAGAATATCTTCATCCCTGATGATCATCTGGCAGGCCAAACGCCAGGGTGATGGCAGGTCGTCGACAATCATTTTCTCCATTTCCTCCTTGCTGATTTTGCCCGAGATCCGCAATACCTCTTTTTCTTTTTCAGTTAAAGGACCGCCCATGCGCTGGTGTTTTTTATCAATACTGCTGACTTTCACCAGACAGGTGCCGCATTCTCCGTCCTGGCATTCATAATTGATCGGGATTTTGTTTTCTCTTGCCAGTTTCAGCAGTGTCTCGGTGTGGCTGCCTGCGACAGCATAGACGGTTTTATCCTTATATTCCGGACTAGAAAAGGTAATTAAAGCCATGATTTACTCCTTACAAAATGATGCGCTATTAAACCGGTTTGACTGTGATTGATCCGCCAAGCACCTGTGCCTGGCATGCCAGCCTGTTATGTTTGCCGGCCATGTTTTCGCGCAGAACTTTATCCTCGAGCACTGACGGCTCGGTCAGGTTGTTCCAGCCTTCCGTAACTTTCATGATGCAGGTGCCGCAATCGCCCTCGCGGCAGCCGTAAGTAATGCCTGAACCGACCTTTTCTGAAATTTCGATAATCCGGGTGCCCGCAGGCGCCGTAACGGTGATATTGATGTCTTCAAAGGTTATCGATGCCTTTGCCATGGTTATTCTCCTGATGTGTTAAAAAATGTTATGCCAGATCGGCCATATCAATCACTTTCGCTTGCCTTAAACCCAATAGATCCTGCGCCATTTGCCGCCCGAATTCGCGGCAGATCTGGATTTCCTCTTCCGTCGGAATTAATTTGATGCGTAATCCCGGAATCGGAACCCGCAGCTTGAGCCCGCGCAAACGGTCTTCGACCATTTTCACGCCTTCCCCGGTCCAGCCGTACGAGCCGAAAACGCCGCCCAGTTTCGACTTGAGGTTGACAACGGCCAGCGACGACAATAAATCCCACACCGGTTTGACCGCATCGCCATTGATGGTCGGCGTGCCAAAAATCAGGCCGTCCGCACCTTCTATCAAATCCACGAACGGGGCGATTTCGCTCCCTTCCAGGTCGTACAGAGACACGCGCACATGCTCCACGGCCATGGCGCCTTCATACACGGCTTCGGCCATGCGCCGCGTATTGCCGTAGGAACTGATATAAAAGATCAGCAGGGTTTTTTCACCTGCAGCGATTTCGCTTTGCAACGCGGAACGCGACAATTCGCGGTAGCGCTGTACATAATTGTACGGTTGATCGCGCAATATCGGGCCATGAGCGGGTGCGATGGTATCAAGCGGCAACAAGGGTTCGATCAAATCGAGCGCACGATTCACATACTCTTTGAAAGGCCGCATGATATGGGCATAGTAATATTCAAATGAAAAGCGAAAATCGCCGACGGCATCGTTAAACAGGCGTGCATCGCAAAAATGGCAGCCGAACACGTCGCCTGAAAACAGGGTTTTTTCTTCCTCCAGATAAGTGCACTGGGTATCCGGCCAATGCAGGTAAGGGGTATGAAAAAACGCGAGGGTGCGATCGCCCAGAGAGACCTTGTCGCCGGTCATGACCGGCGTAAAATCAAATTTATCCTGTTTTAACAGGGCTTTCAGCATCGATTGCGCTTTCTGGGAAATGTAAAGAGCGGCTTGCGGCGCCCGGCGCATGAGTTCAGGCAAGGCGCCGGTATGATCCGGCTCCAGATGGTTCAGGACGATGACTTTGATTTCGTCATAACGGGCGACCGACTCCAAGCGGGCAAAAAATTCATCGGCAAAACTTTCCTTGACGGTGTCGATGATGGCAACGCCGTCGCTGCCTCTAACCATATAGGCGTTGTAACTGGTGCCGTTGGCGGTTTTTAAAATGATGTCAAAGGTGCGCAGCGTGGGATCGAGCGCTCCTATCCAGTGGACCCGCTCCGATAATGCAACGGCCAGCGGGACGCCGGCTACCGATAAGACCGGTGGCTTAGTCATGGCCGCTTCTTTTGCCGGGTATTGTTATGCAGCCGGGTTTTTCATAGAAAATGACGGTAGCCATCAGAGGCACCTTTTTTAATGGGACTTCAACTCGGCCATGGCTTCCGCCATTTTTTCCGGAGGAATTCCAGTTAAAGAACCGGGCGGATTAATCGCCAGTCCCAATGAATCCAGTATCGCCCCCTCGATCGGACAGATACTGGCGCATTGATAAACCGGAAAGTCGCCCTCGCATTCGGTGCATTTTTTACTGTCCACCATAAAATGCGGTTTGGCTTCATAAATGGCTTTGCTTGGACAGACAGGCTCGCAAGCGTAGCAGTTAACGCAAGATTCAATTATTTTTACTGCCATAAAGGACTCCTGGAGTAGGGTACGCATTTATGCCCCAGAGGGTATCGCGTATCTTCTGCCCCGCATTGATAATATGGTAATTGTACGCAATGCGTACCCTACGGCTGTTATGCGCTCGCCCTGGCCGCTTCAGTCTTTGCATCCAGCTTACCTGTCGCCGCCATTTCCTTGTAAACCGCCATGACTGCCTCTTCAATGGGCTCCATCGCATGTTCGCCGTTCGGCGCGATACCGGCAGCTTCGAGCATTTCCCAGGGTTCGTAGCCGACTTTCGAGCACAGTACCGCTTCGCATCCCGCCAGTGCGCGGACAGTCCGTTGCAAGATGCTTTCGCCATCGCCGCAGGTACTGTCGCCGCCGCAATATTGATCGGCCTTGCGGTGGCTGATAAACCGCACACCATCCGGCGATGCTTCATAAATCAGGAATTCCTTGGCATGACCGAAATGCACGTTGATGACGCCCTGCCCGCTGGTAGCGACGGCCATCAACACCGGACGCGTCGTGAGCCGGGGTTCCTGTTTATGCTGCTGCGCCTTTTCCGCTTTTTCCAGGCGTTTGCTGTCCATTTCGGCCTGTATGGCCTGATGGATCACCTTGCGTTTTTCCATCGCCGCCTGATAATCGATTTCCATATCCTCAATCTTATCCAGCGTAAACTCGTCCCCGCGATCTTCACCGAGCAGACCCACCGCATCGGCGCGGCATTGGCGGCAATGCCGCATCATGTTCATATCGCCGGAACAACTGTCCTGCAGGTCCTGCAATTCATCGGGCGTCGGGCCGCGCTGCCCCATTACGCCATAGAAAGTGCCGTGTTCGGCTTCGGCAATCAGCGGCATCACATTGTGCAGAAACGCGCCTTTGGCTTTCACGATTTTGCTGACCTCCGCCAGATGCTGATCGTTGACGCCAGGAATCATCACCGAGTTGACCTTAACCAGAATGCCTTTGGCAATCAGCATCTCCAGGCCTTTCTGCTGCTGTTCGATCAGGATTTTCGCGCCCTTGATGCCTTTAATGCGGCGGTTCTTCCAGAAAATCCACGGATAAATTTTGGCGCCGATTTCAGGGTCAACGGTATTGATGGTGATGGTGACATGATCGATATTGTGCTTGGACAGTTCTTCGACCGCATCGGGCAAGGCCAGGCCATTCGTCGATACGCATAACTTGATATCGGGCGCTTCCTCGCTCAACCGCCTGAAGGTCTCGAAAGTACGCTCCGGATTGGCTAACGGATCGCCGGGGCCGGCGATGCCCAACACCGTCATTTGCGGAATGGTGGCCGCCACCGCCATGGTCTTTTTAACCGCCTGATCCGGCGTCAACAATTCGGAAACTACACCCGGTCTCGATTCATTGGCGCAATCATATTTACGGTTGCAGTAGTGGCACTGGATATTGCAGGCCGGAGCCACGGCTACATGCATCCTGGCGAAATAATGGTGGGCATCTTCCGAATAGCACGGATGATTCTGTACCTTCTCCCGTATCGAATCGGGCAGCGTGTCCATTTGGCTATCGGTTGAACCGCAGGAGCTTGCTGAACAGCCGCCTTTTGCTGCGGGCGCATCGTTTAATACTGGCAATTGCATCGGCTTGACCTCGTGAGTTGCGTTCACCTAAAGCAAATGCACAGGCCGTGCCAATGCCGGCGTTTTATTCCATACTATTGATTTACTTGGTTATTATTTTCAATGAATGAATGGCATTGTTGCAAAGGCAACAGTCATCTTTTCAGGTTTTGTAATGAATGGGACAATAATTTTGGTGATCATACATGCTTGTGATGAACCCTTCGACCTTGCTCGGGAGAACCTTGTCGAACCAACTGTAATCTCATCCTTTGTGACTCAAATTGGTGCTTGTGATAATGGATATAAGGTGGAATAATTCGGTTGAGGCGATTGAATTTTCTGTCCGTATCCGTCGGTCTTGTAAAAATGCATCTCCTTTTCGTTCGGCACAGGTTGAATACATCGCAATAAGCAATGGAACGCTGAAAATGATTATTATAAAAATGAACTTAAAAATCAGTTCACTTGTTTCCATTATTCACCCGAGGTCTATAATTTATTCTCTTTGCCTTCTGTGCCTGATAATTACTTAACCAGATTTTAGTTAATTAATCATACCAAGAAAAAATCCGGTCAAAATTAGTAATTAAAGTCCGTTTTATCATTTCAAGTAGTAGCATGGAATATCTTTGTAAATCCAATAGATTATTACCTTTAATTTTATTATACTATTAAAATCGGCTGATGAAATCAAACGGAAAATTTATAATCTCGCTTGACTTTGAATTAATGTGGGGAATATGGGATAAAAGAACCATCGAATCGTATGGGCAAAATATACTTGGGGAGCAGCATGTAATTCCACGTTTGCTTGATTGTTTCGCTAATTATAATATTAAGGCAACTTTTGCCGCAGTTGGTTTCCTTTTCTTTGAAAATAAAATAGAGCTTTTTTCGAACTTACCTGACAAAAAACCATCTTATTTTAATTTAAACCTTTCGCCTTATATCAAATACATTAATACAATCGGTAACAGCTTTGAAGATGATCCTTATCATTATGCTCCTCATCTGTTACGGTTAATTCAAAAATATCCGAGCCACGAAATAAGCACGCATACTTTCTCACACTATTATTGTTTGGAAAAAGGGCAAACCGTTGATCAATTTAGGGACGATTTAAAAGCCGCAATAAGGGTTGCTGATAAATATGGTATCAAGTTTACTTCATTGATTTTTCCGCGCAACCAGTTTAACGAAGAATATTTGCAGGTTTGCAAAGAAGCAGGAATCATTTGCATACGCGGAAATGAACATTCGTGGCTGTATGCTGCTAAAAGCTCGGAAGAGGAAAATCTTTTCAGGCGTGCTTTGAGATTGGTGGATGCTTATTTGAATATTTCAGGCCATAATTGTTATGCGGATGAATATTTGAAAAGCAAATTCCCGATTGATGTGCCCTCAAGCAGGTTTTTAAGACCGTATTCTAAAAAATTAAAATTTCTTGACGGGTTGCGACTGAACAGAATTAAAAGCGGGATGACTCATGCAGCCAAAAATGGTTTAACCTATCATCTATGGTGGCATCCGCATAACTTCGGCATCCATCAAAATGAAAATTTTAATTTTCTCGAAAAAGTATTAATTCATTATTCTCACCTGAACAGGAATAATAATTTTGAATCGCTCACTATGTCGCAATTGGCTCAAAGAATTATAAACAAATGAAAACATCAGAAATAAGAGAACTTGCCATTAAACGCCACGATTTGGATGCTGATTTCTTTCAATCGGTTTACACCGATGGGAAAGATAAATACAGCGATGTGTTTTTGTATGGACGCTATTTTATTTCGCAGGAAATTGAAGCGATTTTAAATAAACTTAAACCCAACTCAAGTATATTGGATATTGGCAGCGGCACCGGTCATCTTACCAACGAAATGAAAAAGAAAGGGCATACGGTATGCGGCATGGAACCTTCGGAGGAGATGTTAAATTATGCCCGGAAAAACTTTCCCGATATTGAATTTACAAAAGGAGTTTCGGTAAAGCTGCCTTATGCTGATAATAGTTTCGATTTTGTAATTGCCATCGAAGTACTGAGGTATTTATCGCAGCAGGATGTTTTTAATACCTATAAAGAAATACACCGCGTATTAAAAAAGGATGGAAAATTACTGGTTACACACGTTAATAAATATGCCACCGATTTTTATTTCTTTTTTTATCATCTAAAAGGAATATGGGAAAAAATGCGTAAGCGGGTTTATCATTACTGCTATTTTACAACGGCTGAACGCGAAATCGAAATGCTCCATAAAGCCGGCTTTACAAAGGCGTATGGAAAAGGACGCATGGCGGCTTCTATCCGCCTGGCATATAAATTTGGAACAACGATCGGAAATTTCTATACCAGGATTTTAGAAACGTTTGATAAGCGTCAAATACACACTAAAAATCCCCTTCGCCTCCTCTCAGCGCATTTGTTTATTTATGGTGAAAAACTTTGATTTTTCATCAGCGGGCTAGCAAGTAGCCTGGATGGCCCTTGCAGAATCCGGGGCAAATGTGGCTCCAATTATCCCGGATTCCACTGCGTTTCATCCGGGCTACCTGCTATAATCATAGCTAATTTGTTGCAACAATAATTCAAAGGAAAGCCATGATCAGCGAATACATAAACGCCGCCATGAAAAACGCGCACTATGAAATAATCGAAGATGAAGAGCCATATTATGGTGAAATACCCGAACTAAAAGGTGTTTGGGCAACGGGTAAAACATTGGAAGAATGCCGGGACAATTTAACCGAGAGCCTGGAGGGCTGGATACTTGTCCGCAATAGCCAAGGCATGGATATACCGGCAATAAACGGTTACAAGGTAACAACGCCCAAGGAAATGAAAGTTGCCTAAGCTAACCCCGATTTCATGGCGCGAATTAGT
>CAZMRW010000099.1:0-15309 GCA_964568805.1 uncultured Methylococcaceae bacterium | reverse complement strand
TTCAACAGGTTAGGTCGGTGTTAATTCCCTGTTAATTTAACAAAGTAGAACTAATCATGGTATGTAAATAACGCATCGTGCTGACTCCTGATGAAAAAGATTATTATGAAAAGTCATCCAATTGATGACCGCAATATTTGCAAAATTCCGCATCGAAATCATGGCCGGTCTCTCCGCAATCGGGGCAGGCATCGTTTCTTAATTTTTCCTGAGTATACGATTTAATCAGCTCGGCGCTATAGATTCCGGTCGGCACCGCAATGATCCCGTAGCCCATGATCATGATCAGCGAGGCCAGGAACTGACCGAAAGGCGTTTGCGGGGAAATATCGCCGTAACCGACCGTTGTCAGGGTCACCACGGCCCAATAGATGGAGACGGGAATGCTGGTAAAACCCGACTCGCTGTTTTCCACGACATACATCAGGGTGCCAAAAACCACTACCAGCATGAGTACGGAGTATAGAAATACCGTGATCTTGCGGGCGCTTTTACTTAATGCCGCCAGCATGATTTGGGCTTCCGACAAGTACTCGGATAATTTAAAAATACGAAAGATCCTGAGCAATCGTAAAATTCGTATGGCCAGCAGTCCTTGACCCCCGGGTATCACGAGGATTAAATAAGAAGGCAAAATCGCCAATAAATCCACCACCCCGAAAAAACTTTTTACGTAGAGCCAGGGCCTTCGCACACTGATGATGCGAAGACCGTATTCGATCGTAAACAATCCGGTAAAAATCCATTCCGCAATGAAGAGGGGCTGCGTGTAACGTTTATAAATGGAATCGACGCTTTCCAGCATGACGACCAACACACTGAACAGGATGCAGGCAATCAATACCAAATCAAAGATTTTTCCTTTCAGCGTTTCAGAACCAAAAATGATGGTGTTCAGCGATTCCCTCCAGGGCGGCAGGGATTCCCCCTCGTTATAATGGGTTTTTATTTCCGGCAATTTATTTACATTCATAAGGTCATCCTAATCATTGCGGTACGGCTCATCACCCATCTGTGGAATCAGGACTTCGAAGGATAACACTTTTTAATTTCCTCATGCCTGAAACAATCGGTCGTGTGATCATTGACCATGCCGGTCGCCTGCATATGAGCATAACAGATGGTGCTGCCGACAAACTTGAATCCCCGTTTTTTTAGATCATTGCTGATAATCTCGGAAACCCGTGTCGAGGCAGGAAGTTCGTCGATGCTTTTCCATGCGTTGTGTACCGGATGTCCATCAACAAAACGCCAGATGTATTGATCAAAACTGCCGAAAGCCTGCTGGACTTCCAGGAAAGCTCGGGCATTGCATACGGCTGCCTGAACCTTCAGCCGGTTCCTGACAATGCCGGGATTGGCCAGGAGCTCACCGATTTTTTTTTCGTCATAACGGGCGACTTTTTCGACGTCAAAATCATCGAAGGCCTGTCGGTATCCGTCACGCTTG
This sequence comes from uncultured Methylococcaceae bacterium, assembly GCA_964568805.1. Taxonomy (GTDB): domain Bacteria; phylum Pseudomonadota; class Gammaproteobacteria; order Methylococcales; family Methylomonadaceae; genus CAZMRW01. The sequence goes on along the minus strand of CAZMRW010000099.1, from coordinate 13,859 downwards.
TTCAAAATGGTTGACCAGCTTAACCCTGCCTGCGCTCCTTCCAGAACCAGAAACTCAAAGAGCAGCCGGTCATCATGCACCGGCACGCCCCATTCATGGTCGTGATAATGTTCCATCATCGGACTGCTCAGCGCCCAAGTACATTTATTCATGATAATTCCAAAATTTAAAAAAAGATAATATGCTATCCATGAAACAACTGTAAAGACAGGCAAGTTGACAATTTCGTCCTTAAACCGCATCATCGTTATTTCCATCCATTAATCATTCTATGCCATGAGCACGGACACGCTGCAGATACGCCGAATCGCCATCGACACCTATCATGAGAACGTCGCTTATCTTCACCGTGAATGCGCGATCTACCGTGCCGAAGGTTTTCAGGCGCTGTCCAAAATCCTGGTCAGCTCCAACGGCAGCAAAGTACTCGCCGTTTTAAACGTAACCGATGACGATTGCATCGTATTGCCGGATGAATTAGGCCTGTCCGAGCAAGCCTTTGCACAGCTCAATGTTGAGGCAGGCAGCCTGGTCACGGTCAATCATGCCGAACCGCCCAAATCGATGGATGCCGTCAGGCGCAAAATCAACGGCGAACGTCTCGATCAGGATGATTTTAACAGCATCACCAGCGACATTGTCGAAAGCCGTTATTCGAAAATGGAAATGGCCGCATTTCTGGTCGCCACTGGACAAAACAATCTGGACCGGGATGAGCTGTTATACCTGACCCGAGCCATGCTGTATTCCGGCGACAGCATGGACTGGCATGAAACTCTGGTGGCCGACAAACACTGTATCGGCGGCATTCCCGGCAACCGGACTTCGATGCTGGTGGTTCCGATTGTCGCCGCGCACGGCATGCTGATTCCCAAAACTTCCAGCCGCGCCATCACCTCGCCGGCTGGGACTGCCGATACGATGGAAATACTGGCGGAAGTCAACCTGAGCCCCGATCAATTGCACGATATCGTCCAGCGCGAACGCGGCTGTCTGGCCTGGGGCGGCACCGCCAGACTGGCGCCGGTCGACGACATGCTGATTTCGGTCGAACGCCCGCTGGGGATCGATTCTCAGGGTCAGATGGTGGCGTCGATATTGTCGAAAAAACTGGCGGCCGGTTCTACCCATTTAATTATCGACATACCGGTCGGCCCTACTGCAAAAGTCCGGCAAATGCGCCAGGCGCTGGCCTTGCGCAAACTCTTCGAATTTGTCGGCGACCGGCTCAATCTCCATTTGGAAGTGATGATTACTGACGGCCGCCAACCGATTGGCCGCGGCATTGGGCCGGTGCTGGAAGCCAGGGATGTGTTGCAGGTGCTGCAAAACGATCCTGACGCGCCCGCCGATTTGCGCCAGAAATCCCTGCAACTGGCAGGCAGGATTATTGAGTTCGATCCCGATGTGCGCGGAGGACAGGGCTATGCCATTGCCCGCGATATCCTCGACTCCGGCCGTGCCTGTGAAAAAATGAATGCGATTATACAGGCGCAAGGCCAGAAACAGGTTGATCTGCATCCCGGAAATCTTTGTCATGAAGTCATTGCGGACGGCGATGGCGTGGTAACACATATCGATAACTTTCAGATGGCTAAAATTGCGCGTTTGGCCGGAGCTCCCATGATGAAAAGAGCCGGTGTCGACTTATTGAAAAAACTGGGCAGCCCGGTTAGCAAGGGCGATATTCTCTATCGGATTCATGCCGAATTTCCGGCCGATTTTAAATTTGCCTGCCAGTTATCCGCGTACAATAACGGTTACATTCTGGGCACGGACGTTGAAATGATAAAACCACTGATCTCATTTTAGCCGAAAAGGTAACGAATCCAACGCTTATGATAATTCTCGCTTTTCCGGACTACATCAATCAGGCCCAGGCAATTGCAGCCCATCTCAATGTGCCGTTGGCCGAAGTGATCGTGCATCATTTTCCCGACAATGAAAGTTTTATTGAGCTGCCGGCGACCTTGCCTGAACATGCCGTTTTCTGTCGCAGCCTGAACCAGCCTAACGATAAATTGATCGAGTTATTATTGTGCGCCGCTACGGCAAGGGAATTGGGCGCTAAACGGTTGAGCCTGGTGGCGCCCTATTTATGTTATATGCGCCAGGATTTTGCCAATCGCCCAGGGGTTGCGGTCAGCCAGCGTATCATTGGAAAGATGCTGGCCGGCCTGTTCGACGATGTCCTCACAGTCGATCCGCACCTGCACCGGATTACCCATCTGGCCCAGGCGATACCCTGCAGCAATCCTGTCAGTCTTTCCGCATCCGACGCAATAGCCGGGTTTCTGAAACAGCAGTTCGACCATGCGCTGCTGGTGGGCCCTGACAGCGAATCGGAACAATGGGTCGCCACTATCGCCCGAACTATCGGTTTCGACTATCTCATTGCCGAAAAAACCAGGCTGGGCGACAAGCAGGTTGAATTGAAGTTACCTGCAGGCGACTACCGAAACCATCCCGTCGTCATCATAGACGATATGGCCAGTACCGGCAGAACCCTGGTCCAGGCAGCCACGCTCCTGCAAGCCGAGGGCGCCGGAGAGGTTTATGCCGTAATCACGCATGCCCTGTTTTGCGGCGATGCGGAAGCGCAGATTCTTTCAGCCGGCATCAAAGCCATCTGGAGCACCGACAGCATCGCGCATTCGACATCCCGTATTGAACTCGGCAAACTGCTGTCGGGCGCGCTTGCCACGATGATATGATATTGATGCCAAGGCATAGCCTGAATACTAGATAAATAATGCTGGACTTTCGTTTCCATCCTCGAATAAAAATACCGGAGATCGTTATGATTCTGCAAAAAAATAATTTACTTTGGATGTCTTTGGCCCTGTCGATTCTCTCCGGATGCGCATCGAACGATATTTACCGGAAAAATTTCCAGTCCTGCAATGTGACTCCAGGTCAGTCGTGCGAATTGAATTCCCTGCAAGTCAATCATTTAGGCGAAAAAAATGAGTTCATGCTGGGCTTCGTCGAAATTGACGATCAGGGACAATTGCGCGACCGCGCTCAATTGCAGGCTTTAATCGACACGCTTTATCAAACCGCTAACGAACACAGCCTGCTGATCAATGTGTTCGTTCACGGCTGGCATCACAGCGCGAAACCGGGCGACGCCAATATCGAGAGTTTCAAAAACAGCCTGGCAGAGCTGAGTCAGGTTGAATATGTTTCGAGTCGGCGGCTAAACCGCCCTGCCCGAAAAGTAATCGGCGTATATATCGGCTGGCGGGGCGATTCGATTACCCTGCCCGGCATCAACACCGTAACATTTTGGGAACGTAAAAACACGGCGCAAGAGGTGGGCTATCTCGGCGTAACCGAATTATTATTGAAACTGGAAGAAATCAGCAATGTTAAAAATTCACTATCACCGGCAAAGAGCCGGCTGGTTGTGCTGGGGCACAGTTTCGGCGGAGCGGTGGTCTATAGTGCAATGTCGCAGATTCTTGCCAGCCGATATGTTGACAGTCAGGCCGGCAAAACCTATACCGGCGACGCCAGGGGCTTTGGCGATTTGGTTGTGCTGCTTAATCCCGCCTTTGAAGCATTACGATACGCATCTTTTTACGATCTGGCACAGTCTCGTTGCAGCTATTTCGACACGCAGATGCCCAAACTGGCAATTTTAACGTCCGAAGCCGATAACGCGACAAAACTGGCCTTTCCCGCCGGCCGGATTTTTTCCACTTTTTTTGAAACCCACGGCACGATCGAACGGATCGATTGCAATCGCCCTATGAGCCTGGATGAAGGCGAGGCTGATCGGCATTCAGTGGGGCACTACCAGCCGATGATCAGTCACACGTTAATGCCGCTGGAGCAACAAAAAAACATGCGGTCTGCCATGTCCGGCAACATGAAAACGATTTGGAGCACTCAGGAACCAGGCGGCTCGACCCGCTACGGTTCAACCGTCTTGACACATCTCGGCAAGACCGACCCGCTCAATCCCTATCTGAATATTCGCGTCGATGAAGAACTGATTCCCGATCACAATGATGTTTTCGGCAACCGGGTGATGGAATTTATCAGACTGCTGATAGAGTTGTCCACATCGGAGTAAACCGGTCGTTTAAACTGTGTATCCGATTCGATTCAGAAAAACGCCGTTGGGTTATCAAAGCCCGGACAAACGCTGACCTGTAGCTAACCGAATGACAGCATTTTTTTACGCAGCTTCAAGTCTCGATACTGAACGTATCCAAGCACATAGAAGTAAGGCATGATGATGGCCGTCATCAGATCAATAAGAATATTCAGAATACCATAAGAGTTTGGGATCAACTGATCCAAAAACGCACCGATAAATCCCACTATTATAAAAAATATGATCAGCATCACCCCTGGCAGCATAAAGACGGCATTGGTGCGCCACCAATCCCCCCAGACCAGGCGATGACTGGCGATCAACGAGGCGTAACCGCCTGCATTCTCAAGAATAATAAAATATCCGCAAAACGACAGCGAGATAACTAAAATCACTCCCGGTATGACTAACAGTAAAGTACCGGCGACAATCGCAATCGTATAAAGCAACCCCGCCAACACAATGGCCGGAAACTTCCGAAGACCAAGCCAGAGGCCTTCAACATAACTGTCTTCGCGTCCCTGCTCGTAATTATCGATACGAAAAATCATGGCGGCATAGACGATACAGGACAGTAATGAAAAAATTAAAATGATGGCCATCAATGCAGGCATTGCCTGGATCATCGCAACCTGCTCACCATCAGAAGACGCTGGTTCCAAGGGAACAAGAGTTTCGGTTAACATGCCCATCACAGCCGATAGCGCCGATACGGCCAAGCCATAGCCGATCAATCGGGTGAAACAGGCTGAATACAATTTCAAACTATTATTGAATATCTCAAAAATACCGCAGGTTTGTTGTGACAAACGATACATATCTGGTTCTCCTGATAAGCGCTTTAGATAACGTTATCACTGCGCTGAAATTCGCATTTGGCCTGATTCCTGGGCAACCTTGAAATGCTGCAGGATATTCATCCCTAGCAACGGCTGGCTCAAATTCGGCGCAATGATCGCATCGACATCTTTAAGCTGAAAATGACCAAACCTGAACTCCGGGATGACGGCGGTACAGGCGTTGACGGTACCATTGGCTGTATCCATTAGCATATCGTTCTTGCAATCAATGTCAGCCGCTTCCGCAACGAAACTTGGCAGTGAGACGACGGAAGCGCCAGTATCGATCACAAAAGTAATCTGCTTGCCGTTAATTTCACCGTCGACAAAATAATGTCCGCTGCTGCGCTGCTTAAGGATCAGCTCAACCTTGGGAGATTCCTTTAGCGGTTCGGGATCAGCCGGCTCCGGCTCCCCTTTAAACGTCTGCGTCCATGACGAAACAGTTTGTGCATTGCCCGCGCAGGGCGACTTTTGGTAGATGAGATTGCCTTGCTGGTTTTTACATTTATGAATATTATCGTCGCCAAAGGCATTCATGCTTGACGTGACCAGTAAACAGACAGGCAACAATTGAAAAATAGTTTGATTCAAAGACTTCTCCGACAAGACATTGCCGAACCTGGGCAGCGAATGTTCCGAACTAGGCGCTTCGGCATTGATTGATGAAATCAATATCTTGTCGTTATTCATTGGGTCAATGCCTCAGATTATGGGAATCACTGATTTGTAACCAGCGTTAGTCAATTTTAGCAGCATATCCCCAATTCGGTGGGTGAGGCTTGATAAAAAACCTGGTTGCCAGGCAAAAGGTAATCGTTACGTCCTTAACAGCACCGTTTGATGCCATTCCATTTTTCATCCTGCCATTGCTTAAAAAACTCAGCCCTGCTTAAAGGCCCATCGCAATCATGCTCTGCATCGGATTGATGGTGGTCCGCATAGTGTTCCAGATAACGATCATAGGCATCGTCTCCGGAAAGGCGGCGCACCATCCACCAGAATGATTTAAGTTTGACAATCATTAATCTCTCACCCAATCCTCGACCAAACGGCTCGGGCTGTGCGGCGACTCGGTTAGCGGCGGCACCCGTTTGCCTGCAAGATGACGGCCGCAAACCCGCAGCATATCGATAACAATCAGCCATAACAAGCTGACAAAGAAGAGCGTTAACCAGGCATCCAGATGTAAATTGAATATCAGTTTCGGCGCAATGTCAGCTTTTTCCTGCGGCAAGCTGCCAGCAGCCAGTTTGGCCGACAGATCGTTAGCCGCCGCGAAAAAACCGATGCGAACATCGGCGCTGCCGATTTTCTCCCAGGCCGCGGTGCTGGTAATGATTATCAGCCACACCAGCGGCAGAGCGGTAATCCATGCATATCTGAGTTTTCCGGATTTGATTAAAATGCCGGTCGCTACACATAACGCAATCGCCGCCAGCATTTGATTGGCAATACCAAACAGCGGCCACAGAATATTAACGCCGCCGTTCGGGTCGATCACGCCGATATAGAGGAAATAACCCCAGCCGGCAACTACCAGCGCACTGCTTAAAATGACCGACGGCGCCCAGGAGGTCCGGGCCATTTTCGGCCAAATATTGCCGAGCATGTCCTGCAGCATGAAACGGCCCACGCGAGTGCCTGCGTCCAGCGTGGTCAAAATAAAAATCGCTTCAAACATGATGGCAAAGTGATACCACAAGGCCAGCAGACCATCCCCAAACGCACTGCCAAACAGGCTGGCCATGCCTACGGCCAGAGACGGTGCGCCCCCGGTACGCGCGAAAAGCGTCACTTCACCCATTTGCTGTGCCAGGGATTGCATCTGTTCGAGGGTGACCGGAAAGCCCCAGGATGTAATTAAAGCAACGGCATTCGCCGCATCCGCTCCGACCACGCCTGCCGGGCTGTTGATAGCAAAATAGACGCCGGGATCGAGCACGGTGGCGGCTATCATCGCCATCATGGCAACGAAGGATTCTAGCAGCATGCCGCCATAACCGATCATTCTGATATCCCGCTCATTGGTCAGGAGCTTGGGCGTGGTGCCCGACGCTATGAGTGCATGAAAACCGGAAATCGCCCCACAGGCAATCGTTATGAAAACAAAGGGAAATAATTTGCCGCCGAAAATGGGTCCGGTGCCGTCTATGAACTGCGTCAATGCCGGCATTTTGACGTCAGGACGAAGTACGATGATGGCGACAGCAAGCAACGTAATCGTACCTAGCTTGATAAAAGTCGATAAGTAATCGCGCGGCGCCAACAGCAGCCACACAGGCAGAATTGCAGCGGCAAAGCCGTAGGCGATTATCCACCAGGCAAGGGTCAGGCCTTCGTGATCAAACCAAACGCGCAGCGTTTCATTTTGATCGATCCAGCCTCCCATCAATACCGAAAGCAACAATAATATAACACCGAGCGCAGAAGCTTCCAGAACCTGGCCGGGACGAATGCTGCGCATATATAGACCGACAATCATGGCGATCGGGATCGTTGCCGCTACCGTGGAAGTCGCCCACGGACTGTGTTTCATCGCGTTGACAACCACCAGTCCCAACACCGCGATCAGAATAATCATGATTGCAAACGTGCCGATCAACGCAGCGCTGCCGCCCAATGGGCCCAGTTCATCGCGCGCCATTTGCCCGAGACTCCGGGCATCACGCCGGGTGGACAGGAAGAGCGTCACCATGTCCTGCACGCAGCCGCCCAGGACCGCGCCGATCAATATCCACAGGGTACCCGGCAAATAACCGAATTGTGCGGCGAGTGTCGGTCCGACCAACGGACCCGGTCCGGCTATCGCTGCAAAGTGGTGGCCGAATACTACCCATTTATTGGTCGGAACAAAGTCGCGCCCGTTATCCAGACGTTCGGCCGGCGTTGCCCGTGTCGGGTCTATGGCCAACACCGTAGCAGCCACCCAGGCCGCATAAAAGCGGTAGGCAATGGCATAAACACACACCGCGGCGCTGACAAACCATAGCGCATTAATCGTCTCGCCTCGATGCAGGGCTATGCCGCCGACTGCCGCAGCACCAAGAATGGCAATCAGTATCCAGAAGCTTTGCTTAATCATGTTATTCATTGAGTATCGCCATATTGATTTAACAAATGCTGCAGTTGATTCCTGTCCAGTTTTTGATTATCGACCTTCAGATAAGCAACCGATTCTTCAACATGCACCGTCACTTCCTCTACGCCGAATACTTTCAGCAAATCAATAACAAATTGGCCGGCTTTTTTTTCGTTTATTCTTTCCAGGGATATCAACAAATTGGCCAAATGTCGCGGAGGCTTCATCGGAATCGAAATCAATAGCCAGCTTATTCCGGCAGCGGCGCAAAACAAAAACACTGCCCCGGGGCCAAAATGCCCGTAACACCAGCCGCCGGCCGCGCCGCCGATGCCGGCGCCCATAAATTGACTGGTTGAATAGATGCCCATGGCCGTGCCTCGCAAATCACCCGGAGCGGTTTTGGAAACCAGTGACGGCAAGGTTGCTTCCAATAAATTGAATCCACAAAAAAACAGCCATAGAAATCCGATAATCCCCGGCAAAGAATCCTTAAACATCATCAAACCGAGATCGGCGATGATCAGTGCGACAATGGCGCCGATAAAAACGCTTTTCATTTTGCGTTTTTTTTCGGCCAGTATGATAAACGGTATCATAGCCGCCATTGACATCACAAAGACCGGCAAATAAACCTGCCAGTGCCGGTCTGGAAGCAGGCCGGCATCGCGCATCAGCAAGGGCAGAATGACAAAACTGGCGGTTAGGATGATATGTAAAGTAAATATGCCGTAATCAAACCTGAGCAATTCGGCATTAGACAATACATGCGAAAACTGGGCTGGAACGACTTCGGCATCGCGATGTTTTTTGGATTTTTCAGGATTCGGGACTATAAAAACAAGGATCGCTATGGACAGTAATGCAAGCACGGCAATCAGCCAGAATATGCCGTGTACGCCTATGAATCCGGCTATCACAGGGCCCAGGGTAATGGCGGAGCCAAACGAAACGCCGATACTGGCGCCGATTAATGCCATGGCTTTGGTGCGATGCACTTCCTGTGTCAGATCAGCCACCAGCGCCATCACTGCGGCAGCTACGGCGCCGGATCCCTGTATCGCGCGACCCACTAGAACGCCGTAAATACTCGTTGATACCGCTGCAACCACGCTGCCGGCAAAAAACAGCAGCAAGCCGATAATGATGATTTTTTTCCGGCCGAAGCGATCCGACAACAAGCCAAAAGGAATCTGCATCAGGGATTGGCTGATGCCGTAAATGCCGATAGCCAATCCAATCAATGATGGCGTCGAGCCTTCAAGTTGCTCGGCGAATAAAGACAATACCGGCATTATCAGAAACAATCCGAGCATGCGTACGGCATAAATAGCGGATAAAGACCATGTGGCGCGTTTTTCCACCGAAGTCATCGGGCTCGTAATATCCTGTACCGTCGGCAGAACCGGCTTTTCCCTTGTATTTACATTCATATCAATAATGTCTCTACTACAACACCTGTTTTAAAGTTTAGACTTTCAATTATATTTATAGATATCAATATATTACAAACAGATCGCGATGACTGACGAATACGGCGCAGTGCAGTTTTCGGTGAATCCATTGCGACAAGCAAACATTTTTATCCGGCAGAATAATGGGCACTTGTCGGCAATCGGCACAGACAAGGGGTCATCGTCAGGCCATGAGTCAAGAATCATCAACCTGATTAGCCAACGCTGTCAACTGGTCAACCAGGCTCGCTAAAACTTCCGAATTTTCAGCACGAACGGTAGCATGAGCCACTTTACGGCCTTTGCGCGGAGATTTGTCATAAAGATGCAAGTGGGCTTGCTCTAAAGCGAGCACTTCCCGGGCCTCGGGCAGCCCTCCGATAAAATTGACCATTGCCGATTTGCCTATCGGGGCTGTCGATCCTAACGGCATATCGAGGATGGCCCGCAAATGATTTTCAAACTGGCTGGTTTCCGCCCCTTCGATAGTCCAATGACCGGAATTATGAACGCGCGGCGCAAACTCATTGGCAATCAATTTATTGTCAATTTCGAACAATTCCAGTGCCAATACCCCCACGTAATCGAGTGCTTCCATCAAGCGGGAAATATAAACTTCAGCCTGATTTTGCAAGGCATCGCCATAGCGGCTTTTAGAAACGCGCAAGATTCCGCCGCGGTGCAAATTTTCCGAAAGCGGGTAATAAACAATTGAACCACTGACATTACGCGCGGCAATAATGGACACTTCCCGGTCAAACGGAACAAAAGCCTCGACGATGGCGGGCGCACCATCTAACCTTTCCCAGGCTTCTTGCAAATCATCGGCAGATTTAAGAACAGATTGCCCTTTCCCGTCATAACCCAGGGTACGGCTTTTTAAAATAGCCGGCCAGCCGATGGAGGACATGGCTTGCTTCAGGTCGTCAAAGCTGTCCACCTGTATAAAATCCGGAGTGGGAATATCAATAGACCGGAAATAATTTTTTTCGACTAAACGATCCTGGGCAATGGCCAGCGCTTTCGGCGACGGATGCACTTGTGTATGTGATGTCAGAAACTCGGCGACATCGGCCGAAACATTCTCAAACTCATAGGTTACAACATCTGCTGTTTCAGCAAGTTCCGCAAGCAGCCTCGGATCTTTATAGTCTCCGTGCAAGTGTTCGCCTAACTTGTTGGCGCAGGCATCCTTTGACGGATCAAGAAAGACAAATTCCAACCCTAAAGGATAACCTGCTAAAGCGAGCATTCTGGCAAGCTGTCCGGCTCCTAGAATACCGATTCTCATAAAAAGCCTCCGGCAGCTGCTCCCTGCGTTGCTCCCGGTCGATGTTCCCGACTCGACTCTACCTCCCCCGTCCCTGGAGTCGTACCTCCTGCATCCATGCAGTCGCCGGCAACAGCTCTTTTCGCTGCTTCTTGCGCATCGGCAATTGCGTCATCTTCTCGCGGATCGGAATGAGCCAGTACTGAATCGGTTTGTTTTTGTCTGTAATCCTGCAATGCCATCCTGTATTGTGAATGTTTATTGCTGATGATGGCCGCTGCCAGCAAGGCGGCATTAATGGCGCCCGCCTTGCCGATAGCCAATGTGCCGACAGGAATGCCGGCAGGCATTTGCACGATGGATAACAAGGAGTCCATGCCGTTTAAGGTTTTGGACTGAATCGGCACACCCAGGACAGGAACTGCTGTTTTGGCGGCAGTCATCCCGGGCAAATGGGCCGCCCCGCCGGCGCCGGCAATAATCACTTCCAACCCTTTGTTTTCTGCTGTTTCGGCATAATGAAACAATTTATCCGGGGTCCGGTGCGCCGAGACGACTTCGACTTCGTGCGGAATGCCGAGTTGTCCCAATGTTTCGGCAGCAAAGCGCATGGTTTCCCAGTCAGAGGTCGAACCCATGATGATGCCAACCAGTGCTGTCATGTGATACTCCTTAAATTATCGGAAAGATCCGGGTGTCACGGATCCAAATTCATTTAAAAAAGGTAAAATTATCGCATAAAAATCATGGCGATGTTTTCAAAGTTACCCGATAATTTATGAAACATGGCGCTCCGTAAGCCATCTATGGGTTAATTTACATCCGTTTGTGGCAGCCAGACCTATCTTTATGGCAAGGGATTCAGGATTAAAGAGAGATAGTTCCCTGCGGTCGCAGGGCAATTGACGTTCAAGGCAATAAGTACCTGACTGAGCGGCTCGCAGACCTGGCGTCCCCGGGGTGATTCGAACACCCAGTCGCCTTCTTAGGAGGAAGGTGCATTATCCAGCTTATGCTACGGGGACAGATGAACATTCTAGCAATAATGAACAGGGTCGCGCAAATAACAAGTCCTCTGCAAGGAACGACTCATGGCTTGATTGATTCAAATCATTTTCACGTATTCTGTATGTTAGATAAAACCAGCTCAGATCAAGACTGACATTTTATTATTCATTTCATCGTCGGAAACCCGACTTTTGCAAGCTCCGCAGATAAAAATTGCAAGACACGTCTCGGTATTCCCGCTAATTATCGGCTATTCTTTTATCAAGTTTAACCAAACTCTTGGTCACAGACGATTGAAATGGCTGGCGAAAATCCAAACGAAATCGATGATATCAAAAAAAGAGCACGATTGATTCTGAAGAATGAAATCGATCAGTTGTTGCTTGTGCCGTCGATCGCGTCCAAACTGCTAACATTGACCAGCGACGATCAGACACGAATCGAAGATCTGATCAGGCTGATCGAAACCGAACCGGCTCTTGTCGCGAAAATCCTGCAAAATGTAAACTCCGCCGCATATGCCTTGCCCAACCAGATAAGTTCTATCCATCGCGCTGTTAACCTGCTCGGTTTCTCTGCCGTACGCCGAATCGCTTTGGCATTAATATTTTATAACAGACTGATCAATCATCATGGCAGTCAAATTTTTGATCCATTATTTTTCTGGCAACATTGTCTGTTTGTCGCCTCGTTAAGCAGACGGATTGCCCTTGCGCTTGGGCATCAGGATGCAGATACAGTCTATACGGCAGGCCTTTTGCACGATATCGGCAAAGTGGTATTGGAAAGCCATGGCCGCTTGACCTATAGCGATTTTATCTCTTCTTTAGGCACTCGCAGAAATTCCACGATAGAAGAGGAGCACGTTTTTTTTGGAATTACCCATACGGAAATCGGCCATTTGCTCTGCCTGGAATGGCAATTACCGGCACCGATCGCCGCCGTGGTAGCTCATCACCATGATCAGACGGCTACAACGTCCCTCTATGCTGAATTTAACCGGGAAATTGCGATTGTTTCATTCGCAAACTACATTGCCTGGATGCATGGCATTGTTTCATCCACCATTGAAAGCCAGCCGAAAATAACCCAAAATATGCTGGAAGTTATTAACGTCGATAAACTCGATCTTGAGAAGTTGCTGCAGCAGGTTGATAAAGAAATGTTAAGCACCCGGGAGTTCTTTGGGATTCAATTTCCCGACATTGGCAAATTAAGAGCGACGCTGGTTCAAACCAGCATAACCCTGTGTCAACTTGCCATTGAAAATGGTCAACCCGGAATTCAAAAAACGGACAGGCACATTCCCTCCAGTTTGACCATGCCACATCAAAGCCTTGATCCTGACGAGTTTATACCCTCGACGCTGGAAGCGATGCAGCGCGATTTTGCCTTTGATCAGGTAATTATGTTTACTATCGATCCCGTCCGCCGCAGCCTGATCCCAACATACCGGCATTCGGAATCCAGAGGAACAGATAGTAGACTGTCTATTGAGATCAATATCAACGCTATGTCCGGATTATTTTTGAACGCCCTGCGTACAAAAAAACCCGTGATCATCACTGATAAAATCGATTCGGGCAATCCGATACTGCGCCATTTGCATGTAAATGAATTTATTGCAGTTCCGGTATTCCAGCAAAGCCGTCTGGTCGGCGTCATTTATGCCGATTATTCAGTTACCAAAAAAAATATACCTCGGCAATTGCTGACTGACATTATTCCGATTGCGCATCAATTAGGCATCGCCCTGGTCAATGCCAATCAATACGAGACTGAGAAAAAACAGGCTCAACTGGATCCATTAACGCAAATACTAAACAAGCGGATGATTGATCAATCTCTTGCTAAAATTTTTCAATTGGAACCGTCAAAATTGGAGCGTTTTGCGATCGGCTTCGTCGATATCGATAAATTTAAACTTTTTAACGATTTTTGCGGGCATCAGGCGGGGGATGAAATCATACAGTTTGTCGCAGCTATTCTTCAAAGGTTGACCCGGCCTGGCGATATCATTGGCCGCTATGGCGGAGAAGAGTTTTTATTTGCCCTGAACAATACCAATAAAGCCGGCGCTCTTGCCTATGCCGAACGTATC
>CAZMRW010000098.1:0-15324 GCA_964568805.1 uncultured Methylococcaceae bacterium | reverse complement strand
TTTGACCTCCATAGCTCTAATTCCGCTCGCTTTATTTAGTTTTGCAAGTTCCTCACTCCATATTAGCAATACCGGCTTTACCCTAGTTTGACCGATTATATCGTTATCCATCTTAAAAGAACGGTGACTATGCCATCTCACCGGACCAAAAGGTCGGCGCCAAGCCATTCAACCAAAAAGTGCCGGTAATGTTCTGATTTACGAATCTGAAGGTGCTCCAATGGATTGAGGTTATCCGTCAAAAGCTCGCCAGCGTCTCTATTAACTGAAAAAATCCGGTTTCCAAGCCAGTTCGCCTGATCAGGCAACAGAGATTTGGACGTCAAATCGAAAGCCCTGTTTCCGGCTAAAAAAATAAAATCATTAAAATCGTCGCCCGGTTCGGAAATATACACCGATAATTCAGGGAATACCTGTTCAATCGTTCGTGCAACCGAAGCCAAGGGAACGTTCGTAGGGTCTTCCGAGAAACCGACAAAATTAACGGCGAGAATGCCTTGATCAGACAACAGCCCCTTTAATTGTTTCAGTGTTTCTACCGTTAACAGATGCGCCGGTTCTGCGCCTCCGGTGAAGCAGTCATGAATAATCAAATCATATGGCCCGTGAAGATGACGAATTTCATAGCGTGCATCGCCGATAATGGACCGGCCTGACGGTTTATGACCAAAATAAGCGCGCGCGGCCTCGGCAACCGCCGGATCGATCTCAAGGGTGTCAACCACAATCCCATAACGTTCGTGCAAAACCATTGCCATGTGGCCTGCGCCCAGACCGATAATCAGGGCCTTCGACATCTTCGGCGCCATCGCCGGAATCAACCCGACGATATCCTGATAGCTTAGCCGGCTTTCACCGCTGCTGATGCTGGCGGCGCCGATCATGGAGGCATCCGAAGTCAGCATACGCAGATCGCGCGACGGTTGATCGATCACCCGCACCCAGCCATATAAACTTTCCTGTTCGGACAGCACCTTGAAGGTTTTGCCGCCCTTAAAGGCATGGCCGGCGCCAACGACTTTAGGCAGCATGAAAAGTCCGAGAATTGCGAATAGCACGATCGGCAGCACGGTAAAGGTCTTTCCTAACTGCCTTTGCTCATAGCTGGCCAGAACGGCAGCGAGCAGCAGTAAAAAAAGGCCGACACCGACGAATATCTCCCGTGAACCCACCAGCGGAAACAGATAAAAACCCAATATCAGCGTACCTACCACACTACCCAAGGTGCTAACAGCATAGATTGAACCGGCACTGGTACCCACGCCGTCCAGTTGCGATGTAGCCAGCTTAATGGCAAAAGGGCCTACCATCCCTAAAAATGTCAAACTCGGCGAGAACAACACCAGCGAACTGACAAATGCGCCCATACGCAAGCCCAGCGGATCGGTTGCCAACAACACGGCCCGGGCCGCCCACGGAATTGATAAGGTGAGTAACGCGGCCACGACGATAATGAGCGAGAGACCGGTGCGCCTGGTCCGGTCGGCCCATCGCCCGCCGACAAAATAGCCAACAGCCAGCGCGATCATCGTCACTGAAATCAGAGAAGACCAGACATAGAGACTAGCGCCATAGAACGGCGCGATCAGCCGTGTGCCCAGCAGTTCGATGACCATCACCGAAGCTCCGGTCAGGAACACGGTCAGATAAAGCCCGCAGCGTCCGAATACGGTAAAGAAATTGTGTGCCATTGTTTATACCTTGTCTGTTGTTTACCGGCATTTTAGGGCCGTTGTTTCCGGTCATTGGGGCTCTCCAAATCACCCGCTTGTCCCTCCGCAAGACCCATATCTTCGTTGACGCCAAACTTCGCCATCGATCCGCCTGCATGACCGTTAACATCCACCCATAAATGAGGAAGACCCAGACTTTCCAGCCAGGCAGGTCCCTGATCTTCCTTGAGCATGGCTATCGTCGATGCGCTCCCCGCAACGACGCAAAAATCACTGACCACGCTGACCGATGCCAGATATCGTACCGGCCAGCCGGTCTTTGGATTAAGTATATGGCCATAGCGCACGCCATCCACAACAATACAGCGCTCATAGTCACCGCTGCTGGCCAGTGCGCCCTCGGACAGCAACAGGGTTTCCATAATGGCATCCTGTTGCCGGGGGTGACGAATGCCGATGCGCCACGGGCTGTCATCCGCTCTGGGACCGATGATCTTGATGTCGCCGCCCAGATTGATCATGCCGTGCCGAATGCCTTCGGCCCAGCACAGCGCAGAAATCCGATCGACTGCATACTCCTTGACCACGCCGCCGAAATCGATTTCCATTCCCGCTACCGTAAAGCCGAGTACGGGAGCTTGCCAATCCAGTTTTTGCCAGCCTATCTTTTCGAGCAAGCGATGGATCAGTTCTGCGTTAGGCAGCCTGCCCTGATCGAACTTCCAGGCACGCCGCAAGATACCGGAGGTGATATCGAACAGACCGTCGCTCTGCGCATAACAGGTCGAGGCATAATTCAGCAGGCCTGCCGTCTCTTCATCTACTTTGATGCTGCCGCCGACGGCAGCAACGCGATTGATTTCGGACAAAAAGCTGTCGCTGCGATAACGCGAATAAAGCTTCTCCAAACGGACGACGTCGGCAACAGCTTTCTCTACGACACGCCTTGCTTCGGCATCGGATTTGGCATAAAGCTGGATATCGCAGGGCGTGCCCATCGCTTTAAAAGGATGCTGGTAAAACTCAAGGGAATTCAGTTTCAAGAAACCTTCAAATTCTGATATTCGGCAATAGAAAGCCGGATTTTAGTTAACTCCACCAAATGAAGTAAACAACAATGATTCCAGTCTTGGCGGGTTTCGGCGAATTGATCTTGATGAGTCAAGCTGGGCCTGGTTACATTCGGCGCAGCCTGATCCTGACATTAAGGTTTACCATTAGAACGCATAACGCCAGGTCGCAGACAGCGTACCGTCACGGTCCAATTGATAGCCGTTGAAATCGGTGCTGACCGGTTGCAGCCATTCCACGCCGAGACTATTGCCGGCCAAATCTCCGCCAGGCACCATGGCGTTTAAGCCAAAGCCCACATCCCAGAAACGGCCGCCATAGTTTTGCGGGTAATCCATAGGCCCGAATTGATCGATTAACTGGTTAAACTCGCCCTGTACAGCGCCCTGAACCGTATAGACGCCGCGTATCGACGCGGAGAGCCAATCGGTCAGGCCATAGCCGCCCCAGGCCGTGGACTGGATGATATCGCCGAACGCGAATCCGGTTTCTCCATTGTCCTCCAGGCGTTTGGTGCCGCTAATCTGCGCACCCCACGACCAACGGTCCATGTTGCCGGTATAGGTCAGGCTGGGCTTGAAATCCAGCGTGCCGCTGCCCAGCTGCATACTGTAATCCATCAAGCCGCCATCGAGCTGATGGCTACGCCGAAAAGCAATATCAACGTCGCCAAATGGAATACTCAAGCCCAAGGCCATATGAACATGATGATGGGGGGAATCAAACAGTTTAAATAAGGAATAGACACCCATATCTCCGATGCCGCCCGATTCATGAGTATTGTCGACATGATGAGGGATGTGCACACCGCTACCTGAGGGCGCATTCGCATCTTCATCCGGCGGCGCACCAACCAGACGCCGCATCGACATGTCCATACTGACAAACTGAGGCATGACCATCAGATTTAACCAATCAGTCGGCGCATACATGATATCAAGCATGTGCATGTTCATGGCCATGCTGGACGGTGCCAGGAAGCATGGATTGCCCACGCAACCATTGGCAACCAGTGCTTGATCGCTGACCAGATTCGATCCATGCAGCATGTCGCCGCTCTGGCTGCTGTACATGTAGCGGTAACCGACCATGAACTCGCCGGATTTATTCAGCATATGATCGAACATGACGCCGGCCGGGGCATAAGCAGTATGAGGATGCTGAGCGGCATGACCGGCATGGCTGCCGCTTCCTGAAAAAGACAGCGCCCCTAAATTCACCTTCATGGCGCCGCTGGCAACCCAATAATTGAAATCGGCGTAATCTCCTTCCCCACCGCCATCCAGTTTCAGATTGCCTTGATGGGTATAATATTCAAAGCCCAAATCCAGACTAATCCCCTTGGCGAATTGCTTACTCAAGGTTAAGCCCCCACTGAGTGTGCCGAATCCTGAAAGGCGGTGATCGCTGGAGAAACTTTCAGGAAGCTTGCTGCGGTCAAAATTACCGCCATTATATCCCTGCATCGATATCAGATAGGGCTGGTAGAAATCTGCCTGATCCTGCGAGTAATATCGTACTCTGGGTGTGAACGTCCAACCGCGGCCCAAAGGCTGCCCCCAGTCGGCTTCGAAGGTATGGGCATTGATGCCCCAATCGTCGTGATAAAAACGGTAACCGAAATGCAGTGCCGCATCGAGAGCGTCAACATACTGAACGTAGCGCAGGTTTCCGGTCCATTGATTACGGATGTCTGGACGCTGTTCAAGCAAGGCCTGGACATTGGCAAAGTAACCGCCCGGAGGAGCGGATGCTTGTCTTGTCGGATCGATAAAACCGACTTCGACAACCTTATACGGGTTTTCCATAAAACCTATGCTATAGGTATAACCGAAACCGGTTTCGATCAGCGCATTTTTGTTCAAAACCTGGGTCAATCCCAGATGAGCGCTCCAGTCCTTGCGATGCCCATCAATGATTTTTCCCCCGTCATTGGTCAATTCGATTTGGTCGGTATAAGCGCCGGTATTAATATAGGGCAGCGCATCGTGGTCCATCGTGGCATTGGTATCGCTGGCGGTATAACTCAGCCCTCCGGCCAACGTGGTCAATTTCTGGTTAAAATCCAGACGGCCGCCCAGATTGACAAAACGGGACTCGTAATCGTCTTCCAATGAAATACCGCCGCCGACATCCACTGCCGCTTCATCCCATTCATAACCGAGTTTGAAATCCCCTTGCTTTCTTGTCTCGGGCGAGGCCGATGCCATGGTATGCACCAACTGAGTATCGACTTGATTGCTGACAGTGCCGAATCCGTCAGTCTTTAAAGGCTGTAATTGTGAATTCAGAAATAGATCGCCATTGATAAGAGGCGTTGCTCCCGATACGCCATCAGGGGAAGTCGGGCGATTCCCCCTAAAATCCCATGGCGCTGTTGCGATCGGAGTGGCGCCGGACCAGGTATCCTGCGTATAATTGAATAAAAACTTGATCCGGTCCGTTAGTTTGATGTTACCGGTGCCTTGCAAGGTATCCACTTGAATAGGGTTGAAATCGCTTACGACTCCGTACAGCTGACGTTCGCCTTCCTCGTAATGACCATACTGAACGTCGAACTCATCATCCGCCGCGTGAACGGGGGACAGCATCAGTCCAGGCAAGGCCAGGGCGGCGGCGGTCAGCGCCTGTAAGGCGGAACTTGTTGACTTATCCGATTCTAGTTGTTTTGAATTCGCTTTAATAACAGCCACAGCCGCCTCCTTCTGCCGCGTTTCCGCTCGCTGCCGCTTCGCGGCTGCCGTAAATGTGCGCTCGCGATGAGCTTTGCAACGGATAAGGATCCAGAGCCATCTGCGGCTTGGCCAGATTGCCCCTTTCCCAGGGCGAGACCGGCGCGCACCCGATCATGAAGACGCTCAAAAACAATAGGGATGCAACTCCCGCCCTTTTAATGATCTTCATGGCTCGCCATCATCAGAAATTATGCCAGATTACTTGGGCTGATCGGCCTGTAGATCGGCTGGCTTTTCAGCCAGTAGCTGCTCTACCAGTTGACGGAGTTGTTTTCCTTCGTCGGTTCTGTATCCCATATGAATGTGTCGAATGACGCCGTCGCGACCAATCAGATACGATGAAGGCATGGCTTTGACATCGAACGCTCTGGCGCATTGTTCACCCGGATCCCGGGCAATAGTGAAATTTACCGGATATTTCGCTAAAAAGGCTCGTGCATCGTCAGGCTGCTCGTCCAGATTGACCCCGATCACTTGCAAGCCCCGATCCTTGAGTTCCCGTTGCAAATCGGCCATGAAGGGGAATGATTTTGCGCAAGGTCCGCACCACGATGCCCAGAAGTCGAGATAGACCACTTTACCGTGCCATTCACGGGTATCAACAGAACCGCCATCGCCGAAGGGTGTCAAGTTACAGTTCGGCGAGTGATCGCCCTCCTTGGCTGCCATGGCCGTCTGAAACCAGAACAGTCCCAGTGCCGCACAAAGCATAACGCTTAACCTTTTATTCATTTTCCAGCATTAACAAGGGTTTTAATAATGAAACCTGAATGGCAAAAGGCAGCGATTGAAAACGTCTTCGCCGCCGCCATTTCAATAGGCAAAATCTGATTTCCGTGAATCACGGTTTTTAAAGATAGCCGGGAAGGCGGATCATTGATCCTGCACCTTGAAGATATCTGTGTCTGTATGAACGCCGTCAAGGGTCTCGCAATGAAAATCAAATGCATATTTGACCTTGCCCGCACCGCTTTTATCGATGATCACGGAATAATAACCGCTGCCGCCCACAGCAGTGAGGCTGGGACTCGATTGCTGATCCCCCCCCACATTATCGGTCGTGCTCATATACAGATTTTGGTCTTGTTTGACAATCTGAGCATTCAGCGGAGCGCTGCCCGGCGCCGATACGTTTTGTGCATTAAAAAAAAGCTTGCCTGAAGAACCAGAGCAATTGACCTGATAGTAGTCGGTTGCCGATGCATCGACGCCCAGGGTTCCGCTCTGGTCATGGGCCAACACGATAACAGGGCAACCTGCAGCAGCAACTAAAAACGCTGCAAGGGTAATTTTAAATTTTTTCATAAAAGCCTCATTTACCTGGATACTGTCGGAAATAACAAACCTGAATCTGGCATACGGTCTTATATGACCGTGTGCTTTCGCAGTCAAACTGAACTGATCCAAAAATATATCATTTCCGCGCATTGTTTTTATTGGTTCTGGATCGTCTCAATCGTTGCCGTGCCGTTATCCTGATTGGACGCATTCAGACAACTGGCTTGAAATGAGTAAACTCTCGTATCCTGGCTTGGATTATTAGCCGCCGTACTATTGACCAGAACCGTATAAGGACCGCTGCTGCCGATGACATTGATATCATTGCTGTAAAACGAATCTCCGTTGGTATCGGTCGTATTTAAAGCGCTATTGCCCGCGATCACCTGAGCATTTAACACCACTTTTGATATATCGATCGTCGTATTCTTAAGTTGGGCATACAATTGTGAAGTATCGCCGGTCGTTTTACCTGTTTTGCAATTCACCGTGAAATTTTTTTGCTTGTTAGCCTTCAATTTCATCGACTTGGTTCGGAATGAAGACGGTTTAGTCGGTTGCCCCACTGAATTCAAGCAACCGTAAGTGAGAGTAAAACTCTGTTTCTGAGACGTATCGGTAGTTCCGGATGAATTCACAACGAGTTTGTATTTGCCATTACCGTCCGCTAAAGACAATTCTTCCGTTTCCCCCGGAGCGACCGCTCCTACATCTGCGACGGCGGCGCTATTCTTTTTTTCGATATGCAGGTTAAGAATTTTCGAAGCGGGCGAATTTGTCGAAGGGGTATTGTCAATAATTCCGAATTTCAGATGGTCCGTGCCGCCGCCGCAGCTTATCCTGTAGGCATCGCTTGCACCGATTGCATTTTCGAGAAACTGCTCTCCGGAATCCGCGCCCAAGGCATTGAGGCTTACCCCCAACGCGATGATCGAAGAAATGGTTGTTACATAAAATTTTTTCATATTATTAACCTCGTGTCTTTTTAGGTACCGGTCATGAAACACCATACAAGCAATATCGCCATCAGCCCGGCAACGGCAGCTTAAATCAATCGCAACTTGAGATCTCTTTCGAACCGATTAAACCGGAACTCTGCTAAAAAGATCAATATTACAACCCTAAAAGAGAAGAAACGCAGCTTGAAAAAGTACAGTAAATTCAAAATCGTAAGCTTATTTTAAATTAAATACCGAATTCTGGGAACTTTTCATAGTTAAATACATGCAACGTTAATCAGCTTTCTATATATTTTTATACGCTTGATCCGGTAGCCAATTGACATCCCGGTTGATGATGATGCCCCATTAACGACAAAATCCGGCACTCTGGCAAGCATGAGCACCGGATCTTTTAACTGACGAAATTCCAGCCTGCGAGTATCTTCCCCTTTGACCTGGCCCCGTTTAATTAGGCCAGTATCCTTGAATGGGAAGATAACCATCAATATCGGCATCCGATGGCTGGACTGCGATATCGAATCCCGCTCCACAGGAACCCGGAAGTGGATTACTCGAACTGCGTTCAACGGTCAAGGTCGGCCAGAAAGGTTTGGTCTCGAAATCATGTGGCATGACACCAGGATCATTGAACTTCGAAGTCATATGCCCTATCCAGATATCGGAACGGTTATCCTTGTTCGTATTTTTGGTTTTGCTGCAGTAATTTGCGATACCGATGCGCACTTTCAGGCTTTTGGCGCAGGAATCGGCCTTGAATTTAGGAGCCGACACTTTAAAAGGAACCAGTCCCAACGCCGTTGTATCCAAACTGCCCGAAGTAAACTGGATGCCACGAACTTTTTCATTAGCATCGGTAAGTTCCCTTTGTTTCTTGAAAATATTCTTGTCCTGAATCATGCTGGGAGACAGAGAAGGAAGCCCTCCATCAGCACCTTCTATATGATCCGCCAGATTAATCGGAGTTTCAGTGCCGCCTTCTATCTTAAAGGCCTGAGAATCCGAGTTGTTTGGAAACACAGCGGACTGTGCGGTCACCTTCAGTAATTTTTCGGTACCTTCGTTGTTATTGCAGGCGTGGCCAATCGTGAAAGCAGTGTAAAGGGATTTTCCTTCTACCACAGAGTCCTTCACGCCGGTGTGAGCGTAGACAACCTGGCCAGCGCCGCAAATTACGGTTGCCAGCGAACACAGCGTCATTTTTTTCAGGTTTTTAGAATTAATCATTAGCTATCCAGTTCAAGATTTTAATTATTGTTTGTTATCTAGGTTAATAGCGACTTGAGCCGGGGCGAGCAACCAGGTGATTTCGCCGGATTTGTCCCTTGCTCAAATCTACTGACAATAATTTAAGCATTAAACATGCCAAAAATGTCATTTCATGTTTCCGCCTAAATATCGCCAGTACACATAGCCATTAACATTAGCAACTTAATTTGTTTACTAAATAGACAAAAAATTAATGCTTTATTATTGATTTACAAACAAATTTGAAAATTTATAAAAAATCGAATGGATATAAATTAAGGTTACTATGCCTGTTAATAAACTCAATCTCCAACATCATATTGGCATTTTTGAGCGTTTGTTTTTGATTTCAGCCCCCTGATTTTGGATAACATCTAAATTAGTGTGTGATATGGCCTATAAAATCTGCGTTAAATAACATAGTTTAATTATCCATATAGTGATGCCACAACCGTTCGACCCGATGACGTATTTCAGCGACTTCGGCGTCATCGATCACCGCGCGATCGCCTTGCAGTACCAATTTATGGCCATAATCACGATAGGTGCAGTAAGCCGCTTTCAGCACATCTGCATTTTCTTTGGACATAAATCCCACATCAGCCAGGCCTTCCAGCAGCCTGACATTGTCGGTGTAGGTCGATAATCCCGGATGTTTTGCAGCCTGGTCCAATACGCCGAACTGAACGATGAATTCGATATCGGCGATGCCGCCTTTACTTTGTTTCAGATCAAATTTATCCGTTTCCTTGATCGCTAACGCCATACGCATTTTTTCCCGCATTTCGCGCACTTCCTTCTTCAATGCGCCGGTATCCCTGGGCAAACTTAATATAGTGTGCCGGATAGCTTCATATTTGGCTTTTATCCGGAGGTCTCCGGCGATAAAACGCCCCCTGACCAGGGCTTGATGCTCCCAGGTCCAGGCCTGATTTTTCAGATATTCCTGATAGCCGTTGACATGACTGACCAGTACGCCGGAATCACCGCTGGGCCGAAGGCGCATATCCACTTCGTAGAGTACGCCGGACAGCATTTTGGTATCCAGTATGTGCCTGATTTTCTGGCCCAGCCGGCCATAAAACAGGGCAGCCGGGATCGGTTTTTCTACTACAGGACGTAGGCGAGGGGCGTGAGCAGGAGCGGGAGCTTCGTCCCCGGTCATCGCGTTGCCATCCGGGGCATCATATAAAAATACCAAATCCAGATCAGACCCGTAGCCCAGTTCGATACCGCCGAACTTACCGAAGCCAAGCACGGCAAAGCCCATCGCATCCATCGAACTGCCGGGCGGACAACCGTGTTTATCCACCAGCATCAGCCATGCGCGCTCAACGACCTGTTCGACGATGCTTTCAGCGATATAGGTCAGATAGTCGCTCACCACCATGATCGGGATGACGCCCATAATATCCGCTGCGGCGACCTTCAACACATGCTGGTGTTTAAATTGTCGAAGCAAAATCATGATCCGTTCAAGATCCTGAACTTCGGTTTGCGCCAGCAGACCTTTTAATTCCGCAGTCAAATCCTTTTTTTTCAGCGGTTCGAACAGGGTGCGCGTGTCCAGCAATTCATCGAACAGGATCGGATATTGCGATAAATAATCGCTGATCCAGGGGCTGGCTGATGACAGGCGAATCAACTGGGATAAGGCATCGGGATTCTCATAGAGTAATGCCAAATAGACATTTCTGCCTGCCACCGCCTCAAATATGCCGAGTATCCGTTTTAACGTTTCATCCGGATTGTCAACCTGCTTCAGAGCCTCGATCAATAACGGCATTAACCGGTCAAGCACGCCTGCGCCCTTTGCCGATAATCGTTTGATCGCCGCCGACCCTTTGAAATCGTTAAGGAGGGCCAGCGCGGCAGCGGCCTCGACAAAACCAAACCGGCTCAGATAAGCGATTAACTCCGCCTCATCGGCAGCCCCGGCCCAAATCCTTGTGCTGAGCTGATCTTTCCCATTCTGCCTGGATAACGAGAAGACCTCGTCGAAAACATTATGAACTTCGGACCTGATACGGTCCAGTGCCTGCTTGAAACTGTCCCAGTCAGGAAAATCCAGAGACCAGGCCAAGGCCTGTTGCGCGGCTTCCGTTGCCGGCAAATCATGGGTCTGCTTGTCCTGGTACTGCTGAATATGGTTTTCAACCCTGCGCAGGAAACAGTAAGACGCCATTAACTGACCAGCATCCTGTGGCGTCAGTAATTCCATGTTCCCCAGTAGCCGCAAGACATCAAGAATGCCGCGAATCTGCAGGGCTTTTTCACTGCCCCCGCGTATCAACTGAAAGGCCTGGCCGATAAATTCGATTTCCCTGATGCCGCCCGGCCCCAGTTTGATATTGTCCATCCGGTCTTTACGCTTCAGTTCCTGGGTGATCTGAGCCTTTAACGAACGCAATTCTTCGAAGGCGCCGTAATCGAGATAACGCCGGTAAACAAAGGATTTCAACATGTCCATTAACTGTTTGCCGGTTTCAAAATCACCGGCAACCTGGCGCGCCTTGATCATGGCATAGCGTTCCCATTCCCTGGCCTGAGTCAGATAATAGTTTTCCATGCCGTCGAAGGTCATGATGATGGCGCCGCTATCGCCAAACGGCCTGAGCCTGATATCGGTACGAAACACGAAACCGTCTGCGGTAATTTCATCCAGCGCCTTGACCAGACTGCGGCAGAGGCGGCTGAAAAATTCGCTGTAGCTGGTTTCCTTTCTGTCAGGCAATACGCCCTCTTCGGCATAAGCAAAGATCAAATCAATGTCGGACGAAAAATTCAATTCATAGGCGCCGAGCTTGCCCATGCCCAGAACAATGATTTGCTGGGGCCTGCCATCGGACAATAATGGCGTGCCGTATTTCCGGCAGGCTTGCTGGTATAGAAAATCCAATGCATGCCGGATACAGGCATCGGCCAGCCAGGACAACTCTGACAAGGTTTCCGTCAACTCCGCCCAACCGGCCAAATCCCGCCAGGCAATTCTGACCATTTCGCGTCGCCGGAACTGCCTGAGCATCGTCATCAGTTCGGATTCACTCGTGACCGGCATGGCGGCCAGCTTTTCGCTATAACTGCCGCTAAGATAAGCCGACGACAAATCGCCGGAATCAATCAGATCGATCAGCACCTCGGGTTTGCGTGTGCAATTTTCGGCGACAAACTGGCTCGCACCGAAGACCTTGACCATCGACAAGGTCAATTCGGGCGTCGGCTTAAAATCAGGATTGAGTTCGTCGAATTTTTCCGCAAAAGCATCCAGGGCAGCCTTTACCGGCGAGCGCAGCGTTTCTGGCAGTTTAACGAGTTCGGATTCAGGATGATTTATCAAGGTCGGACATTCCGTTCATATAATGGAAGTTCATCATACCCAAAATTAATGGCGAGTTAAATCCGTTACTGTTAGGCGATGCAAACCCCAGTGATTCGGCACGGCGGCAATATCGTAATTATTACTGTTTCTTTAGAACCCTTCGGCTGCGCTCAGGAGAGCCCTGCCTAACCATGAACGACTTTACCATGGACCCATCGATACTTAACTTATTGCTCGTAACCTACGAATTGCAACACAAAGCAGCTTAACGTTGTGTCCGGGAAAGTGTTGACACATCAAATGATACTGGTTCACTATTGCGAACATGATATTAAAACCGTTCTCTTTAGACAAAAATCGCGCCGGAAATGGTAGTAGGCAATCAATTCAATGGACATAGGACTCATCATCGTTCTGATTTTTATTAATGGCTTTTTTGCTATGTCGGAACTCTCTATCGTTTCCTCACGAAAAACTCGACTTCAAAAGCTGGCCAGTGAACAGCGGTCCGGTGCACAAGCCGCAATTTCGCTTCATAACGAACCTTCGCGTTTTCTATCTACAATCCAGGTCGGTATTACCTCAATAGGCATATTAAGTGGTGCAATTGGCGAATATGCGTTGGTGGCCCCGATAAACGATTGGCTTATGCGAATACCCTATCTGGCCCCCTACGCCAAGGGCATTGCACTTGCGTCAACAGTCATATTGATTACCTACTTATCAGTCGTTATCGGTGAACTGGTGCCTAAGCAACTTGCATTGCACAGTCCGGAAGCGATTGCATTAAAGATTGCCCGACCCATGACCTGGCTGGCCAAATTAGTAAGCCCTATGGTTTGGTTACTGTCGTCCTCGAGTCATGTATTGCTTCGGCTATTCGGTATGCATCGCAAAAAGGATACATCAGTTACCAACGAAGAAATTAATCTGCTTATGCAACTCGGGGCCGAAGCAGGCGTTTTTCATGAAAGCGAAGGGCAAATCGTGTCAAACGTCTTGAAACTGGACGAGCAACGTGTCGGTGTTATCATGACTCCCAGAAAAGATGTCTTTGTCCTCGACCTGAACGATTCAGAAGCCGAACTCCTTAATAAAATCATTCAATGCCCCTATTCTGTGGCGGTGATATGTAGAGATGGTCTGGAAAATCTGATCGGTATTTTGCAACGCAGCGACCTTTTGAAACCAGCACTTGAGGGGGCAAAGCCTGATATCGAGAAGGTTCTGAGATCACCATTATATATTCCTGATACCATGACACTGACTCATCTGTTGGAAAACTTCCGCAAAGCGCGGACTGAATTTGCGTTAATCGTCGATGAATACGGGGAGTTACAAGGCATTGTAACCCTTACTGACGTGTTGTCCGCGATCGTTGGCGAGTTTCCTTCCGAAGCTTCCGAACTTGACCCGGGAATAGTCCAACGTAGTGATGGTTCATGGCTCGTTGATGGCGGAATAACCATGGCACGATTAAAGACAATGCTGGATATAAACAGTAACTTTCCAGGGGAAGAAGCAAATATCTACAACACTCTTGGTGGCTTTGTCGTGTTTCATTTGGAAAGGATACCCAGTGTAGCAGAGCACTTCGAATATGCTGGCTGGCGATTCGAAGTTATTGACATGGATAAAGCTCGGGTCGATAAAATATTAATCGCCCGGCAAAATAATCACTCTGACTCCTGCCCGCGTATGGCCGGCTAAAACGCTCCCAATTCGAGCAGTCAGAATGTTTTCTGCTTAGCCCGTTCTCCAAAGAAAAATCTTCAATCCGGTGAAACGCCTAACTAATTTTAAACAGTCCATTACCCTAGAAAAATCATTTCGCCACAGAAGCACAGAGATAAATCGTTAATTTGGAAGCGGACTAGCTCATACTGCGGGTGATCGTTAGATGAGCTTTATAGTTTGATCCATTGCTAACTTTGTGCATTTGCGATCATTGTGCGTTTTTTGGATTACTTGTTCACGTTATTACCCGTGCGTTGGAAATTTGAGGAAGTAATGTTTCCAACCAATATGCCTACCGCCAACAGAATGTCAATTTCAGCCAATATCACTGCGTCGGTCAGTTCCAGCTTGCGAACGACCAGGTTCACCATTACGCCTATGATCGATTTGACCTACCGACCTTTACCTATCCTGTTGGTATAGTATGTTTTTTTACTTCTCGCCAGGAACAGTGGATGAATAAAATGGCATAAAGTCAGTTTTCTTTCTCAGCACTTTGGCGGTTAAGCCAGTATCCCCATAGAAAAATAGCTACTTTCCCACTGCATATGACCTGATTCGACCCAAACTATTAAAAGCAGGTATGGTATGCCATTCATCGCCCTCTATAAAAACATAAGAAATGATGTAAAGTTGAGCATTTCTACTGGTATTGCCAGCCAGGCCTATTCGTCCTCGGTTTTCAAAATATTTCCGCTCACATCCAGTTCAAGCTCGATTTCCTTGCCAGCTACTTTGATCTCCACTTCGTAGCCGGTTACCGTGCCGTCTGGCTTCATTAATTGTTCTACTTCCTTAATCTCGCCTTTGGGGTGCGCTTTCTTGACAGCCTGAGCGACGGGTTCTGGCAGCGATTTAACATCGATTTCCTCTTCCTTCTGTAACAGCGCACCCTCGACACTATACAAAAATTCATATTCCTTGCCGTTTTTCTTGTATTCCACCTCATAGGCTGTTTTGCCTTCAAATAGCTCTTCTTCAAACTCCAGTTCCTTGGCATTGGGAAAAGCTTTTTCAAAAGCAGCGATGACCGCTTTGGGTACTTGATCTTTCTTCAATTCTTTTTCGTCAGCATTCGCTTGGCCGAGAATCATCGGCACAGCAATTAAGACAGCTGACATGATGTATTGGGTTTTCATAAATACTCCGTTGGTTATGGACAAATGGTTCGACCAAGACTCTTTAGCCGCGTTCCTGCTGGGAATAGTGGAGGTCGAAAAACCTCACCGATTAGAATTTCCGTTGACTTCTTTATACGCTTATGTAGTAGAATAGTCAACAAATCAGTTATAAAAGAACTTATT
>CAZMRW010000097.1:0-15413 GCA_964568805.1 uncultured Methylococcaceae bacterium | reverse complement strand
AAATAATCAGCAGAAATAGTGTGGTGGCTAGGCTATTCTCGGACAGGCTCCTAGTTGAACTAAAAAACTGCGGCGGATAATTCGTGTAACGGTTTGTCCAATTGAACATACGATACCGGCAATTTATGGTTGATTGGAATCAAGCTTGCGCTGTAATATGCAGCACACTTAATCATCGAAGCAGATCATGAAAGCAGACAGTGCCGCCGTTAAAAGACGCTACGACCGGATCGCCCCGTATTTTGAGGGCATGGAAGCCGTGATGGAAGGCTTGTTTTTTAGAACCTGGCGGAAAAAACTATGGGAAAAAGTAGATGGACATCATATTCTCGAAGCAGGCGTCGGTACGGGCAAGAATTTTGACTATTATCCCGAGCACGCCAGAATCACCGCGGTCGATTTTAGCGAAGAAATGTTAAAGCAGGCAAAACGAAAAAAAGACCGTAAAAATGTCGCGGTTGAACTGGAATTGATGGATATCCAGTCCTTACCCTTTGCCAGCAACAGTTTCGATACGGTCATCGCATCTTTCGTTTTTTGTTCGGTACCCTCGCCCTCGAAGGGTTTAAAAGAACTTTACCGGGTGTGCAAACCGGGTGGACAGGTTTTACTACTGGAACATGTCGTGAGTTCAAGACCTTTGATTGCGCGGATGATGAATCTTATCAATCCCCTTGTTTTTTCCATGGTTGGCGCCAATATCAACAGAAACACGGTGAAAAGCGTTCGAGCCTGCGCGTTTAGTTCGGTGCGCATCGATGAACGTAGCGGAGATATTATCAAGCTGATAGAGGCCAGGAAATAATCAAAACGCCCTCGTAAGCAGGATCGAATCCTGAAAAATCAAAATCCTTTTTAACCTGAACCGTCAAATTGAGTAAAATAGAATGTTTTTCCGGATTAAATATTAAAGTGCAGCCACAAGTCAAAAATTTGGTTCAAACGCCGATACCGACCCGGCACGGCGAATTCATCTTGCATTATTACAGCAATAATCTGGATGATAAAGAGCATGTCGCCTTGGTTAAAGGCCAGGTTGAAGGGCGGGAATTGGTCCCGGTGCGCATTCATTCCGAATGTTTTACCGGCGACGTGCTCGGGTCGCGGCGTTGTGATTGCGGCGAACAGCTGGATATGGCGATGAAAATGCTCGATGATGCCGGTTACGGCGTTCTTATTTATCTTCGCCAGGAAGGGCGAGGCATCGGTTTGTTGAAAAAACTGCAGGCTTATAATCTTCAGGATGCAGGCATGGACACCGTTGACGCCAACATTCATTTAGGTCATCTAGCCGATGAACGGGAATACGGCATTGCCGCACTCATTCTCGACAACCTGAAAATAAAATCGATCGAACTGATTACAAACAATCCCAAGAAAATAGATGGCTTGAAAAAACTGGGCGTTAATGTGGTCAAACGGATACCGATTGTCGCAGCCGCTCATAATGACAACCTGGATTATTTGAAAACCAAGGCTAAAAAAATGGCGCACATGCTGTTTGAGCGGAAAAAGGAAAACGAATAGCATCCCCGGTTTCAGGTGGCGCAGTGCATACCATTTTTTAATTTTCGTGGATAGCTAGCATCGCTTTTCAGCAAACCAGAATCAGGTCAATACACTTCGTCATAGCGAGCAAAACGCGGGGAGAATGTATAAGTTTGCAGGCGTGTACCAATTCGCGACTCACTCGTTATTAGTCCTGAAAAACTTTGAATCAAAACGATATGATTTTTAGCGTTTACGCTGGGGGCATGCCATCACTGTAGGTGGAGGACAAATCTTCGGTACCGCAATGAAATCTAAAAAAATGAGTGTGAAGATAAAATATGATTCACGAATTGGAATGCAATGGGATAGCTGCATTTGACAATTTGGGCCTGACGGTTATTGTTTGGACTAGCAATTCGACTGAAGCGACTCGCTGACCGTAACCGATAGGTTAGGTTGATAAACGAAAGTCATCATTTAAAATGATGGCTAGGTTTGTCAACCCAGCCAAAATCAATTATGAATCGGTTATTTCACAGGTGCTGCTCGCCGCATCGACCCGGTCGCGCAGTTCCTTGCCTGGCTTGAAATGAGGTACATATTTTTTTGATAAGGCGACCGATTCGCCTGTTTTGGGATTGCGTCCCATACGCGGAGGACGCAAATGCAATGAAAAACTGCCAAAACCTCTGATTTCTATTCTCTCACCGCAAGACAAGGCTTGATTCATTTTTTCGATGATACATTTTACCGCCAACTCCACATCCTTTAATGGCAAATGGGGTTGTTGCCTGGCGAGCGCTTCAATTAATTCGGATTTTGTCACTGTTTATCCCGCAATATACATAACATCAAAGGGGTATGACAGGTCATACCCCTCCATGATTTTTATTTTTCCATTTGTTTAAAGATATCGCCCAGTGTGGGTGTTCCAGCAGCCTGTTGTGAATAATCTTTGATAGCGTGAGATTCTTCGTCGTAGTCTTTGGCTTTTATCGATAAAGATATTGATTTGCTTTTCTTATCGACACCGATGAACTTGGCTTCAATCTCTTCGCCTTCTTTTAACAAGGTACGGGCATCTTCTACTCGATCGCGCTGAATTTCGGAAGCACGTATGTAACCTTCAACGTAATCGGCTAACGTGACGACTGCACCTTTTGCATCAACTTCCTTGATGGTGCCTTTAACCAGGCTGCCTTTTTCGTGAGTCGCCAGGAAGTTTTGGAACGGATCCTGTTCAAGCTGTTTGATACCCAGAGAAATGCGTTCACGCTCGGAGTCGACCGCCAAAATCACGGTTTCAAGTTCATCGCCTTTTTTGAATTCGCGAACGGCTGCCTCGCCGTCATCGGCCCAGGAAATATCGGACATGTGGACGAGGCCGTCAATGCCGCCTTCCAAACCGATGAATATACCGAAATCAGTAATGGATTTGATTTTTCCTGAGATCTTGTCGCCTTTGTTATGAGTTGCTGCAAATTCATCCCATGGATTGACTTTGCACTGTTTCATACCCAAAGAGATACGGCGACGTTCTTCGTCGATTTCCAGCACCATCACTTCAACTTCATCGCCTAATTGCACGAGTTTGGATGGGTTGACATTTTTGTTGGTCCAATCCATTTCTGAAACGTGAACCAAGCCTTCGACGCCTTCTTCAATTTCAACAAAACAGCCGTAATCGGTGAGGTTGTTGACTTTACCGAACACGCGAGTGCCGGCAGGATAACGGCGGGCAATATTTTGCCAAGGATCTTCACCCATTTGCTTCATGCCCAGGGAAACACGGTTTTTGTCTTTGTCGTATTTCAATACCTTGACTTTGATTTCCTGGCCGATTTCCACACACTCGGAAGGATGACGGACACGGCGCCATGCCATATCGGTGATATGCAGCAGGCCGTCGATTCCGCCCAGATCGATAAATGCGCCGTAATCGGTCAGATTCTTGACCACACCGGTCACCACCGCACCTTCTTCCAGTGTTTTGAGTAATTCTTCCCGCTCTGCACTGTATTCTTTTTCAACGACCGCGCGGCGTGACAACACAACATTATTGCGTTTTTGGTCGATTTTTATAACTTTGAATTCCAGATCACGGTTTTCCAGGAATGTCGTGTCTCTTATCGGGCGAACATCAACCAGCGAACCAGGCAAAAATGCGCGAAGCGCGCCAACCGCAACGGTGAAACCGCCGCGAACTTTGCCGGTGATACGGCCAACCACGGTCGCCTGCTTTTCAAAAGCATTTTCCAGTTCAAACCAAGCCTTGTTTTTCTTCGCCTTATCTCGGGAAAGCAGCGTAGCACCCAAGCCGTCTTCAAAAAGATCAAGGGCAACTTCAACTTCGTCACCTATTGAAACTTCCAGTTCACCATCGTTATTAAGAAACTGCCATTTGGGAATGACACCCTCTGATTTGGAATGGGTACTGACGATGACCATATCGTTATCGATATCGACAACGGTACCTATTAGCATGTCACCCGGTGACATCTTGGTCTTGGTTAAATTTTCTTCAAGTAACGCTGCAAAGCTTTCGCTCATTTTCTTTATTTCCCAAGCCTGTCGAAATTCGACTTGGCCTTTCATATCAAAGTTAAAAAAATACGCTCCATTAAGGGTAGCGCGGATGGTTAATAATGCTTACGGAATTAAATTCAGGATTTCCTCGATCACTGACTCTATAGTCATTTCCGAAGAATCGATGTAAAGGGCATCGCTAGCCATGGCTAAGGGAGCTGTCTCGCGCTCCATATCGCGGCGATCCCGCTCTTCAATTTCGTTAGTTATCAATACTAGATTAGCATCAATCCCTTTTTCTATCAACTGTTTATATCGCCGCTGAGCTCGTTCGGCGGCACTGGCAGTCAAAAAAACCTTAAATTCAGCATCCGGAAACACCACGGTTCCCATATCCCGCCCATCGGCAACCAGTCCGGGAGCTTTCTTGAAATCGCGCTGTTTTTGCAGCAATTTGCGTCTAACTTCCGGCATTGATGCGACTATTGATGCTATCTTGCCGGTGCTTTCGAGACCTATCAGTGCGGTAATATCCTTTTCATTCAATCTAACGATTAATTCATCACCGACATCGAATTCTAACGCCATAGAACCTGCAACTTTTGCAATGGCGGCATTATCGGCCAAATCGATCGCTTGTTTTTGAACCGCGATGGCTAAGGAGCGGTAAATCGAGCCGCTATCCAGATAATTCCATCCCAGTTTTTTCGCCAGCATTCTACTGACGGTGCCTTTGCCCGCGCCGCTAGGGCCATCGATGGTCAGAACCGGTATCGGCATTACGCTTCCCCGGAGGTCAGATCCAGACCTAATCCTTTGACCAGATCTTTAAATTCCGGAAACGACGTGTTGACATTGGCACAGTCCAAAACCGTTATCGGTGCGCTGGCGCGTAAGCCGGCAATGGAAAATGACATGGCGATACGATGGTCGCCATGCGAATTGACGACTCCACCACCTATCGCACCTCCCTGAATAATCATGCCGTCTTCGGTAGGTTGTGCATCAACCCCTAAAATCTGCAGTCCATCAGCCATAACCCGTATCCGATCAGATTCTTTAACTCTTAGTTCCTCAGCACCCGATAATTTTGTTTGTCCTTCGGCGCAGGCGGCGGCAACAAACAACACCGGAAACTCGTCAATGGCAAGCGGCACAAGCTCTTCAGGGATATCGATACCTTTTAACGGACGGTATACGACATGTAAATCGGCTACCGGTTCTCCGCCGACAATGCGCTCATTCAAAATTTCAATATTTGCCCCCATCAACCTGAGTACATCGATCACACCCGTCCGGGTGGGATTGATGCCGACATGCTTCAGCATTAAATCCGAGCCCGGCGCAATGGAGGCGCCGACCAGGAAAAATGCCGCCGAAGAAATATCGCTGGGCACATCGATTTCAGTCGCAGTCAATTTGCCTTCGGCATTGATAGTGACTTTATTATCCTGTTTTTTTACCGGATAACCAAAACCGGTCAACATCCGCTCGGTATGATCTCGCGTCGGCGCCGGCTCAGTGACGCTGGTTTCGCCCTGAGCATACATGCCGGCCAAGAGCAGACAGGATTTAACCTGAGCGCTCGCCATCGGCATGGCATAATCAATGCCATTCAATTGACCAGCCTTGCCGGTGATATGCAACGGCGCAGTCCCTCGCTCTGTCGATTTAATGTCAGCCCCCATGGCGGCCAGTGGTTCGGTCACCCGTTTCATCGGCCGGCCTGATAATGACTTGTCGCCGGTCAGCACGGAATTAAAGGACTGGCCGGCCAGCAAACCGCTCAGCAAACGCATCGATGTCCCTGAGTTTCCGAGATATAACTCATTTTTTGGCTCTTTTAAACCGTATTTGCCGACGCCATATATGGTCAGCTCGCCATTAACGGGGCCTTCAATGTTAACGCCCATATCACGGAAAGCCTGTAATGTTGCCAGGGCGTCTTCCGCTTCAAGAAAGCCTTTAACATGAGTGACTCCTTCGGCAATGGAACCCAGCATGATCGAACGATGCGAAATGGATTTGTCACCCGGCACACGTGTTTCACCCTTTAATTTGCCGCCAGGATTTACTTTGAATATCATTGTTTTAGTCATATTGGTTGTCAAATTGGTCAAGAAAACGCTGCCGTGCATTTCTGGCATACGTAAAGGTTTCAAAAAGCTGTAAGTAATCATCCGTCACCAGCAGACGTTCTATTTTATCCAGCTCATTTTTTAATTGTTGAATCAACGGAATAAGCTGGTTTTTATTGGCCGAACAAATATCCAGCCACATGGTTGGATCACTCGATGCTATACGGGTAAAATCCCTGAAACCGCCCGCCGCATATTTAAATATTTCGGTTTGTTCGTCTTTACGCCCCAGCATATCGACTAAAGCAAAGGCCAGGATGTGCGGCAAATGACTGGTTGCGGCCAGTACGGCATCATGATGACTGGCATCCATTAATGACACCAGGGAACCCAGGCGCTCCCAAAAACGCTGGATCTTTTCTATGGCTCCGGCTTGCGTGTGACTTACTGGCGTCAATATCAGGCGCTTATGCATAAACAGGTCGTCGACAGATGCTTCTACTCCATTCTGTTCGGCGCCGGCAATGGGATGCCCAGGCACCAGATTATCCGGCACAGTCCCGAATATCCGCTCAGCCGCCTCGAGAACATTGCCTTTGGTGCTGCCGACGTCGGTATAAACGGCATCATTTGACCAATAAGGTTTCAGTAAAGTAAAAATGTTTTCGATCGCGCCAACCGGAACGGCGATGATGATTCCATCCGAACCTTGCAGCGCTGTCTCGATATCAAGATAAAAATCATCGATGACCGCCAGCCGTTTTGCCGCTTCAAGATTCCGGACATCCTCCGGCCGGCCAAAACCAACGATACTTTTCGCCAGACCGTGACGCCGAGCCGCACGAGCTATCGAACCGCCAATAAGGCCGACGCCAACAATACACAGCCGGTTAAACATTGTTTAAACTGTCCGTTAATGCCTGAAGAAACAACTGATTTTCTTCCGAGGTGCCGATGCTGACCCGTAAATGATGGGGCATTTCGTAGTTGGCCACCGGTCTGACGATGACGCCCTTACGTAATAAGGCTTCATAAATGGGCTCTGCCGGCTCGTTCAAATCAACTGAAACGAAATTGCCCGCTGATGGAATCCAGCTTAGGCCAAGATTTTTAAACCCTTCGGTGAGTTGCAACATGCCCTGCTCATTGACTTTTAGCGTCTTCAGCAAATGCTCACTGTCTTCCAAAGCGGCTTCTGCGGCGACCAGAGCCAGCATATTATTATTGAACGGCTGTCTTACCCTGTTCAAAATATCGGCTATCTCCGGGCTTGAAAAGCTGTATCCGATCCTCAGTCCTGCAAGTCCGTAGGCTTTGGAAAACGTGCGGGTAATGATCAGGTTAGGATATTTTTCCAGCCAGCTGATTGAATTGACCTGGTTTCGGTTGCCGACAAATTCAAAATAGGCTTCATCCAGAACGCAAAGACAGGTTTCAGGCAACGCTTCAATAAACCGCTGCAATTCAGTCTGAGACAGCCACGTGCCGGTTGGGTTATTGGGATTCGCGATAAAAACCAGGCGGGTTTTTTCGGTCACTTTTTGCAGCATGCCGGCCAGGTCATGACCGTAATTCACGGCCGGCACAACCACTGCGGTAGCGCCCACCGCCTGAGTAACGATGGGATAAACGGCAAAGGCATGCTGTGAGAATATGACGTCCAGTCCGGGAGTCAGAAAAGCACGGG
This sequence comes from uncultured Methylococcaceae bacterium, assembly GCA_964568805.1. GTDB lineage: Bacteria > Pseudomonadota > Gammaproteobacteria > Methylococcales > Methylomonadaceae > CAZMRW01. Next base: position 7,631 of record CAZMRW010000097.1, on the reverse strand, counting down.
CAATCAGTTCCAAAATTTCATTGGAACCGTTTCCCAGCGTAATCTGCCTGGCATCGACAGCAAATTTCCGGCTTAATGTCTTCTTTAGATTGTATCCGCTGCCATCAGGATACAATGCCAGCTGCGGCAGCGCCGATTGGATCGCCTCCAGTGCCTTTTTGCCTGGGCCTAGCGGATTTTCATTGGACGCCAGCTTGATGATACGGTCTAACCCCAGTTCTCGTTCCAATTCTTCTATTGGTTTGCCGGGTTTATAAGGAATTAACTGTTGTACGCCGGAAACCGCGAGTTGGTATATTTTGTCAGTAGTAGTCATAGGTCCTCATTGAGCAGGCATTCCAGCCGTCACCTCGGGGCGAGAAAAGAAACGATTAAAGCACGGCTTTGGGATAAGAACCCAATAATTTCATCATGTTGACGTTGCTTTTCAGAATTTCCAGAGCTTCGGTAACATTTTGGTCTTCGCTATGGCCTTCGATATCGATAAAAAAGACATACTCCCACAAACCTTGGCGAGAGGGCCTGGACTCAATATTGACCATGCCGATGCCGAATTTTGCAAATGGTTCAAGCGCCCTGTGCAAAGCGCCCGGTTGGTTGCCGGTTGAAAACACCAATGAGGTTTTATCTTTTCCGGTTGGAGATGATGCCTGCTTCCCGATGACTATAAAGCGGGTCGTATTATTGGCTTCATCTTCGATATTTTTTTCAATTAGCGGCAGATTATAAACCTCGGCCGCAACCGCTCCGGCTATCGCAACCGCCTGTTTGTTGATCGATGCCAATCGAGCCGCTTCGGCATTACTGCTCACCGCGGTCAACCGGGCATGCGGTATATGTCTATCCAGCCATTGCCGACACTGGGCAAGCGATTGCTGATGAGAAAAAACCTCGGTGATCTGGGCCAAATTTTCTACATGCCCCATCAGATTTTGATGCACTTTAACTTCGACTTCGCCGCATATTTTCAACGGCGACGTCAAAAATCTGTCCAGGGTATGGCTGATAACGCCCTCGGTTGAATTTTCCACCGGCACGACGCCGAAATGACATTGATTCAGTTCCACCGCATTAAAAATCTCGTTGATGGACGCGACGGGAACGGCATTAACGGCATGACCGAAATGCTTAAACGCAGCTTGCTGGGTAAAAGTGCCTTCAGGACCCAAAAACGCGACTTCCAGCGGCTTTTCCAGGGCCAGACAGGCCGACATCAGCTCTCTGAAGAAACGCACGGCGGTATGATCGGACAACGGCCCCTGGTTCAATTCGTTAATCCTTCTTAACACCAGCGACTCCCGGTCAGGCCGATAAAATGTCCCCTCCGCGCCCTGAGCCGCCTTGGTGACAGCAATCTCCTTCGCATAACTCGCACGCTGATTAATCAGTCGCAAAATCTCCGCATCGATTTGATCTATTTTATCTCTTAATTCAGAAAGGGGCGTGACGGATGACATAACGGCTGCTCGAATCAGTGGATCGTAGGTTGATTAGTGGGTTCTTTCAAATTCGGCCATAAACTCACACAGCGAGATCACGCCTGATTCGGGCATCGCGTTATAGATACTCGCCCGCATTCCGCCCACCGATCGATGGCCTTTCAGTTCAAACAGGCCATTGGCTTCCGCCGCCGCCAAAAACGGCTTGTCGAGACTCTCATCCGACAGAATAAACGGCACATTCATTCGTGAGCGATACGGCGTATCCACAGGATTGTGATACAAACCGGAGCGGTCAATCGCATCGTACAGCATGGCACTTTTGGCGATGTTGCGTTTTTCGATAGCCGCGACGCCACCCTGATCCTTCAACCATTTAAGCACCAGACCGACCAGGTACCAGTTATAGGTCGCCGGCGTGTTCAACATCGAGCCGTTCTTGGCCTGAACGGCGTAATTAAACACTTCTGGCGTGGTTTTGGGAGCGTGTCCAACCAAATCGTCCCTGACGATGACCACGGTCACTCCGGCTGGCCCCATATTTTTCTGGGTGCCTGCATAAATCAACCCAAATTGGCTGACATCGATGTTTCGCGACAGAATGTTCGATGACATATCCGACACCAGCGTCAAGCCATTGCTGACCGGCAGATCGGAAAACTCAACGCCGTGGATGGTTTCATTGGAGGTGTAGTGCAGATAGGCGGCATCATTATCCAGGCTCCAACCGGAATAATCAGGTATCGTGGTATATTTTGATGCTTCCGAACTGGCGCTAATAATTACATCACAATAATTTTGGGCATCCTTGATGGCTTTTTCCGACCAGGCACCGGTCTTGACGTAACAGGCTTTGGTCTTGCTGCGCAAAATATTTTGCGGGATCATCGAAAACTGCGCCGTGGCGCCGCCTTGCAGAAATAACACCTTATAATTGTCCGGAATGGCCATCAGCGATCTCAGATCGCTTTCCAGTTCCTCGGCAATCACTGAAAAATATTTGCCGCGATGGCTCATTTCCATCACCGACATGCCGCTATCGCGCCATTCTACCAGCTCATTGCGAGCCTGTTCCAATACCGCTTCGGGAAATGCTGACGGGCCTGCACTAAAATTATAAACTCGTGACATAATCACTCTTCTCCGGATTCAATTTCATTATCGGCATCATCCGATGCCGCATCTTGTTCTTGTTCTTGCTCTAGTTCTTGCTCGTCCTCTTCGTCACCTATCAATCCTTCGATACGATCGACGCCGATCACTTTTTCCTTCTTATCCAGTCGAATGATGGTAACGCCCTGAGTATTTCTGCCGACGACCGAAATGCCGTCGACACGCGTACGCACCAGGGTTCCGCCATCGGTAATCAGCATGATTTCATCATGATCATTCACCAGCACAGCGCCTACCACGGCACCGTTGCGCGCCGAGGTCTGGATTGCGATCAGACCCTGGCCGCCCCGTTTATGGCAGGTAAACTCTTCCAGCTTTGTTCGTTTGCCATAGCCGTTTTCGGTAATATTCAATACAGTGCCTTCGGTCGCGATGATCAGGGAAATCACTTTCTGACCATCCTGCAAACGCATGCCGCGCACGCCGGCGGCGGTCCTGCCCATCGAACGCACATCGCTTTCGTTAAAGCAGACCGCTTTCCCGGTACTGCTGAATAATAAAACATTTTGCTGACCGTCGGTGACGGCAACACCGACCAGCGTATCGTTTTCCGCCAGGTCTATGGCGATTTTACCGCTGGCCCGTTGCCGTTCAAATTCGGTTAACGGCGTCTTTTTAACTGTGCCGGCCGATGTCGCCATGAAAATGAATTTATTTTCACTAAATTCACGTATCGGCAGCATGGCGTTGATTTTTTCACCCTGCTCCAATGGCAACAGATTGACAAACGGCTTGCCTCTTGCGGCGCGGCTTGCGACCGGCAACTGATATACTTTTAACCAGTAAACTTTGCCCAGCGATGAAAAGCACAAAATGGTATCGTGCGTGTTGGCGACAATCAGTTTATCGACAAAATCCAGCTCTTTGGTCGCCGTGGCCGATTTACCGCGGCCGCCGCGCCGCTGCGCTTTGTAATCGCTAAGCGGTTGGGACTTGACGTAACCTTCATGCGACATCGTCACCACCATGTCTTCTTCGGTAATCAGATCGCCGTCGGACAGATCCAGATAATCCTGCATGATTTCGGTGCGCCGCTGGTCGGAGTAGTTTTCCTTTATTTCCACCAGTTCTTCCCTGACAACCTGCATCAGGCGGACATCGCTGCCCAGAATGTCCAGATATTCGTCGATTTGCTCGAGCAATTCCTTGTATTCGTTGACGATCTTGTCCTGTTCCAGGCCGGTCAGGCGATGCAGACGCAAATCAAGAATCGCCTGGGCCTGTGTTTCGGAAAGACGGTAAGCGCCATTGGCGATGCCGAATTCAGGCGGCAAATCCTCCGGTCTTGAACGCTGGGAGTCGGCTTTTTCAAGCAGGGACGCAACCAGACCGGGATTCCAGGTCCTCGCCAGCAAACCTTCCTTGGCTTCCGCCGGATTGACGGATCGTTTAATCAGATCAATCATCTCGTCGATATTGGCTAACGCAACTGCCAGGCCTTCCAAAATATGCGCTCTTTCCCTGGCCTTGCGCAGGTTATAAACCGTTCTGCGCGTAACGATTTCGCGCCGGTGATCGATAAAGGCATCGAGGATCTCTTTAAGATCCATGCAATGCGGTCGCCCGTCCAGCAGGGCGACCATGTTAATGCCGAACACCGTCTGAAATTGCGTCTGCTTGTAAAGATTGTTCAATATGACTTCAGGCACTTCACCGCGGCGTAGCTCGACGACCATACGCATGCCATCCTTATCGGATTCGTCACGCAAACCGGAAATGCCTTCCAGTTTGCCTTCCTTGATCAATTCGGCAATCTTTTCCAAAAGTTTTGCCTTGTTAACCTGATAGGGCAATTCGGTGGCGATAATAGCCTGCCGGCTGCTGTCGCCGATATCTTCAAAATGGCAACGAGCCCTCAGATAGATTTTGCCTCGCCCGGTGGTATAGGCGCTATAAATTCCGGATGCGCCATTGATGATACCGGCTGTAGGAAAATCGGGCCCGGGAATATGGTCCATCAACTCGCGAATCGTCGTATCCGGATTATCGATCAATGCCAGGCAGGCGCTGATCACTTCCGTCATATTATGCGGCGGTATGTTGGTGGCCATCCCCACGGCAATCCCTGACGAGCCGTTAATCAATAAAGTGGGAATGCGGGTCGGCAATACCTTTGGTTCGGACTCGGATTCGTCATAGTTCGGAATGAAATCAACCGTTTCCTTGTCGAGATCGGCAAGCAGTTCATGCGCAATCCTGGCCATGCGCACTTCGGTATATCGCATCGCCGCGGGCGAATCGCCATCGACCGAACCGAAGTTTCCCTGACCGTCGATGAGCATATAGCGCATCGAAAAAGGCTGCGCCATCCGCACCATGGTGTCGTAAACCGCGGTATCGCCGTGCGGATGGTATTTACCGATCACGTCACCGACGATACGGGCCGATTTTTTATAAGGCTTGTTCCAGTCGTTGCCTAATTCGCTCATCGCATACAACACACGGCGATGCACCGGTTTAAGGCCATCCCTGACATCAGGAAGAGCGCGGCCCACGATTACGCTCATGGAGTAATCAAGGTAGGATTGCTTCATCTCGTCTTCGAGATTGACAGGAATAATTTCTTTTGCGAAGTTTGACATGAGTCCTAACAATAAAAAGCATCACCGTGATGTTGTACGCACCGATCGGCAAGGGTTCTTTCCTAAACGGCTTTCACATCCTGCCAATGAGCGAATGATGCTATAAAAGACTTAGGCCGTTAATAAATCGTTTATTGTATCAAATTACTCCGCTGGAGTCGAAGCCTGAAGGCATTGGCCTTTACGGCATTGAATTCATGAGCTTATTAATCGCATGATATGACGGCATAATTAGGAAAGCACTAACTATTGATGAGATTCCGACTAATACAAGTTATTTTTCCTGCCAGAATCACCTGCCTCAATGTTGAAGCAGCTGCAAGCTCTTTTAGCCGACTACTTTTACTTAATTGAGGGAGAATAGATTAGTGGGGATGCCTCAGAATCTGACCCAATCGATTGAGCCAGCATGATTATTTCGCCTGAGCAACTTAGAAAGTTCTCCTGCTGCCAGTGGTTCACTGAAATAATAACCTTGAGCTTCGTCGCAGCCTTCTCCTTGCAAAAACTCGAGCTGCTCTGATGTTTCCACCCCTTCGGCGATTATTTTTAAATTCAAACTGTGTCCCATGCTGATTATCGCACTTGCGATCGCCCGGTCTTCCGGGTCGGTAACGAGGTCACGTACGAAGGATCGGTCGATCTTCAGCTTGGTGATCGGAAATCGTTTTAAATAGCTCAAACTGGAATAACCTGTGCCAAAGTCGTCAATTGCCAACTTGACCTGCATGGCATTCAGTTGCCGTAAAATTTGTGCTGCTCTTTCCGGATCATGCATAACAGCGCTTTCAGTTAACTCAATTTCCAGGTACTGCGGCTCCATAGCGGTTATGTTCAAGACATCCGCAATCATGTCTGCAATGTGCTGCTGACGGTAAATAAACTGCGTTGGGGAAAGATTCACCGCGATTGAAATCGGCGGTAATCCTTCGGTCTGCCATGTTTTGTTTTGCCGGCAAGCTTCCTCTAATACCCATCTTCCTATAGGCGTAATCAGGCCGCAATCTTCTGCTACCGGAATAAACTTAATGGGGTATACCATGCCCAGTTCCGGATTCTGCCACCGGATTAGCGCCTCTGTGCCAATGATTCGCCCCGTGACAATCTCTACCTGCGGTTGGTAGAAAAGCACGAATTCTTGTTTTTCGAGCGCTTTCCTTAATCTGTTTTCCATGTCAAGTCGCTCATGGGCAGCCTCCTTCATCGATTGCGTAAAGAATTGATACGATCTGCGGCCAGCGCCCTTCGCACGGTACATCGCCGTATCTGCATGCTTGAGCAGAGATTCAAAGTCCCAACTGTCATCAGGGAAAAGACTGATACCTATACTTGCGCTCACACTTAGCTCATGTCCGTTGACAGAATATGGGGTAATCAGGGTATTGAGGATTTTTTCGGCCACACTTGATGCGCCTGCTGCGCCAGTTTCCGGAAGGATGATGACAAATTCATCACCACCGAGTCGTGAAACAATATCCATGTCACGGACACAGGTTGCTAGTTGCTTCGCGACAGCACACAATAATCTGTCTCCAATGGAATGACCGAGAGAATCATTGATCGTTTTGAAATTGTCCAGGTCGATAAACAGAAGCGCTAATTCGTTGCCATCGCGCTCGGAAATTGACAATGCTTGAGAAATGCGGCCTTGCAAAAAGGCACGGTTGGGTAATCCCGTGAGAGTATCAAAGTACGCCAAACTTTCAATTTGGCTCGCCGCCTCTTTGCGCTCTGTGATATCGAAGCAATAACCAATAAAGCCTGCAAATTCGCCTTCAATATTATGGAAAGGCTTTCCATAATCAACTATCCAGCGATAAATTCCGTCATAATGGCGCAAGCGATATTCCAGTTCGAAAGGAAGACGCGCATGAACAGCATCCAGGTAGATTTGACAGCAACGGTCAAGGTCGCTTGGATGAACGCCTTCAGTCCAGCCCTCGCCGATTTCTTGATCTAAGGTGCGTCCCGTAAACTGAAGCCATGCTGAATTAAACCAGTCGCACTGCCCGTTTTGCTTGGACCGCCATATTAATACGGGTGCATTATCTAATATGCTTAAGAAAAATTCTCGATCTTTCTCAACTTGCTGTTCTGATTGCATTCATAGATATTCGTCGTGAAGGGATACGGCTTACACAATTTACCACTTTTAGCATCGGCTTTTCCAGTCAATTAATATTAGTAGGCATCAAAAAAACAATAAGATAGTAATTCTTGTGGGGTTGCTCCCATCCAGGCTTTTAAGGGTGCCAGACGGATGTTCCACAGCAAAAAAAGAAAAAAAGCAAAAAAAAGGATCAGGTTGATTATACTGTGTGCTTTTAGCTTTCCTTGGCCGCCCTGATAGCACGCTAGGCTAAAAGGTCAACATAATTGAACCTGACCCGAATGGCACTTACTTAAGTTTTTTCGGATGCCCATATTTTTTAATTTC
>CAZMRW010000096.1:0-15443 GCA_964568805.1 uncultured Methylococcaceae bacterium | reverse complement strand
TTGACCTCCATAGCTCTAATTCCGCTCGCTTTATTTAGTTTTGCAAGTTCCTCTCAAGACTCACTAAATCGAGAAAATCACCCGATAAATTTGTCCCGCCCCAGGCAAGATGATTATTGCTGCCGGCGACAATGATCGGCAATCCTGGCAAGATAACGCCCGCGGCCTGTGTGCTGCCGTAATGGACTTGAACGCGATACCAAATCGTCGGTACCGAAATTCCCAAATGCATATCGTTGGCCAGAATAGCGCGCCCATTCTGTGATTTACGAGCACTGACCAGCCATGCATTCGATCCGGGAAGTACATCCTGCAGATGAACGGCATTTGCCAGCTGCAGGGCGTTCAGCAACTGCAATGATTGCGCAAGCGCTGTCGACATCGCCGCGACAGGAATCGGCCGAGCCGGACGCCGGGTTTCTGCATGATCAAGTAACTGATCGGTAAAGCGGTCGGTATCCGGCGTCAGAAATTCGACGAGTTCCCTGGAAAGAGATTTTTCCATGACCGATAACATCCGTTCTTCCTGTTCCGCCCAGGACGTCAACATATCCAGCATGCCTAATGCTACCAGAATACTGTCTTCGGCCGTCCATGGCCGAGGCCGGTAATTGAGTGCAATGAATTCAAAAGGCAAGATCCCGGCATGATCAATAAAGCGATTAACACCGTCAGCATAACTCTGAAGGTAATGTTTGTGCAGGGGGGATAGCTTATTCCGGACGGATTTGGCAACGCGATTAAAGCCGAGTCTCCTGGCCCTGACGTCGCTTTCAATTCCGGCTTGTCCGAATACTTCAGACAGCTCCCCGGCATTTTTACGCCGCATCAGATCCATTTGGAACAAGCGATCACGGGCAGTGATATAGCCCATTGCACGAATGGCATCGGTCCGGGTTTCGGCCTCAATAAGCGGAATTCCATGCCGATCCGAAGTAATGGAGACAGGGGACTTAAGTTGCCTAAACTCGATTACCCCGTCGATCTCAGGGAGTGAACCCAGCAAGATTAGCAAACAGGCGCCGATTCCGGCCACGGTGAAACCGATCAACAGGTACACAGAATATCGAAATGTTTTCATTTATGAATTATATAGAAAATAGATGATATCGTTGCCAGTAAATCTCAAAATGCTTGACAGCAACGCTAAATTGATTAAGGCTGGCATTTATAAGGCTGATCTTGATAAACTGTCCAAGAGATATACAGTTAAAAGACCAGTAAAATGGTTCAACTAACATTCAAATTATTCTATTGCGGAGTATCGTAATGGCCGAAAAAAGATGGCAATAACGGTGCATTGACCTGGCTGCCATGATTAATCATAAGGATAGAACAGATTCATTATGTTATTTCTATTTTGAATCTCTTTTCAAAGCCATTGCCTTGCCCGCTTAAAAAAGACAGCGTGACAAGATACCCCGCCATACGTATAATTTAGCAGTTTTGCCCCACTTGAACCCCTTACCATAAAGGGTCCGAATGAATTCGGGGCATTGGTTTGTAAGGGAAAGGATAATAACCCTTAACATGTACATTTTTGGAGGCAACAATGAGTCAAAGCATACTACCGACCAGACAGGGTTTATATGATCCTCGCAATGAACACGATGCATGCGGAGTCGGTTTCATCGTTCACATAAAGGGACAAAAAAGTCACGGGATTGTTCGTCAGGGGTTAGAGTTGCTCAGAAACCTAACACATCGTGGCGCGGTCGGCGCTGATCCTTGTGCGGGCGACGGTGCAGGTATATTGATTCAGATGCCGGATGCTTTCCTGCGTGCAGAATGTGTTAAATTAGGAATATCACTCCCCGCAGCGGGAGATTATGCGGCAGGCATGCTGTTCCTGCCGCGCGATGCGGCGAACCGCGCCAGCTGTGAGAAAGTATTAACCGATATTATCGCACAGGAAAAAGCGGTGCTATTGGGATGGCGCGATGTGCCGGTCGATAATCACGAACTGGGCGAGTCGGTCAAACCGGTTGAGCCGTTTATCAGGCAAATTTTTATCGGGCGTGGCGCCGATTGCGCCGATCAGGATGCGTTTGAGCGCAAACTGTTTGTCATCCGTAAACAGGTTGAGAACGCCGTCCGCGATTTGCAGCTGGAAAATGGCCACTTTTTTTATATTCCGTCATTATCATCCCGGACTCTTGTTTACAAAGGCATGTTGCTGGCGGACCAGGTCGGGACGTTCTATCCCGATCTGAACGATGAGCGTATGGTCAGCGCCCTGGCGCTGGTGCATCAGCGATTTTCCACGAACACCTTCCCTACCTGGGATTTGGCGCATCCTTTCCGCATGATCGCCCATAATGGCGAAATCAATACCGTGCGCGGTAATGTTAACGGCATGGCCGCACGCCGTCATTCGATAGCATCAAAAATCCTGGGCGATGATGTCCATAAACTGTGGCCGCTCATTGCCGAAGGCCAATCGGATTCGGCTTGTTTTGATAACGCCCTCGAACTGTTAGTGGCCGGAGGCTATTCGCTTGCTCACGCCATGATGCTGCTCATTCCGGAAGCATGGGCCGGCAATGTCTTGATGAATGAAAAACTGAAGTCATTCTACGAGTACAATGCAGCCCTTATGGAACCGTGGGACGGTCCTGCCGCGGTAGCATTTACCGACGGCCGCCAGATCGGCGCAACCCTCGACCGTAATGGCCTGCGCCCTGCCCGCTATCTGGTAACAGATGATGACTACGTGATCATGGCCTCTGAGATGGGCGTGCTCGAAATTCCGCAGCACAAGATCATCAAAAAATGGCGTTTGCAGCCGGGCAAAATGCTGCTGATCGACACCGTTCAGGGACGTATCATCGATGATTGCGACTTGAAAGCAGAACTGGCAAACCGCCACCCTTATGCCGAATGGCTGGACAAGACACAAATTTTACTGGCCAAACTGCCGCCCGAAATTGCCGCCATGGCGCCTGACGAGCAGACGCTTCTGGACAGGCAGCAGGCATTCGGCTATACCCAGGAAGACCTTGAATTTATCCTGAAACCGATGGCGCAAACCGGCCAGGAAGCGGTCAGTTCAATGGGTATCGATGCGGCACTCGCGGTGCTGTCGCAGCGTTCGCGCTTGTTGTACGATTATTTTAAGCAAGGTTTTGCCCAAGTTACCAACCCGGCCATAGACCCTATTCGTGAAGAACTGGTCATGTCTTTGGTGTCATTCATCGGCCCCCGCCCCAACCTGTTGGGTCTCGATGAGGGGGGAACGCATATGCGGCTCGAAGTGGAACAACCCATTTTGACCAATCAGGATCTGGAAAAAATTCGCCGCATAGAAACCCGCACCGGCGGGCTGTTTAAAACCAAAACCCTGTCGCTTTGCTATTCCTCCGATCTTGGCGCGAGCGGCATGGAAAGCGCACTTGATAAGCTTTGCATCGCAGCCAAACAGGCGGTCGAGGATGGCAATAATATTCTCGCGCTCTCCGACCGCGACGTGGATGCGGCTCATGTTGCCATCCCCGCTTTACTGGCGACATCCGCCGTACATCATTTCCTGACTCGCGAAGGCTTGCGCACCAAGGTCGGCCTGGTCATCGAAACCGGAGAAGCCCGAGAAGTGCACCATTTCGCGCTGTTAGCGGCTTACGGTGCCGAAGCGATTAATCCTTATCTGGCCTTCGATACGCTCTCCGCGATGAGCAAACGCTTGCCGGGCATTACCGAGTATGAAGCGCACAAGCGTTATGCAAAGGCGACCGCCAAAGGCCTGCTCAAGGTCATGTCCAAAATGGGCATATCGACTTATCAATCCTATTGCGGCGCCCAGATTTTTAATGCCATCGGTCTGTCGGAACCCTTTTTGGATCGCTATTTTACCGGTACCACCAGCACCACCGAAGGCGTTGGCTTGCCGGAAATAAGCGAAGAAACCCTGCGCCGTCACCGTCTTGCATTCGGCAACGCGCCTTTATACCGCAATGCTCTGGATGTCGGCGGCGAATACGCATTTCGTGTACGCGGCGAAGCGCATATCTGGACGCCGGCGACCATCAGCAAATTGCAACATGCCACGCGCAGCAACAGCCGTGAAATGTATGATGATTTCTGCCGTTTAATCGACGAGCAAAACGAAACCCTGCTGACATTGCGCGGACTCATGACCTTCAAGGAAGATGCGGTTCCCGTTCCGCTGGACGAAGTCGAGCCCGCATCGGAAATTGTCAAACGTTTCGCCACCGGAGCGATGTCGTTCGGTTCAATTTCCTACGAAGCGCATACCACCCTGGCGATTGCGATGAACCGCATCGGCGGCAAATCGAACACCGGCGAAGGCGGAGAGCTTGCCGAACGTTTCATGCCGTTGCCTAACGGCGATTCCATGCGCTCGGCAATCAAGCAGGTCGCATCGGGACGTTTCGGCGTCACGACGGAATATCTGGTCAATGCCGATGATATTCAAATCAAGATCAGCCAGGGCGCAAAACCCGGTGAAGGCGGGCAGTTGCCCGGACATAAAGTCGATGCGATTATCGCCAAGGTGCGTCATTCGACCGAAGGTGTAGGCTTGATTTCACCGCCGCCGCACCACGATATTTATTCGATTGAGGATTTGGCGCAGTTGATCCACGATCTAAAAAACGTGAATCCCAATGCCCGAATCAGCGTCAAGCTGGTGTCCGAGGTAGGCGTCGGTACGGTTGCGGCAGGCGTATCCAAAGCCCATGCCGATCACGTCACCATTGCCGGATATGACGGCGGCACCGGCGCAAGCCCGATGACTTCCATCAAGCATGCCGGCTTGCCCTGGGAAATCGGACTCGCGGAAACGCATCAAACGCTGATTATCAATAAACTGCGCGGACGTATCGCCGTCCAGGTCGACGGCGGCTTGCGCACCGGCCGTGACGTTGTTATCGGCGCCTTGCTGGGAGCCGATGAATTCGGCTTCGCCACGGCTCCTTTAATCGTTTCCGGCTGTCTGATGATGCGCAAATGCCATTTGAATACCTGCCCGGTCGGCGTAGCAACACAAGACCCGGAACTCCGGAAGCGATTTACCGGACAACCTGAACATGTCGTCAATTACTTTTTCCTGGTCGCCGAGGATGTACGCCGTTGGATGGCCAAACTCGGTTTCCGCCGAATTAACGATATGATCGGACGCTCGGACAAACTGGACATGCAACGCGCAATCAATCATTGGAAAACCGAGGGGCTTGACTTTAGCCGGATTTTTTATAAACCCGAAGTTGACAGCTCAACCGCCGTTTATCAATCTGAACTGCAAGAGCACGGCCTGGAAAAAGCATTGGACCATGTGTTGATCGCCAAGGCCCAGCCCGCACTGAAAAATGCCGAGCCGGTGATGATTAACACGACTATCCGAAATATCAACCGTACCTTTGGGGCGATGTTATCCGGCGAAGTCGCAAAACGGTATGGACATAAAGGTTTGCCAGAAGATACGATTGCGATTTCCGTTAAAGGCACCGCGGGACAAAGTTTCGGCGCATTTTTGGCGCAAGGCATCAGCATCCAGCTGGAAGGCGACGGCAATGATTATGTTGGTAAAGGCATGAGCGGTGGACGTATCGCCATATTTCCGCCTAGAGAATGCGCCATAGACGCCTCGGAAAATATCATTGTCGGCAACACCGTCCTGTACGGCGCCATCAGCGGCGAATGTTATTTCAACGGAATTGCCGGCGAACGTTTTGCCGTTCGTAATTCAGGCGCTATCGCCGTTGTCGAGGGCGTGGGCGACCACGGCTGCGAATATATGACAGGCGGCGTCGTTATCGTGCTTGGGCAAACCGGCCGCAATTTTGCCGCCGGCATGTCAGGTGGCGTGGCTTATGTCCTCGATGAAGACGGCAGTTTTAATATCCGTTGCAACCTGGCCATGGTTGAACTGGAGCCGATTCCCACAGAGGATGAAACATTAGAAGATGTGGCGCACCAGGGCGGAGACATGGAAACGCACGGACGTGTCAATATCATGTCCGACATGACTCGTTTTGATGCGCAGCGGTTAAAACATTTCATACAAAATCATAAGCATTATACCGGCAGCCCAAGAGCGCAACATATTTTGGATAACTGGAACGAGTATTTACCGCGTTTCGTCAAAGTCATGCCGGTCGATTACCGTGAAGCGCTCAAACAAATCCAGGCTTTACAAGCATCGGCAACAGCCTGACGAATTATTTAAATAGACTTAACACCCGTCATTGCCGTCTTCTTGGCCGCTTCTTCCCCTTCGGGTGAAGCCGGAGCAACAGGGATGGAACGGCAATGATGTGCAAACATAATAGAAGGTATTAAAATGGGTAAACCAACCGGGTTTATGGAAATTCCCCGCACTGATCGGCGTTATATATCGCCGGTCGAGCGTATCCAAAATTTCCGAGAATTTACGCTGACTCCCAGTGATGCTGAGATGTCGTTGCAAGGAGCCAGATGTATGGATTGCGGCATTCCTTTTTGTCACCAAGGCTGCCCTATCAATAATATTATCCCGGATTGGAATGAACTGGTTCACCGGGGAGATTGGCAGCAAGCGCTGGATATTTTGCATAGCACCAATAACTTTCCCGAATTTACCGGCCGTATTTGTCCTGCGCCATGCGAAGCCGCTTGTACGCTGAATCTAACCGATCAACCTGTCACCATCAAGTCGATTGAATGCGCAATCGTCGATAAAGGCTGGGAAATGGGATGGGTGAAACCCCAGATTCCCGCAAAACGGTCCGGCAAGCGAGTTGCGGTAATTGGTTCAGGGCCTGCCGGTATGGCATGCGCCCAGCAGCTCGCACGCGCCGGTCATGAAGTCGTCCTGTATGAAAAAAACGACCGCATCGGTGGTTTATTGCGTTATGGCATTCCCGATTTCAAAATGGAAAAACAGTTAATCGACCGCCGAATCGCGCAAATGCAGGCGGAAGGCGTCAGGTTCAGGCCGAATAGCCATATCGGAAAAGAGATTCCCGCCCAAAAAATACTCGACGATTACGATGCCGTGGTGTTGACTGTTGGATCGGAAAAACCACGAGATTTGGAAGTTGCCGGTCGAAATGATTATCAGGGCGTCTATTTTGCAATGGATTTTTTGCGCCAGCAAAATAAACGCAATGCCGGAGACTCGATTCCGGAGGACAGCGCCATTAGCGCAAAAGGTAAGCGTGTGATCGTTATCGGTGGCGGCGATACCGGTTCCGATTGCATTGGCACGTCGATTCGTCAGGGAGCCTTATCCGTAACGCAGCTTGAAATTCTTCCGAAACCGCCTGAAAAAGAAAACAAACTGCTTACATGGCCTAACTGGCCCAATAAATTACGCACATCTTCTTCTCAGGAAGAAGGCTGTCAACGCCAATGGAGTGTCAACACCCAAAGCGTTACCGGAAAAGACGGCGTAGTCACTCATCTTAATGCGGTGAAGGTGGAGTGGAAACAGGAAGGTGGACAATGGAAAATGAGCGAAGACCCCAGCAGTACCTTTACCCTGGAAGCGGATCTTGTGCTGCTAGCTATGGGATTTGTTCACCCCGTCCACGAAGGTTTGCTTCAGGAACTGGGAGTCGAGCGAGACGGACGCGGCCAGATTAAAGCCGACGACAGGCAATACCGTACCTCTGTCGATAAGGTTTTTGCAGCCGGCGACGGACGGCGCGGGCAATCCCTGGTCGTCTGGGCGATACGAGAAGGCCGGCAAGCCGCCCGTGCGGTTGATGAATTTCTGATGGGCGCCTCGGAACTGCCGAGGTAGACTTAAACCCAATTCATTGGTTCCATCGATGCGCTCTGCCGGCGCAGAAACTATTTTTTCGGAAATATTGATACACTGCGGGAATCGCTGAGTGACTCAGCGATTCCCCAAACCGGCGGGTGTTGAACTGGAAAGATATTGCAGAGACATTATCCCGGTTCTCGCCCCTTACCCCCATTTATTGCCTATTTCGCGTTATGCACCAACAATCATTCAGGTTGTTTGGTTGTGCGCAGATAAGGCTTGACAGTCTTCCAGCCTGCCGGGAACATTGTTTTCGCATCCTCATCGGATACCGCTGGCACAATGATGACATCGTCGCCCTTTTTCCAGTTAACCGGTGTGGCGACTTTATGTTTGGCGGTTAATTGCATGGAATCCAGCACGCGCAATATTTCGTCAAAATTTCGACCCGTGGTCATCGGATAAGTCAGCATCAGCTTGATTTTTTTGTCGGGTCCAATAATAAAAACCGAACGCACGGTCGCATTCGTTGCAGCGGTACGGCCTTCCGATGTCCCCGATTCATCGGCAGGCAACATGTTATAAAGCTTTGCCACAGCCAGATCACTATCGCCGATCATCGGATAATTAACCTTTGCACCCTGGGTTTCTTCGATATCTTTGGCCCACAGTGTATGGTTTTCCACCGGATCAACACTTAATCCGATAATTTTACAGTTCCTTTTTGCAAATTCCGGCTCCAGTTTTGCCATATACCCCAATTCGGTCGTACAAACGGGCGTGAAATCTTTTGGGTGAGAAAATAGAATGGCCCAACCATCGCCAATCCATTGATGAAAATTGATGCTGCCTTGAGTGGTGGCGGCCGTAAAATTGGGCGCCTCATCATTAATTCGTAGTGACATCGTTAAACCCTCTTTAGTTGGTTGCGGATAATTAATGGACAAGTTTTATATGCGGTAATTCATTGCCGGCAACTATATCCCCCTTCTCCTGCCTGTTAGCACTGGAGAATTATAAAAACTAAGTCAAGCGTCGTATGTTAATACAATCAGCCTTTTGGCTTCAATAGAAGTTCGTCGAAATTTTAAAAACGATAAATAGACGGGAAAAATGTCGTCGTCGAAATAGCGACGTTCACGGAAACGAACAAAAATGGTGCCCAGGGACAGAATCGAACTGTCGACACAAGGATTTTCAGTCCTTTGCTCTACCGACTGAGCTACCTGGGCGAATGCAGTGTTTAAAAAACACCGGAATGATGAGTTTTCAAAATGGTGCCCAGGGACAGAATCGAACTGTCGACACAAGGATTTTCAGTCCTTTGCTCTACCGACTGAGCTACCTGGGCGGAACTACAAAAGACGCGTATTAAACTCGATTACCAGCCAATAGTCAACAAAAAAGTATTTATTGCGGCGGAGTTGCGCCGGTCCGGGAGTCTTCATTTGAAAAAAAATCGATAATTAACCGGAAAACTTTTTTGATAGCAAGCCAAAGCCTGGGCAATAACCATATCATCAATAAAATGAATAAAAACAGCGCTATCAAAAACAAGAATGGATGATTGATTGAGGCCCAGACACCACCAATAACGGCTATATCTTCACCAATCGAGGCAAACCAGTTACTAAAGGGCTCGGGCGACGTATTGATCAGCATCCTGGTACCGGCTTTTGTTGCATGAGAACCTGCCGCCAGGCTTCCGCCCAGAATCGCTGCCGCTATTTCAACCGCCGGATTCAAGTCGCCGATGGCGCCGGCAGCCAGCATTGCTCCGGCCGGAATGCGAACAAATGTGTGTATCGCATCCCAGCCGGTATCGACGCCCGGCGTTTTATCGGCAAAAAACTCAACAAAATACATCAGGCCTGCCGCGCCGATCACGATCGGATTTGCGACTATCTGCAAATCGGCAGGCAACACAATATTACCGGTATTGGCGAGAAGCCCGAGCGTCAGCAGCGTTGCATAAAGATTGATGCCGCTGGCCCATGCCAGTCCCATCGATAAGGCCAGCGTCGTTGTTATGTGATCCAGCGCTTCCATTGTTGCCCTCTTTTGCAGCAAAAATACAGATTATCATACCATCCTGAATAGCCCCTTAATGCGGATAGACAATAATTTAATCCGGCATTGTGATCGTTCTTTTTATTTTTTCCCACATTTGGCGCCAGACCATGTAAAATTATCCGGTATATTGGTTAATTTTAGGATTCGAAGTGAATTTCAGAGGTACAACAATTCTTTCCGTTCGCCGCGGCGACAAAGTGGTGATCGGCGGTGATGGCCAGGTTACCTTGGGCAATACCGTCATGAAGGGCAATGCCCGTAAAGTTCGCCGCCTTTATCACGATAAAGTCATCGCCGGATTTGCCGGAGCCACGGCCGATGCCTTTACCTTGTTCGAGCATTTTGAAGGCAAGCTGGAAAAACATCGCGGCAATCTGACCCGCGCCGCCGTGGAAATGGCGAAAGACTGGCGCACCGACCGTGCATTGCGAAGACTGGAAGCGTTATTGACCATTGCCGACGCCAAAACGTCATTAATCATTTCCGGAACCGGCGACGTCATTGAACCCGAATACGATTTGATGGCGATCGGTTCCGGCGGCGCCTTTGCCCAGGCGGCAGCCCGCGCTTTACTGGAAAATACCGACCTCAGCGCCCGCGAAATTGTCGAAAGATCGTTAAAAATTGCCGCTGACATCTGCATCTATACCAACCATAATTTGCGCATAGAAGAATTGGACGCAGAACCGAATGAGTAATCGAATGACACAGATGACCCCCAAAGAAATTGTAAGCGAACTGGATAAACACATCATCGGCCAGTCCAGCGCCAAACGCTCGGTCGCTATCGCACTGCGGAACCGCTGGCGCCGTCAGCAAGTCGACGCCGTGTTGCGCGAAGAAATTACACCCAAAAATATCCTGATGATCGGACCGACCGGCGTCGGTAAAACTGAAATTGCCCGGCGGCTGGCTCGTCTGGCGAACGCCCCTTTTATCAAGATAGAAGCCACCAAATTTACTGAAGTGGGTTATGTGGGCCGCGATGTCGAATCGATTATCCGTGATTTGGCCGATACCGCTGTCAAAATGATGCGCCTGAGCGAAATGGATAAGGTGCAAGTCAAAGCCTATGACTCCGCCGAAGAAAGGATTCTGGATATACTGCTGCCCGGCACCGAGCGAGGCATTATTTCCGACACCGGCGAATCGACCCGCCAAAAAATGCGGAAAAAATTACGCGAAGGCGGACTCGATGATAAGGAAATCGAGGTTGACCTGCAGGTCGCCCCTATGGGGGTGGAAATCATGGCTCCTCCGGGCATGGAAGAAATGACCAGCCAACTGCAGGGTTTGTTTCAGAATATGGGTTCAAACCGAACCCGCTCGCGTAAAATGAAAATTAAAAAAGCCTTTAAGGTTTTACAGGAAGAAGAAGCGGCCAAATTGGTCAATGACGAAGAAATTAAATTGCGGGCGCTGGAAGCCGTGGAACAAAACGGCATCGTGTTTCTCGATGAAATCGATAAAATCTGCAAGCGTTCCGAATTGGGCGGAGGCGGCGGCGAGGTTTCCCGTGAAGGCGTGCAACGCGATTTGCTGCCTCTGGTTGAAGGCAGCACGGTCAGCACCAAGTATGGCGCGATCAAGACCGACCATATCCTGTTCATCGCCTCGGGTGCATTTCATTTGACCAAACCGTCGGATTTGATCCCGGAATTGCAGGGACGGTTTCCGATACGCGTCGAACTGGACGCACTGACAGCCGATGATTTTGTCCGCATCCTGACCGAACCGGATGCCTCATTAACCGAACAATATGCGGCTCTGTTGGCAACGGAAGGCGTTTCCTTATCCTTCGCCGCCGACGGCATCAAGCGGATTGCGGAATTGGGCTGGCAGGTCAATGAAAGCACCGAGAACATCGGCGCCAGACGGCTGCATACGATACTCGAGCGCCTCTTGGAAGAAATATCCTACAACGCCCCCGATCTGATTGAAAAAAATATCGTCATCGATGCGGCCTATGTCGACCGGCAACTGACCGAATTTGTCGAAGACGAAGACCTGAGCCGGTATATATTGTAGGCCAAAGGCGCAAGGTGAAAGATAAAAAGACCTCAGCGCCTTTCACCTTTAACCTTTTGCCTTTATTTTTATGCGCCTGATTACCCAACCTTGTCATGCTCAACCTGTGGAAATAAAACTGCATCAAGTCTCTCGCATTCTTGAAATCAGTTTTGACGACGGCAGTGTTTTTAAACTGCCCTGTGAATATTTGCGGGTCTATACGCCTTCGGCGGAAGCGTTGGGACATGCGCCGGGCCAGGAAATTCTTCAGATCGGCAAGGAAAATGTCACTATCGACGAAATCAAACCGATAGGCAATTATGCCATTGCGCCGGTATTCAGCGACGGCCACGGCACCGGCATTTACACCTGGGATCTGCTCTATAAACTGGGCACCGAATATCAGACTTTATGGGCAGACTACCTGCAACGCCTTGATGCGGCGGGCCATAAACGCCAGGTAACCTTACCAAGCTAACGACTCCTATGACAAAAGAAAACACAACCCATTTCGGCTTCAAGCAGGTCGCCACCGAAGACAAAGTCAAACTGGTGCGCGGCGTATTTGATTCAGTCGCGGAAAAATACGACATCATGAATGACCTGATGTCGCTGGGCATCCACCGGCTCTGGAAGCGAATCGCCATCCAGCTAAGCAATGTCCGGCAAGGCGAACGGGTGCTCGATCTGGCCGGCGGCACCGGTGATTTAACCGCGCTGTTCGAGCAACGCGTCGGTAAAACCGGAGAATGCGTGCTGGCCGATATCAATTCCGAAATGCTGCGCACAGGTCGTAACCGGCTGATCAACAAAGGCCTGGCCGGCAATATCCGCTATGCCCAGGTCAATGCGGAATGTCTGCCTTTTGCGGACAATACCTTCGATTGCGTCTGCATCGGCTTCGGTTTGCGCAATGTTACCGATAAGGATGCTGCATTGCGCTCGATGCACCGCGTATTGAAACCCGGTGGACGCGTTATTATCCTCGAATTTTCTCACCCGATCGATAAGGTCACCGAAAAGGTCTACGATTTTTATTCATTCAAGCTCCTGCCCAAGATAGGCAAAGTGATTGCGAAGGATGAAGACAGTTATCGCTACCTCGCCGAATCCATACGCATGCATCCCGGGCAGGAAGAACTCAAGAAAATGATGGAAAATGCCGGCTTCGAACGCTGCGAATATTTCAACATGACCCAGGGCATTGTCGCTGTGCATCGAGGTTATAAAATCTAGCATGATCATCAAGCCGTTACTGCTCGGCGCATTGGAACAGGCGCTCAATAGCTTTCTCAGTCTGGATCAGGATAAAAACTTTATCCTGGCGCCGTTATCCGGCAAGGTCATTGCCGTCACCGTGCTGCCCTTCGATGAAACCATTTATCTCTGCCCTACCCCGGAATCGATCCAGTTGCTCGATCACTTCCCGGAGGCGCCCGACACGCGTATCAGCGGCTCGATGTGGTCACTGGGTTTGATGGGGCTCAGTTCCAAACCGATGCGTTCAGTTTTCTCCGGCGAAGTTAAAATAGAGGGCGATATCCAAACCGGCCGCAAATTTCAGGAACTGTTCGATAAACTGGATATTGATCTTGAAGAAAAATTGTCTCATTACACAGGCGATATCATTGCCCATCAGATCGGCAGATTTTTTCGCGCCGGCCAAAACTGGAGTAAAGAGTCCGTTGAAACATTCGGGCTGAATCTGTCGGAATATCTCCAGGAAGAAAGCCGTGATTTACCGGCGGGACCCGAAATGGATCTCTTTTATCATCAGGTCGATGAACTACGCACCGATTTTGATCGTCTGCAGCACAGGATTGCAAGGCTGAAAACCGCTTTGGAGCCAAAACACGAGCCGCAAAACTAAGCATGCTTCTTCAGCGCGCCTACTTCTATAACCACAGGTAACACGTGATCCGCCCTAAACTCTTATTGCGCCTGATCCATATTAACTGGGTTCTGGTTTTTCACGGACTGGATGAAATTGTTTTAAAAACGCATTTATTCCGTCCGATCCGTTTTTTAGCGTTTTTTTCACCTTACTATTGGCTCAGACGGGAATCCGATCCCCGTGGAGTCCGGATCAGGCGTACCCTGGAGGATCTGGGCCCCATCTACGTTAAATTCGGACAGGCCTTATCTACGCGCAAAGACTTGCTGCCGGAAGATATCGCCGATGAACTGGTCAAACTTCAGGATAAAGTCCCGCCGTTTGCTAACGAAATCGCTCGAGACATTATTGAGAAAGAACTCGGCATGTCGATAGCCGAGGCATTCGCCGAATTTGATCCGACACCGCTGGCTTCGGCTTCCGTGGCGCAAGTTCACACCGCGGTATTGCATAGCGGCGAAAAAGTGATCGTCAAGGTCCTGCGCCCTGATATCGAGGAACGAATACAGTCCGATATCGGACTTCTTTATGAACTGGCTCGTTTTGCCGAACGCTTCTGGTCCGATGCGAGGCGCCTGCGCCCACTGGAAGTGGTCGCCGAATTTGAACGAACCACGCTGGACGAACTTGATTTGATCCGGGAAGCGGCCAACGCTTCAAAATTACGCCGTAATTTCGAGAAATCGGACATCATTTATATCCCGGAAATCCATTGGCCGTTAACGCGCCGGAAAGTGATGGTCATGGAAAGAATCCATGGCATACCGGTCGGTGAAATCGAACAACTGCGGGCGGGCGGCGCCGATTTTAAATTACTCGCCGAACGCGGTGTGGAGATCTTTTTTACCCAGGTATTCAGGGACAATTTTTTTCATGCCGACATGCATCCCGGCAATATCTTTGTCGATCTGCCCGCCAAATATATCGCCGTGGATTTCGGCATCGTCGGTTCGCTGTCGTTGTCCGACCAGCATTATCTTGCCGAAAACTTTCTGGCTTTTTTTAACCGGGATTACCGCAAGGTTGCGGAAATGCATGTGCAATCCGGCTGGGTGCCGGGTTCAACCCGCATCGAGGAATTTGAAACAGCGATACGCAGCGTCTGCGAACCAATCTTTGAAAAACCCTTGAAGGACATTTCCTTCGGTCAATTGCTGCTGCGTTTATTTCAGACCGCACGCCGGTTTGACATGCATGTGCAACCGCAACTGGTATTGCTGCAAAAAACCCTCCTCAATATCGAAGGATTGGGACGGCAGCTTTACCCTGAACTGGACTTATGGCAGACCGCCAAGCCTTTTCTGGAAAAATGGTTTCAGGAACGCATGGGACCCAAGGCCAAATTGACCAAATTGATCAAACAGTTCCCCGAATTTGCCGAGCAATTTCCGGAAATTCCCTCGTTGATCTACAAAGCCCTGGATAATGCGGCCTACGCAAAACAGCGTGCGGAAACTCAAAACAGGGAACTCGCGCTGTTGCGCCAGCAAATGGAAAACAATCAGCGCACTTCATTTTGGGCCATGCTGATCAGCGCGGTGTTGATCAGTGCGGCGGTGTTCTTTCAGTAAAGATCACGGCTTAGCGGGCCTTCCCGAGGGCTTCGTGCTCATGGTATTAATAGTCTCATAAGTTCTCGCAGCTAAACAGCAAATGAAGCTAGCAAAAGTGCCTATATCGAGTGCAAAAACTTTTAGGACTATTAATTCTGCTTTGTCAGATTACGAAAAAAGCTTCGTCATTCCGGCATACCCTCTGGGG
>CAZMRW010000095.1:0-15493 GCA_964568805.1 uncultured Methylococcaceae bacterium | reverse complement strand
TTGAACAATAACCCGCATCGGCCAACTCCT
Source organism: uncultured Methylococcaceae bacterium (assembly GCA_964568805.1). GTDB lineage: Bacteria > Pseudomonadota > Gammaproteobacteria > Methylococcales > Methylomonadaceae > CAZMRW01. Next base: position 15,463 of record CAZMRW010000095.1, on the reverse strand, counting down.
TGGCAACACAGGCGTTAAAGCGATGGCCTTGCTTCGCTAAGGCAACCGGAAATGAATCGGTTAGCCAAACGCCGCATTGAAGCGATGTGGCTGGGCAAGACCTGCACATGACGCGCTTCAAATACCGCCAAGCTGCCAAGCGATTGCTTGGTGGAGTAAAAAAACATGTTTTTTTACTCCTATAATTGTGTATGCTTAACAGAAACCCTCACAATCCGGCGCACTTGTTTGTCGATGACAGCCCTTATTTCATTACCGGTTCGATTTATCAAAAAAGGCCGCTGCTCGCTTCCGAAGACATCAAAAATTTTCTGTTGGCCGCTTTCGAACAATGCTTTGCCGAAAAAGGCTGGACTTTGAATGCATGGGTCATTCTCGACGATCATTATCATGTGCTCGGCGTCAGTAAGAACGGGAAGGATTTAAGCCGTATCATCGGCAAAATCCACATGCTCTCGGCCCAATTCATCCGTTCTCAACTGCAAGCGGAAAAGCCGATTTGGTGGAATTATTGGGATTACTGTCCGCGCGATGAAAGAGACTATTTGATTCGACTGAATTATTTACTCAACAATCCGGTCAAGCACGGTTATGTCACTAATTTACACGATTACCGGTATTCAAGCTTTCACAAGATGCTGGAAAAACAAGGGCGGGAATTTTGGGTTCGGCAATTTAGGGATTATCCGGAATTTAAAAATTTGTATTTGAGCGAAGATGTGGAGTAAAAAAATTTGGAGTAAAAAAAGCATGTTTTTTATTCCCACTTCAATATAAAACACAATTGGTTGTTTCGCGCTTATTTTTTTAGAATGCCGTGTGTTATCGCTCAGAGAAAAAATGATGGCTTGCTGGAACGTTATAAGCAATTCTTTTGTGCACCTGGTATGCAAATCATAGAACTCACCGCTGATGTGATTAATATGGCTACCGACTTAAGAGCAAACTATTCAACTTCGTTAAGAACGCCGGATGTTATACAAATCAAAATTCGTTCATGTTTTGCATAACGAACAAGATTATGAACAAGCTGTTGAATTACTGGGTAGCTTAATTGATGTAGTCGGTGAGAACGAAAATCATCCCTTAGCATCATTAATGGAATTAGTGGGTGTTTTAATTGAACAATACGAGGATGCTCATGTTCCTGAAATTACTAAAAATTGAAGATTGGTTTATGGGTTGAATGAAGAAGAAATAAGAATTGTGGAGGGTAAATAAAATGATAGCGTTAAGACAAATAAAGCGAGTACCTAAGAATCATAAAATAGTGATTGAAGTGCCCGATACTATTCAGGAAAATCAAATAATGGAGGTGATTTTATTGTGTAAAGAATTACCTAAATATGATAAAGGGGAAAAAATCGCACAGTTGAAGGCTAGCCAACATGACCCGTACTTTATGAGTGATATGCAAGCGATTAGTGATGATTTTATTGGCGTGGATAACGAGGCTTGGTAAATGGATTATCGATGGAATATCTACCTGGTCAATCTTGATCCGGTTATGGGTTCTGAACAAGGTAAAACTCGCCCTGTTTTGATCATTAGTGATGATGAAATTAACGCGATTTTGCCTGTTATAAATATTTTGCCGATTACTTCTTACAAACAAGGTAGAAAAATTTATCCTAACGAAGTTTTTTTGCAAAAGGAGCAAAGCCATCTTGATAAAGATTCGATTGTGCTTTGTTATCAAATCCGCACCATTGATAAAAAGCGGTTGATCAAGAAAATTGGTGAAATAAAAGATGACAATGTTAAAAATGAAATTATTGATGCCCTGAGTTTTCAGTTGGGTTTGTAGTGTTTTGGAGAAGTTAATGAGCACCTTGCAAAAAAGAATTCACCAGAAACGAATTAACATCGAAACCGACAAAGATTTCCAGGTATTAAGGGATGAATGGGATAACTCATGAAATTATTTCTGGATGCTTGCAATATTTTTATTTGATTGAATCGCACCAGCAACAAGGGCAAAATAAAACACAATTGGTTGTTTCGCGCTTATCTTTTTTAGAATGTCGCATATTACCTCTCAAAGAAGAAATGATGGCTTGCTGGAACGTTAGAGTTTTTTTTAAACCCAATAGTCGTGAATACAATCGCATGAAGCAATATTTAGCATTACTCGATAAAATCCTCGCCGAAGGAAGCCTTAAAGGCGACAGAACCGGGAGCGGCACCCTGTCCATTTTCGGGCATCAGATGCGGTTTCCGCTGGCGGAAGGCTTTCCGCTCGTTACCACGAAGAAAATTCATGTCAAATCGATCATTCATGAATTGCTGTGGTTTTTAAAAGGCGAAACCAATTTAGGTTATTTGCACGAGCACAAGGTCACCATCTGGAATGAATGGGCCGATGAACGAGGGGAACTGGGGCCTGTGTACGGAAAACAGTGGCGCTCATGGCCTGCCGCCGATGGCCGCCATATTGATCAGATCAAACAGGTCATCGAGCAATTGAAAGAAACGCCCGACAGCCGCCGCATCATCGTTTCGGCCTGGAACGTAGCCGATTTGCCCGATGAACGCATCAGTCCGCAGGCCAATGTCGCGCAGGGTAAAATGGCCCTGGCGCCCTGCCATGCCTTTTTCCAATTCTATGTCGCCGGCGGCAAGCTGTCCTGCCAGCTTTACCAGCGCAGTTGCGACACGTTTTTGGGCGTGCCGTTCAATATCGCCAGTTACGCCTTGTTGACGCACATGGTGGCTCATCAGACCGATCTCGATGTCGGCGATTTTATCTGGACCGGCGGCGATGTGCATCTGTATCTTAACCACCTGGATCAGGCCAAACTGCAACTAACCCGCAATCCCTATGCGTTGCCGGCATTAACCATCAAACGCCGGCCGGCATCGATCTTCGACTATCAATACGACGATTTTGAATTGACCGGTTACCAGGCGCATGAACATATCAAGGCGGCGATTTCGGTTTAATGCAGTCCTGCTCGACGTTCGGATTTCGGGGTGGTTCAGCGCTCCATGTTCATTATCAAAGACAACATTACCGTTTAGGGAAGCGTTGAACGAATCGCTTTCGTTCATGGTTCGACAAACTCACCACGAACGGAATCGATAAGTTGCCGTTCATCCTGAGCTTGTCGAAGGATTAAATCAGCGCTTCCTTAGTAATTGCCGATAAAGTCCATTTTTCCTATTTCCAGGCCGTTATGCCGCAAAATGGCATAGGCTGCGGTGATGTGGAAATAGAAATTGGGAAGCACGAAATACAGCAGATAAGGCTGACCTGAAAAGCTGACGTCCTTGCCCCGCAATTTAAGTGTCACCTGCCGCTCTTCACTGCCGTTGATTTGCTCGGCGTTGACGTTTTGCACAAAAGCAACGGTCTTGGCGATTCGAGCCTGCAGGTCGGGAAATGTGTTTTCGTTGTCCTCATAACTGGGCACGTCGATGCCGGCAAGCCGGGCGGCGCAGCCTTTCGCCATATCGGTCGCAATTTGTATTTGCCGGCTCAGCGGATACATATCGGGCGCCAGGCGCGCATTGATATAAATTGACGGATCGATTTTCTTCGCCTCGGCATGTGCGGAAGCTTTGTCGAGGATGGCCGATAAATTGCCCAACATATGGACAAAAACCGGGATGGAGGCTTGGTACATGGTCAGTGACATAATGTTTACTCCAGTGTTGTCAAAGGAAATGATTTATTCAGCGGGAACTATCACTCCAGAAAATCTTCAAGCTTTTGCAAGATGAAGTGTTGCTCGGCGGCGAGGGTTTTATCATCGGCCGTGTTATAACCCCACAACGCAAAAATCAGCTTCACATTTGCCAGTTCATCGTTTTTCAAAACATTCAACAGCGTCGGCAGCCTGTCTTCAATAAAATAAATGGATTCGTCCGGATGGTTTTTTAAAAGTCCCCTTAATACCTCCACCTTGCTCAACTTGCGGTCCAGGCCGAAAATACGCTCGTCCGCCAGTTCAATCGCATTGGCTTCCAGAATCCGTTTGACGAAACGCTCCTGTTTGGTGGTCACGACATACCAGGGCTGCTGTTGATCAAGTGCCCGCAGCTTTGCCGCGACGCCGTCAAACAACGGATTCATCTTGATCCAGTCATCCAGGTCGGTATCGATCCAGACATCACGGGTTTCCCCGAACAGCTTTTTCAAATCGTCGACAGTGACTTGCGTCTCCGTCAACAGCGATTGGATCAGGTCGCCATAGCCGCCGTAAATCGCCTCAATCGTCTCGCCGAGATGGAGCAGGCGCATCGCCAGTATGGCCTCGTAACCCGTTTCGATGATCGGCCTGATCAACCGGAAGCGGTCGATCAACGGCTGAGGAACCGGCTTGGGCATGTCGCACCATAGCGTGCCGGCCGCTTTCCAGCCCGTAATCGCCGTTTCCACCGCACTGTCGCAGATAACGCCATCAAAATCCAGCGCATAAATAACCGATTTGTTCATTTCGATGTTAACACCTGATAAATAATAAAAAATGACATAAATTAAAAAAGGGCTAACAGGGCTTTTAAAAAGTTAAAGCCCTACGGTCAAGATTTAACCGCGCTGACCAATGCATTCGTGCCGTCTCGATAGTGCAGGGCGATGTCGCGGAATCCGACTTCGGCCATGGCGTCCAGCGCGGACTGCAGTCGCATGATGTGATCTTCGGATTCGTCGCTGAACAGATGGACGATCCATTGCTCCAGCAGGTCGGGACGGTTCATTTCAAGAAAAACCCGAAAATAGCCTTTTACCTCTTCCTGGGTATTTCTGAGATGCTCGCCCGCATCGTCAACGGCATAACGGTCACCGTTAACGAACAGGCCGCCCGGTTTGAGGACGCGCAAGATTTCCTCAAGTACCTGCCGCCGGTACCCGTTCAGAAAATTGTGCAATGCATAGGCGCTGGCGACGATGTCCATCGAATCCGCTGGAATATCCCGCAAATGCGACAGCGCGTCGTTTTCGATCAGACGCAAGCGTCCGTTCTCCAGCTCCGCTGCCAGATTTTGACGCGCCTGTGACAGCATCGCCGGCGCATTATCGACGCCGACGATGTCAATAGTATCCCGGCAAGCCAGCAGGTGCGCCGTCGTAATGCCGGTGCCGCAGCCTATTTCCAGCAGCTTCAGCCGCGGGTGCGGATAAGGCGGCAGCCAGCCGCCAACAAATTCGCCGACCCGCCGGCTCATGTCCGCGGCGGGCGGGCAAATCAGTTTGAGCATGTCGTATTCGTCGGCTATCGGGCCATGGAATAGATGCTCCGCTGTGTGTTCTCGTATCATTGACTTAAAAGTGTTCGGTTGAATGAAGGTCTCGGCGCGCTGCCGAATTAAACTATTCTTCCCGGAATTAAGCCGATGTGTCAACCATTGTTCGTCCTGAAACTTACCATCCAATATCGATGAGCTATCTATTGCCTTTTCTGAAGGATAAAAAAAGGCGCTGTTTCTTATGCAGATAAGCGCCTGGAAGGTACAACACACGAGGAGGTAGATTTCACAATAGTTAATGCAGCATTGATGCCAAGTTCCTGAAATGAGCCAATGCAGTGGATTTCCTTGCGAAAAAACGAGCGGTGATGCCGGGGTGTTGGATTTTGCGCACAGTTGTTGCGCGTAAAAGACTTTTGTTGGCTGCTTTTTGGTGCGTTTGCTCCCTGCGAAGCCTTTCCAGGAGAATGCGGGCAAGGGAGCGTTTAGGAACATCAGCATCTATGTTCGTATGTATCATGACGATCATAACCCGTCCCATTTTCATGTGGAATATCAGGGGCACGAAGCATTGATGTCGATTGAAAACGGAGAAATTTTAGCAGGCGAGCTACCGAGTAAAGCGATTAAACTGGTTCGAGAATGGGCAAAAGAGCATCAGCAAGAATTATTGACTAACTGGCAATACGCCATTGAACTGAAACCGCTACAGCGAATAGCAGGAGCCGACAATGATTAAAATCATTCGAGCAAAATACATCCACCAAAAAACTTTGCGCCTGTATTTTTCCGATAACTCATGGGGAGATTATGACTTGCAACCTTTAATTGATCGACAAACCGAATTAGTGCTCCCCTTGAATGACGACTTATATTTTCAACAATATTTTTTGGAGTTAGGCGCAATATGCTGGCGTAACGGCTTGGAATTAAGTCCTGGCAGCATTCATAAAAAACTAAAGGAACAACAGCAATTACATTATGGAACGAAAGTAGCCTAATCATTCTATTGAATGCAATCTGCGTCATTTGGGTATGTAAATAAGCAGCATTTGGATTTACAGGTTTATTGACGCGGAAGGCTTCCTTTTCGATGCCACCGCAAAGATGTGCTGCACGGCCAAGCATCTGGTCGAAAAGGATACGGTTATTGACCCGGCGCAGGAGTAACCGAAAAGTGGCCGATGACTTCTCTTTGTCGCACCGTCGAACTATCCGGTTAACATCGGTTATATTCGGAATAGCAGAATAGGAAGGCTAAGGTGCTCAAAATCAGCCATTCTTTCTAAAGATGGCGGGTATGCAGTCCCAGTTTTTTTAACTGCTCGATTTCTTCCGGCGCAGCATAGATGATACGGTGATATTGCCATGACATCTCGTCGATAACGCCTCCATCCTCATCCACTAAAACGGGTATCCCAAGACTGCTTGCAGAGTGTTCAACAGTTATTTCGATATCGCAGTCTACCGGTTCACTGTCCTGAAATGTAAATTGTGTTTTCATGGTGCCCTCATAAGTCTGTTTAAGACGGGTTCGTATGATTGAGTGATTTACCGATATCAGATAACCGATTTTTTAAATAATAACAATTAGGTATGCATTCGGCATAAGAGTTCCAGTCGAGCAGCATCGCCGGTGCCGCGCCCTTTGCCGAATTTATGCTGCAAGTGCTGCTCGATGCCTTCGTGAGTCGGTTGCTACCGGCCAAGTAAAATGACTGCCAGAGGCCTTTGGACAGGGAACTTGGCAACACCGATATGATAAAAACATCAAGATTCTCTCACCGGCCCATTGTCGAGACAAAATCCCACGAGCCCATGAGTTCCACCTGAAAAAATTACACTGCCGCACCCACATATACACGAGGCTATTGGACCGCGCTCCCGCCATTGATGTCTTCGTCCAGTAGCAGTGTCGCATACTTCGGGGGGGTCACCAACCGCCCAGGCACATGGGGGCCGCAAATGCCCTTCGCAGAAGTGCTGTTCTGCAGCCTGCTATGGAATAGAGCAGGGCTGAACGATTGCCGGTTAAGCCTGAAAAATCCCCGTTTTTGGTATTAATACCTTTGAATTAAGTTTTAGTGGATCAAAATGAACTGGTCAACGGATTTTGGATGTTGTCAACTCATTTTATGACAAAGACGTTTGTAACCAATGGTAGAGAAGAGAAGTTTCATAATTGAGCATTTCAAGGCAACGGTCAGATATCAAAAACCGTAATCACTCAATATCAAAAATGTTGAGGGGAAGTTTTTTTAAGAGCCTAAAGGCTCCGGAAATAATGGTTGTAACCATCCCGTTTTGGGGCGGCATTAGTCATTTCAAAGGATGCATTAGTCAGGCAAACAGCTCGAAGTAAACAAAATATCAAGAGAGTTTGCGCAAGTGACAAAAGGCGGAGACTACAACCGTTTTTAATCATTCAAAATAGCTTGTAGGAGATTTGATCATGAAACTTAAATTGAAATCTCGGTCACTTCGGTTACTGCAACAGCTTGCATTTGCCATCGTTTCAGTTGGAGTCATCAGCCCGGCTTTCGCTGCGCCTGATAATCAGGGCACGGAGTTTGCGTTGGGCTTTATGGAAAATTACAAGAACGATGGCAGGCCAAGCGATATAACATTTTACCTGTCCGCTCCCGAAAATACGACGGTGACTGTGCAGGGGGAGGGATACGGCCCGAAGACTTTTAATGTTACAGCCGGCGAGATTACGACGGTCACTGGCTTGCCTCTGACTTTTCGCGCCGCAGGGAGCGGCAACATTGAAAACAAAGGTCTGTTGCTATCCGCCCCTGACGAGTTTGTTGTCTACGGTTTAAATCAGAAACAAAATTCAACCGATGCATACCTGGGTTTGCCGACCGACGTTGCCGGTACAGAATATATTGTGCCGTCGTTTTCTAACGCAAACAGATCATTACCCGGCGAATTGCAAATCATCGCTCATGAAGATGGAACGGAAGTCACCTTCACCCCGAGAAAAAGGACGATCGGAGGAAATGATGTAAAATCAATCAAGGCCGGAACGTCTGTCACTTTTACCCTGAATCGGCTGCAGAGCATTCAGTTCAAGGCCAAAGGGGATTCGACGGTGGATCTGACAGGTTCGCTGATCATCTCTTCCAAACCGGTTTCTGTTTTTAGCGGTCATCAATGCGGCACCGTGCCTCGGAAATCATTGGCTTGCGATCATTTGGTCGAGCAGATTCCGCCGACAAACACCTGGGGAACCCGCTTTTTGACAACTCCCTTGGCAACCCGGACAGGAGGCGATATTTTCCGAATTCTGGCGGCGAATGATGGAACCGTCGTACAGATTGACGGCGATACGGTTGCCCAGTTGAAAAGAGGTAAATTCAAGCAAGTCAATCTGGCATTCGACACTTTTCATGAGATCACGACCAGCGGGCCCTCGCTCGTCATCCAGTATTCCAAAGGCACATCGGTTGATGGCGTGGATCCCTCCGATCCATTTATGATGATCATCCCGCCGGTCGAGCAATTTGGCTCCGATTATGTTGTTAGCACTCCGGATCATGAGCCTGTTGAATTTACCAACTACATCAACATCGTTTCGCCGACTGATCAACTGGAAGGGCTCCAACTGGATGGAAACCCTATTCCGGCGACGTCTTTTATTACGCCATTCACTGCTATAGGATCGACTGGCTATTCCGGTGCTCAAATTTCGGTACCCATTGGCTCACATAGCTTTAAGCATCACTTGCCGAACGTGCCTTTTGGCGTGTATTCCTATGGTTTTGCGCCTTCAGATTCATACGGTTATCCTGGCGGGTCGAGGCTGGCGAAAATTGCGGATCCGTGCGTTCCAACTGAAACCGAGCAGGGAGATGGAATTGACAACGATTGTGATCGCAGGATTGATGAAGAGTTGTTTAACCAGCTTGATGACGACGGCGATGGTCGAGTTGATGAAGATTTGGCGAAAGTCGATCTGCCGGTAGCCGATGCCGGAGGACCTTATACGGTCAATGAAGGCAGTTCGGTTCAACTTAATGGCTCAGCCGTTTCTGATACCACCGGGGATCAATTGACGTTTGCATGGGATCTTGATAATAACGGCAGCTTTGAGACGACGGGGGCAACGCCAACGTTCCTGGGCTTAGATGGCCCGGCCCTACAGACAGTGACATTACGGGTGACAGGTTTGGGAGGAACGGTGCAGGATACAGCCACAATCACGGTCAATAACGTGGCGCCGTCGGTCAATGCCGGAGCAGACGCGACCATCGATGAAGGTTCGGCGTTCAGTCAGTCAGGTTCTTTCACCGACCCTGGTGCTGACACATGGTCGGCGACCGTCGACTATGGCGACGGCTCAGGCGTACAGGCCTTATCTTTGAGCGGCAAGAACTTCACGCTCAATCATTCCTATGCCGACAATAAACTTTATATTGTGACTGTTACAGTAGCCGATGACGAAGGCGGTATCGGCAGCGACACCGTCCAAGTCACCGTCAACAACGTGGCGCCTACGATTACTGGAGCTTCATGGAATAATAATAGATGTGATAGGAATGTGATTGTAGATTATTCTGATCCGGCAAACGATCTTGATAAACCGTACACTCTTATAATTAACTGGTTGATAACTTCTTGTTCGACTAATACTAAGGTGCCACTTTGCTCTGAGGCAGATTATAAGCAACCCGTCAGTGATTATTTAAGTGGTGCCCCTATCCCTCTTGATTACAAACCAGGAGTCGGTGCCTTTATTAGAGATTACAAGCCTACTATGGTGAAAGTATCCGATAAAGACGGTGATAGCGATACGACCACTACGTTACGCGATAATTGCAATATAGTGGTTAAATAAAATATCAAGTCAAAAGGGAATTCGGCATTGTCGGCCCGATAAATCAGTAACCATATTCTGATTTATTGGGCCGACGGTTTGGTATATTTCGTGTGCGTTGTATCGACGTGAATCTTGCTGAATAGTTCCGTAGGTTGGGTTAGCGATAGTGTAACCCAACATTTGCGGCTTCGATGTGTTGGGTTATGGCTGACGCCTTTTATGCCCGTTTGGGTAACCCCAACTTGGTTTAACCCTTCAATGCCTTCAATACCGCCTGCAACGTTACATTGGCGTCCCCGAACAGCATCCGGGTATTTTCCAGCACGAACAGAGGGTTGCCGACGCCGGCATAACCGGACGCCATGCTTCGCTTCATCGCGATGGTGGCGCCGCCTTTCCAGCATTCCAGCACCGGCATGCCGGCAATCGGGCTGTTGGGGTCGTCCAGTGCCGACGGATTGACGATGTCATTAGCGCCTATCACCATGGTGACATCGACGTTAGGGAAATCTTCGTTGACTTCATCCATTTCGAAAACGATATCGTAGGGCACTTTGGCTTCGGCCAGCAGCACGTTCATATGGCCCGGCATACGTCCTGCGACCGGATGAATGCCGAATCGCACTTTCTTGCCTTTGTCTCTCAACAGCTTGGTGATTTCATTGACCGTATGCTGGGCCTGAGCGACCGCCATGCCGTAGCCCGGGATAATCATGATATTTTTCGACTCCAGCAGTAAAGCGGCGGTTTCTTCGGCGTCGATAGGACTGACTTCGCCTTCGACCACGGCCGCTTCGCCGCCGGTTCCGGTACCGAAACCGCCGGCAATAACGCTGATAAAGTTCCGGTTCATCGCCCGGCACATGATGTAACTCAGGATGGCGCCGCTGCTGCCGACCAGCGCGCCGGTCACAATCAACAGATCATTGCTGAGCATAAAACCGGTTGCGGCCGCGGCCCATCCGGAATAGCTGTTGAGCATCGAGACCACGACCGGCATATCGGCGCCGCCGATAGCCATGACCATATGCACGCCGAAAGTCAGGGCGATGGCGGTCATCAGCAATAACGGCATGGTGCCGCCGCCTGTTTCAGCCTGTTGTAAAAACATCCGGCCCAAAAAGATGGTGAGAATCAGCAGGCCCAGATTCAACCAGTGGCGAGCCGGCAGCAGCATCGGCTTGCCGTCGATTCTGCCGCTGAGTTTGCCGAAAGCGATTACCGACCCGGAGAAGGTCACGGCTCCGATCAGGATGCCGACGTAAATTTCCGTTTCGTGAATGGTTTTTTCAACACCGGACAAGGTGCTGGATGCATCCATGAAGTTGGCGAAACCGACTAAAACGGCCGCCATACCAACCAGGCTGTGCATGATGGCGACCAGCTCCGGCATTTGCGTCATTTCCACCTTTAATGCCGCTTTTGTGCCGATAGCTCCGCCGATCAACAGGGCAACGATCAAGATGATATAGGAGGTAACCGATGCGCTTAACACGGTAGCGATGATAGCAATCGCCATCCCCAGCATGCCGTAATAATTGCCTCTGCGAGCTGTTTCCTGATTGCTTAATCCACTCAGGCTCAAAATGAACAGAACGGTAGCGGCTATATACGACATGGTGACTAAACTTTGAGACATCATTTTCTCCCTCTTATTTTCTGAACATTTCTAACATACGGCGGGTGACCAAAAAGCCACCGGCAATATTGATAGATGCAATGAGTATGGCCAGGCCGGCCAAAAGACTAATGGTTAAAGCGGGCGACGAAACCTGGACCAAGGCGCCGATGACAATAATGCCGCTGATGGCATTGGTGACGCTCATTAACGGCGTATGCAGCGAAGCCGTTACGTTCCAGATAACCTGATAGCCGATGAAACAGGCCAGGACGAAGACGGTAAAATGCGACATGAATGACGTTGGCGCAACCGAACCGATGCCGAAAAGAGCAAGTCCACCGATAATCAGCGGGATAAACGGCTTGATAGCGGATGGGACGAACGATTTTTTGGATTCTGCCAAGGCAACAGGAGTGGCCGGTGCTTCTGTTTGTGGAGCCGGCGAGGCCGATAATTTGGGCGCCGGCGGCGGCCAGGTGATTTTGCCCTCTTTAATCACCGTCGCGCCGCGGATGACTTCATCGTCCATATTGACGTTGATGATGCCGTTTTTTTCAGGGCACAACTCTGTCAACAAATGTCTGAGGTTGGTTGCATAAAGCTGGCTGGACTGATTGGCCAGACGGCTGGGCAAATTGGTATAGCCGATGATGGTAACGCCGTGCTTGACGATGACCTTGTCTTTTTCGGTCAGGGCGCAATTGCCGCCTTGTTCTGCGGCCAGGTCGACGATGATGCTGCCGGGCTTCATCGATTCAACCATGCCTTTGGTGATTAATTCAGGCGCCGGCTTGCCCGGGATCAGGGCCGTGGTGATAATGATGTCCACTTCCATCGCCTGCCTGGCGAACAGGGCCATTTCGGCTTCGATGAATTCCTTGGACATGGTTTTGGCATAACCGCCGGTTCCCGAACCTTCTTCCTTGAAATCCAGCATCAGGAATTCGGCGTCCATGCTTTCGATTTGTTCTTTAACTTCAGGACGCGTGTCGAAGGCCCTGACGATTGCCCCCATGCTTTTTGCCGCGCCGATGGCGGCGAGTCCGGCGACCCCTGCGCCGATAACCAGCACTTTTGCCGGTGGGATTTTGCCGGCGGCGGTGATCTGCCCGGTAAAAAAGCGGCCGAAATGCTGGGCGGCTTCAACCACGGCCCGATATCCGGCAATATTGGCCATGGAGCTTAACGCATCCAGTTTTTGTGCTCTGGACATTCTGGGCACGCTATCCATGGCAAGAACGGTTGCATGTTTGGCGGCAAGTTTATGCATTAATGCTTCATTTTGCGCGGGCCAGATAAAGCTGATCAAGTGACCGCCATCCTGCAGCAGATCGACTTCATCGATCGCTAGCTCGTCAAGACGCTCCGGAGCCCTCACTTTCATGACGATATCGGCTGTTTTCCATAGTGTTTTCGCATTCTCAATAATTTCAGCGCCTGCTTCCTTATAAGCTTCATCGGAAATATTAGCGCCTTCCCCAGCACCTTTTTCGATACAGACTGAAAACCCCAGTTTAATGATTTGTTCGGTGGCTTCAGGGGTTGTGGCTACACGTTTTTCACCTTGATGAATTTCTTTAGGTATACCAATCTTCATAGAATCTCCTGTGCTGTTGGGTAAGTGCATGTTGAGTCAAGGCTGTCTTTCCTGAGTTAACTGCAAGCAGAAGGATAGAGTATTAGCCATGGCTTTTCAATCGGAAAAGCTCTGATTTTCTTAATATTATCCGATTGGGCCAGGCGACAACAAAGAAATGGAATGAAAACCCGGCGCATGCCATCTTTGAGAAAATAAATCAGGAAGCTTAACAAATCGCCATCGGTCTGATAGTCTTGCGGCAAACCCAAACATGAAATCCGTCACCATGAACATACCGGACTACCGCATCGAACCTGCTGACTTTCGTGCCGATTACGACGATCTTCGGGCCGTGCGCGAAGCGGTGTTTGAGGTCGAGCAAAACATACCCGCCGATCTGGAATGGGACGAGCTTGATCCGCAATGTATCCATGTCATCGCCCGCGATGAACTGCACCGGCCCATCGGTACGGGCCGGCTCACGCCCGAACGCAACATAGGCCGCATGGCGGTGCTGCAACCATGGCGTCACCAGGGCGTCGGCAAGGCGTTGCTGCATGCCTTGATCGAACAGGCGCGTAAGCGGGGCTGGGCGGAGGTCGGCGCAAATGCCCAGGTGCCTGTGCTGGGTTTTTACGAAAAATTCGGCTTTAGCAGGGAGGGTGAAATCTTCATGGAAGCCGGCATTCCGCATCAGGCCATGCGTTTGCGGGTGGAGCCCAAAAATCAGGCGGCGCGCCCGCTGCCAAGGCAACGCAAACCGTCGCTGAAAGCCACCGAGTTCGGAACTTTTGACGATGTGCTGTTGGCAACCTTAACGCTAATCTCCGAAGCGCGTCGCCAGCTTTGCATTTACAGCCCTGACCTGGAGTATGATCTTTACGGACGAATCGAGGTCGTTAGCGCGCTCAAGCAATTCGCCGTTCAAAGCCGCGATGGCTTTGCCCTATTCATAGTGCAGGACACAATGGCTGTGCGCAGTAAACCTCATCCCTTGCTGGAATTGGCCCAGCGGCTGCCTTCGACGTTTCAGTTCCGGATGCCTGTGGAACCTGAAGATTTTCAGTATCCTTCAGCCTTTCTTGTCAATGATTGTGATGGCTATCTGTTTCGCCAGTTCGGCAACCGTTACCAGGGCAATTGGAGCCCGGCCCAGCCGGGACGCAATCGCCAACTGGCCGAGGAGTTCGATCGCATCTGGCAGCGCTTCCAGCCCTGTACGGAATTTCGGGCGTTGAGTTTATAGGCTGAACCGATTTAATAAGTGCTTAGGGATGCCTCTTTGCGATTTCCAGATACTCTTTAAGCGCGACAGCATGGTTATGCACCGTATCCTTCGCACCATAAACGAGCGTAACGACGCCTTGACGCATGTGGCCCTTAAGTTGCTCGATGGCTTCGGGGTTGTCGCGGAGTTCGAGAAAGTAGCGCTCTCGAAACTCGGCTCACTTTGATGGGTCGTGTCCGAACCACTGTCGTAGGGTTGTGCTGGGCGCAACATCCTTGAGCCACAAGTCGATATGCGCCGAGCTCTTGGTCATTCCTCGCGGCCAAAGCCGGTCCACCAGGATTCGAAATCCGTCGCTGGATTCGGGAGAATCGTAGGCGCGTTTCAGTAAAATAGTCATCAGCGATCGTATATTTCAATGTTGAATTTATCATGCGGCGCAATTGCTTCGCATTGCGCCCTACTGGCTTTCCCCCTGTGTCAGGCAAAATCATCATTGGCGCGCTGAACGGCGAATTGACGGTCAAGCGCCTGCAGCATACGCAAAGCGGCATCGTGCTCGTCGCCGAAAATCCGGCCTATGCCAACATCGCGGTCAGCGTCGACCAGGAGTTGGTGATCTGGGGCGTGATTACCAGTGTTATTCATCCGCTTTAAGATTCTTATAAAAAGGCAGTTTTTTTACTACACTCAGACTCATCGATGCGGGTGTAATTCCAGTTTCTATTAGAGGTCGTCAGCTTGGATCAGAACGGAACCATCCTTTTCATAGTAATTCCGCTCTATAAGCCTTCTCGCTGCCTCTTCTATATCCGTACGATGTTGGGCTACTGACTGCATAAGCTTATCATCCGAGGCTCCAAATTTAGCTCTCAAACTTTCATGCGAGATCCGGCAAAGCACCCTTTTTTTGTCAACTTCCGCCACAACGGTTGCCATTTTTGTCATATTATTCCAGCATTCAAGCCTAGGAGCCTGTCCGAGAATAGCCTAGCCACCACACTATTTCTGCTGATTATT
>CAZMRW010000094.1:0-16287 GCA_964568805.1 uncultured Methylococcaceae bacterium | reverse complement strand
ATTGATAAATTCGTACCTCTACAATATTTTTTTCGGTTAACGAGACAGAACTAGGCTTTTGCGATCAAATGAGTTTAATTATTCGAGTAAAGGGAAATAATGAATCAATGCATGGTCTATGCTAATTATAAAGATGTAACAAACCACTATGGGAGTTGTAATGAGTATTTTTGAACACTATAGGTCGAAATTTGACGAACTGAAGGAAGAAGAACTAACGCTTCAGGAGTATCTGGATCTTTGCAAGAAAGACCCTCTTGCCTATGCGAGTCCGGCCGAACGGATGCTTAATGCGATTGGCGAACCTGAATTGCTTGATACGCACCATGATCCCAAACTAAGCAGACTGTTCCTGAACAAAGTCATAAAAATCTATCCTGCGTTTCGTGAATTTTACGGAATGGAAGAGGTGATCGAACAAATCGTTTCTTTCTTCAAACATGCCGCCCAAGGTCTGGAAGAAAAAAAGCAGATTCTCTACTTGTTGGGCCCGGTTGGAGGCGGCAAATCATCGCTTGCTGAAAAACTTAAATCGCTGATGGAAAAGACGCCTTTCTATGCGATAAAAGGATCGCCGGTGTTTGAATCGCCGCTGGGATTATTTAACGTCAATGAAGATGGCGATATACTGGAAAACGATTATGGAATTCCCAAGCGTTATCTGAACACGATCATGTCGCCCTGGGCAACCAAACGCCTGCATGAGTTTAATGGCGATATACGGCAATTTAAAGTGATCAAAATACGCCCATCGATCCTGAAACAGATTGCCGTGACCAAGACGGAACCCGGCGATGAAAATAATCAGGATATTTCCTCTCTGGTCGGCAAGGTCGACATCCGCAAGCTGGAAAAATATTCACAGGACGACCCGGATGCGTACAGCTACTCCGGCGGCCTTTGCCGGGCCAATCAGGGCCTGCTCGAATTTGTGGAGATGTTCAAAGCCCCCATTAAAGTCCTGCACCCCTTGCTGACCGCCACCCAGGAAGGCAATTACAAAGGCACGGAAGGTTTTCCTGCGATTCCTTTTCAGGGCATTATCCTCGCCCATTCGAACGAATCGGAATGGCAAGCCTTTAAAAACAATAAAAATAATGAAGCCTTTCTCGATCGGATCTATATCGTCAAGGTTCCTTATTGCCTGAGAGTTTCCGAGGAGATCAAGATTTACAAGAAACTGCTGGAAAACAGTTCCCTGTATGATGCGCCATGCGCCCCCGGCACCTTAAAAATGATGGCGCAATTCGCCGTATTATCGCGTTTAAAGGAACCGGAAAATTCCAGCATCTTTTCCAAAATGAGGATTTACAATGGCGAAAATCTGAAAGACACCGATCCTCATGCCAAGTCTTTTCAGGAATACCGTGATTACGCCGGCGTGGACGAAGGCATGACCGGATTGTCTACCCGTTTTGCCTTCAAGATTCTGTCCAGGGTCTTTAACTTCGATAACACCGAAGTTGCGGCAAATCCTGTTCATCTGTTATATGTTTTGGAGCAGCAGATTGAACGCGAACAGTTTCCTGCCGAAACTGAAGAAAAATATTTATCTTATCTGAAAGGTTATTTAACCCAGCGCTATATCGATTTTATTGGTAAGGAAATCCAGACGGCCTATCTGCAATCCTATTCCGAATATGGACAAAACATATTCGATCGTTATGTGACCTATGCCGACTACTGGATTCAGGACACCAATTATCGCGATCCGGATACGGGTGAAATGTTCGATAGAAGCGCTTTAAATGAAGAACTGGAAAAAATAGAAAAACCGGCGGGCATCAGTAATCCGAAGGATTTCCGTAATGAAATCGTCAATTTCGTATTACGCGCCCGTGCAAAACATGAAGGCAAGAATCCTGCCTGGACCAGTTATGAAAAACTGCGCGTGGTCATTGAAAAGAAAATGTTCTCAACCACTGAAGATTTGCTGCCGGTGATATCATTTAACGCCAAAGCATCCCCTGACGATCAGAAAAAGCATGAGGAATTTATTGATCGTATGGTGGAAAAAGGCTATACCGAAAAACAGGTCCGTTTACTCAGCGAATGGTATTTAAGAGTACGTAAATCATCTTAATGCGTGGTGAATAGAGTGGTTCAAATCGTAGACAGACGCCTTAACGGGAAAAACAAAAGCGCGGTTAACCGGCGGAAATTTATCCATCGCTTTCGTTCGCAAATTAAAAAAGCGGTTGCCGATGCGATAAACAAGCGTAGCGTAACGGATCTGGACAAAGGCGAAAAAGTTTCCATCCCCGCCAAAGACACGTCTGAGCCTTTTTTTCATCATGGCCAGGGAGGGGTTCGTGAACGCGTCCATCCGGGCAACAAGGAATTCCAGCAAGGCGATAAAATCGCCAGGCCTGAAGAAAGCTCAGGGCAGGGTAATAACGCCTCGGACAGCGGCGAAGGCCAGGATGAATTTTTCTTCGAGCTGACGCGTGAAGAATTCCTTAATTTCTTCTTTGAAGATCTTGAGTTGCCAAATCTGGTGAAAACTCAATTGGCTGCCATCAATGAGACAAAAAAAGTCCGTGCGGGACATACCAGCGACGGCATACCATCCAACATTAATGTCATTCGTTCGTTACGAAACGCTTTAGGCCGGCGGATCGCCCTGCGCGCACCGTATTACGACAGCTTGATCGAGGCGGAGCAACAGCTGGAGGACTTACTCAATCGTTATGATGAAACCAACGCCGATGTCATCCTGCTGCGTAAAGAGATTGAGCAGCTCAAGGCAAAAATAGCCCGGATTCCTTTCATCGATACCTTTGATTTGAGATATGACAACCGTGTCGATCGGCCAAAACCGATTACCCAGGCCGTCATGTTTTGCATCATGGATATCTCGGGATCGATGGGACCTGAAAAAAAAGATATCGCCAAACGGTTTTTCATGCTGTTGTATCTTTTTCTGATGAAGACCTATGAAAAAATACAGATTGTTTTCATATCCCATCACACAGAAGCCCATGAAGTTGATGAGGACACTTTTTTTTATTCGAGGGAAACCGGAGGGACGGTTGTTTCCAGCGCGCTCAATCTCATGAGCGCCATTATTCAGAATCGTTTCCCGACCTCCGAATGGAACATTTATGCCGCCCAGGCTTCGGACGGAGACAACTGGGATAATGATTCAAAACAATGTACAAAAATTTTGTCTGATAAAATCATGCCTTATATGCAGTATTTCGCCTATATCGAGATTACCGAGGGCAGACATCAGAATCTCTGGCACGAATACTTAACGATTAAAGAGCAGTGGAATAATTTCGCCATGCAGCGCATTGAAACGCTGAAAGATATTTATCCGGTATTTCGAAAACTTTTTGAGAAAAAGAACGCATGAAAAACAAGCCTCTATCGGAAACCTCGGAATGGACTTTCGAACTGATAGAAAAATATCATAAGGAAATTGCCCGCATAGCCGGAAATTTTGGCCTCGACACCTATCCTGTCCAGCTCGAAATCATCACGGCCGAACAAATGATGGATGCCTATGCGGCGATCGGTATGCCGGTCGTTTATAGCCACTGGTCATTCGGCAAGGAATTTGTTACCAATGAAACGCGCTATAAAAAAGGTCAAATGGGGTTGGCCTATGAAATCGTGATCAACTCAAATCCCTGCATCGCTTATTTAATGGAAGAAAACAGTATGACGATGCAGGCACTGGTGATTGCCCATGCTGCTTACGGCCATAATTCCTTTTTTAAAAACAACTATTTATTTACCACCTGGACCAGTGCCGACTCCATTATTGATTATCTGCTGTTTGCCAAGAATTATATCGCTCAATGTGAAGAGCGTTATGGGGAAGCCCAGGTCGAAGAAATTCTTGACTCCTGCCATGCCTTGAGAAATTTTGGCGTTGACCGCTACAAACGGCCATCCCGCCTGTCCATGCTGGAGGAGCAGGCCAAGCAAAAGGTTCGCGAAGAGTATCTGCAATCCCAGGTCAATGAATTATGGCGAACTATTCCGGCAAAGGAAGTATTGCGCAGTGATAACCCAGACCGGCAATTTCCGAAAGAACCCCAGGAAAACATCCTTTATTTCATCGAAAAAAATGCTCCCTTTCTGGAATCCTGGCAACGCGAAATCGTGCGTATTGTGCGTAAAATTGCGCAATATTTTTATCCTCAACGGCAGACGCAGGTTATGAACGAAGGCTGGGCTACTTTCTGGCATTACACGCTGCTCAATCAGCTTTATGCGGAAGGGCTTGTGACCGACGGATTTATGATTGAATTTTTGCAATCGCATACCAATGTCATTTATCAGCCGGCTTTCGACAGCAAATATTATTCCGGCATAAATCCCTATGCGCTGGGTTTTGCCATGATGACAGATATCCGTAGAATCTGCGAAGACCCTACCGACGAAGACAGGCGCTGGTTTCCTGATATTGCCGGCAGCGACTGGAATAAAACGCTGCATTTTGCCATGCAGAATTTTAAGGATGAAAGCTTCATTGGCCAGTATTTATCGCCAAAAGTCATACGCGACTTCAAACTGTTCTCGATTCTTGATGATCATAAGGAAAGTGAACTCGGGGTCACATCAATACACGATGAAAGCGGCTATCAATACATCCGGCGGATTTTATCCGAGCAGTATAATCTGGGCAGTAATGAACCCAATATCCAGGTATATGATGTCGACCGAAAAGGCGACAGAACATTGACCTTGCGGCACACGCAATATCATCATATGCCACTGGATAAAAGCGTCCATGACGTATTGAAACATGTCGTCAGACTCTGGGGTTTTGACGTTCGCCTAGAAACCTTTAACGAGGCAAACTCAATCGTTGAAATTTTCGAGTGTAACCGTTAAGACTGATAACGATTCCGGTGATCTTGAGACCATCCGCGCGACAACTCGAATCCAGCCAATTAAAAAACTTGAACTTTGTCAGACCAATCTCTAAATACCCGTTAAAATAAGCGGATCAATTTCCGGGCTTGCCCCAGGATTTGTTCTTCTGTCTTTAATCGCCTTTAATCCGCGCTAACCAGGTTAATGCATGTCGTTTCGTTATTTTTCTTCACTGGAATTCATATTAATTGCAGGCACACTGCTGACCGGTTGCGCAGGCACTCGTCAAATTGCAATCGATCATCCGGAAGTCCATGCGCAGCCGTTTTATCCGCTGTCCGGTTTTCATGCCATTGACGGTGATGATTATTATGTCCGGTTGATTTCTGAATTCGATTATAAAGGCGACAATATTCTAAAAAGCGGCTGCAGCGACATAACGCCTTCTTATGAGAAGGGTGATTTATCCGCCGCATTGATTTACAGCATACGCAACGATAGCCTCAAATTCAAAGGCGAAGCGGCCGGCTTTCTGTATCAGGCGACTACCGGAAAATGCAATTTTAAATTTGATGCAAAAAAGTTGTATCTGACACCCTGGATGCGTCTGGACACCGGCAAGGAGACCATGATCGATTATAACTTCTATACCAATGCCAATAGCGATCTCGATGTATCGGGCCTGGTGGGAGATGTCAATTCCGCCAGCAGTTTGCTGGCCCTCACCGGCGTCGGCATGGGTGTTGCGATCATGGGCCAGGTCGCCGGTCAATGGATCAGCACAACTCAACAAACACAGGCCGCACCGACGGCGCCCTCATCCGTCAAACACAGTTCCGAATCGCATTCTCTGCCGGCATTAGCCGCTTATTCCGGAAAAACCGGCACACTGAATCAGACGGTCTTCAAAGTTTATGAAGTCGCCGAAGGCGGCATCAATCCTTTGGCTAATGAAACCAGACCGCTTGGCGAACTAAAGATCTATCTGGAAATTTTACCGTCGCTGCTGTTAACAACCTCCGCAGGCGGCATACCCGATGCGCGGGATAGATCGCTGGAAGAAATCGCCTACTCGCCAATCAAATCGTCAGCGGGCGACATTAATTTGCTGCAACTCATCGAGCAATCAAAGCATCCGGCCAAACCCAATTTAAAACCGGAGTGGAACAGTTACGAAGATGTCGAAATAAATTGCCGGAATTTGAAACTGGTGATGAAAGAATTCGGGTTCAACAAATTCGATCGCAATGCCCTGCTGTATTATTTCCTCGCCAAAAGCCCAGACTGGAAAAACTACAATATCACCCGCCAAAAGGCTTTTAATGATGAAATACGCCCGAAAACCATGAAAAGTTATCGCAGCAAGGATTTCGGCAACTGTTTGGCTGAAGAAGATTATGGCGTGATGAAAGCGATGGGCTTGCCGGTCAACACGCAGGCGGACTGGGATCAGATTGGAGCGTCGAGCGAGCAGAAGGAACAATTGTTCACACCGCTCAAATCGATAGAGCGGCAATTGCTCTCCGTTCTTAAAAACACCCATATCACTGAAATGGAACGTCAGTTGTACCCCCTGCTGGCCACTGCAAAAAACGGCGATGGGTCGGTATTGCTGCAAAATCATTTAGGCGATTTCGGACTGGAAAAACTATTGAATTTACCGAGTATTCCGGCAAGTCCCGGCGGGGCGGCTGTGCCTGCGACCCCGGCGCCAGCGGCAATGTCAACGACAACGGCCAAGGAAACGGCATCGGCTGAGCCCGCCCCGATGACGAGTCCCATTCCTCAGGATAAATCCGAGTCAATAACTCAGGTTGCTCCGGTTGTTGCAGCCCCAACACCGGCGCCGGCTGCATCAGCATCAGCGCCTGCGATTGTGACAATTCCGGGAGAAGGGATCATCGTCAGCGCGCGCCAGTTAGCGCAAGTCTTTACCGGTTTGTCTTTCAATGAACTGAGCTGTTCCCGGCCTATACCTGAACAACAGGGCAAGCCGATAGGCAATGCAGGGATTTTATTATTCACTACTAAACCGGACAGTCCGCGAGCAAAGGGAGGAGCGATGGAATTTGAATTCGCCAACGGCAAAATAAATCGTATTGCCTTCCAGCTTCCCACCTACCGCGATTTCGAACAGGACATACTGGATCGGCCGGAGCTTGGCGGCTGCCGGATAGATCCGTCATTTCTGACAAAGTTAGGCCCCTCCTAACTGATGGTCCGGCATCGATAAGCTGACGGCCCGAGCCAGAGGAACGCTCACTCCCAGGCCGGATCCAAGCGCTCTTCTGCACATATTAATGGACTGGTTTAAACGATGCCAAGCCTCAATCGCTAAGGGGGGCTGCTGAAAGCTCCGCGATAGATTAACTAAGCATAATGTTCAGACGATCGGCTATTTGCCTCCAGGCAACAGAATCAGCCAACTTAACTGTTTAAAATTGCACCTAAACACCGGACTTCTTCTGCGATCTGGCAAGAAAAATAGAATATCTGGACAATACCCTTCAAATTAGGCAAAATTATCCGCCTAAAATTGCATTGTTAAAATTGCTGGAAACACTAATGGCGACTATTACCGTATTAAATGGGCCGAACTTAAATTTGCTGGGGACCCGCGAACCCGGCCACTACGGTAACAAGACACTTACGGATATCAAGTTATCTCTTGAAAAAATAGCAGATAACTTAAATCATCAGCTCAATTTTCATCAAAACAATGCGGAGCATGACATAGTGGAGTTGATTCATCAGGCTTACCAAGATCAGGTCGATTTTATCATTATCAACCCGGCAGCCTTTACCCATACCAGCGTCGCCATTCGGGACGCCTTGCTCGCAACAAGAATACCTTTTATAGAGGTTCATTTATCAAACGTACATGCTCGCGAACCTTTTAGAAAACACTCCTATTTCTCGGATATTGCCAAAGGCGTTATCTGTGGATTGGGGTCAACAGGATACGAACTGGCCTTACAGGCCGCTCACCAGATATTAGCCGAGAGACAGTAACCCATGGATATTAGAAAAATAAAAAAACTCATCGAGATTATCGAAGAATCCGGCATAGCCGAAATAGAGATCAAGGAAGGAGAGGAAGCAATCCGCATCAGCCGATATTCCGCAGCCCCGGCGCCGGTTGCCTATGCCCCAGCACCCGCTGCTACGGTTGCAGCGGCGCCCGTGACGGCCGCCGAGCCGGCTGAAGAAAAAATGACCGGCCACGCCGTCAAGTCGCCGATGGTTGGTACGTTTTATCGGGCAGCATCTCCTGGCGCCAAAGTGTTTACCGACGTCGGCCAGAAAGTTCAGATTGGCGACACCTTGTGTATTATCGAAGCGATGAAAATTCTCAATCAGATCGAATCAGATAAAAGCGGTACTGTCACTAAAATCCTGGTAGAAAACGGCCAGCCAGTCGAATATGGACAACCCTTGTTCATCATTGAATAACATTAATCGGGGGAGTCATGTTTGATAAAATAGTGATCGCCAATCGAGGCGAAATTGCTTTACGTATCCTGCGCGCCTGCAGAGAGTTGGGAGTCAAGGTTGTCGCAGTGCATTCCGAAGCAGACAGGAATCTGAAACATGTCCGCCTTGCGGATGAATCCGTCTGCATAGGTCCGGCTCAATCGGCTGACAGCTACCTGAATATTCCGGCGATTATCAGCGCGGCGGAAGTCACCGATGCGGAAGCCATCCATCCCGGCTATGGTTTCCTGGCGGAAAATGCCGATTTTTCAGAAAAAGTAAAACAAAGCGGCTTTGTGTTTATTGGTCCTAATGCCGATACCATCCGGCTGATGGGCGATAAAATTTCCGCCAAAAAAGCCATGCAGGCGGCGGGCATCCCCTGTGTGCCCGGGAATGGCGATCCTTTGACCCATGACGAAAAAAAAAATTTACGGCTGGCGGAAGAAATCGGCTATCCGGTTATTATCAAGGCCGCCGGCGGCGGCGGTGGCCGGGGCATGCGTACTGTGCATACCGAAGCGGCCTTGCTCAATGCGATTGAAATGACCAAGGCCGAAGCGAGCAGTGCTTTCGGCAACGCCACGGTCTATATGGAAAAATTTCTGGAAGACCCGCGGCACATCGAATTTCAGGTGATGGCGGACTCGCACGGTAATGCCATCCATTTGGGTGAGCGCGATTGTTCCATGCAGCGTCGTCATCAAAAAGTGGTCGAGGAAGCTCCGGCTCCCGGCATAACCGAAGCTCAGCGTAAAGCCATCGGCGAACGTTGTGCCAAAGCCTGCATCGACATCGGTTACCTAGGCGCAGGTACCTTCGAATTTCTGTATGAAAAAGGCGAATTCTTCTTTATTGAAATGAACACCCGCGTTCAGGTCGAGCATCCGGTCACCGAAATGATTACAGGTTTTGATATCGTCAAGGAGCAATTGCGCATTGCTGCCGGCGAACGCCTGTCGATCACCCAGGATCAGGTTATCATTCGCGGGCATGCCATCGAATGCCGGCTGAATGCCGAAGATCCCAGAACTTTCATGCCTTGCCCGGGAACCATCGAACAGTTTCATATGCCCGGGGGCCCCGGCATCCGTTGTGAAACGCATATTTATAATGGTTATAAAGTACCGCCGTATTACGATTCGATGATAGGCAAACTGATTGCTCATGGAGAGGATCGAAAAAGCGCCATTGCCAGAATGAACACGGCATTGAGCGAAATCATCATTGACGGCATCAAAACCAATATTCCGTTGCAGCACGACATCATGACCGACAGCGCTTTTGCAGAGGGCGGACAAAACATCCATTATCTGGAAAAGAAGCTCGGCCTTTATTAAGCACATTGTTAAAAACGGGTTAGAGATAACTATTCCCGTTCTTTTCTCTTGAAATTATCGACACTCATGGCCTGGCACCAGATCGCCGTTATTACTGATGAAAACACCGCGCCCTTGCTTGCTGACCTGTTCAGCGATCTCGGCGCTGTGTCCGTTACCTATATGGACGCTGAGGACGAGCCGGTTTATGAACCTGCGATTGGCGAAACCAAAATATGGAGCAACACTCAGGTTATCGCGCTCTACGAACTGGATGTCGACCCGATGCTGATTGCCAGCAGAGTAAAGGCGAAATTTAAACCCGAACTGTTGCATGACTGGAGTCATGAACAGATTGAAGATCAGGAATGGGAACGCGCCTGGATGGAGTATTACCGGCCGATGAAATTTGCCGATAAACTGTGGGTATGTCCGACAAATCAGGAGCAATACGAACCCGGCACCGTCTGCCTGACGCTGGACCCCGGCCTTGCTTTCGGCACCGGCACGCATCCTACGACCGCCTTATGTCTGGAATGGCTGGCCGGCCACGACATGACCGGCAAAACCGTGATCGATTACGGCTGCGGTTCCGGCATTCTTGCCGTTGCCGCCATTTTACTGGGCGCGAAAACGGCCTACGCCGTTGATATCGATCCGCAAGCACTAACTGCAACAGAGAGCAACGCCATCAAAAACAAGGTTCAGGATAAAGTTTATTGTTATTTGCCGGAACAGCTTCCTGAGCTACAGGCGGACATTGTCCTGGCCAACATCCTGGCAAAACCCTTGTGCGACCTGAGCGGAAAGATTTGTTCCCTGCTTGTTAATGAAGGGCAACTGGTTTTATCCGGTATTTTACACGAGCAGACAGAGACGGTTATCCATTCCTATCACGATACCATACAGTTTGATGCGCCGGCTCAACAGGAAGACTGGGTAAGATTATCGGGCAAAAAGAGTTAGGCCCATGTTTACCCGATGCCCCAATTGCCAAAGGACTCAACCGTTAACGATTGAGCAACTTCGCGCCAACCGGGGAATGTTGCGTTGTGTTCAATGTTCCGAATTGTTCGACGCCCTGATGTTTATCAGCGAAACTGAAACTAACGACACCATTGAGTCAATCCCGGCAAAACCATTGCCCTGGGACAGCGGTAAAAAACAGCCTGACAATCCTTACTGGCACCTCGGACTTATTTTGGGAGTGTTATTGCTTGTTGCCCAATTCGTTTATTTCGAAGGACGTGCGTTAAGCCAAAAACCGGGATTGCGCATATGGGTGGAAAAGCTATGCGCCCGGTTTAACTGTGATCTGCCCGCTTATCAAAACATTGATGAACTGGAAGTATTGCACCGTTCGCTGACGCTATTACCGGACCAAAATTATGCTTTCAAGATCGTAGTCAGCAATCAGGCGCCCTTTCGGCAAAAATACCCGAACATCAATCTGACTTTGCTCGATTTTAACGGGCAAGCCTTTGCCCATAGACTCTTGACTCCTGCGGACTATCTTTCCGATACTCTCGGCTCCGGCACAATCGACGCCGATGCGACCACGGAAATAATCCTGAAAATTGCCGTTCCGAAAATAAAAGTCGGCGGTTATGACTTCGATTTCATTTATTGATTATGCCCTACCCAGAAATCTATTTAAACAAAAACGAAGACAAACGCTTGCGACTCGGGCATCTGTGGGTCTTCAGCAATGAAATCGATACGAAGCGTTCGCCTTTAGAGCAATTCAGCGCAGGCGATCTGGTACAGATCATCAGCCATGACGGCAAAGCGCTAGGCACCGCTTATATCAATCCCAAGACCCTGATTTGCGCACGGCTGCTGTCGAGAAAAACCAATCTCAAATGCGGGATTAATTTCTTCAAGGAACGCCTGGGCACCGCCTTGGCTCTGCGCGAAAAGCTTTTCGATAAACCGTTCTACCGCCTTATTTTCGGCGAAAGCGACGCGTTGCCGGGCGTGGTGATAGACCGGTTCGGATCGGTATTCGCCTTGCAAATTACCACAGCGGGCATGGAACAGCGCAAGGACACCCTGATCGCTGCGCTGATTGATTTATTCGACCCGGCCGCCATTATTCTGAAGAATGACAATAGCCAACGGCAACTGGAAGGCTTAAGCATGGCGTCAGAAATCGCCTACGGAGCGCTTCCTGATCCATTAATCATCGAAGAAAATGGCGCCCGATTTAAAATCGACATCCTGAACGGCCAAAAAACCGGCTGGTTTTACGATCATCGAATGAGCCGTTCGCAATTGGCCACGCTTGCAAAAGGCCAGCGTGTCCTGGATTTATTTTCCTATACCGGCGCCTGGGGCATACCGGCCGCCATGGCCGGAGCCGCGGAGGTCACCTGCGTTGACGGTTCGGAGTCTGCTCTTAAACTGGCCGAGGCCAATGCTTCCCTTAACCAGGTTCAGGACAAGATGCATTTTGTCCACAGCGATGTTTTCGAATTTCTAAAACAGTCACGCCTGGATAACCAAGTCTATGATATTATCGTATTGGATCCGCCGGCATTGATTAAACGCAAAAAAGACTACAAACAGGGTTATGAAGCCTATCGCAGACTCAATCATCTTGCGCTGCAGATTCTGTCGAAAAACGGCATATTGGTATCCGCATCCTGTTCGCATCACCTGAGCCGGGATAATCTGCATGAATTGTTACGCTCATCGGGGCGACATATCGATCGTCATTTGGTTTTTTTTTCCAGCGGCGGTCAAGGTCCCGATCATCCTGTCGATCCTGCAACGCCGGAGACAGAGTATTTAAAAACTTTTTTTTGTTCGGTATCGCCCAGCATATAAAGTCATTGAGGCATCTTGATGGCCCAGGTAAAATATAAAACTATTTGTGATCTTTGCGGCCAACCCGTGGAAATAAAAGGATTTACGCTAACCAGTCCTCAAGGTGTGCTGACGTTTTGCTGCGCAGGTTGCCAGAGCATCTATCATCTGCTCAATAAAAACGAATCAACATCATCCAGTAATCAACCATTAAAAAAAGAGGAAGAGACAAAAAAATGAAAGCATGTGAATCCTGTTCCCGGGCTGAAATCGGCAAACATCATAAACAAGTTCCTGTTTGGCGAAGAGCAATCGGCCTGGTTTTCGTTTACCTGCCGATACTGACCTTACCCTTTGTTTTTACCAGCGCCTATCTGACCTATTATCATTTGCGCCTGATTGGCGGTAAAAACATTAAAACCTTGTCTGATTTTCTACCCGACCGAGCCAGCCATCGTTATGATCTTAAAAATCAAATTACCATGGATGGGTCGTTCAAAATGAGTTTGGCTCAGTCCAGATTATATTGGATATTGAATTGCACCTGGTATTGCCCGGTCAGCGTCGCCTTGTTTGAATGGCATGCTTATTTGGTTAAAATCGTGGAAAACTGGTGGTGTCCCTTTGCCCATGAGAAAAAACAAGGCTACAGCAATGCACCGATCGACCAATCGTTCTGGCATATTTACCCGGATGACAGAGCCAAGCTGAATAAAGAAGACCTGGAGAATCCTATCTGGAATGAATCGGTAGATTCCTGATATATTAGAGCATTCCATGCGCCTTTTCCCGATCTCTTAATATCCATGCACATTGGCCCCTATCAATTAGCCAATAATCTGATTCTGGCGCCCATGACCGGAATCACAGACCGGCCCTTCCGGGACATTTGCAAACAATTTGGAGCCGGCCTGGCTGTTTCTGAAATGGTGACGTCCAATCCGGCGTTTCAATTACATCAAAGGACCTTGTTAAAAACTGACTATGACGGCGACTCGGATTTGCGTTCGGTACAGATTCTAGGCACAGACCCACGGCAAATGGCCGATGCCGCGCGATATAATGCAGAGCGAGGCGCGCAAATTATCGACATCAATATGGGTTGTCCTGCCAAAAAAGTCTGTTCGGTTTCAGCCGGGTCCGCCTTATTGAAAGATGAGGGCAGAGTCGGCACTATTCTTGAGGCGGTGGTCAATGCAGTCGATATCCCGGTGACCCTAAAAATCCGTACCGGTTGGGATGTGGAAAACCGTAATGCCTTGACTATAGCGAAGATTGCAAAAAATTCGGGTATTTCCGCGCTCACTATCCATGGCCGAACCCGCGCCTGCCGATTTAACGGTGAGGCCGAATATGAAACCATAAAACAAATCAAACAGGCGATCAATATGCCGATCATCGCCAATGGCGACATCGATTCTCCGGAAAAGGCTCGTTACGTACTTGACTATACCGGCGCTGACGCCCTGATGATCGGTCGTGCCGCACGCGGCAACCCCTGGATCTTCAGTCAAATAAGACATTTCCTGGATTTTGGAATAAAATCTGAAAAACCTTCTGTATCCGTTATCGGCAACACCATTTTACATCACCTGGAAAAACTATATAGTTTTTATGGTAATGCAATCGGTGTTAAAATAGCGAGAAAACATATCGGTTGGTATTTTGATTCGCTCTCCTCGATTGGCCAGAGCACCCGAAAAAATATTAATCAGGCTGCGGTCCCATCTCAACAAATAATGCTGGTCAACTCAGCATTGAATCTTTTAACATAAGAGTGCTGAATTATGGAAACATCTAAAAAAAGCGCTGTAATCGTTAATATGGAACGCAGAGATACGGAATCAGTAGATCGCCGGGATATCGAATTGGATCATAGAAAAATAACCTCAATCCCGTTATCGGCCTACGTCAAACAAGCCATAGAACTCTATTTTGCCCAGCTTAAAGATGATGATGTCGAAGGCCTTCACGCCATGGTCATTAGTGCCGTTGAAAAACCGTTGCTGGAAGTCACCTTGACAAATTACGGGCACAACCAGACAAAAACAGCAAAAGCGCTCGGATTGAGCCGCAGTACCTTGCGCAAGAAACTGGAACAGTACAACCTGTCCTAGTTCCGGTTTGTTTACCCTATACGTTCCCCCTGCCTGCTTTACCCATCAATCCATACTAGGACTACATGAATAAAAAAGTTACTCGCGCACTGATTAGCGTCTCGAACAAAACCGGTATTGTCGAATTTTGCCGGGAACTGAGCCTGCTCGGTATTGAACTTCTGTCTACCGGCGGCACCGCCAAAACGCTGGCTGAGCACAATATTCCGGTCACTGAAGTTTCCGATTACACCGGTTTTCCGGAAATGATGGACGGCAGGGTCAAAACCCTGCATCCGAAAATTCATGGCGGCATTCTGGGCCGCCGGGGCATGGATGATGGCATCATGACCGCCAACGGTATCAAACCGATAGACATGGTCGTCGTCAACCTGTATCCGTTTGAGCAAACGATCGGCCGTCCTGATTGCGATTTGGCAACCGCCATTGAAAATATCGATATCGGCGGTCCGACCATGATTCGCGCCGCCGCTAAAAATCATCAGGATGTCGCCGTTATCGTCAATCCCGATGATTACGCAAGCACGCTGGCCGAATTGAAAAACAGCGATAGCAGCCTCAGCCAACAAACCCGGTTCAAGCTGGCGTTAACCAGTTTTGAACACACCGCCCGCTACGATACGGCTATTGCAACCTACCTGGCCGGCATTAATCAAACCCGGTTTCCCGAAACACTGAATTTACAGTTTTATCGTAAACAGACCATGCGCTATGGTGAAAATCCTCATCAAAACGCGGCTTTTTACCAGGAGAAAAACCCTGAAGCAGGCACCATTGCGGCCGCCAGGCAACTGCAGGGTAAGGAATTGTCGTATAACAACATCGCCGATGCCGATGCCGCGCTGGAGTGTGTCAAATCCTTTAGCAGCAGGCCCGCTTGCGTTATCGTCAAACATGCCAATCCGTGCGGCGTGGCAGAATCTGATGACTTGCTGAGCGCCTACGACAAAGCCTATGCTACCGATCCGACGTCTGCATTTGGCGGCATCATCGCCGTTAACCGTGAACTGGACGAAGCAACGGCCGCTGAAATCGTCAAGCGTCAATTCGTTGAAGTCATCATCGCACCGACCGTCAGCGCCGGCGCGCAAGCCGTTCTGGCCGCCAAGCAAAACATAAGGGTGATGGCATGCGGTGCATGGGAACAGCAAAGGGCACCCGCTTTTGATTTCAAACGCGTTGCCTGCGGACTTCTGGTTCAGGACTGCGATTTTGGCGAAATCGGCGTAAACGATGTCAAGGTCGTCACGCAACGCGCTCCGACTCCGCAAGAACTGGCCGATTTATTATTTGCCTGGAAAGTGGCCAAATTTGTCAAATCCAATGCGATTGTGTATTGCAAAAACAGCCAGACCATCGGGGTTGGAGCAGGCCAAATGAGCCGGGTATATTCCGCCAAAATCGCCGGCATTAAAGCCGCGGATGAAGGTTTGGTGGTACCCGGATCGGTGATGGCTTCCGATGCCTTTTTTCCTTTCAGGGACGGCATCGATTCGGCGGCAGAAGCCGGTATTTCAGCCATCATACAACCCGGGGGTTCCGTGCGCGATGGCGAAGTGATTGCTGCCGCAGATGAAAACAACATGGCTATGGTCTTCACCGGCATGCGGCATTTCAGGCATTGATGATGTAGGTACAAGGTTCAGGGTACAAGGGGATGATCTTTTAACCTTACCCTGAACCTTGAACCCTGAACCCTGAACCTTGAACCTTGAACCTTGAACCTTGAACCTTGAACC
>CAZMRW010000093.1:0-16368 GCA_964568805.1 uncultured Methylococcaceae bacterium | reverse complement strand
TTGACCTCTATAGCTCTAATTCCGCTCGCTTTATTTAGTTTTGCAAGTTCCTCTTTTGTATGTCATATCCTTTTTTTATTTTGTTTGTAGGCTCAAACTATTGAGTCTAGTGAAAAGCTCAGGATTTTCAATAAGTCCCCTACTTTCAAGATTTGCTGTGAATCAACGCGACTAACCGACGAGAGAACATGTCGTTTAGTGACAGCCAAGACTGCTCCTCGTCTATAAGGAACTGTGGTCTAATCTTGCAATTGAGTAGGTATCCTGAACGCGAAAGGCAGAAAAACTATCGAATCATGTTGCTTGAGAGAAGGGTCTTCGACAAACAACTGGCCGATTTTAGTGATTCCTTAAAGTTGTTTCTAATGACCTTGGCTTCAAGTCCAGACTTTTACAAATCATGTTTCAATCGATCGTCTCAATCCACTTGCAGCGATCCAGTACTATTTTTTCGGTGCGATGATTGCCAACGCCTTTGGCGATCAAGGAGATGACTCTGTCATCGGTATCGTATCCAACATGCGCATCCAACGGATTGGCGAGCTTACCCAGCCCAAAGGCGTCAAAGATGGTGGCCACATTAATGCTAATGTTGGTGACGTCGATGCATAAACGGGAATCCAGATATTTTTCGACAAAGCCATGTGGTATGGCATAGCTCAAAAGATCGTTCGGATCGCTAAATGCAATGATCGGCGTTTTGCTGACCATGCGCTGATCGTAATGTTCGCCTTGCGGCTGGCAATAACTCGCTTTCTGGTTGCTGATATCAGGCAATTTACGCCCTAACTGCAACATTGGCAATTGATTGGACATCATATAGATGGGAATTTCCTTTTGTTTCAAAGCTTCCCTGAATTTGGCATCGCGATCATTCACGATCGAAGCAATGCGCTGCATGCCGTCAATGGTGATGCGACTACCCAGACTGTGAGAAATAAAAGTATACTGGTCGTTGGTAATATTAGCGGCGGCGCCATCTTCATTAAACGAACAGGCCTGCATGACATCATCCGGCAGGTTGTCCCAATCGCTTTTAGTCATCCAGCAAAAGGCCTGGGCGAACGATACCAGGATATCCTCCCTGCTCTCACCCAGATAAATAATCGGATCGGGACCTGTATCATTAGAGAATTTTTTCAGCAAGTCGTTTACTTGTGCTCTCCGAAAGGAATATTCACCTGAATTATCGTAGGCCAGCACTTCCTTTTGCTTTGCGGTGATTTCAGACCAGGTTAATTCATAAAACAGAAGCTCTTTTTTTCTATTTTTACTTAACAGACGGTTAATCCTTAAGTTGCCGAGATTTTTACCGGTCTCTGTACGGCTAGTCAGTTTGATATTTTTGTGTTGAGCCGTCATAACTGACAAATCCAGTTTCTGCATCAGTTTTTCGACAAATTGAGTAGAATATCCGGGTAAATGATCGCCTACGCCGTGCACCATAAGAACTTTCATTTTCCCCTTTGTATTGTCAAGATAAGGCTCAAGCCCTTCAAAGGGTTTACCCCATATTTCACATAGTCGGGTATCGGCCGATTGTTGTTTTTCAAGATAGGCTTCCACCATGCCCTTCCCTAAACTGGTGCAACTACTTAATTGGACAGCACTCGTAAGTAAAAAGAGAATTTTAAATAGCTGATTCATGCGTTATAGTGATATCACGAAGTATGATAAAACATTAAATACTACCATACTTACCTATTAAAATTGATAATGGAACTCATCATCAGCTATCTCGGAACATGATTAGGCGATTAAAAGTTAAAAAACTAACCGGTTTTATTATTATTGTTTTAGCCTGGACAACACCGTTAAAAGCTCAAAACTTATCGGACATTTTCGAGCTTGCCTTGCAAAACGATCCTGTGTTGAAACAGGCGCTGGCTAATAAATCGGCGACCGGAGAATCCAGGGATCAAAGCATTGCCCGGTTTTTCCCCGTTATTTCTGCTACGGGCGCCAGCAGCAAGGATTATCTGCATAATAAAAAAGCCGGCAGTGATTTTAGAGGCGGCTTTGTCAATCAGGAGTTCTGGAGTCACACGTTTGATTTGAACATGACCCAGCCGTTGTTTCATTGGGATTATTGGATACAACTCAATCAGTCCGATAATCAGATCGCCCAGGCCGAAGCAATCTACCAGGATGAACTGTTAAACCTAATGGCGAAAACATGCGTGGCCTATTTTAATGTGCTGTCTGCTTTGGACAATCTTGAATTTGCCATGGCCGAAAAGGAAGCGATCGCTCGGCAGCTTGAACAAGCAAAGCAGCGATTTGAAGTCGGCATTATAGCCATTACCGATGTTTATGAAGCTCAGGCCGGTTTTGATCAGACTAACGCCAATGAAATAGAAGCCGAAAACAATCTGGATAATGCCTACGAAGCGTTATATGAGATCATTGGCGAACAGGAGGTTTTACTAGACACTCTGATCGAACAGTTACCCTTGAAAAAACCGGAACCGGATATCATTTCCGATTGGAGCAATACGGCCGAAATCAATAACTTCAGTATTATTGCCGCATTCAATCAGGCGGAAGTCGCTCGTAAAACGATCGAAATCCAGCGCAGCGGCCATTTGCCTCAACTGGATATGGTTGCCTCCTACGGTGCTTCCGATGTGAACAGCAGTTTCGGTTTCCGCGGCGACACCCAAAGAATCGGGGTACAACTGAATGTCCCTTTGTTTGAAGGCGGGGCAGTCAATTCGAGAATACGTCAGGCCCAGTTTGAATTTGAAGCGGCAAAAGAAAGCTTAACCGCCACCAAACGATCGGTAAAAAGACAGGTCAATGATGCCTTTCGCGGCGTGATGACCAACATCAGCCGGGTTGAAGCACTCAAAGCGGTGGTCAAATCGGCGGAAGCTGCCGTGGAAGCCTCGCAAGCCGGATTTGAAGTCGGCACACGAACCATGGTGGATGTGTTGACTGAACAACGGTTCCTGTTCCGGGCAAGACGGGATTATTCCCGTGCGCGTTACGACTATCTGATCAATGGCATTAAATTAAAACAATTATCCGGTAATCTGACTCAAAACGACATTGAACAGCTCAACCGGTTTTTGGTGGCCGTTCCTCAAGAAAAGGTTAAATTATCGAAGGCGGATGGCATCACACCTTGATGATATAGCCGGGTATCGATTGGGCTATCCATATGCCGTGTTTACAGGAGATGTGGCCGGTCTGTTTCTATTTTCAGCACTTTGGCACCCCGAATCCGGCCTGATTTCAACTCAAGCAAAGCCTCGTTCGCCTGTTCCAGGTCGAATAACTGAACTTCCGGCTTGAGTTTCATTGCCGCCGCCAGGCTTAAAAATTCACTCACATCGTTGCGGGTTATGTTGGCGACGCTTTTGATTTCCTTTTCCAGCCAGAGATGAGTCGGGTAATCCAGATCCAGCAAGCAGCGTTTATCGCCTTCCTTGCGAATTACATTGATCACCAGCCTGCCGCCTGATTCCAGATTAGCCAGCGCATTAACGACCGGTTCCCATACCGGCGTGGTATCGATGATAGCGTCCATTTTATGCGGCGCCGGGTCATTGCCATCCCCTGCCCAGACCGCCCCGAGTTCCAGGGCAAACGCCCTTTCTTCGGCACTGCGGGCAAATACATAAACAGGCGTATCCGGAAAGCGGAATTTCACCATCTTCAGCACCAGATGGCCGGATGCGCCAAAACCGGTTAAGCCGAGACGCTGGCCATTTTTAAGACCGGTTAAACGTAATGACCGGTAACCAATGGCGCCCGCACAAAGCAAAGGTGCTGCTTCCGCATCCGAGAAAAAATCGGGAATCGAATACACGAAATGATCGGCAACTACCATATATTGAGCATATCCGCCGTTGGCATCCCTGCCGGTTGCTACAAATTCACGGCACAGATTTTCATTGCCGGCCATACAAAACTTGCAGACGCCGCACGCAGAAAATATCCAGGCCACCCCCACCCTGTCCCCCGGTTTAATGTCGGCGACCTGCTTGCCTGCGGCTGCAACCAAGCCTACTACCTGATGTCCTAACACGATCGGGAGTCTCGGCGGCGGGGTTCTTCCCTCTATCTCGTCCAGTTCGGTATGGCAAACTCCGCAGGTTGACACTTTCAGCAAGACTTCACGGTCACCCGGCACAGGAACCGGCAATTCCACCAGTTCTAGAGGGCGATGATTGTCCTTGAGATTGCAGAGATGGCTCAATACCATTGCTTTCATCTTTAACTTGTTCCCGATTGTCTGATCAGTTTTTGTTGCCGTCATTTGTAGTCATCATTATCTAGACATCTGAAATCATATGCATTCACTGTGATCCACAACAATCATTTCAAAAGCGGGTGATCCTTCGGTAATTGCCTCGAAATCCATAACGCTAATTT
Source organism: uncultured Methylococcaceae bacterium (assembly GCA_964568805.1). Classification (GTDB taxonomy): domain Bacteria; phylum Pseudomonadota; class Gammaproteobacteria; order Methylococcales; family Methylomonadaceae; genus CAZMRW01. The sequence continues at coordinate 11,988 of CAZMRW010000093.1, read as the reverse complement.
ATGTTTCATAGTTACCCCATTCTCCTGATCAATCGCCAACGGTTGTATCAAACCGTCCCGTACCAGCAGCCTATAAATGCTTTCAACCTTGTCCTTGGCCGAATCTGTAGCTGCGAATTCCGCGTATCCTCTGTTTTTGGCGTATTTTTCAGCGACTTCTAATGCTTTTTTCAGCAACTGGGTTTCATTTTTTAACTTTACCATCCAGACCTGACCTTCTTCATAGAAATATTTCCGGTGTGGAAACCATTGGGTGACCCTCTCTAGGCCGGATTCGAGTTACCGCGGCCTCTTATGGATTTTAACAGCTCTGCATATGTTTCGATACAAACTGTAAAATTTGCCAAATGAGTTTAATTGGACTGCATATAAAAAATTTATCCTTTTCTGAAAAACAGATCATAACTATTGAATTACCGGACTCACGAAATGTCTTTTTGTTATTCACGAACGTCATAACGGCCATCAAGGTAATATTATATGCATTATCAAATCAAAGTTCCTGATGCCGAACCGGCCGGCATGATCGAGGTTTTTTCTCCCTATGACGGCAAACAGGTTGGTTCGGTCGAGACGATCGACGCACGAGGCGCCGAGCAGGCATTGAAGAATATGGATGCTACATTTCGTGATCGGAGAAACTGGCTTCCTGCTCATGAACGCATTGCAATACTGGAACGGGTGGCTCAAATCATGCCGGAGCGTGCCGAACAGTTAATTTCCGTTGCGGTTGCCGAAGGCGGAAAACCGTATGCGGATTCCAAAGTCGAATTGAACAGAGCGATCGACGGCATCAAAATTTGTATTGACTGCATCCACTCCGCGAGAGGGACGGAAATACCGATGCAATTAAATCCGGCATCGATGAACCGGCTGGCCTTTACGCATCATGAACCCATCGGACCGGTCGTGGCCGTCAGCGCCTTTAATCACCCTGTTAATCTGATCGTGCATCAGATAGGACCGGCGATCGCTGCCGGTTGTCCCATTATTATCAAACCAGCGAAGGAAACCCCATTGTCGGCATTTGCACTGGCTGACATTTTTTATGAAGCGGGATTGCCGGAGGCCTGGTGTCAACCGGTGATGGTTGCGGACATCGATGTTGCCGAGCAATTGGTAACCGATCAGCGCGTGGCCTTTTTCAGTTTTATCGGCAGCGCCGGAGTCGGCTGGATGTTGCGCTCAAAACTGGCTCCAGGAACGCGCTATGCCTTGGAACATGGCGGTGTAGCGCCGGTCATCATTGCCGAAGATGCCAATCTGGATTGGATTCTGCCCTTGTTGACCAAAGGCGGTTTTTATCATGCCGGGCAAGTGTGCGTATCGGTACAGCGTATCTTCGCCCATCGATCCATTGCCGAAAAAGTTGCCTCAGAACTGGCGCGAATGGCTGAAAGCTTGAAAGTAGGCGACCCAGCCGACACGGCTACCGATGTGGGGCCGCTGATCAGATGCCGGGACGTCGACCGGATTGATTCCTGGATTAATGAGGCTGTCGTTGAAAGCGCTACGCTGATGACCGGTGGCAAACGGCTTTCCTCCTCGCTGTACCAACCGACGATATTATTTAATCCGTCAAAGAGCAGCAAAGTCAGCCAACAGGAAATATTCGGACCGGTAATCTGCGTATATGACTATGAGCACATTGATGAGGCTATCGCTCAGGCCAATGCCCTGCCCTATGCATTTCAGGCTGCCGTCGCCACGCAGACTATCGATACCGCATTATATGCCTATAAGCACCTGGCCGCGTCGACGTTGATGATTAACGATCATACCGCTTTTCGCGTGGACTGGATGCCCTTTGCCGGGTTGCGTCAATCCGGCTACGGTACCGGCGGCATACCCTACACCTTTCGCGACATGCAAATCGAGAAAATGGCCGTCATCCATTCAAAGGCGTTGTAACGGTCGATTAAACAGAGATTCAGACTGAATTGTATTTTACTCGAATAGCGTACCAAAAAATGCGTGAAACAAGCGAACATGACAATGAAAATCTGATTGAAGCGGCTAAAGATTTGCAGAATCTGATGGCATCTCAGCAAACCCTACTGCTGTCGACGGCGTCGCCGAACGGTATTCCTGACATCAGCTATGCACCCTTTGTATGCGATCCGGCTGGACACTATTATATCTTTATCAGTGAACTGGCCAGCCATACCATCAATTTGCTGAATAACCCGAAGGCGTCGGTTATGTTTATAGCTCCGGAATCCGAATCCCGAAACCTTTTTGCACGAGAACGCGCCGTCCTTGCCTGCTCTGTCAGGGAAATCGTGCAAAATGATGCCAAGTACTCTCTTCAACTGCAAGCGCTGCAGGATAAATTCGGACAAATTGTGATGACTTTGCGCTCGTTATCCGATTTCCGCTTATTTGAATTATGTCCTGAAAGTGGCCGATATGTTGCCGGTTTCGGCCGGGCCTTCACGATTGATATCAACGATGACTCTTTGATCCGGGTTAATCAAAAAAATCCTGGAAGTTAACCTGTTTCGATAAATTCAAAAGTTATACGAACCTGACTGGCTAGCCCCGTTATCGGCAAGAATTAGTCTATTTTAAGAATTTTGATATTCATTGGCTTTTGGTAACGATTTGTATAGGTTAAAATAAATCGGGTCATGTAGCAGTAAACCTTGAACGATGACGGACCGATCAATGATCGGCCTAAGCCGGGTTGCCACTCATGTTGATTATTTAAAACCCAAAAGGAGTAAATTAATGAAAAAAAGCTTGTTTTTAGCCGCTATGATGCTGGTATCAGGTTCTGCTCTCGCAGTCACCGATCACTATCTGCTGCGCGATGGCAATCATGTTCAACACTTAAAAATTTCCAAAGTCGGCGGTAAAGTCACTGCCAGCGCCGATGTCGACTTTGAAGCCAATAGCAACGAAGCGGGTGCCAAACCTTGTTCCGGTCAAGTTTCAGGCGATGCCAGAATGGAAGGGGAAAACGTACTGGTATTTAAACAACATTCAGAAAGTGAAGCCAATTATTGCGAACTGACAGTTCAATTGACATCGAACGGCGCAAAAATTGAACAATCGAAACATTGCGACAACTTTGTCACAGGCATTTGCCGTTTTTCCAGCAAGGGCAAGGAACTGGTCAAGATTAAATAAACGGCTGGAACAGAACGGGGGTTTTCATTAGCAAATCAGGTTGAGGTGCACGAGCCGTCTGCCCTCAACCACAAAAAATACTTATCGCCCCACTTAGGCGTTTATGCAAGTAGTGTCGCCCCTAATGTTCCTACATTATTTCCAGAGTTCATAACTCTTAGAATTGTTTACTATGACTGCAAGACAATTCGACTGAATTTTCACTGATGACTTCATGCTGACTTACCATCCGGAAATCCATCGTACGCATCGCATTGGCTGGTTGCGAGCCGCCGTTTTAGGCGCCAACGACGGCATCGTGTCTACCGCGAGTTTGATTGTAGGGATAGCCGCCTCGCAGGCAGCGCATCATGAAATCGTCTTGGCCGGCGTTGCCGGTCTGGTCGCCGGCTCGATGTCGATGGCGGCGGGTGAATATGTTTCGGTCAGTTCCCAGGCCGATACCGAGCAGGCCGATCTGGCCCGCGAACGCAGGGAACTGGCTGAAGATAGGCATCATGAACAAAATGAACTGAAAAATATTTATATTTTGCGGGGACTTGATCCGGCACTTGCCGAACAGGTCGCCTTGCAATTGATGAATTATGACGCCTTGGGTGCACACGCACGCGATGAACTGGGAATCTCGGCAACGGTTACTGCCCGGCCCATTCAGGCCGCGTTAACTTCGGCGGCGACGTTCGCAACCGGCGCCGTGCTGCCCTTGCTGGTCGTCATGTTTGCTCCCATTTTTGACCTGGTATTGGAAGTTTCAACGGCATCATTGATCTTTCTGGCGCTGTTGGGCATGTTGGCGGCCTATACTGGCGGCTCAAGCATGATTAAAGGCGCTTGCCGCGTTACCTTTTGGGGCGCCCTGGCTATGGGCCTGACTGCGGGTGTCGGTTCGTTATTCGGTACCGTGGTTTAATGCTTCGATGGACTGGACTGTCTATATCATCCTTTGTACCGATAATTCGCTCTATACCGGTATCACCAACAATGTAACCCGGCGCTTTAATCAGCATGCCGCCCGGCGCGGAGCAAAGTACTTTCGCGGCCGGCAGCCTAAACAGCTGGTTTATCTCGAACCGGGCCATAACCGAAGTTCCGCCAGTAAGAGAGAGCGAGCCATAAAAAATCTGGGCCGGCTTGATAAATTGAGTCTGCTTGTCACTGACCTAAACAAAATAGCTGAATTCTCATTGCACCGTAATTCAGCTGATAAAGATTGAAGCGATACGGACATTTTGCCAAGACTGCCTGTCTCAATCAATCCGATAACACGCCGCCAATAATGCCTGCATTTTGGCCAAACCCAATCTCCGGGCTGATTCGATATTGGCCTGCGGAATATTTTCAGCGTGTGGATAACGGGCAACGGCTTTTTCGATACTGCTTTCCCGCAGCAGATGCAACATCGGATAAGGTGATCGATTGGTGTAATTGGCGGGATCATTTTGTTCCGCTCCCTCAAAACAATAATCCGGATGGAAGCTTGCCAACTGATAAACACCCTCATAGCCTTGTTCGTTTAACAGGGTCTCGGCCAGATCAAGATAATCCAGATAATCGTCGAACGCTGCAAAGGCGTCGGAATAGATCAACAGCGTGGTTTCAATGCCGGGATCGGTATCCAGCCGAGCGCATTCCTCTATCAAATGGTACAGACAGTTTTCAATATCCGTATCGAAATCGACACTGAAACGGATACGATCTCGCTCCAGTTCCTGTTTTGCGAAGGGACAGAAGCCCTGTCCGATGATTATGGTTTTTAACCAGGCTTGTGTGGCGAGTTTATAATGATCGGAGGCGAGCTTTGTTGGTGTCATTCGATGTCCAGATGATTGAAAAACTCCAGCAACACAGAAAAAGATCTACTGAAAGCCAGGCAACAGTGCCGAAAAGGCATCTCATCCGGACACTAATCAGGCCGCTGATTGACGAATCAGTCGAGCATTTTCAGCTTGACCAAATGCACACGCCGGTTATCTGCCCGGATCACTTCAAAACGCATGTTATCCACGGTAAAGCTTTCGCCCTTTTTGGGCATATGTTCAAGTTGATTTACGATATAACCGCCGACGGTGTCGTACTCATCCGTGGCCAGATGCGTTGAAAAATACTCGTCAAACTCCTCAATGGGCGTCAGGGCCTTGATCATAAACTCGTTTTCACTGCGCTGAGAAATGTAGCCTTCATCTTCCTGATCGTCGTGTTCATCTTCAATTTCGCCGACGATCTGCTCCAGTACATCTTCTATAGTGACTAATCCGGCTGCCTGACCGTATTCGTCGACCACAATGGCCATATGGTTGCCTTTGGTGCGCAATTCCTTGAGCAATACATTCAGGCGCTTGCTTTCCGGTACGACGCTGGCAGGCCGCATGATTTCATGGACTTTCAGGTTTTTATTAGTCAAGGCATGGGCCAGTAAATCCTTGGCCAACAAAATACCGACGACTTTGCTGCGGTCGTCTTCGATGACCGGGTAACGCGAATGCCCAAACTCGGTAACCAGAGGAAACAGCGTATCCAGTTCGGCATCCTTCGGCACGACCACCATTTGCACTCGGGGAATCATGATATCCCGTACCCGCATTTGCGACACCTGCAATGCGCCTTCGATCATGCTCAGGGCATCTGTATCCAATAAGTGATTTTCTCGGGCTTCCCGCAATATTTCAAGAAGATCGTCGAGGTCTTGCGGCTCCCCGGTAAGAAGCTGGGTAATTCTATCAATCCAGCTTTTCTGCGGGGAGTGTCTACTAGGGGGGTGGTCATCACTCATGGGTTTATAACCTCACTATAGGGATTGTTGATATGCAACTTTTCCAGGATTGCTATTTCTTTGCTTTCCATCCGTTCGGCTTCTTCATCGTCGATATGATCGTAACCCAGTAAATGTAAAACGCCATGGATTACGATATGAGCCCAATGGTGGGCCAGGGGTTTGTTCTGTTCGATCGCTTCATGTTCAACGACCGGTGCACAGATCACCAGGTCGCCCAGTAAATCAAGACCGGACTCATCGATGTTATCGATCCCGTCGGGCATTTCGAATGGAAAGCTCAAAATATTGGTTGGGCCTTGTTTATGGCGGTATTGCAGATTAAGTTCGGCGCTTTCCTGACTATCGACTATTCGAACCACGCAACTATTATCTTTATTTGTCCCCTCCAGCGCCGCATCGATCCACGATCTTATCTGCAGCCGATCGGGTTGACCCGGCGAATTATAAACGCGTTGAATGTCTATTTTAGTCTTGCGCCGTTTTGGCTTTTTGTTCATAAGTCTCATAAGCGGAAACGATGCGTTGAACCAGAGGATGCCTGACCACATCGCGTACGCCAAAAAAGGTAAAGCTGATGCCTTCTACATCTTTTAACACATCAAGCACATGTTTTAAGCCTGACATTTTTTCAGAAGGCAAGTCTATTTGAGTCAAATCGCCAGTCACCACGGCGGTCGAACCGAAGCCGACCCGGGTCAGAAACATTTTGATTTGTTCAGTTGTGGTGTTTTGCGCCTCATCCAGGATGATAAATGCATCGTTCAGGGTTCTGCCGCGCATGAAAGCCAACGGCGCCACTTCGATCACGCCCCGATCGATCATCTTTTCCACGCGCTCGAAACCCAGCATTTCGTACAAGGCGTCATACAATGGCCGCAAATAAGGGTCCACTTTTTGCGCCAGGTCGCCTGGAAGAAAACCCAGTTTTTCACCCGCTTCTACGGCCGGACGAACCAATATAATTTTACTTACTTTTTCATTCTGCAACGCTTCAATTGCACAGGCGACGGCAAGATAGGTTTTACCGGTGCCGGCAGGACCAATGCCGAAATTGATATCGTGTGTGACGATTTTTCTCATATAGTCCTGTTGATTGGGTCCCCTGCCCCGGATCAATCCGCGCTTGGTTTTTATGGCGATGGTTTGATCGCCGGGAATCTCGGGAGTCGCTAGTATCGCGTCTATTGAGGAATCCTGCATGGCTAAATGGATAGATTCGGACGTCAGCAGTTCTTTTTCGGTGCTTTCAAACAATTTCTTCATGAGCGCGCAGGCGGCCTTGACGGAGTTGTCGACGCCGGTGACTTTAAACTGATTGCCGCGGTTGGAAATCTCGACCTGAAGACGCGCTTCAATCTGGCGCAAATGGGTATCGAGTTGTCCGCAAAAATTGGATAATCTGCCATTATCGGCAGGGAGCAGGAGTATTTCCTGGGATGTCATAGGCTAAACAAATCAGCTGTTGGCAACAATCTTGTCGATGGAAGAGTCAATGACGCGGCCTCGTAAAGAGTTAGGCAAAGCCTCGGTGATCAGTACGTCGACAAACTGTCCGGTTAAGCGGGGATGAGCGATAAAATTGACGACTCGGTTATTTTCGGTTCTGCCCTGCATTTGCAGCGGATTCTTTTTTGATTGTCCCTCGACCAGGACAGTTTGCACGGTGTTGATCATGCTCTTTGAAATCGCCGCAGACATTTCATTGATGCGGTTTTGGAAGCGCTCCAGCCGCTGTTTTTTAATCTCAAGGGGTACATCATCGGGCAGATCGGCAGCCGGCGTACCGGGACGCGGGCTGTAGATGAAACTGAATGATAAATCGAAACCGATTTCTTCAACCAGGGCAAGCGTATCTTCAAAGTCTTGTTCGGTTTCGCCGGGAAAACCGATAATAAAATCGGATGACAGATAGATATTGGGCCGGACCTTACGTAATTTGCGTATGGTATTGAGGTAATCGGCACGGGCATGGCCGCGTTTCATCAGCTTTAATATATGATCGCTGCCGCTTTGCACCGGCAAATGCAGATGATCGACGAGCTTGGGGATTTCCGCAAAGGCTTCGATCAGGCTATCGGTAAATTCAACCGGATGCGACGTCGTAAAACGGATGCGGTCTATCCCGTCCACGGCAGCGACATAATGGAGCAGCAGAGCAAAATCAGCGATATCGCCATCGTCCATTTCGCCCCGGTAAGCATTGACGTTTTGTCCCAGCAGATTGATTTCCCTAACGCCCTGCCTGGCCAGAGTTTCAATTTCAGCGATGACATCATGCAATGGCCGGCTGATTTCCTCGCCGCGGGTGTAAGGAACGACACAAAACGTGCAATACTTGCTGCAACCTTCCATAACCGAAACAAAGGCTTTTGGGCCTTCCGCTCTGGGTTCCGGCAAGGCATCGAATTTTTCAATTTCCGGAAATGAGACATCGACAACGGGTGTTTGTTTGCTGCGCGCTTGATCGAGCAGTTGGGGCAGGCGGTGTAAGGTTTGCGGACCAAAGACGATATCGACAAACGGAGCCCGCTTTTGCAAAGCAGCGCCTTCCTGACTGGCCACGCAACCGCCGACGCCGATGATCACATCGGGGCGCTTTTCTTTGATCCGGCGCCATTTGCCTAAGGCGGAAAATACTTTTTCCTGAGCTTTCTCGCGAATCGAACAGGTATTAAGCAATAGAACATCAGCTTGTTTAGGGTCATCTATCAACACAAAACCATGCGAGGCGCTAAGTACATCCCGCATTTTGTCGGAATCGTACTCGTTCATCTGGCAACCGTTGGTTTGTATATAAAGTTTTTGCGTCATATTTATTAATAAGCCATCAGAAAACCATGCAGGTTATATAGTAATTATATAACCTGGGAATTAAATGATGCTATTTAACAGCCTCCTGAGGAAGATAAAAAAGCCCACTGCAGTAAACGAGGGCTCAGTAAAGTTGTTTTATTATAACCTGAATTTAAGCTTAATAAGCAATAGGTCATATCTTATCATAAGTAAAGAGAGCGACATAAACTCGCAGAATTCCGCATTGATGATGTTCAACACTGTGTCAGCTTGCGTCCGGACTCTCCTGGCCAGAACGGAAGTGAATACTATTGCTTAATCGCCATCCAAATAATAAGATTGTTCTCTGTCAGCTATTTTGGCGCGAAAGAAAAGATAGCGCAAGCGCCCTCATGCTTACAATTATGACAAAATTGCCCTGTTCGCAACCTATCATGAGTTAACAAAAGAATACATATCATCGTGCAAAATCCGTCCCCACGTTATTCAGTCGGCATCGACTTAGGAACCACGCATACCGTGGTCGCTTATGCAACAATCGACCCTCCTGCGCCAGACATCCAAATCTTTCACATCGAGCAGTTAGTCGCACCGGGCCAGGTTGCTGGCCGGGCGTTGTTACCGTCGGTGCGTTATCATCCTGCCGAAGGCGAGCTGGCCGATTCAGATGTGAATTTTTATCCAGCCGGCGACAGCGCCGTGATTGGCGAGGCGGCACGATTACTGGGCGCAAAAACCAAAGGACGGTTTGTTACCAGCGCCAAAAGCTGGCTTTCACATCCGTCGGTCGATCACAGCGCGGAAATCCTGCCGTGGGGAGGCAGCGACGACGTCAGCAAAATTTCTCCTATCGATGCCAGCGCCAGTTATTTAGCCCATGTTCGCACGGTTTGGGGTCACCGGTTTCCGGATGCGCCCTTGGCGAATCAGGATATCGTGATTACCGTCCCGGCCTCGTTCGATGAGGCGGCGCGATCATTGACTCTGGAAGCGGCTCGAATCGCAGGTTTGCCGAATGTCAGGCTGCTGGAAGAACCGCAGGCGGTCTGTTACGACTGGCTCAGGCGCAATGCGGCTAATATCAGGGATCGTCTGGCCGATGTTCATTTACTGCTGGTTTGCGATGTCGGCGGCGGCACCACCGATTTAACCCTGATCAAGGTTGAACATGGCTCACTGGAACCCAAACTGACCCGCATTGGCGTCGGCGATCATTTAATGCTCGGCGGCGACAATATTGATTTGGCGCTGGCGCACCTTGCCGAAAGCCGTTTGAGCACAAGCGGGCAGCGTTTATCGGCAGCTGATTTGTCGCAATTGATCGAACAATGCCGAATCGCCAAAGAAAGACTGCTCGCCGAAGACGCTCCGGAATCGGTCAATGTCACCCTGCTGGGCGGCGGTTCGAAACTGATTGGCGGCTCACGATCGACTTCCCTGAGCCGTGACGAAGTTAGAACCATCACCCTCGATGGCTTTTTCCCCCTGTCAGCATTGGATGAACTACCGGACAAAAAACGCAGCGGTGTCGTTGAGTTCGGCTTGCCGTACTCCGCCGAACCTGCCGTCAGCAAACATATCGCCGCCTTTTTAAAACTGCATCAGGCGGCAGCGCGGGATGCATTGCAAGACAATGGCGTCGTACCCGATGCGTTGCTGTTAAACGGAGGCGTTTTTCGAAGCCAGGCCATCAGCCGGCGAATGGTCGATCTTTTAAATTCATGGCGTTCGAATCCCTTGAAATTGCTTGAAAACCATTATCCGGAACTTTCTGTTGCTTTCGGCGCAGTCAGCTACGCCATCGCCAGACGGGACAAAAAACTGAAAATCGGCGGCGGCGCGGCGCGCAGTTATTTTTTATTGATTGATACCAGCGCCGACAAAGGCGTAAATCAACCGGCCAAGGAACAGCAAGGCGTCTGTATTTTACCCAAAGGCAGCGAAGAGGGAGAGGAAGTGATCCTGACAGATCGACGCTTTGCCTTGAAATTGGGCATGCCGGTCCGCTTCCATCTGGTTTCGTTATCCGGCGACGCCCCATTTAAACCGGGCGATGTCGCAGACATTACCGATGAGTTTTATTCCCTCCCGCCTTTGGCGGTGGCCTTTGAAGGCGGCGACAAAGCCAATGCCGAAGTCGTGGTTCAATTGTCGGTTACCCAAACCGAAGTGGGTACCTTAAAAATTCAGTGTTTTTCCGTTGAAGATAGCCAAAAGCGCTGGGATGTGGAATTCCAGATCAGAAAAAAAAGAAGCGCCGGCCTGGCATCGGATGCCGCCTTGCCGATTCAATTTGACAAAGCGGTTGAACAAATACAACGCGTGTTCGGATCAAAATCGAGGCAGGTCGATCCCAAAGCAGTCAAAAGCCTGCGCGCCGACCTTGAAAAACTGTTAGGGAGTCCTCGCCTGGAATGGCAAACACCATTACTTAGAGCGCTATTTACGGCCTTGCTGGAAGGGTCTAAATACAATCGGCGATCGGAAAACCATGAACGAGTCTGGTTGAGCCTGACCGGATTTTGTTTGCGTCCGGGTTTCGGTTACCCTCTCGATGACTGGCGGGTTGAACAACTTTGGAAAAGCTATCCGCAAGGCATACAATATATCAATGAAACTCAAAACTGGACCGAATGGTGGACGCTTTGGCGGCGCATAGCCGGCGGTCTTTCGGCGTCCGCACAGGAACAGATTTTCAACGAAATCGCCAAATTCATCAATCCGGCGTCGGCCAGACAACCCGGCGTCGCTAAGCTTATTAAAAACCGCGGTTATGATGATATGGTGCGTCTAAGCGCGGTATTGGAACGTCTGCCCGTCGCCAAGAAAATTCAATTAGGCGAATGGCTGTTATATCGACTGGAAAAAGCCGGCGAACCCGGTCAGACCTGGTGGGCGGTCGGACGCATCGGGGCACGCTCGCCCTTCCACGGCAGCAGCCATAATGTCATTCCGCCCGGAACCGCCTGTCTTTGGCTGGAACAGATTTTGACCGTGGACTGGAAAAAAACGCCGCAAGCCGGATTTGCCGCCACGCTCATCGCCCGCATGAGCGGCGACCGCGCACGCGATATCGATGATGAAAAGCGCAGGCAAATCCTGGACAAACTGATGTTGAGTAAAGCCCCTTTTTCCTGGATAGCGATGGTAGAACAATTTAAAGAACTGGATGAAAATGAGGAAAAGCAGATCTTTGGCGAAGCGTTGCCGCCCGGCCTGAAATTAATCAATGATGACTAATTCTACTTTGTTAAATTAACAGGGAATTAACACCGACCTAACCTGTTGAA
>CAZMRW010000092.1:0-16588 GCA_964568805.1 uncultured Methylococcaceae bacterium | reverse complement strand
TCATCACACCTTTCTCTCAGCCTTTACCAGATGCTGTTAAAAGAGCGCTTACCCTGCCTTGAGTCCAAGCTGGCTTTATCCTCGAATTGTATGGGGCGGAATTTGGGGCTTATTGTTTATTCTTCCGATGCTCGATTCAAAGTTGCTGCGGAAAGGGTCGATTCTGAGTTTATTGCCGACAGCCGTGCAGTTATTCGTGGTTTTTCCTAAAGCAGGCAAGGGAATGGCCGGGCTTGAATTAGGGGTGTTCACACCATTATTGATTTTGTTTTTCAATTGGGTGTGGGGCATTGTTACGGCAATTGCAATAAAATTTGCGAAATAAAAAATAAGGTGGGTGTATTCCGGCAAAATCTAACATTCCAATATTTTACTGGTTTATAAGCCAGCACGCGCCGTCATCTCCATTTTATCAAGCCATTGGTTCCTTTCGGTATCGCCAATCGATTCAACACTGCCAATCAAGGTTTCATGGATAACGTTAATGCCGGAGAACGCCAGGATATTTGCTTCCGGGCTTTTCATGCCATGGGACAGGAAATACGAGCTATAGATAGAATCGGGCATCCCCATGGTAATGATAATGTGCGCCGTTTTCTCGCTGATTAGTCTTTCCCATGGTTTTTCACCGATGGTCTTAATGACGGAAAATCCGGGTCTAAATACTTGTTCCAAAAAGGCTTTCAAATAAGCCGGCATGGTCCCCAGCCATAAGGGATAGATAATCACGAGGTGTTGCGCGGATTGGATGAAATGCTGCGCTTGTTTAATCGCTTCCGGCGCTTCGCCCTGAACAAAGTCAGCCTGTGTTCGTAACATGGGGAACTCAAGTTGGGCGATGTCAATTACGTGAATATTATAACCTGAAGATTCCGCCCCCTTTAAATAGGCTTTTGCTAAAGCATGGCAAAATCGATTACCGTCGGGATCGGGGTGTCCCTGAATAATAACAATATGTTTAACTGCCATAACTTTCCCCGTGATCAAATTTACGTTATTAAATTATTAACTATTATATTTTTAGATGTTAATGGATGGGCGAAGTTCTCCTATGAGTGAATAGTTAGCCGATAATACAGAAGTTTTTGTGCTAAATTCAAGCGCCAGGAGTTTATTTTTAACTTGAAAGACAGTTGATTGCCCTATTTAGCCAGACCTTAGGCTTGATGGGTCTGGAACAGATTACCGCAGGTAATTTGAATCCGACAACCTGTGCCAGAAGCTATTTTGACTTATGGTTATTCTGTCTCGTGATTTTCCTGTCTAAGGATAGACGCCCTGCAAGGTTTGCAAGCATTTGGAACAGGGTATAAATCCCATTGTTAATGATTGATATTGGAAATTCATTGTATCTTCCCGGCGTTATATTTTAAAATCAGAGGGTGTATAAGGTCAGGGACGACGATTGCGCACCTCATAAGCGCTTGGCACGCGTGCTGAAGCGCTCCAATCCGATTGATCACGGTTATCAGGACATGAATAATGCATTTTAATAGGATCGGATTTAGCCGTAAAGGTGCTGTTGCATTAGGAGGTGCAGGCGTTAAGGAACCTCTGAGTAAGTTCTTCGACAAGCTCAGGACGGTCTGTAACTTATTGATTCAGAATGGGTTTGTCGAGTCAAACCTTAAATGAATCAATTGGTTCAGAGCTTCCTTAAATTGATTTCCGCCGCATTGAACGATCGATAATAATAATTAATATTTTGGAGGCTAGTATGTTTAAAATTCGTTCGCTGGTGACAGCGTTGACATTAGCGGGTTCTGTTTCAGTGGCTTCGGCGCTGGACACATTACCGACGGAAGCTCCGGCTCCCGCCGATAATCCGACAACGGAGGCCAAAGTGGAGCTGGGCAAAATGTTGTATCACGACCCCCGTTTGTCTTCCACAGGTACGGTATCCTGCTCTTCCTGCCATAATACGATGCTGGGCGGCGAAGATAACCGCCCTAATTCGATGGGGGTAAACGGTCAAACCGGCGGACGTAGCGCGCCGACTGTATGGAATGCCGCCTTTAATCAGGTGCAGTTCTGGGATGGCCGGGCAGCAAGTCTGGAAGAACAGGCCGCGGGTCCGGTGACCAATCCGATCGAAATGGGCATGAAAAGCTGGGACGACGTTGTCGCCCGCTTAAAGTCAATTGACGGTTATAATCAGGCATTTGCTCAGGCATTTGGCCGCGAAGATTCCATTTCGAAAGACAATGCGACCAAAGCCATCGCCGCCTATGAGCGGACGTTGATTACGCCTAATAGCCCCTATGACAAATATGCGGCCGGCGATCAATCGGCACTGACCGAGCAGCAGATCCGCGGCCTGAATAAAGCGGTGGAAGTAGGCTGTACCGGATGTCATAGCGGCCCTGCATTTAATGGCGGCGGCTCGTTCCAAAAATTCCCGGTAATCGATAACGGCTATTTTGAAGCGCAGTACCATTTCATGAAGGATAAAGGGGTAGCCGAGGTTACCAAAAAAGCAGCCGACGAACATCTGTTCAAAGTACCCACCTTACGCAATGTTGCATTGACGGCGCCATATTTCCACAACGGTTCGGTTAAAACCCTGGATCAGGCGATCAAAATCATGGCCAAACTGCAATTGAACAAAGACCTCAGTAAAGAAGAAATCGCCGATATCGAGGCGTTCCTCAATGCGCTGACAGGCGAGTTCCCTAAACAAACAATGCCGGCGTTGCCAGGAACGCCGGGACGGACTGTTAATTAAATCCGTTTGATTCCGCAGGGTAGAGGCGCGGGAAATCGCGTCTCTACCCAATAATCCATGGCATAATGGCCATTATTTCAATATCCCTGCGGTACCTCCTTTTCTTGATATTCAGCTGACAAGAAAGATTTAAAGCCCGCTGATCTCCATTGTCCGACGGCATAAAAATAATTCCTATCTGAACATCAGGTTCGCCGGCGTCTGTGCCACGCTAAGTCCGTTGACTTATTTTTTATTCGCGGGTGCTGTGTCACCGGATTGTAAACATTTTTGACTATACTCATCGCATTATGAAAATGCCATTATGGACTAAACGAGTCTTCTTGCTCTCAATCGTTCTGCTGTTGAGCTGCGCCACGGTAGACAATGCCAAACCCACAGATACCAGGGTCAAAAACGTCATCATGATCATCGGTGACGGCATGGGGCCGCAGCAGGTCGGTTTATTGCTGTCTTATGCCAGGCAGGCGCCCCATAGCGTCATTGCCGATCGCAAGACGGCTCTGGACCGATTGCTGGAACATGGTCTGCTGGGGCTTTCACTAACCCATACTGCCGATACGCTGGTCACGGATTCGGCGGCATCAGCCACGCAATTGGCAACCGGTGTATTTACCCGAGCTGAAATCCTGGGCCTGGACAAAGGCGGCAACCGTCAGGAAAACATCATTGAAATTGCCAGGCGTCTGGGAAAATCGACCGGCCTGGTTTCCGATACCCGAATCACCCATGCCACGCCTGCCGCCTTTGCTGCGCATCAGACGCACCGAAGCCAGGAAAACAGCATACCGGAGGATTTGCTGGCGTCGGGCGCCGATGTCATGTTGTCCGGCGGCTTGAGTTACTGGATTCCGGAACAGGCCAACGATGCCGGGTCGACGATTCACCGGGAATTAGTCGAATTGACCGACAACAGTTTCGAGATCAAGTCGTTACGTCAAGACCGGAAGAACCTACTGGATGACGCAAAACAAAAAGGCTACAGCCTGGTTTTTAATAAGGCGGGGTTGCCGCAGGCTAAAGGCAAAACGCTAGGATTGTTTGCCGGTTCCGCCATGTCCAATGGCATTGTTGAAACGCAGCTTCGACAGGATGACAAGCATGTGGAACCGACTTTAACGGAAATGTCAGCGCAAGCGTTGAAAATTCTTGAAGGCAATCGACAGGGATTTTTCCTGATGATTGAAGCCGGCCAGATCGATTGGGCTTCGCATCACAATGATACAGGGCTCTTGTTACATGAGATGCTGAGATTCAACGATACCTTGAATTATGTGCTGGACTGGGCGGCCAATCGGCAGGACACGCTGATCATTGTCACCGCCGATCATGAAACGGGAGGCTTCGGCTTCAGCTATTCGGCAGAGAATATTCCCGAGCCTCGCCGCTTGCCGGGTACCGCTTTTGCTAAAGGCACATTATTCCGGCCCAACTTTAATTTCGGCAATCCGGACGTACTGGACCGACTTTTTGCCCAGAAACTGAGTTATCACGATATTTTCAGGCAGTATGATGCGCTGAGGCCAGATCAGCAAACGCCGTCAAAACTGACGGAACTGGTCAACCGGAATACGGAATTCAAAATTACCGAAGCACAGGCAAAAAGGATTCTGGCGACGGAAAAAAATCCCTATTTCAGGGCCGGGCATGTGTCTTTGGGCGAAAAAACGGTGCCTAAAATGGATGTCAACGGCGCATTTTTTGTCTATCAAAAGGAAAATCGCGAGAACTTGTTGGCGCAGGCTGTCGCTGCGAGGCAGCATGCAGTCTGGGCGACCGGAACGCATACCAGTACGCCGGTCTTCGTTTTTGTTAACGGGCCGGAAGAATACACGCAGCGTTTTGCGAAAATACTGCATCATACCGAAATCGGGCGGTTGGCGATTGACGCTTTGCAATAGGGAAGTATCACGGCAATTTTCGAGCGGCCCAAACAGATTGAGTTGTGATTTTGGCAGTAGCGGCACAAAGCCGTTAAAAAATTCAAAAAGCATTGACGGCGCTCAAGGCGATGACAACGACCTGCTCGAATTTTTCATAAAAACTCATGATTTGCCAGGGAATATCGGCGTTTTTCCGGGAACTCTGCCTTGCCAGTGGTGATGCCATGGCATACCGCATTCGATTTTTAGTAAAACACAGGTTTATGCGGTTTTATTTAACTTAAAGTGGGGATATGGGGAACTATCGACAAGGTTCTGTACTCTTTTTCCCTAAAAGTTGGCATATTGAAATTTCCTTCCAATATCCCTATATAAATTTCAAGAATGCCGCAACTGCGTCGTTCGTTTCAAACTATTAATTTTTATGGAGGATTTATTCATGTATAGATCGCTGTTTCCCCATGATATTTTTACCGAAATGGATCGCTTGCAGCGGGCAATGCAGCAAGCTTTCGAATTGAATCCCAGCATTCGCGGTATTGGTCGCGGCGGTTTCCCGGCCCTTAATGTAGGGGGCACGCCAACCTCGGTAGAAGTTTATGCTTTCGCTCCGGGCCTGGATCCGGAAACCATACAAATCCAACTGGAACAATCGACCCTTAGCATTGCCGGCGAGCGGAAAAGTGATCTTCCCGCGTCGGATGAAAAAGCGACGGTGCACATCAATGAACGTTTCGCAGGTTCTTTTCGCCGTGTAGTGAGTTTGCCGGACGACATTGATCCTGAAGGTGTTTCAGCCGCCTACCGGGATGGTGTTTTGCACGTTAATATCAAACGTCTGCAATCAGCCAGTCCTCGCCGCATTACTATTGAATAATCAGGGAGTAATAACGATGAATGAAAATACCGCAGTCACTAAAGAAACCCGATCCGGACAAAATGACGTTGTCATGGCGCCGCCGGTCGATGTTATCGAGGATAGCGCCGGCATCACCCTGTATGCCGATTTGCCGGGTTTAACCAAAGAAAATCTCAATATGCAAGTGGAAGCTAATACGCTCACCATTGAAGGAGAGATGAGTCTTGCTGTGCCTGAAAATATGGATGCCACTCACGCGGAGGTCAATTTGCCGCGCTATAGACGGGTTTTCACATTGAGTAAGGAACTGGATACCGAAAAGATTTCCGCTGAATTCAAGCAAGGCGTGCTTAAGCTGCGTATTCCGAAGGCGGAACATGCCCAGCCGCGCAAGATTCAGATTAATGTCGCATAATCCTTGATGCTGCAGCGATCAAAGAGCGTCGGTTTAATCGTAGAATCGACTGACTTACGGTGACGGGATGTGAAATCCCGTCCCAACCGCTTGGGATTTTAGGCGGAGTTTTCGCTTATTGATCGTCGGCAGAGGGTAATGAAACTTTCCGGTAGCGGCTGAGTAAGTATTTATACTGATGTTTTTTAGTCGTTTTTTCTGATTTAATCATCTCGATGAATCAGCCCTTGTGTTTTTCGATAAGGTTTAATTCATTTAACCTGAGGAGTTGAAAATGACTGCAATTGAAAACAATAAGGAAAATGAAGTGACTGAAAATGCAGAAGATACCGGCAATATCCATCTTTTTCCCGATAGGGAGAGCATGATTGCCGAACTTGCCTATTACAAGGCAGAAAAAAGAGGATTTTTACAGGGTTGTGAACTTGATGACTGGCTCGAGGCGGAAAAGGAATTAGGATTTTAATATCTATATATTGCTTGGCCAGGCACAAAAACCATTCTGTATTGTCGATAGGATGTTTGCAATGGTTTGGCAAGACAGAGAATAAAGGCGCCAACTTGATGGGCCTTAAGAGTGATAATCAACTTTTCAATTTATGGAGAACGTTATGGCTGCCAATGACAAAGAGACTAAAAAAAACACAGAATTGAAGCCGGCATCATCAACCGGCGGTCTGGTTTCATTTGACGAATTTGATCATCTTTTTGATGATTTTCTTTCGCGCAGATGGCCGCGTCTGTTTGACGAGAATTTCCCTTCGAGGCTGGAGCAAGCCTTTCCAAGGGTGGATATTATCGACCACAAAAATGAAATAGAAGTGCAGGCTGCCTTGCCCGGCGTCAAGAAGGAGGATTTGGAGGTATCGATCAATAATCAGTCAATCAGCATTCGCGCCACGACCAGAGAGGAAAAGAAGGAAGAAGGCAAGTATTTCCGCCGTGAAATAACACGGGGAGAATTTCAGCGCGTTATATCCCTGCCTGACAATGTCGATAATGACAACGCAAAAGCCTCGTTCAAAGACGGCATATTAAAAGTGACGATTCCAAAAACGGAAAAAAGCAAACGCAAAAGCATCGAAATCAAGTAGTTCCTGTTTCTTCTTTTATCGTAACTTTTCCGGCATTCATCAGAACAATACGGGATCTCTGGTAATTTATTATGGAGCGACTATGAAAACAATAATAAGCAGATTTACTGAGGTGATGACTTTGGTAACGGCACTTGCAACGGGATTTTTGCCCGTCAATGCAGAGGCGGTCGTACCGATGGTCAATAACCCGCTGCCTGAAATGTTAAAAAGAGTCGTTCCCGGGGTCGTCAATATCTCCACGACGACACGTATCAGCTTTGAAGAAAATCCCTTATTCAGAGATCCGTTTTTCCGTCAGTTTTTTGACATTCCCAATAATATGCCGATGGAGCGGGAACAGCAGAGTCTGGGTTCAGGCGTCGTCATTGACGCCAGTAAAGGATACATCATTACCAATTATCATGTGATCAATAAAGCCGACAAGATCACCGTCACATTACAGAACGGTCAAAATATTGACGCGAAACTGGTTGGCGGCGATCAGAATACCGATATTGCATTGATCCAGATTAAAAACGGCAACCTGGTTGAACTGCCCAAAGGAAATTCCGATTTATTGCAAGTGGGCGATTTTGTCGTCGCCATAGGCAGTCCCTTCGGTCTGGGCCAGACAGTCACGTCAGGAATTGTCAGCGCTTTAGGTCGCAGCAGCCTGGGTATCGAAGGGTATGAAGACTTTATCCAAACCGATGCCTCCATCAACCCCGGAAATTCAGGCGGCGCTTTAGTCAATCTCCAGGGTGAACTGATCGGCATTAATACGGCCATCGTCGGACCCAGCGGCGGCAATGTCGGTATCGGCTTTGCCATACCGATCAATCTTGCCAGCCAGGTCGTTAACCAGATTATCCAGTTCGGCAATATTCAGAGGGGCCAACTGGGTATTCAAATACAGGATCTGACGCCGGCATTGGCCAGCGCCTTCAATATTAAAGAGCAGAACGGCGCCGTAATCGCCGGGGTAATCCCGGGATCGGCGGCTGAGAAGGCGGGCCTGCAAAGAGGTGATGTGGTCATTGCCGTCAATGGTCAGGTAGTGGACTCTGCAACAAAGCTGCACAATCGGATTGCTTTAATGCAGGTAGGCGATTTAGTCAGTCTGGACATTCTACGCAACGGCGATGAAAAAAACATCAAGGCCCGGATTGCCAAACCGATAGCGGCAATAAGACGTGTTCAGGAATATTAGTTATGCACAAGCACGGGAGATAAGTTTCAATAGGCTTAACTACATAAGTTAAGCTGGAATGGCGGCTTGGCGATTAAAGTCCCTGTGCACCTTAAGACAGTGGGGATGTCAATGTATCAAAACCCGATGGTTCACCGCCCCAATCCCGGCAAGGTTTATCTATGCTAGACTTTCTGCTATGTTTATAGATTAAACCCGTCAAGTACAGAGCTCACTTTGCTGACAATAGATCGTTATCAAATCAAGGACCGCATCTGCGATGGAGGCTGGTATCGCCTTTATCGGGCTGTTTGCCTGCAACGTAGCCGCGAAGTGGTGCTTAAATATCTGGCCGACAGCCATCCTAGCCCAGCTATGCTGGCCGGCTTCCATTCCGAATACCGGATCTTGCAGCAATTGACCCTGCCGACTGTCATCAACGCCCTGGCTTTGGAGAACCATGGCCGGCAGCTGGTTCTGGTGCGCGAATATTTTCCTGGCCGGACCTTAAGTGAGTATGCGGCCGGACGCATGCTGCCGATTGAAGAAATCTATCATTTGATTACGGCACTTGTCGAAACGCTGAACGCGATGCATCAAAGCGGCATTGTCCACGGCAATCTCAATCCTGACAATCTGTTGCTCGATCCTGAGCTGATGCAGCTGAAGTTGATCGGTTTCAGTTGCGCAAAATTCATCACGCAACTTGACGATGACACGGAACCGCCTGTCATATCGGTAGGTGATATCGACTATCTGGCGCCGGAACAGAGTGGGCGCATGAATCGGGGCGTAGACGGGCGCGCAGATATCTATGCGCTGGGGGTGATACTGTTTGAATTGTTGACAGGGCGAACGCCGTTTGCATCGACGGATTCCATCGGCCTGATTCATCGTCATATTGCCCAAAGCATACCCGATCCGCGCCAGTTTTACCCGCAGCTAACGGAAAACCTGGCGCGCGTCGTGATCAAGATGCTGGCGAAAGATCCCGGCGACCGCTATGCGACAGCCGCGGAACTGTTGTCGGATATCACTATCTGCAGGCAAACGTCGATGACCGGCGTGCCGGGACTGGTCATGCCCGGACAGCAGACCCTCTTGAGAATTTCCGATCGCATGTACGGGCGTGATGCCGAACTTGCCCAATTGGCGGCGGCATTTGAGTTTTCACAGCATGGCAAGGCGATGCTGTGCCTGGTATCCGGCCGATCAGGCATCGGTAAAACGCGGCTGTTTAATGCGTTCCACCAGCAGGTGTTACCCGTCGATTGTTATTTTGTTACCGCCAAATGCGATCAATATCAAATCAATCATCCTGCACGGATTTTTCACGCGGCTTTCCGAGGATTGCTTCTGCAATTGTTGGGGAAGGATGAAGAAACGCTGGCTGTCTGGCGGCAGCGACTGGCTGATCAATTGGGCGATGAAGCCCAGCCCGTCATAGAACTTATCCCTGAACTTGAACTGCTGTTGGGGCCTCAACCGGCCTTGCCGGAATTGCCGGCAGGCGAGGCCAAAATCCGATTGAAACGGCTGTGGCTGAGATTTGTGCAAACCTTCTGCCGACTTGGCCGGCCGTTATGCCTGTTTCTGGACGATGTGCAGTGGGCGGATCCGGCTTTGTTCGAGTGGCTGGAACCCATGTTGTTCGACATTAAGCATGTGTTGTTGATCGCAGCCTACCGGAATAACGAGATCGAACCGAATGACGCGCTGATGGTCATGGCTGACAAGTTACACAGCGGCAGTCGTCAGGTCGAGACGATCGAGCTGGCGGAGTTGCCGATGTCGGTTTTGGCAGAGATGATCGCAGATTCCATCTCGCTCGACGAAGGCTCGCCCATTGAACTCTGCAATGCGATCTATGCCAAGACTCAAGGCAACCCGTTCTTTTTCGTCCAGTATCTGCGCGAATTACAGCAAGACGGCGTTTTGACATATCATGCCGCGACCGGCAACTGGCGATACGAAAGCGACAAGATTGGCATGATCGGGATCAGCGACAACGTCGTCGATTTCATGTTGACGCGCCTGGATTCTCTGGACGAGCCGGTGCGTGAATTGCTGAAAATCGCCGCCGGTATCGGCAGTTGCTTTGACGCCGAACTGATCGCCTCGGTATTCGGCGAGCAAACCTCGCCGCGGGAGAATCTGGCAATCGCCGAGTCGCTGGGCTTGCTGATAAAACTGCCCGAAGACCACGAAGCAGATAAGACGCGATATATTTTCTCGCACGACCGTGTGCAACAAGCCGCTTATTCATTGTTGACGGAGCCTGAGTTGTTGGCCAATCGTTTGAAAGTAGGCCGCTATTGGGTTGATAAGGCTCTATCCGGTCATGACAGGGAATTATTATTTCAGGCGGTCGAACATCTCAACGCAGCTCAGGCCTTGATTGTCGAAACCGGCGAGAGGCGTCGTCTGGGTGTCGGTAACTTCAAGTTGGGTCTATGGGCCAAGCGCCGCGGCGCGTTCGAGCAGGCACTGACTTATTTGCGGCAAGCCTCGGCTATGCTGGCCGAGGGGCCGCTTCGCTTCGGAAGGCTGGCGGCCGTGTTCCGTCATCGCGCCGAATGCGAACATCTTTGCGGTCATCATCAAACTGCACTGCAGCTTTTCGAGCAAGCCGTTGCACTTGCCGGTTCCGACCTGGAAAGGGCACGCATCTTTGAACTGATGATCCAGTTTCATGCGGATCTGGCGCAGTTCGACCAGGCCTATCAGGTCAGCCGGCAGGCGGCGGCCTTGTTCGGTATCGATCTGCCGGCGCATTTCAATCGATTGTCCTTTTTGTTCGACTTTCTGTGCTTGAAGTATCGCTTGCGAAATTTCAACGTTGACGATTTACTCGCTCTGCCCGCCGTCGACGACGCCGGCATGGATATTGCCATCCGCTTGTTGTCGGCAACGCTAAAGGTGGCCTATCAGCTTCAGCCGGAGTTATGCGCAGCCATATCGGTGAAACAGGTCGGCCATTGTCTGCAATACGGCAATAACGCCGAGGCGGTCATCGGCTACATGGTGTTCGGCGTGATTTTTCTGGGCGGCGTGTTGGGCAATCACCAGGCCGGCTACGACTACGGGCGTTTATCATTGGGCTTGTTGGACCGATACGCCAATCAGCGGCAAAAAGCGGAAGTCAATTTTGTCTATGGCTATTTTGCACATTCCTGGACGCATCCGGCGGCAGATACCGAATCCTACTGGCGCGTCGCGCTCGAATCCGGATTGGAAAGCGGCGACTGGTTTCATAGCGGATGCGCCTGTTGCGGACTGGCGCAAAGCCAGGTCATGCGAGGAGTGCCGCTGGATACGATCTGGCATGATACCGACACGATGCTGGATACGCTGAAACGTATCGACAGCCACGAGCATACGGGCGTGATTCGGGGCATACGCCAGGCGATTCAGAATCTGCGTGGCCTTACTGATGCCCCGGATTCGTTCGGCGCTGCTGCTTTCGATGAAACCGCATTTGTCGAGTCATTGGCCGAGTATGGCTCGCGGCATTTCGCCCATTATTATTTCGTCAACAAAATGCAGTGTCTGTATCTGTGGGGCGAATATGACCGAGCATTGGAACTGAGCCGTGTTTCCGCCGGCTATCTGAAAGATTCAGCCGGCATGCTGCATGCAGTTGAACATCATTTCTATACGGCGCTGATTTTGGCCAAGCTTTATTCCGGCATGTCGCGTACCGATCGCTACAAGGCATTATGGACCATGCATCGCACCGAAAAAAATCTGCTGCGCTGGGCACGGCGCTGTCCGCAAAATTTTCTGAGCCGATGTTATTTGCTTGGCGGTGAAATTCACCGTCTGCGGCAGCGTCCGTCCATGGCCGTGCTGGCTTATCAGCAAGCCGCTACCGAAGCGGAGGCGAACGGGCAATTGCATCTGGAAGCTTTGGCCAACGAACTGGCTGCCGATCTGTATGCGAGTTTGGGACAGAAAAGACTGGCGAGGTTTCACGTTGAAGAGGCCGGTTATTGTTATCATCGATGGGGAGCAAACGGGAAATTGCTGCGCTTCAAGTCAACACTCGGACAGTCGACGGCTTCGCAAATTTCCGCAATGACGCGGCAAGTCACTGCCTCTGTCCTGGATACTGCCACCTTAACCAAGGCCGCCGAAACCATCGCCGCGGAGCGGCGATTGCCGGTTTTGCTGCAAACCTTGATGCATATCGTGATCGAAAATGCCGGCGCCCAGCGCGGTGCTTTGCTGTTGAAAGAGCAGGGCGGGTTGCTGGTTCAGGCCGAAGCGGAGATTGATGTGGATGAAGTCACGGTGATGCAGCAGCTGCCACTGTCGGCCACCGCCAGGCTGCCGCAAAGCGTGATCAATTTCGTCTCGCGTAGCCGGGAGACTGTGGTGCTGGAAAATGCCTTTAAAAGCGCCGTCTATGGCCGAGATCCGGATATTGCCGAACGCCGGGTGCGTTCGTTGCTCTGTGCGCCGTTACTGTTGCGTGGCGAGATGCAAGGCGTACTCTATCTGGAAAATAATGCCGCCGATGCGGTGTTTACCGACGAGCGAGTGTTTCTGTTGCAACATCTGAGCGGCCAGATCGCCATTTCCATTGACAATGCTCAAGGCTACCAGCAGCTGGAAGACAAAGTCGCGGAACGTACCTCGCACATTGAAACCCAAAAATCTGCCTTGGAGGAAAAAAACCGCGAACTGCAAGCGAGCAACACCACGATTTCGGCGCTTAATCAATGCCTCCAGAACGAAAACAGGGAGCGCAGATCGGCGGAACTTGAATTGCAGAAAGCCAATGAAGAATTGCAGCGCCTGGCGACGGTGGATGGATTGACTCAAATCGCCAATCGCCGCCGTTTCGACGCCTATCTGGAAAGCGAATGCCAGCGCCTGCAGCGCGATTTGACGCCGCTGGCACTGATCCTGTGCGACATCGATTATTTCAAGGATTTTAACGATCGCTACGGGCATCAGGCTGGCGACGCTTGTTTGCAACGTGTTGCTCAGACGATTGCCGGCGCATTGCGTCGTCCCACCGATCTAGCGGCCCGCTATGGCGGCGAGGAGTTCGCTGTGGTCATGCCGCATACGGATGTACAGGGAGCGATTCAGGTTGCCGATTTAATCCGTGAGGCGGTGATCGCTTTGCGAATCCGTCATCAAGGCTCGCAGGTTGACGAATTCCTGACCGTCAGTATTGGCATCGCCACCGCCTTGCCGTTTCATAACATATCGCCGCCAGAATTGATCAAGATTGCCGACGATGCGCTTTATCAAGTCAAGAACAATGGCCGTAACGGCATCGTTCAGATTGAGTTCGCCTGATAAGGCGATCGCGCTTCAATGCCGAAGCGTAGCCGAAATCCAAATGCGTAGTGAAGTTCCATCCTGTCTAACCTTAACGTTTTTGTTAATCTGACCGATTGTTTTTCTCACAGTTGCTAAGCTTATAACCGGCAGATACTCGTCGTTCTGCCGTCGTTCATTAATTTTCAACGATTGGGAGTTCAGTCATGCAGTTAAGAAACAACAGGCCATTCATCATCCTTTCAGCAGGATTAGTATTGCTGCTGGCGGTCGACGCCAGCCAGGCGCAATTGCCGTCGGCGGCAACAGTCGATCCGTATGCGGTCAATAATGGCCAGATTCCGTCCAAATCCGAATACGACGGGCCGCTTTGGCGTTTCAATCATGACTATCCGACAACGCTGCCAAAATCCGATCAACCGTGGCAGAAAGTATTGCATGGCAAGCCGCTGACCAAAGACAATGCGCACGCCTATATCGAGGCGTTGAAAGAAGCCGTCGCCAAGGATATGCGTGTGATGGTGACACGGCCGAAGGAATGGAACGCTAGCGCACACAATTGGTACAGCATGCCGTGGGCAGGCGATGAAGTGGAGAAAGCCGGCTGGGAAGGCCGGGAAGCGATTTACGGTACCTATACCGGTCAGATCCTGCCGGCCTCCACTTATGCCGAGTCCGGACTGACAGTCGATATCCGTAATTATGCCACCATCTATTATAACGATGTCGCCGCCTATACCTTGCACCGTGTCTGGCAAAAATGCCGGCAAGGGCAGGACGCTTGTCCGCCGACGCTGGATGATCATGCCGCGCAGTTCAGCGAAGGTTCGCTGGTAGTCAAATCCGCCGGGGTCAATGCTTCCGGTGAGGAATGGCCGGTGATGCAGGGTGCGGCGAAGTGGCAAATCTATCGTCCGCCGTTCGATCTGAACGGCACCGTTCCCGGCAAGCCGCCGGTGGTGAGCGATATTTATATCGGCATTTTCGACATCATCGTCAAGGACAGCGTCGCTGCGCCGGAAACCGGCTGGGTGTTCACCACGCTGGTCTATGACAAGGACGCGCCCGGCAAGGATGCGTGGGATAAAATGGTACCACTGGGTGCGATGTGGGGTAACGATCCCAAGGTCAATTCCGCCCGGTATCCCGAGCAGCCGCTGCTGGAATCCTATATCAATCCTTCCGCGCCGGCTTACTCGACAGTGACCCTGGGTTATGGCGGACGCATGTCAGGACCTTTCGACATCGCTGTTAAAACCAATGTCGATGTCGATGGCAAGATTGTCGCCAAACTGCCCAGTTCGTCCTGCCTGAGCTGTCACGGTACTTCCAGCTTCCACCCCGGATCATATCAGGCATTGACCTTCTTTTACCCGGTGAAAATGCCGCTGACCAAGCCTTGGCACATGTACACGCCCGGTTCCGACGAGTGGAACGACTGGTTCCAGAACCGGCCCGGCACGATGCCGCAAAGCAAGGAGCCGGGCGCCGTGGCACTCGATTACAGTACCTTCATGGAAGCGGCGTTGATGAACTATGCCGCCGTCAAATCCGATAAGCAACCTCGGCTGCTGAAAGGTGCGAGAGAGGATTTCTGGGCGACCTGGCGCAACTGGCAGAAAGCGAGAAAACACTAATAACAAGCCTGCGGCAATTTATCCCTGCCGAGAAAGGGATAAATTGCTGAATTAGGGGAGTCTGGAAAATAGCCTGTGCCCAGGAAATTTGAATAATGACACTTGCTATGTCGACCTATACTTCTCGACAGCTCATCTACAATTTCCTTAGAATCAATAAATAGGATTCCTGAGTCATTGTTCTCGTCATATATAAAATCTAGAAAATGCTTTGCAAGTGTGGTTTTTCCTATACCTCCATGACCATTTACAACAAAAAGTGGCTCATTTTCACGGTAGAACCACTCTTTCAGCCTATCAAGGGCAGATAAGTCTTTTTGTTCATCACCATCATATAAACCATTGACATAAATAGGCAGGTTATATTTATGGTAAGGTAGGATACAATCCTTATATAAAAACTCGTATCCGAATTCATCAACAAAATAAACGAATTTTGAGCCAAACGTTTGACTTATATTTTCCTTTCTCTTCTCTACTGACTTAATATTTGGCCTATCTGTTAAAATGATTGCTTTAGATAAATCTTCGACAAACCCATTCTTCCTTATATCACCAAGAGTCTTGCCCTGAATAGAACTACTATGCAAGTAGATAAATTCTCTACACGCACCAAAATCATCAGTCAGCTTATATATCTCATATACTATACTGTCCTTCCAGTTCCGTATTTTTTTTGGATAGTCTGCTGCCAACGAATAACTAGAATTTTTGTCAATATATAACTGAATTTTTGTCAATATATAACTGAACAGTTTTTTCAATACTTCTCTCTGGAATATTTTCAACTTGAGAAATTTCATTTAAATAAGAATAAAGTCTTGAAGCCTTAAACTCTTCGAATTCTCTATGAAGTTCTTGATATTCAGAAGGGGTAGCAAGTCTAATTTCGTCTGACTTCTGGCCTTTTCTTATCAGTACTGAACCAGGATAAAGAGCCCTTGTCTTTGTTATTAGCTCTTGATTTAGTTCCGTTATTTGTGGTGGCGACGGAATTTCAAAAACTAATAAGTTTTTACCCTCTAGTTGAAAAATATTAATATCAAAGTTCAGAAGAGCCGGTTTAGTCAACTTTTCTAATCTCTGAGTTAGGTTTTTTTTAAATAGCCTTAAATCTGAAAATTGTTTAATATTTGAAATATTTACATCATGAATTTCTCGACGGGCCTCTGAATACCCAAATATCAAATATCTAGGTTGCCCAACAAATTCCAGATATCCGTTAGATAGAGAGATAAGGTCTTTTAAGAACTCTCCCCATTTATTTTGCATTTCTTCCTTCGGAGTTGAGTCATCCCAATACCACTGTCTTTTAAATTCCAAAATCGGAGATTCATCTTTTTTGAGCAGATTTTCAAGCGCTTCATTTGTATTCAACTTCATATATCCTTCTGCATCTTTTTTATTATTGTTAAATTTTGTTCTACTTAGCAGGCTGTAAAAACTCAATTTGATAAAGTGGACCCTTTTGTCCAGACAAAATATTGTTTAGTTTAAGATAGAGTCCTG
>CAZMRW010000091.1:0-16675 GCA_964568805.1 uncultured Methylococcaceae bacterium | reverse complement strand
GCTGCCGTTAAGCTCGAACCACAACCTGTGCCACGGAAAGCTGTTAATAGATGAGTATCAAATGTCATTGGTAGTCATACCAGTCAAAGAGATACCCACGTGAAAAAATCGCAAGAAACAGCCATTCCATTTTTTTTGAGATTCGTTGATATCGACCCACAGGAGATCGTGAGAGTATTGTTCTATTGTTTCAGAAGCAGGCATTCGCGGATTTTGGGGTAAGTACACCGCTGAATCAATAAAATCAATTCAACCTTATCCTATAGATTTTTCCTGCTCCAATCACGTCACGCGCAGAACTCCCAACATCCTGAGAGTACCGAGAGGAGTCTGAGGGCGAACTAAGTGGGCGCTCTTATCGATAAAGCGGTCTGCATTAAACGGCTCATAAAGTTTGGGAGGTGTGGTAAATGGATAGGGCATCAACCGAGGAACACGGATCACTAAGAGTTTGCCAGTTTGCATCGCGATCATTGACTCGGGTTTAGTGACGGACGGAGGCCTATCGATAATCGTAGCCCCATCGCCGGATGGGCTTCTACTAATTGGTGAAGAGGCAGCATACGCCGGAGCGGCTGAAATCCCGATAACTGCGGCACCGGCGATCATGGGTACAACTGTAGGCAGAACCTTCTTTTTCGCAACCTCAAGCATAACGTCGAACAACAGCTTATCTACTTCTTTCTGCATGGCAACGTCAGCCAATTCGGTAGCTGTAGGTTGCGCCGCTAATGCTGTCCGAACCCAGGCGGACGTGGAAGCAGCGGTAGTACCTCCGGTGGCGCCGCTGGCAAGTGCAGCGTCGGGGACTGCAGCTGCTACAACATTGGCTATACCAGGTGTCTGAGCCATTATCGTCGTGGGGATCCCGATAACTGTTCCTTCGGTTGAAGCTAGTGCGGTAATGGTGCTAGCTGCTCCCCCTGTTGTTGCGGTGCCTGCAAGCGCTGTAGCGCCTGTCGCTCCTTCAGCAACTACTGTCCCACCAAGAATGGCACCTCCAGCCTCTCCCGCGACTACGGTGCCACCGAGGGCAACAGCACCGGTACCTTCGGCAGCCGCCAAAGGTGCTGCAGCCAAGCCAGCACTTAGAATGAGTGCCGCAGTTACAACCACGACGACGGTGACAATAATCAAAGTTTCTTCTGGATGAGCGTACGCCCATTTCGCAGCCCCGACTGCCATGCCAGGCGAGCCTTTTACTAATTCCTTGCCAGTAACAATAACCGCCGGAAGCATTCCTAGCATCGAAGATCCAAACGTAGATCGAACGCTGCTTCCAAATCCCAACATGGCAATCTGCGAGCGCACCTTGGCGAGGCTCGGGCCCTTGATTGTGTTCTCGTAATAAGCCTCGTCGCAACATAGAAAATACTGCTCTCCCGGACTACCTATAAGACGCGAATACATGGCGTCGCGGATTGCTCCAAGCTTGTCTTTCAACTCGTCCACGATCGAGTCAGGGACAAGCTTGAGATAAGGCATCTTGGAGAGGTCGCGACCAGCGATGATGGGCGAAACCTGCCTCGGGTCGGCAAACCCCGGTTCGGCCGGCTCCAGTGTCTCTCCAATAGCTAGAGCCGCTGTCTTTACTTCTTTGTCTTGGCCGATGCTGTTAACAACTAGCATCATTCTTATGGCCAAACTTGCGGCGACTACAGCGGAAGCCCTCGAGAAATTGTCGGGTTGCTCGACGGTGACGCAGATCTTGTAGAGCAGCACTCCTGGGTGCAGGGGCGGCCGATAAACTTCGATATCGACCGACTGAATGCTGATTTTTACATCTGCCAGCCCAAGGTTCATCAGGTATCGCCAAACGTCGATGTACTTTGACTTGAGCTCGATGGTTTTGATGAAATTAGTGGGATAGGTGATGCCGCGTCGGTAGATGTTACTGATACCGTAACCAACATAGCTCTTTTCGACATCCTCCAATTTCTTTTGAGCGTCCTTTTCGCCCTTCCTGTTGTTCGGTTTAATTTCGTAGATTTCCGACCGCCCCGGTTCTCGCTTGGGGTACTTTAGAGGTGGCGTCTTGGTAATTCCGCCAAACGCGAATCTCAAAACGAATGGACCGTTGAAGGTTGATATGTCGGGACGCTTTGGGTTGTCGGCATTTACTCTTTCGAAAGTCACCTTTCCTTTGTGACGACGAGAGAGAAGAGCGGCATAGGCGCGCTGGCCAACATCCCACCAGTCCTGATCATCGGGAACCTGCGGCGTGGCAAAGAGCGGGAGACCAAGGGTTTCGCTGAGATAATCCTGAAAGATCGGCCACTCGATGATCTTAAGTGCGAACTCACTCGCCTGCTGGGGGGATGTCAGCGTATTACTCGGCACCATGCAGATACGTCGCATCATCGTTTAGAGTTCTCCATAGTGACTTATCAGTGTTACTTTCAATTGGTATTCTCCATATTCGCATCGATCTCAATATCGATGGCGCTTGTAGGTGTGTAATCAAACATACTTACCCTTCTTTCCTCAATAACCAACCCACAGGTGAGCGGACTCTCCTGGTAGAACTACCGTGCCCTAGTGCCGAAGTTAACCCAAAACACTTTGGACCGAAGCCACGATCCCCGATCGAACTCCGACTTCAGCAGCGTGTTCATTAAATCGACATCGTTATGCCCCAGCGTGATGCGGGCGAGCTTCGTCTGCTCAAGTTGCGTGCCGGCTCGGTGTCAGGTTTATCACGTTGAGCTCGCCCTATTTGTTTTGAACCGCGAGAGAAACCGTATCGACGAATTTTTCCGACGGTATTCGGCGGGCTGCCACAACACTAGTCTGGGGGTCATGCACATAGTCCGTCGTCGCGTTCCGCTCACGCAATGTCCTCGGCCTTCGTGTCGATCTCGATATCGAGGCCACTGGTTGGGGTGTAGTCAAACCAAGTAGCTACCAGAGATGCCCCAGCTGCCGAGGAGATGTCGGCATCCAAACCTTCGCCACCTTCCTCATTATTAGCACCGAGCGAGACCAAGTCGTAGTCTGCTCCTAGGCCTGGTAGCCGGTATATAAACGGATTTCCCCACGCATCAACTGGCAATCCAGAAGGCAAATCATCGAGCTTCACCGGATAATGCCCATTCATGGTCTTGTAGTCATCGACCTTCTTCATAACGTCCTGCATGATGTCCCAGGTGGCACGTTGCTCTGGATACAGTAACGGTCGCGCATGCAGTTCGGGGTTTGCGGGTGGAATGCCGGCGTAATTGGTGCGGGCAAAATTCGCGATTTCCTGAGCGATCGTTATGTAAGGTTGCGTAGAAATTCCTTGGAGCGTCCCCTTTTCCATCAGATGAGTGAAGGATTCCTCAAAGCCGGGGCGTATGGTCAGGACGATGCGCGCATAGCCAGCGCGCAGGAACCGTTCATGCTCAGGGTCGATGTGTTCGAACAATAGTTTGTCCTTCCCGATCGTCTCAGAGCCCCAAAAATAAGGGTATAGAAAATATAGCAGGTTTTCCCATTCAACCGCCTGATGAATGAACTTGACGTATTCGCCGAACAGAAGGGCTTGGTACCACCCTTTTTCTCTGACGAAAGAAAAGGTGGGGGAGCCGTCCGGAGACTTATTAGAGATCTGAAAGGTGTCCTCGTTGGTAAGTATCTGTCCGACAGTCGTCGCCACATTGACGGTCGATATCAGCGGATAACCTGGCCCCAGCAACCACTTCATTACCAGCCTCACCAGCTCTTCGCGTTCAAGACGACGTAGCGATAGCGTGTCTTTGCCGTTCAGCAGACGCCATAACCGATCACGCTCTTCTTGAACACGCGCTAGTTCTTCGTGATGCTTCGCTTCAGCGGAGGCCTTGATGGCAGACCACGCCTCACGTTTCCACGCTTGCTCGGTAGCAGGCGTACGATCGAACGTTAACTCAAGAGTCAGGCCCGCCGTGTGGATCCAATTATAGCTATACGTTGCCGCCAAATTGCCAGAAGGATGCACCAATACAGAAGGATCAACCACTGCCGAAGGATTTATGAATGCAGAAAGGTTTCCTATAACAGTGGAGTCCGCTCCAATAGAGTGGTTGCCTCCGTTATGCCATGTGAAATGGGGAGTCCCCGACGCCGCCGAATATATCGCTGTTGCTTTCGCGCTTGAAAGCCAATAACCAGCGGGTATTTCGAAATCGATTTTGCCAAAGCGATCGATTTGCGCCTGATCAGCGGTAAAAAAACCAATGGGATCTGGAACCAGGACTTTCTTTTGTTGGGGCGCAGGTGGTGGTGGAACAACGGCGGAGGATGCCCCGAACTTGGTTGCCCACACAACCCAATTCGCTTCGGTCAGGGTTTCGGCATTCAACCCGAAGACAAAAGGTTCGCGCAACTTCTTATCCAACTCGGCAACTTTTTGATGCAATGCCCAGAGTCGCACGCCCGGTAGAGGAATCGCGATGTCGTAGGTCTGGCGTAGTCCATAACGGAATAAGTCCGTTCGCCACTTGCGCATCATGCGGTAGTAGTCGATGCGGATCGGCACGGCTGCGTCATTGGTGATCGTCTTGGACGAGTGATCCTCGACGCCCATCTTTGTTTCCAGCTTCATGGAAACCTTGTGTTCCTTGCGAGTACGTGCCGAAGCCTTCTCAGTCACCTCCCGATTCTTCTGCATCGATTGTTTGACGGACTGCCGCTCCTCATTGGTGTTTGCGATGCCCAGAGTCGTCGTCAGCGTGACGCCGACGTAAGTGCCGGACAGGGACGCGCCGAAGTTGATAGCGCTCGAGTGCTTGGCTTCGTTTTCGGTGGACATTGCGGTGTCGGTCTTCTCGGCTACACCTCGCTCGCTGTAGCTCTCGAAGTAGTCCTGGACGATCTCCTCGAACTCGCGCGTCGAGGTAGACCACTCCTTATGCGAGATCGTGACCGTCTCGCCTGGCGCCATAGGAACAGTGAAGACGAGCTCTCCCTTTTGCACTCCCGCAGGATACATCTCGATCCTTTCAAGGTGCAGGCGACCAATTGGCGAGATTTTTTGGCGTTGCTTGCTCAAATCGAGCCAAAATGAGAAAGGAACCGCGTTTTCCTTGACAGTGGCAGAGAGCTCGAGGAAGTGGTTAATGGCATCGTACGAGATCGGTGCCATTTCCGCAGCCAGCTCCATCGTGGACATTGGGCGTTCGGTGACGGTGAGCCTTTGAGCGATGTTGAACAGAGCATCTAGTTCGCCCTTGCTTTTAAACGTCCTCCCTGCGTTCATCACCATTTGAAGTCGGTCGAGATCCTCGGAGTTCAGATCCAGCAATAGCATATGGTTGGCCTTGGGGTAGCCTCCACCCGGCTTGGATTCCACTTCACTTTGTTCGTCGGGCGTAAACTGTGTTACTACGTAGCTTGCAGTGTACAGCAACCGCTTACTGTTGGTTAGTTCCATGTTCAGACTCCTTACGATTGAAGTAATTAATCAATTGGGTACTGTCTTTCTAATTTGCTTAAGTAACGTAGAAAAGTTTAATTACACTCTTGCGCCAAACAGTACTACCTTTACACACACCGAACAAAATGTCGACTTACATTTCTGAACTTATCGAAGTGTCAAGCATTTAAAAGAACAAAACAAACCTTACAAATTATTATCTAACTCGCGCTTTTTATGCTCTTTTAAATTCCAGATGTCAAGACTAATTTTGCTAAGCTGAGTAGCGTGCAAACTTGCACAATAAATTAGTTCCCGGAGGTGGCATTAGATGAAGTTATACAGCCAAATTTTCAACCCCGTTTGATCAATTGTTGGATAAAATGTAATCCGAATGGCTGCTTTTGGCAATCGTGAGGGACTGTTGTTGGCCGCTATGAATAGCTATCCATCGTGGCCGAGACCAGAAATCACATTCAAATTTTCAATGTCGGCTTCAGTATGAAACTTATTACTTGCCGACAGCAGCGGAATTTTTAAAGAATTCCTGTTCATGTGATGCTATTTTCACAACCTGTTCGCACTCAAGAAAATTAGCCGGTTCCTGCGGTGTTTTTGCCTGGATCTCGTCCATGAAGATCAAACGCAAGACCAGTATGCTGTTCAATCACCACTATCGGGTGGTTTTTGTTTCTTCATAATCCCCTTCCCGCTGCTGTAATTTGTTATTGAACAATGTCATAGGCAAGTCTCGTTGAGAGCCATA
Source organism: uncultured Methylococcaceae bacterium (assembly GCA_964568805.1). Lineage (GTDB taxonomy): Bacteria > Pseudomonadota > Gammaproteobacteria > Methylococcales > Methylomonadaceae > CAZMRW01. The sequence continues at coordinate 10,535 of CAZMRW010000091.1, read as the reverse complement.
GTATGGATAAATGGATCGGGTAAAAATAATAAAATACCCACTTGTAGCGGGGCGTTGGAATGTTGATAGCGCAGCTTGCCAACAAAATGGGTAAGGCGGCGACTGCCCAATAATTACCGTTAATAACACGGAGCGATGCCAGTGCCAGCACCGCTATTATGAGTGCCGCGATTCTTGCCGTTTTGCAATACCACCATATGGCAATCCCAAAGACCAAGGCTGGCCACCAGAATTCCACTGATGAACCGCCAACTATAAATGCCGCACATGCGATGGTATAGCTTCTGAACGACTGTTGCTCAAGGCAATATATGATGGCCGTCATTGACAGTAATGCAAACAGAATATTTAACGGCCACCACCCTGCCAACAAGCCGCCCAAGGCAATGAAGGGCGGCATTGCCAGAATGCCGAATACTGCCAGGCGTTTCATTATCCGGACATGAGTGCCGCGTTCATACGAGCCTGGCCGAGCCAGGTTATAAGCCAGCACAAAAACGAATAGCGGCATGGCGATGCGTCCGAAATTAAATAGTGTGTGCGATGCCTCGTGCAGCAGATATTTATTGGTATGATCCGCCGCCATGATTAGCAGTGCCAGCCATTTGACGGCTTCAAGCGTGCCATCTGATATTTCAACGCGTCGTGAATAGTGCATGACGTGCTTGCTACTCGTTGTGACTGACAACGATTCTGCGCGGCACATAGGTTGTTTGAATAGGCTGTCTGTGAGCTATGTTGTCCGGTTGACTGACCGGATTAGCTTCAGGCAATAAAGTGTCCACATTGATCGCCGAAACATGGGGCATCATGAATTTATCTAACCAGTTTGCCCATCGGTTTGCTTTTACCATTAGATCAGCCCTGTATAGCAGATTGTAGGAAGGCGTCCTGGAGTGATAATTGGCCGCTCGCGTCCATAAATCGCCACGGTCTTTGGTTAAATGCCCGCGAATTCGCCAGGCGGCCAAATCATAGGAATAACAACCGGCACTTGCGACATCACCCGGCATAATTCCGTACTTTTCGAGTGTTTTGAGGTAAGCCGTATTAAACTGCATAGTGCCAACGTCGTGGGTTCCGTTGGTATTTTTCATCCACAATCCCGGCTTCCCACCTTCTTTTTCGGCTATCGCAAGCAGGATATTCGCTGGGATATGATATTTTTCAGCAGCTGTGATCGAACAAACAATTCGTTCCTGTTGATGGCGTGACGGTGGCAAATCAGGTATTGGCATAGCAACGCTCTTTTTTCCAGATTTCGATTAACGATCGATTTATAGTGTGCAATGCCGCTTTAGGCGTTAATCCGATGCAGCGTAAATTCGTCCTGATTATGAACGCGCTGTGCCATCACGAAATGCAGCGATTTCGTCAGCCATTGAATCCCCTGAACCGGCAGTCTCACCCGACAAGCTATTGCTATCAAATATTGGGTTTGCGGCTTTGCCATTTTGCACTTGTGCTTGTGGGGATTGATGGATAGCCGAGGCGACTTTTCCGCCAAAGGTTTGACCGATCCGTGCTTGGGCATTTTCACTGATGACCTGTTTGATTCCCGATGCCAAGTGTGCGCCACCATCGCCCATGGCCGCTGCCAGAGGGCTTGTTGATGATGCGGAGGATTGTGAGCTGGATGGGTTGCTGTCTAATGCGCTGCTCACACCACCAGTTCTCGAAACAAGATCTGAAACGTTTGAAGAATTTTGTGCGGCCTTGTTCGCAGCCGCCATGACAGCCTGTGCGCCGCCCGCTATATTGGCTGCGCCGGCGGCGACAGCACTGCTGGCCATGGCAGCGGCCGCTCCCGCTACCCCGGCAGCGGCAATAGCCGTTCCTGTGCCGAAACCGTTGCCAAGCGCGCCTGTACCACCACCTTGGGCAATATGACCGATCATGGGCGGAATTTTATTGACGAGCACCAGTAAGACAACGGCGGCAACCAGCATGGAGGCCATGTCGTTCAGGTTCATGTTGGTGTCCATTTGAGAGAAATAGTTATTGATAAACTGTTGTCCAATGCTTACCAACAAAACCATCGTCATCAATTGAACGCCGATATTGAGGACGGTCTTGAAATAGGTAATTGCGATATCCGAAGTCCATCGGCAACCGCCAAAACCCAGGTAAAAAACCCCTGCATAGGCCAGTATCCATCCAGACACAAGCAGAATGAGCATGTTTGCTGCGATCAATGCAAGTATGGTAATAATAATGATCGCCATAATTATTCCGGAGGTGCTCATAACCGGGCTGGCGATTGACGATTGTTGGACTACCGTATTAAATATTTTAAATCCAACATCGACAATGCCAGACGGCGTGGTTCCGCTGATTCCCGATGCCGTACCTCCGAGTGTCTGCATTGAGTCTATTACGTCAATTGCCATTGTCGAACCGTTGGTAAGCAGCCACCAAAAAAATCCGGTGAACACAACAAAGCGAATTAATTCACCATAAAATTCTGCAATGTCGGCTTTACGGAACATTAACATTCCGTGTGTCCACACCATAGAAATTAGTGCGAGCACCCAGAACAACCAGGAAGCTCTGGCTGTTAGAGTGGTAGCCCAGACAGAGGCGGCAGCTTTAAATTGGTTTTGCACATCATCAAGGATGTTTTGTCCATTGATTGCGGCACATGCTTCGGGCGTTTGTATAATCAGGAAAAATACAAGGATTATCGAGATTTTTTTCATGGTTACGCCTGCTCAATTATCTAATAGACCAGTTTTTATGCTTGACGGGCGGTAGAGCTGTGTTGCGCCGCATGCAGTTATCGGCCAATGTTTGCTGAATGTACTTATCCGAGATAGATTTTATATAGGCAAACTTGCAATTCGCATCATTGGCTTCTGGTACGACCTTTGGCGGTGCCGGTGGCTTGACTGCATTAACCAGACTATCCGTTGGTTTCGCAGTTTCCTGGGGCTCCTGATTGCAAGCAGTCAAGAGCGCAAAAATCGCAATGTTTATGTATTTGTAATTCATTTGCCTATCCTTTAGTGAATTGTCCAACTACTATGTGTGACGGGTGTTAGCGTATCCTTTCGCCAACTTTGATCAGCGGCTAGTTGTTGTGCCTCACGATCGGCTATGACTTGGTTACGCGTGGCTTCTGCGGTTTGTTGGGCGATCAGTAACGCCCTGAGTTGCAAGAGCTGGTTCGCTTGATTGCTGGCCAGCTGATTAGCAAAACCAATGGCTTGCATTTGTCCAGTTGCGGTCTGCGCGTTCGCCTGCAATCTTTCGAGCGTCGCTGCATCGGTTTGCAAAGCGGTTTGTTGGCTGTCAATGGCTTGTATGTTGGCGGCATTCGCATTTTGCTGGGCCTGCGATCCCAATTTGAGGGTATTGTTCAGGCTGGCTAATGCACCCGGCGTACACGAAATATTGTTGAAACAAGCCGAATTTGCATATTGGCTTAGGTTTCTGAATTGGTTTACATAATTGGATAGCGATCCGAATTGGCTTTGGTAACCGGACAAGGTATTCAGAGTGTTGGTTAATCCTGATATGATTTGTGTCGCATTAGCCCAAGTGAATGAGGAAGGCTGCGCGGTATTCTGGATCATATTCGCGTATTGTTGCAATTGCGTGGAATACTGCGTCAACTGTGTCGCATACTCCTGCACCTGTTTAATGGTCTGTGCAACTTCTTCTGTTGCCGACAACGCATTTTGCGATAGGTTGCTACCATCAATCACGGGGATTCCGGCAAAGGATGATACGGGGGCCGTTACGCTGACGACTAGAGCAATAACGGCTTTAGTGTTTGATAATTTAATTGTTTTCATCGCCTTCCCCTTTAATAATCGAATGCTTCGTAAGGTTTACTGAGTGTTAAATCTTTTGTCACAATGATGTTGAACCGGTAACCTGGCCTAATTTCGAGGGTGGGCGCAATGTTCAGGTTTTTTGAAATCATTTGTACAGTCGCTTGTCCGAGTTGTTGACCCAGAGCGCTGCTCAAGGTGCTTTGTGCGTTGGGCGCAAACACGCCGCCGTTGTTGATGCCATCGCCTTGGTTTTGTTGGCTCAGTGTGGCGCCTGCAGATATGGCGGACATTAACAACGCCGAACCAAAGATACGTAAATAATGGTTGTCCACTTGGTCTTTGAATCCGGCATACCCGGCACCGTCTGCACCGGGCATGGCACCGATGTCCATGGCTTTGCCATCGGGAAAAACCAGTCGTTGCCAGGCAACCAGTACCCGTGCCTGTCCGTAAGCAACTTCGCTGGAATAGGTTCCCACCAATCGCGATCCTTGTGGAAATAGCTTGTGCTTTCCAGTGGCGGTATCGAACACATCTTGAGAGATTTGCGCCATAATCTGGCCTGGCAATTGTGAATTGATCCCGGATATTAACGTGCCGGGTATGACAAAACCGGCCCTTAATTCATACGGTGAATGCGGCGGTTCTGGCCTAGAATCCAACCGCCATCGATCACTTTGGTCATTGTTTGCATAGCGGTTGATGTCGTTCTTATCTGCCGCTGTTGCCGCCGTGTTCATCAGTTGCGCCGCGTCATCGGCTCCACCGACGATACCGGCCTCTTTTAATTGTGCGAGACGTTTTTTGTAAGCGATGATCGGATCGGTTTCTGTCGGCTGATTGGCGGCAATCTGTTTTGAAAGCATCGCTTGCTGTTCTGTCAGATTATTTGGTGCTTCGGGTGGTGAACCCGAGCTGCGGGGAGCCGCTACGCCGACAGTCGTTTTCGATTTGACCGCATCTTCGAATTGCTGCAATTTAACTTGCCTGATACGAGCCGCCAACTCCTCTTCCGGTGTCGGCGTTTTGTTCAATGTGCCGGATGCGTTTGGAGGTACGGGCGGAATATCCGGGTTAAACGGCTGTGCCACGGCGGGTGCTTCTGGAACCGTAGATTGCTGGGGGATTTCTAAAGGTGTCGATTCCATCGGTATGATGCCGCTGAAGTATTTCCCGGCAATTTCATTAGCGGCCAGATTGGTAGGGGCAATCTTCTCTTTTTCCGTGTCATTCACCGCCTCGTTTTGTTTTGCCGCTCTGTCTGCTGCCACCAGCGCCATGATGACCAGGAAGAGTAACGTTGCGCCGCCGACGATAAACAAGGGCAGGTGGTTGACTCGCCTGACGCCGCTCTGGCCGGAAGCATCGTCTGGCGATACCTCCGGCGACATATAACTTTCGTTTAAGGCATCTTGCTTTGGCATCGCCATTACTCCATTTTTGCCCAGGCACCGGCGGGTATAGTCATATTGTTTTTGGCCGTATAGGCTCTCGTCAATATGGCCTTGCCCACGACTAATTTCACCCGATACAGTCCTGTATACGCGCTGGATACAGGCCTATCGACGGAATATTGAAAGCCTATTCCGGTTAATGTTCCCGTCGATTGAGTAGGATTGTATTCTTGCACGGCATAACCTTTCTCGCGCATCATAAAAACCAGTGACGTACCGAATACATCCGTTTTAGGCACCGGTTGACCGATGTTGAATTCGGTTTGTGCCGGCGGATACAGGGTTTGTAATTGTTTAATGGAATCAGATGCCATGCTATTACCCATTCCAACAGGTATCAGCAGGGGCATAGTGTCGTTGCCCATGTTTGCACAGCCGAATAAGGCCAGAATGAAAAGGGTCACGGCTAACCTGTTCATTGTTTCACCCGTTTTATCGTTACGGTGTCTTGATTATTTCCTACACCGGCGATCAGAATGGCCGTATCAAAAACGGAATCGACAATGTAACGATTGCCTTGTACGCGATAATTGACTTGAACGGTTTCGTCATCTTCAAAAAGCCCTCCTTCCCTGCGTACCACCAGCAAGGTTGGCGCTTCGGATTGCATCATCGTGTTCGGCATTTGGATAATGGTTTTTTGCTTGTCATTAAAAACCCGGATGGGTGTCCAAGGAATGGAGCCGTTTGGATTGATTTCATAGGCAAAGTCGAGGTCGCCTAAGTATTCCCCGGTCTGCGGAATCGTTTTGTCCTGGCGTTCCTTATTTGCTTGATTGCGGTATAAATCCCATTTATTTTGTTCTTCATCAGAATAGGTAAACGTCACTTGCGGCATGTAGTCCTTTCTGTGTGACCGCAACCTGATGTGATAAGTACGCCGGTTCGTGGTCACCACTAAAGAGGTTTCCAGGCCGACATCCATTGGCTTGATGATAATGTGTTGCACTTCAGAATCGCCGCTGCCGGTAACCGCTGGTTCCAGTGTCCACCTGGCCGTATCCCCGAGGTTAATCGAGTTCACTTGCTCGCCCGCCTGTAAGGCAACATCGCATACTTGCAACACGGCACAGACAATACTCGGTTGTTGAACGCCAAAGAGGTAGGAAACAGCGCCGTTTTTTCCGGGTGTCGGGGCCATGCCCATTGAATTGTGACCTTGCCATTTATTGGCAATAGCCAATGCCTGCTTTTCCTGCCGGGTCAAGACCGGATTCTTATCGGAAAAATACAGTTCAGCCATGTCCTTTTCAGCCGAAGCCTGCCCTATGCTGAGTAGGCATGTGACTAAGGTGACAGCAATAGGTTTATTCATAGTGGCGTCCTTTAATTAATTGGCTTGTTGCTGTTTTGACCAGGTAAAATCCCGAACGAATATGCCCATTGGGTTTTTCCGCAATTGATCTTCTGTGGTTGCGGGCGTGGGCGCAACGATGAAAAGTGTGACCATTGCGCGCATTTGCACAGGCCTGCTCTTTATTGCGCCTTGCCGATCTCGGGTTGTTTCCAGCCAATCAACCTGCCAGGTATCTGCTGTATGCGGCATGACCGTGCTGATTTCAGTGCTGACCATTTCTTTGGTGGCCCGTTTAAAAGGACTGGACTCTTCTGTGCCATTGTAAAATTCGGTCATCTTTTGTGTTGCCGGTACGTTTTCCGGCAACAGGGCGTAGACATCGAAGACCGCCTTGCGTTGCAAGGTCACGTCTGGCGTCACCATCCGGGCGTTCGTTACGAATGCTGCGATGGCCGAAGCGATCACGCGCTGGTCTGCAGGCACCGCTTTGTCCGCGACAGAAACGGCAGCGGTTTCTCCTAATTTATCGACTTGAACAACATACGGTATGAATCTTGATTGCTGCCCGATGTGTATCATTCCGCCCACGCCGACGAGGGCAACGAGCAATGATAAGATCCCCATGATTTGCCAGGCTTGCCGTGACGACATCACTGTTTGCATGTGATCGTTCCAGGTGCGCCTTGCCGACAAATAGGGGTTTTCAACTTCATCTTTACGCCGCCCGCCTATCAGTTTTTCATGAGCTCTGCGTGGATCAGTGATTGCAGCGTGTTGTTTTTTAAATAGGGCATTAAAGTTCATGTTTTAACCTTGATAGTATTCAAGCTCTAAGCCTTTCAAGGCTAGCCACTCTGCGATCCATCCATGACCGTGTACGGATTCCAGTTTCCTGATCAGCGCTAAGGAGTCTTTATCGGTTGCTCCAACAAAGGCCATTGCCAGCGGACCAATCGCCAAATCAAAAAGCCGTCTTCCATATTCGGAAACGCAGTAATAATGGCGCTTAGGAATCGCTTTCGCCAGGAGATCAATTTGTCGACTATTCAGACCCATGCGTTTATACAGGTTTGCGGTGTCCTCATCCCTGGCATAGACGTTGGGTAAAAATATTTTGGTTGCGGTCGCTTCAATAATGACATCAAGGATGCCTGAGTTCGCCGCATCCGTCAGGCTTTGAGTCGCCATGAATACCAAGCAGTTCGCTTTACGCATTACTTTGAGCCATTCGCGTATTTTTTCACGGAAGACTTCGTGTCCCAGCATTAACCAGGCTTCGTCCAGGATGATTGCGGCGGGTTGGCCTGTTAATGACCGCTCGATACGCCGGAACAAATACAGCAATACAGGCAGCGCATAGCGGTCGCCGAGATTCATTAATTCATCAATCTCAAAGACGGTAAAATCGGACAAACTTAAACCATCCGTTTTCGCATCCAGAAGATGCCCCATGGCCCCATCAACCGTGTAATTTTTAATGGTTTCACGAATTTGTTCATCTTGCACGGTCACTGAAAACTCAGATAGCGTATACGATTTTTCCTTGGCCATATTGACTACGGCGCCGGCAATCGCGTTACGCTGCGATGCCGTCGTGATAAGGCCGTTTAATGCGAGTATGGTATTAATCCATTCCATTGCCCATGCGCGATCCGCGCGGGTCTCTATATATTGCAAAGGGCAAAATGCAAGCTTGTCATCATCCCCGCCAACAGTGAAGTGCTGGCCGCTGACCCCGTTGGTACTGGCTCTAATGGCTGCGGTTAGCGGGTAGAGTGACAGTCCTTTGTCGAATGCGTAGATGGTCATGCCTTGATAGCGCCTAAGTTGAGCGGCTATAAGGGCTAAAGCGGTTGATTTACCCGCTCCAGGCCGGCCAAACATAATGGTATGGCCCAGATCGTCGACGTGTAAATTGAGCCGAAAGGTGGTTGATCCTTGCGTAACGCAGTGCATTAATGCCGGCGATGAAGGCGGGTACTTAGGGCAGGGCGTAGTGTCATGGCCTGTCCAGATGGTGCTGGTTGGCATGAGATCAGCCAGATTCATGGTATTAATCAAGGGGCGGCGCACGTTTTCGACGCCATGGCCAGGCAGACTGCCCAAAAAGGCATCCATCGTATTGATGGTTTCAATGCGGGCCGTAAAACCCGTTGCGTTAATGGCTTTCTCGACTCGCCTGGCGCAGTCCTGAACTAATTTACGATCCTCGTTCATGAGGATGACTACGCTCGTATAGTAACCTTGTGCGATCAGTCCGCTATTGACCTCGGCAAGGGCGGCTTCCGCGTCCTGAACCATTGCCAATGCATCTTGGTCTACCGGCCCAGCATGGGTGTTAAACACTTGATCAAAAAACCCCCTCACCTTTTGTTTCCATTTTTTTCTAAACTTTTCCAGGTGATGTAACGCTTCGTGTGGCTCCATAAAAATGAATCGTGACGACCAACGATATTCAATGGGCAGTTCCCCCAAGGCAGTTAACATACCTGGCGTGGATTCAAGCGGAAAACCGCCGAGAGCGACGACTTGAATATAGTGTCGGCCTATTTTAGGTATCACACCGGTCCAGAGTTCTTGGCCACCAATCAGGCAATCTAAATACATCGGGTTGGTCGGTAACTGGATCGGCTGGTTGATGCCGGTAATGCAGTATTGTAACCAACGGAAGAGGTCATCATGCGTCACGGTAGAGCCATCTTCCGTGGCAATTTTGTTCCCCTTAAGACGCGTTAATTGAATAGCCGATGAGATGCGATTTTCGATGCTCTGGCATTCGCGCCTGAAATGGTCAATCAGATCTTTTGTATGGGTTTTGTTGCTGGGCGACTCCGATTCATCATCAAACATCAGCTCAATAAATTTACGTTCATTGAGCATCGGGGGCAAATAGGTTACGGTCACCACGAAATAACCTTCAAACATCGTCCCTAGCGATTCGAATAGCCTTCGTCTTTCTTCATCGATGGCTGCGGTAACAGCGTCCTGGAAATAGGATAAGCCACGCTCGGGGTAGGCTGGCGCTTGTCTGCGTACCGCGTCAACATGGATCATCCAGCCATTGCCAAGACCGGATAGCGCTTGGTTAATACGCGCAGATATCGACTCACGGTCTTGCTCCGTGCTGCTATCCTTGTCGTCACCTGTATATAACCAAGCGGACAAAAATGAGCCATCTTTCCCGACAATGATGCCGTCATCCACCAAGGCCGCATAATTGAGCAAATCAGCAACACTGGCATCCTTTGAACGATGCTTGCTTAGCTTACGCTCTTTATCCGCCTTGGTAATCAGACTCAGTAAAATCACAATCAGACTGATGCCAAGGCCTGCAATAATAAAAGTAAGCGACTCAATCATCGGTACTGCCTACCCTGGCTATTGGGGTTATCCCTGAATGGCGTACTTTGTGCCGGATAATATTGCTTATATCGTAAACTCCGCCAATAGGTAAAACGTATTTGGGGATCTGCTTTTGCAGCAAGCCTGAGCAGGTAGAGCGAACAAAGCCACAATAACACGCCGTAGATGGACGCCCTAAGTTCTTGGGCGCTAAATACCAATGCGGCGGCAATGAGACCCGTAAACATCACTAACTCACGATCCGCACCCATAAACAAGTTGATTCTATTCCCTGCCCTTCGAATGGGAACAGCACGGAGTGCCATTAGTTTTCAACTCCTTTGCTATAGGTCAAGAGTGGTTTTACTTCAAAATCAACACTAACAGGCGGTGTAATTACCGCACCTTTACCGAACAAGGTTGACATGATGTTTTGTGCGCCGACGAGTAAAGCCATCACCAGCACAATAAATATCAATGTTCTGAAAAAACCATTAATGTCGCCGCCAAAAATCAGGACACCGCCGGCTACTACTATGCCGATAAGGGACAGGGAGAATGCGACCGGACCGGTTACAGAGTTTTGTAATTGGACTAACCAGGGTTCGTTGCATATTCTGGCCCAACCTGAACACCGATTCTGATTCAATTTGAACGCTGATT
>CAZMRW010000090.1:0-16679 GCA_964568805.1 uncultured Methylococcaceae bacterium | reverse complement strand
TGACCTCTATAGCTCTAATTCCGCTCGCTTTATTTAGTTTTGCAAGTTCCTCTCTCGTTTTGGTGTTTTTCGTATCAGAAGATTTAATCTTCCATTGCCTCGGTGGCTTTTACTGCCTTGCACCGTAATTCATTCATCCGCAGCGCCAGTTTTTCCATAAAAAGCTGACGGCTCCCTTCCCACAGAAGCGGGGCTCCAACAAAGGCGTCAATAAAAAAAGGTACCAGGATAAACTCGCCTTTCGGCAAGCTCTTTCCCAAGCCATAGAAGAAAATGGGAATGACCGGAACATCAGGGCGTTCGCTGATTAAACGGGCGAGTCCGTTCTTGAGTTTGCCCATGCTTTCGGGCTGGCCTCGGGTTCCTTCGGGGAACAGAATCAGAATTAGTCCTTTGTCCAGGGCCTCGATGACCGGCGCCAGCACATGCCGGTTTTTTTCTGAGGGTTTGCGTTCAATCGGAATGATGCCGACAATATTCAACGCGAACCATCTGAGGACACGGTTTTTCAGAAAGTAGTCCGCAGCGGCAACAGGGTGTACCTGATTGATAAGTCTCACCGGAATCATCGACATGAGGGCGAGGGTATCCAGGTGGCTGTTATGGTTGGCCACGATAATCGCCGGTCCGGAGCAGGGCAGGTGATGACGGTCTCTGACATTGATGCCAAGTACAATCAATACCAGGGGCTTGACGATGAGCGTGTAGAACAGGATACGCAGCATGCCGGCTTCCTAGTAGTAAACATAATGCACAAAATGGAAGAACAGCGGAGCGGTATAGGTCAGACTGTCGAGACGATCGAGAATGCCGCCATGTCCGGGCAGAATGCTGCCGCTGTCCTTGACGCCGATATCGCGTTTCAGCGCGGAAACAGTGACATCGCCGACAAAACCGGCCACACCGATCAGTGCCCCGGCCGCCAATGAGGCTTGCATCGACAGCGGCGTTAAATAGGGCGCCAATACAGCAGCCAGAACGATGGTTGTCGCCACGCCACCTAAAAATCCGGCTACCGTTTTGTTGGGGCTGACCTTGGGCGACACTTTGCGGCGTCCGAAACTTTTGCCCCAGAGGTACTGGGCTACATCGTTGATTTCGGTTAAAAACACCAGATATATGAGCAAACCCATGGAACCGCCGGCCGGATTCCGGGCAGCGGGCAACACCAGCATAAACGCCATGTGGCTAAGACTGAATACGGTGATCATCAGTCCCCAGTGCAGGGTGCCGATCGCGCGCAGGAAGCCCTGGGTTTCACCGATTAAGATCATCCGCATCGGCAAAAAAAGAAACATGTAGACCGGGATAAAAATGATGAACATGCCGTACCAGCCCGCCCAGACCCAGTAATATTGGAAAGGGATGGATAAATAGGCCCAGAGCAGTACGCGATGGTCCGCGCGCCTCGTCGGTATCAGCGATAGATATTCCTTAAAGGCCAGAAAACTGATGAATCCAAAAACGATGACCGATACCGTGCGGTTAAAAAGAACAGCTACGGCAAACACGCCGGCAATCAGCCACCAGGTTTTGATGCGCAGCCGCAACTCGCTATAGTCGTGCTTCGGTTTTGCCCTGACCAGTACCATGGAAATCACGCTTGCCAGCGAGAGCAGGGCGCCGATAGCCATGAAGGCGATTTGAACGCTTCCGGGTAAGGTGTTCCAGTTCATCTGCTTGCTTCCGCTAGAGCATGCCGGGCACGGTTGATCACGGTAATCAAAGTCAACGCCAGGATGGCCGCGAATATCCAGTTAAGCCAGGCTCCCGGTGCGGCGCCGGCGCCTATTGTCAGCGAAATGGCGCCGAACGCGAAGGCGCGATCGCTTTTTCCCATGGGGCCGTCGTAGCGTCTTGTCGAGCCGATTTGTACGGCGATGACGCCGGTCATTTCAGTCAGCAATGCGCCGATAACGACGAGGACTATCAGCCAGGGCGACACCGACGGCAGCAGCGCAAAAGGCAAGTAAAGCGCAACGTCGGAGATGACATCAGACAGCTCATTCAGCATTGCGCCGAGCGGGCTTTGCATATGGTGTTCGCGCGCAAGCATGCCATCGATGGCGTTCAGCGCCATGCGAATAAACAGCAATGGCGGCAGAAGCAAAAATAATTTAAGGTGGCTTTGGTCCAGCGTTAACGCCAGTCCTGTCAGCAGCGATAGTGCCAGCGCCGCAAGGGTGACCTGATTGGCCGTGACGCCTCGGCCGGCGAGCCATCCGGTGACCGGCCTCAACAGTTTCTGGAAGGCCGGCTTGATGTCATATATCGTTGCCATAGCATCTTGTCCCGATATTGAAAGTCATTGTGTCCAGTTCCGGATTCTTGCTATTTTTAAAAATGATGGGAATGCAATGACCAGGGGAGTGAACAGCTCCGGCCGCATGTTCATGCCGCCGATTAAACATCGGCCGTTTTCTTTGCCACATAACCGGCTGCAAGCTCGGTTGCGGCGGGATAATCGGTTTTACCGGTTGCCAGGACCGGTATGACGTCAACGGTAATGACCTTTTTAGGCAGCATGATGGCGGCGACGCCATCGGATGCCTGCGCCAGATCATGGGCGCTGACCTGTTTTTTCGTGGTGAGCAGAATAACCTGCTCACCCTTCTTTGGATCCGGCAAGCTGACGGCGGCGTGGTGCGCATCCGGCCAGGCAGTGGTCGCCAATTGCTCTACCGCGGTCAACGAAACCATTTCGCCGCTGACTTTGGCGAAACGTTTGCTGCGACCGCGTATGGTGATGAATCCTTCATTATCGACATCGACAATGTCGCCGGTATCATACCAGCCTTTGCCGTATTTCGATTCGGGCGGCACCAGTTTGCCCGGATTGTTTGCCAATAGATAACCCAGCATGATGTTGGGTCCGCTTACGTGCAATTGGCCTGCATCGGCGATCCCCGGCACGGGCTCCAAGTGATAGCTCATTTTTGGCATAAACCGCCCCACCGTGCCTTCTTTATAGTACATCGGCGTATTGACCGAGGTAATCGGCGTCGTTTCAGTAGCGCCGTAGCCTTCAAGAATGCGAATGCCGAATTTTTTGGCCCAGAGATCGCGAGTGCTGCTTTGCAGCTTTTCGGCGCCAGCCACCACATAACGCATGCTAAAGAAATCGTAGGGATTGGCTTTTTTGCCGTAATTGGCAAAAAAGGTATTGGTGCCGAACATGATAGTCGCTTTGATTTCATAAGCGATTTCAGGAATTACGGCATAATGCAGCGGCGTCGGGTAAAAGAACACTTTCATTCCGTATAGCACCGGCAGCATGGAGCCGACGGTGAAACCGAAGGAATGAAACATCGGAAGGAAGTTGAGCACCACATCCTGGGGAGTAAAACTGATGCGGGCTTCCAGTTGCTTAAGGTTGGCCAGGATGTTCGAATGCGACAGCACCACGCCTTTTGGCGTACCTTCGGAACCCGACGTAAATAAGACCACTGCGGGACTGTCGGGATTGAATTGTTTATCCTTGTACCAAAAAGAGGCGGTTTTGCACTGCAGAAAGGCCTTGAGTTTGTCCGTTTTAGATAATTGCCCCGCCAGATCTTCCAGATAAACCAGGTTACACTGCTGAGCCAATTGATCGGCTTCATCGGTCAATTTCCCCTTTTCTAGAAACCGGCGTGAGGTCAGGATAGTCTTGATTTGCGCCGTATTGCAGGCGGACAGCATACCTGCCGAACCGGTTGAAAAATTGAGCATCGCCGGGATGCGCCCGTGCAGCTGCAAACCCAGAATCACGCACAGGGTATTGGTCGAATTGGGCAGTAAGATGCCCACATGTTCGCCGGGAGAAGTCGTGTAAATTAATGCGTTGCCAATGGCGATTGTGCGTGTGATTAACGCATCATACGATAAGGGTTTACGTTCCAGGTCTTCGGCGATTAATTGATTTCCGCCATGGATATGGCGGGCTTCCAGCAGATCGGCGAAAATAGTCCGCCGGTAATTGCTGGCGCCAAACATCATATCGGACATAATATCCGACAAAACATGACCGCTATATTTACGGCGCTCCTTGCCTTTCAATTGTTTGGGTGCCGAAACGCGCGTGGAGGGCAAAATGTGGATAGTGATTTTGGGAAACCAGCGCAACCGCACGACGCCGGCCAGCCTGGAAAAATGGGTGTATTTTGCGCCGTCGATGCGTATGGGCAGGACGGCGGCTTCCGATCTGTCGGCGACCATGCCGGTGCCGTCATAAACTTTCATCAGTGAACCGGTGACGGTAATGCGGCCTTCCGGAAAAATGACTGTCTTGATGTCATCCTGCAGGTGATGCACCAGATCTTTCAGCGACATCGGATGGGTGGGATCCATTGGATAAACCTGTGATAAGCCCAGGAATGGCTTTAACCACCAGCGCTGGGAGATATGGGTGTTGATCGCGAACGTGATATCATCCGGCAGAAATACCCACAAAAGCAGCGGATCAAGAAAAGACGTGTGATTGGCGACGATCAGCACACGCTTTCCTGCAGCATTATAATTGTTAATTCCATTGATTTCTATACGGAACAACAACGTCAGCAGCCCGCCCAGGAACCGCCTTAAAAGTTTTTTTAACATAACTATCCTCCTGACGTCATCTTAGCAAATATAAAAATTATCGTGTATGGATTTACTATAATCAATAATTAAACAATGTTCAATTAAAATTCAGGGGACATCTTAAGCTTCAAGAATCTCTTTCTCCTGTGCAGTTGCTCCAAAGGCTATTGTCATCCGGCGGAAGCCCATGCCGTACATCCCGGACTCAACAATCAGCAATTCATATTCCGGTCAGCAAGCATCGGCACGTGCGCAAAGAATCGGGCCGGACGATTTGGCGTAGCGCCGATCGTTTTTCCGCATGGCGCCGGGTACGCGTAAATGATCCGCGTCATTCTGCGGTTTGGGCGGGCAAAGGTAAGACAGCGTCCGGAAGTCTGAAAATTGCCGGGTTGTCAATCAGCAGGCCGTCCAACTAACATGTTTTAGCCAAGGCCAACCCTCATCACAAACCCTGCTCCAAACTTAAATTTCAGTTATAATCCACGGATTTTTATTGCATAACGTGTGTACCGTGGCTAACCAAAAATACGATTTATCGACATTTCAGGGACTCATCCTGGCTTTGCAGGAATACTGGTCGAATCAGGGTTGCGTGCTGTTGCAGCCGCTGGATCAGGAAGTGGGGGCGGGGACTTTTCATCCGGCTACTTTTTTGCGCGCGATCGGGCCCGAACCGTGGAATACGGCGTATGTTCAACCTTCGCGTCGGCCGACCGACGGGCGTTTCGGCGAAAATCCGAACCGGCTGCAGCATTATTATCAGTATCAGGTGATCCTGAAACCGTCACCGGACGATTTTCAGGAACTTTACCTGGGTTCGCTGCGGACTCTGGGTTTCGATTTGCTCGAACACGATATCCGTTTCGTTGAAGACAACTGGGAATCGCCAACCTTGGGCGCCTGGGGCCTAGGCTGGGAAGTCTGGCTTAACGGCATGGAAGTGACCCAGTTTACCTATTTCCAGCAGATCGGCGGATTGGAATGCCGGCCCGTCACCGGCGAAATCACCTATGGCCTGGAGCGCATCGCCATGTACTTGCAGGGCGTCAAAAGCGTGTACGATCTGGTCTGGACACGAACTCCGCATGGCGTCGTGACTTATGGCGATGTGTTTCATCAGAACGAAGTGGAAATGTCCGCGTACAATTTCGATCATGCCAATGTCGACTTCCTGTTCAAGTGCTTCGACACCTATGAGCAGGAATGCCAGAAGCTGATCGCACTCAATCTGCCGCTGCCCGCTTACGAAATGGTGCTGAAAGCCTCGCATACCTTCAACCTGCTGGATGCGCGTCATGCCATTTCGGTAACCGAGCGGCAGCGCTATATCTTAAGAGTCAGAAATCTGGCTAAAGCCGTTGCCGAAGCCTATTACCAGCGCCGGGAGTCGCTAGGCTTCCCGCTGTTGGCAGGACAGGGAGAATCATCATGACCGATTACAAACATTTACTTTTTGAGCTGGGTTCGGAAGAGTTGCCGCCCAAAAACCTGCTGAATCTGGCCACCGCCCTGCACAACTCGTTCGTGGATGGCATGAATGCCGCCGGCTTACACTTCACCGGCAGCACGTTTTATGCCACACCCAGACGGCTTGCCGTGTTGATAGAAAATCTGGCTACGGCCCAACCAGACCAGACCGTCGAAAAACGGGGGCCGGCCATACAAGCCGCGTACGCGCCGGATGGAAGCCCCAGTAAAGCCGCTTTGGGTTTTGCCGCAAGTTGCGGTACGACTTTCGAACAGTTGCAACGAATTAAGACAGACAAGGGCGAATGGCTCGGATTTACCCAGGAGGTCAAGGGCCAGGCCACAGAAAAGCTGGTTCCGGAGATCATTCGTCAGAGTCTGGCCGCTCTGCCGATTGCCAAACGGATGCGTTGGGGCACCGGAAACACCGAATTCGTCAGGCCCGTGCATTGGGCCGTCCTCCTTTACGGCAATGATGTTATCCCCACGGAAATTCTGGGTCTTGCGACCGGGTCGGAAACGCAGGGCCATCGTTTTCATGCACCGCAAAAACTGATACTCATCAGTCCTGACGAGTATCAGAGAACCCTGTTCGAACAGGGCAAGGTCATCGCCGACTTTGAGCAAAGAAAAGCCGCCATTCGCGCAGCCGCTGAGCAAGCGGCATTAAACGTAAACGGCATCGCGCATATCGAAGACGACTTACTGGAAGAAGTCACCGCCTTGAATGAATGGCCGGTACCGATTACCGGGAATTTCGATCCGCGTTTTCTCGAATTACCCGCCGAAGTGCTGATCACGACGATGCAGACCAATCAGAAATATTTTCCGGTTAAGGACGATAACGGCGCGTTGATGCCGCATTTTATCACCTTCAGCAATATCGATAGCAGCCGGCCCGAGTCGATACAGCGCGGCAATGAGCGTGTCATTACGCCGAGGCTGACCGATGCCGAGTTTTTCTGGAAACAGGACAGGAAAAAATCCCTGGCCGATCGTGTCGAAAGCCTGTCAACGATTGTTTTCCAGGAAAAGTTGGGCACGGTTGCCGATAAAACGGGCCGCGTCATCAAACTGTCTGAATCCATTGCGGATAAACTAGACGCCAATGTCGACTGGGTCAAGCGAGCCGCCTTGCTGGCCAAAACCGATTTGATGACGGAAATGGTCGGCGAGTTCGGCAATCTTCAAGGCATCATGGGCAAATACTACGCGCTGGCGGATCATGAGCCGGCAGTCGTCGCCCAGGCGATCGAGGAACACTATTTTCCCAAACAATCGGGCAGCCCGACACCTCGCAGCCAGACCGGCCAAATTCTGGCGATCGCTGAAAAAATCGATACCCTGACCGGGATTTTCAGCGCGGGCCTCATTCCCACCGGCGATAAAGATCCTTATGCATTGAGACGGGCGGCACTGGGCGTTTTGAGAATCATCATCGAACATAAATTAATCCTCAATATGAGAGAATTGATCGATTATTCATTGAGCCTGTTCACGCATTCGTTCGATAGGGAGGCCACACGCGCAGCGGTCACCGATTTCGTTTTCGATCGCCTGAAAAGCTATTGCCTGGATCGGGGGTTCTCAGCCGATGAATTCGATGCCGTGATGTCGGTCAATCCGGACGAACCCTTTGACTTCATCCAGCGGCTTGAGGCCGTCAGATCGTTCAGGCAATTACCGCAAGCGGAAAGCCTGGCCGCCGCTAACAAACGCATACGTAATATCCTGAAAAAATCGGATACGAAGCCGGCCGCCACGGTAGGCCCCCTGGTTGAGGCGGAAGAAAAGCAGTTGCTGGATGCCGCCATGCAATCGTCCGCCGATATCAAACCGTTGCTGGCCGGGCGCGATTACCAGGCAACGCTCAAACGGCTGGCGCAAACCGAACCGGCGGTCAATGCCTTTTTTGATCATGTCATGGTCATGGCCGACGATCTCGAGCTTCGGTCCAATCGCCTGGCCTTGCTGACGATGCTGTCGGAGCAATTTCTAACCTGTGCCGACATTTCAAAATTACAGTCTTAAATCGCCGATATGAGTCAGGATCGCTATGTTTTACTCGATAGAGACGGGGTCATCAACCATGACTCGGATGAGTACATAAAGTCCCCGGAAGAATGGCAAGCGATTGAGGGCAGTCTCGAAGCGATTGCCCTGCTTAATTCCCATGGTTATAAGGTCGTTGTCATCACCAATCAGGCCGGACTGGAGCGAGGCCTGTTCGATCAGGCGATGCTGGATAGCATTCATGCCAAAATGTATCGGTTGGCTCAGGAAAAAGGCGCTACGATAACGGCCGTCTATTTTTGTCCGCACGGGCCGGAAACGGGCTGTAATTGCCGCAAACCAAAACCGGGATTGCTTAAAGCGTTTGCTGACGATTACCATGCCGATCTTAAAAACGTCCCGTTTGTGGGGGACACCCTTAGAGATATCCAGGCGGCTGAATCGGCTGGCGCACAGCCGATACTGGTCAAAACCGGCAAAGGACAAAAGACGCTGGCAACATGTCCTGATCTAACAATTCCTGTATTTGAAAATTTATATGACGCCGCAACCTACCTCGTATCAAGGCAATAAAATCAGGTTATATACGGGATCGGCCCTGTTATTTACAGGCATGGTCCTGTCTTTATTAGCTATCTGTCCCCTGATTATGTTGGCCATCGTGTTGCCTTTCAGAATACGCTACCAAATCTCGGGCCTCTGGGTGCGGTTCGTCTTGTGGCTGGCAGAAGTGTGTTGCGGCATACACTATGAAATCGAAGGCCTGGAGCATATCGTTGCAGATCGAACCTCGATCGTACTCAGCAAACACCAGTCAGCATGGGAAACAATCGCTTTTAGATATTTTCTGCCGATGCATTCCGTTTTACTGAAACGTTCCTTGCTTTGGCTGCCGGTTTGGGGTTGGGCCATGGCGACGCTCAGACCCATTGCGATCGACCGGAAAAATCAGCGCGCCGCCATGCGCAAGTTGCTGGAGCAGGGAACAGCAAACCTGAAGCAAGGATTGTGGGTGCTGATATTCCCTGAAGGCACCCGTACCGCTCCCGGGGAAGTCAGGAAATTTAACGCCGGCGGAGCGATGCTGGCGCAGCAATCAGGCTATCCGGTTATCCCCATTGCGCACAATGCAGGGGTCTACTGGCCGCGATACAGTTTTTTAAAATATCCGGGAACCATAAAAGTCAAAATCGGCCCTCCCATCGAGACTCGGGGACGCAAAGCCGCGGATATTAATGCCGAGGCGGAAACGTGGATCGCTCAGGCCATGAAGGAGATGTAAGGATAGGTACAAGGTTCAAGGTTCAAGGTATGCTCTTGGCACTTTAAAATTTGGCACCTTTATTCCTGCTGGAGAGGGTTAAGGAGAGGAGATTTGAAAACCGAGTTTTGATGTACAAAAGCTCGCAAGAAACAAAGTACAAGGCACGGTTGTTGATATAATACTTTTTCACCTTGCGTCTTGAGCATTTCACCTGATTTCTATAACAAATTTTTATTATTTTATTCGGTAACTCTTAAATGAAAAAACTATTGCTGGTCGCTTTAACGGCGTTAACGGTTTCAGGCTGTGCAGATAAAGAAAAGTATGAACAGGCTGTATTGGAGGAGGTCAAGAAAGAACAGGAAGGAGAAGGCGGCAAGGCCTATAAAATTGACCTTGAGCGGATGGCCAAATGTGTGGTCGAAACCACATCAAAACACATGCCGGGCGCCTTTACTTATGACCCTGAACGCCTCACTGCTTATCGAAATTACACCAAAATGCTGACCTTGAAAAAAGCCGAGGACCCCAAAAAGACACTGGAGGAGTTGCGGAAGGATTTCGGTTCGCCCAAAGCATTGAGTGACGCGCATAACAATTTTTCCGAGAGCATGTTGAATTGTTATTCCGCAGTGACGATCGAAACCGAATCTGATGCGGATGAAGAAAAATAACCTCATGCATTTTCCGGGTTGATCAAACCAGGTTTATGGCACTTAGGCTGAGATGGGTAAAATGAGCAAAGAATTTTGAATTAAGCGATTGCTTCCACCTGTACCAGATTGCCCGAGAATGTCGGTGCATTGCCCATATTGACGAGTTCTGCCGAACTGATGCTGTTGACGGTGCCTTTGTTTAATTGTCGCCAGTAACCCACCGTTGCTACGATCAATCCGGGATTCACACCATCGGTGATCCTGGCATTGGCTTCAAACGCGCCGCGGTCATTGAAGACCCGAACCGTGTCGCCTTGATTGATGTTGCGATCGTTGGCGTCAAGCGCATTAATCAGGACAAACTGTTTCCCTTGTCCCTGGATTTTGTGTTCCATAGTGGCGTAGCACGAATTGAGGAAACCGTGGCTCTTTGGCGAGACGATGTTTAACAGATATTTTTTGGCGAGTTCCGGGTTGGTTGTTGCCGCCGTTTCTCTCGACGGTACGTAATCCGGTAATGAATCCAGAGGTTCGCTGGATTGAAAAGCGTCATACATCTGACGAATTGGGCCGGCGACACAGTTGCTTCAATCCAGCTGATGCGCTCGAACTGCTTGCTGCCTTTGGGGCCGGTGCGGCGCATGGGATATAACAGGCGGTCAGGTTGATAATGACGTTGCTCATAATCCTTCAACTTGACGGAGAGGCCTCCCCGTGTCATCGGGTGATCCGGATTACCTTTGACGCCCGTCAGCTTACCGTCTTCAACTTTAAACACCATTGCGCAAGTATCGGGGCAATCATGCGGGCAACCGTCGTAATGAGTGGTTTTATTTGTTTCAGCCCTTATGTGGATTCTCTAGTCTGAGGCGAACTAATGCTAACGTGATCAATCCTCTGCGGGATGAGATCAAACCGAATAAACGACTCATGAAGTCATACCGGCGACATGAAAACGAGATAATTTAAAATGTGAAGTCTGAATTTGATCTGACGCGTTTAGAAAAAAGTTTAAAGCTTCGCTCACACTGAAAAGAGAAAGGCGCTGCGCTTTACAACATTGATCGACTTAAATCGGCCATTATGTTAAGTGTCCTTTTATGTATAGCGGTGTTGCTGGGAGTGAGATGTGACAGGGGCTGATGAATATATTTCGGTCGCCAGCTTTGCATAATTTCCACGATTTCAAAACAGCTTGTAAAGGTTCGGTAACACAATATCCGCGTTATTCATGCCAAGCTCATCAAGCACAACCAGCTCTTTAAAATAAGCAAGCCGCCGATATAAGGCGTAAGGGTCCTCGTGAAGCCAGGTACGGTGGCCGGGAAAGGTTAATTGTTGATCAAATGACAGCTTTCAGAAATGGACAGAGGAATATCAACTCCCCGACGACTCTAAAAATTATGTCCAGTCTTTCAATCGGGTTACCATACTCAAACCGCTGAATACAAGCTATTAACCATTCAGCACCAAGTTACTGTGCATAAAAGGATGCTTAACTTAATGGCCGTTATGCAAAGCTTTGCATAACGGCCATTAGCTGTCATTCAGAAAATTGAGACGTATGACATTAAGATAAATGAAAGCAGTCGCTTAATTTTTATGTCAATGTTCTGTGGTGGATCGTAGCGAAGTTCGCAGGAATGATCAGTTAGGCTAGGTAGAATTCTCTAAAACAGACACCCAACTAAGCCGATTTATACAGTCTGGAACCATTCTGAAACACCGCAAAGTCAACAAGCGAAGCCATCAGATGCTGGACGAGGTTATAAAAAATAATGGGCAACATAACTTCCGGGTGATCAGCGAGGGCGACTGAAACCAGCACCAGTCCTGTGCCGTTATTATTCATGCCCAAGCCAAACATGAGCGAAGCCATATCCTGTCGATTAGTACGGAAGAGTCGAGCGATCAGATAGCCTGTCGCAAATGCTGTGATACAGAGCGCAACGACAATCACCAGTAGAAGCGCTAGAAAGTCAAGATCGGGCTCGTACATCGCTTTGGGCAGGCTCAAGGAAGCATTCGAGTAATTGAGTAATAGCAAGATGCCGTAGTTGACGAGCTTGATATGGGGTTTGATGGCGGCAATTCGCTCCTCACCGATCAGATGATGCGCCAGTATGCCGCACATTGAAGGCATAATGACCCAAATCCCCAAAAAGCTCACCACGCCATCGGAAGCCACTTCATGTAAATCTTCAGAATAATCGCCTGTGGTTACAAATCCCACCCCGTGAAGGACTAACGGAGTCAGTAGAGGACTTAGGAAGGTGGTGAACAGCACCAGGCCCAAGCTTAAGGCAAGATTGCCCTCGGCGTTCTGCGCCCATGCAGTAGAAGCTCCTGCAATGGGCATGGAGGCGACTAACGCTAGGCCAACAAGAATATGCTGAACCTCTTCCGGATTATGCCAACGCGCCATAAAGAAGCTAGCGCCCATAATAAAGCCGAGAGGGGGAACAAAATTACCCAACAAACCGATTAATAGGACCTGCGGTTTGTGTGCTACGCGGGTGAGTTCTTTAGGTTTCACGCCTAAACCGGCATTGAACAACAATAACGATAACAACAAGGGCGGTAACGAAAGGTCTATTTTGTTCCGTAGTACAACGATGCTGCCCAATTCGACTTCACGAATCCATACGCCAAATCCTGGCAGCAAAGCGGCCACAAAATAAGACGTAATAATGATCCAAATAAAGTAGTGATGGATCAGACGAGTAACGAATTCGATGGATTGCTGAGTGAGTTTCATGTTTTACGTCCCGGTGAGGTGAGAAATTCCCTGGTCATTTCCGGATAGCTAAAATTACGACGCCGAGACCTACCAAAAAAATCCCCATCCATTCCCGAAGAGATGGACGCTCATTCAGAAAGACCACAGCGAAGAATGCCACCAGTACCACACTGAATTTGTCTACCGGTGCAACCTTGGAGGCTTCGCCGATTTTCAAGGCACGAAAGTAACATACCCATGAAGCGCCCGTTGCCAGCCCAGAAAGCGTCAGAAACCCCCATGTTCTTGCCGATAGTGCAAAGGGATTGCTCCATTTACCGGTGGCATAAACTAACCCCGCAAGAATAGCCAAAATGATGGCCGTGCGGACTAACGTTGCCAGGTCGGAATCTACGCCTTCAAGCCCGATCTTCGCAAAGATGGCGGTAAGCGCGGCAAATACAGAGGATAAAATCGCCCATAAAAACCAGTCTGGCACCACTATCATATTGATTATTCTTAACAAGCTGTAAAAAAGTTTTTCTGTATATCTTCCGAACACGCCAGATATGCAGAGTTTTTTATTTTAATTGTCTCCTTTTCATTTTTAAACAGACGAACAATAATTAACGTTGACTGTCGCTTTAGGGTCGAACTCAGTCTGTCAACGTCAAATTCAATTGAGGCTAATTTTTGAAGTCGTCAGATCAAGTTCGGAGTTTTACAATTAAAATGCCGGCCGGTGCCTGCCCTATGGATTCTTAGGCATTTGTTGATAATATTTCGCCAGTTCCTGAATTTCGGCATCGCTCAATTGCTGGCTGATCAGGCGCATGCGGCTATAGATGTCATTATGCCGTGCACCGCTTTTATAGGCCTTGAGCGTTTCGGCAAAGTAGTCCGCCTGCTGTCCCGCCAATGCCGGTATATCCATTTTTTCGCCTTCTCCGTGTCTGCCATGGCAGACAAAACAGGAGGGCACCGTGCGTTTGCCGTCGCCTTTGCTAACCAGTTGTTCCGCGATTTCCAGAGTCTCGTTGCCGGGTTTGTGTTGCGGCGCCGGCAGGCTGCCGAACCAGACGGCCAGATCGGCCATATCCTGATCGCTCAAGCCGGCGGCAATCGGCGCCATCATGTCATGCGCGCGGCTGCCGTTTTTGTAATCCTGCAATTGCTTGTAGGTATAGGTCGCCAGTTGACCCGCCAGCGACGGAGTGTTCGGCATCTGGCTGACGCCCCTCTCGCCGTGGCAGCCGGCGCAGGTTGCAGACAGTTCCTTGCCTTTGGCGCTGTTGCCGTGCTTGACAAAGTTTAACAACTCGGGCGTCCATGCCACTTTGGATGACGGTTCCGCCTGCGCGAGGTTAACGGCAAAGAGGCTGATAAATGCCAGTTGCATCAGTGTCTTCATGATCAATATCCCCACGCGCTCGAACCAAAGGTTTGCATGAAAAAGAATTGTAGAATGGGAACACCGAAACTGACCGCCATCAGCACGGCGATCACTTTGTTCCAGAAGCCGAAATCATTCAGAAATTCTGGTACCCGCGTCACCGGATGAAACGGTTCGGCGTACTCGATTTGCCCTTCATAGGGGTCTTTGCCGGGATTTAACTGGGTCATCGCCAGATTGTAGATAAACAGGCAGGCCGAAACCAGCAGGACCAGGCCGCCGAAGATCATCGCCAGTTCAAAGAAATCCCAGGCCAGCGTCAATGGGCTGTTGTATTCAACCCGGGAAATGCGCCTCGGTTGGCCCAGCAAGCCCAGCACATGCCACGGCGTCGTCATGATGCCCATGCCGAGGAACCAGGTCCACAGTTGCAACAACGCCATGTCTTTCGAAAATAACGGCCTGCCTGACAGGATCGGCCACAAGTAATAGGCAATCGCGAAATACATGATGACGACGGTGCCGGCGAAAATCAGATGAAAATGACCGGGCACCCATGCGGTGTTATGGATCATCGCATTCATCGCATAACTGGCGTTGATCAGCCCGCCGAAGCCGCCCAGGATGAGCATCAGCAGCGCCAGAATGATGGACAGGATCATCGGGTTGCGCCAGGGCAGGGCGCCGATCCAGCCGAACAGGCCTTTGCCGCCGCGCAGCCTGCCGGCGATTTCCAAAGAGGCAATGACGCTGAATGCGGTCACAAAGGTCGGCAGAGTCACCATGAATGTGCCGATGCCGTGCAGCAGTTTCCATCCGCTGGCCTGCTCGGGATCCATATACAAATGGTGAAAACCGATCGGCAGGCTGAAGACGACCAGCACAATAAACGAGGCCCTGGCCATTTCATCGCTGAACAGATAACTGCCCGCCTGCTTCGGCGCCAGTACATAAAATGCGGTATAGGCTGGAATCAGCCAGAAATAGACGATGGGATGGAGCGTCCAGGAAAACAGCGTGCGCGCCAGCCCCGCATCGACCGTATCGATCCAGCCCAGCGCCAGCGGAATCAATTGAAACAGCACCTCCAAAGCGACCCCGGCGCTGGTCCACAGCCATAGAAACGCATTGGCGTTGGTCGCAAACATCGCCAGCGGGACCGGCTGTCCGGGGTTAGCCTGCTTCCATTGCCGCGTCATCATGATCATGATCACACACCAAAACCAGGAGCCGACGATCAGCAGCGTGGCGCCGATATAAAACAGCCAGTGCGCCTGCACCGGCGGATAGAAGGTATACAGCACCGAGGCCCGTCCGGTCAGTAACGGTATCGCCGCCAATAACGTACCGAATAAAGAAATACCGAAGCCGGCCCACGCCAGCTTAAGATTCCAGACCGGCTGTTTCAGGCTGGTTGCAGCGATGTAATAGCCGAAGCCCATGATGAAAAAGAAGGTCAGCACAAAAGCCATCAGCACCCCGTGGGTACTGACCGATGCAAAATAAACGGCGGGTGATTCAATGACCGGCAGGAATCCGCTGCGTTCCAGAACCTGATAGGCTCCGAGGAAACAGGCGATGATAAACGCACCGAAAGCGACCCACAAATGGTACAGTGCCAGTTTTTTTTCTGCAGCCTCATTCATGGTTGCTTTCTCCCTTGGATGTTGGTATTACCGGCGCGGTCCAGTGCTCTTTGGCAACCACCGAAATATTGCTCCACATATGATCATGCCCCATGCCGCAGTACTCATTGCACAGTAAAGGATATTCGCCGGGTTTCGGCAGCGCGGTCGTGATCTGTGCGACATAGCCCGGCACAATCATTGTGCTCATATTGGTCATCGGCATGTGCACGCCGTGCAGTACATCCATGCTGACCCAGCGGAAGGTTATTGACGTATCGGCAGGGATAGTGATGTGTTTGGGGAAAAAGCCGTAGCGTCCCGCGACCATTCTGACGGTGATCTTGCCGCCGGAATCCACTTGAACGCCGAGATTGTTTTCGGCGAATTCCTTGCTGAGATGCAGGCTGGCCGAGTCGATGGTTTCGACCTGGCTGGGCGGATTGATGCCGTGGACCACGGCGTCGACGCCGATGATGCCGATGAACAGACCGATCATGATCAGGACGGCGGCAATCCATTTTTGCTCCAACGGATCGACATGAATGGAGCGAAGATCTGCGCCAGTGTCTTTTACGATCCGGGCGACTTTTTGTTTGAGTGCGTCGATGTTCATCACTGCACCTTAATTGATCGCGCCGCGAGGAATGAATACCCCGAAATAGATGAATAGCCAAGCAGCAACCATGCTCAGGCTGACGATAATCATCAAGGCCCAGGTACCGGCCGGCGGGCTGGTGATGATTTTCTGGCGTTCCTCTTCGCTTAATGGCTCCATAGCTTCCCCCTTGGGTTTATTGTTATTTGTTTTAGGTACGGCCTGTCGGTCTTTCTTGTGCGGGTGTTTATGATTCGGCTAGCACGAATCTCCTGGATTGGTTGCAAGAGCAGGTGAATGATCGGCATTAATTAACTTACAAAAGGTAGTTCTACTTTGTTAAATTCAAGATATCGCATAAGTAATTGATTTAAACTATAG
>CAZMRW010000089.1:0-17114 GCA_964568805.1 uncultured Methylococcaceae bacterium | reverse complement strand
CCACATCGCAGTGTTGGCAGTGGTGCACAAGCGGCGGAATTTACAAGCTGAAGAGATTCCAAGAGCCAAGAGCGTGACATACAGACAAAGCCTGCAATGGCGTACTTATTCGGCAATATAGAGTGAGCAACGTTTTTCCGCCCGCCATTTGCCTGCATGTAGCATTCCTTCCTGATGGTCAAGCAAGTAGCCCAGATGAAACACAGTGGAATCCGGGACAACTGTGGCTCCGATTATCCCGGATTCCGCTAAAAGCTCCATCCGGGCTACTTGCTGATTGAATCAGCAATCATCGCTCCACCAAAGATTGTGGTTAATACATCCACGACAACGCCAGCATCACATATTGGGTTTGGCCCGGCAATACAAGCAGCTTCAGCCGGATTAGGAGTTAACCCCAGGGGATCGGTGTAATTAACCGGGTTGCCATTGACATAGGCATACGTATTAATGCCTCCCGCCAAGCCAATCGGATCGCTCTGGATATAGCGTCCTGTGCCCGGATCATAATCCCTGAAGTAGTTATAATGCAAGCCAGTCTCGGCATCATAATACTGTCCCGGAAAGCGCAGATTGAACATAAACTCGCCTTGACCAGACGGGTTCTGATTCGACAGGCTGTCGCCGAACGCTTCGGACTCCCAGGCCCATAGCGCTTTGTTGTCGCTGGGGCGGGTAATCTTGCGCGGCGTACCGAGGTGATCGGCGTAAATGTAAAAGACATCAATGCCGGTAGCCGGCAAAGCGGCGGGCCTCAGTGCCGCGATCGGCAAATCCCCGAACCAGACTACCTCCTGGATTGGCTGGCCTGAGGTGTCGTATTCGCCGAGCAGATGGCCTTGTTCATCATAGAAATAGCGCGTGGTTGCGCCGTTCACGGTTTTACTGACGCGCTGGCCGAGCGCATTAAAGCCGTAGCTGATGGACTGCCCCGTGGCGGTGGCGCTGATGCGGCGGCCTTCGGCGTTGTAGCCGTAGATGAAGGTGCCGTCGCCGGTCAGGTTGCCGGCCGCATCGTAGCTATACGCTTTATTTTCGCTGCCGCTGGTTCCTTGCAGCCGGTTGCTGCCGGGGTCGATAGCATGCGTTTCGGTATTACTGTTTTGAGCCTTGCCGGTACGGTTGCCGCTCAGATCGTAGGTATAACCGTATGTATTTTGAATCGGTAAGCCCTGTGTACTGGCAATCAGTCGATCCAGACCATCGTAATCATGCTGTTGATCAGAGCTGGCGTCAATGGCGTGGGTGAGGTCGGTAATCCGTCCCGCGGCATCGTAGCGAGTAGCCTGGATGGAGCTTGCGGAATCCGGGGTTTTGTGGCACTGATAATCCCGATCCATTCAGGGTGCTTGCTATTTCTTCGTAGCCAACGCCAATGCCGCCTGATACAACACCTTTTTCCTGGCGCCGGTAATTTCCACCGCCATGGCGACGGCGGTCTTGATGCTGCATTCGCGGAGCAACACGGTCAGTAACATTTCCTGTTCGGGCGTGATGGCCTGCTCTTTTTTATCTTCGGTTGCGCCGTCGACAATCACGACAAACTCGCCTTTTCTCATGTTTTCATCCTGCTCAACCGCAGCCACTGCATTGCCCAGGCTGGCTTTCAAAATGGTTTCATGCAATTTGGTGAGTTCTCTGGCAATAACGATCTGGCGGTTCAGCGGCAAAATTTCGGCCATGTCCTGCAAAGACGGCAGGATGCGGTGACTGGACTCATAAAAGACCCAGGTCGTGGGGGATGTCAGTTTTTCCTTGAAAAACGTTTTTCGTTCCGACGACGTACGCGGCGCGAAACCTTCGAAGGAAAAGCGCGAGACCGGCAGCCCCGCGGCAGACAGGGCCGCGATCAACGCGCACGGTCCAGGTATCGGCGAAACCTCGATGCCGGCGTCTTTAATCAACCGCACCAGCGGCATGCCGGGATCGTTTACCAACGGCGTGCCGGCATCGGAAACCAATGCGATCGACTGGCCAGCTCGCAGTTTTTCCAGCAGATTTTGAGAGGCCCTGTCTTCGTTATGCTGGTGCAGCGACATCAGCTTGTTGTTGATGCCGTAATGGTTAAGCAGCATTTTGACATGTCGGGTATCTTCCGCGGCAATCAGATCGACCTGTTTTAATATTTCAACCGCCCTGAAGCTGATATCTGCTAAATTACCAATAGGCGTGGCAACAACGTATAATTTGCCGCATTCACTTGACATTCGATGTTCTCATATGAATAACCCGTTAAATTTAAAATGCGGTTCCAGGCCTATGCCGGCATATTTGTTCATAATGCTGCCCGCATTGCTCTATTTGCAGGGCTGCGCAGAAACGCCGCCATTGCAACCGCTGTTGCCGAAAGAGCGTGTCGTCGTCACAAAACCGCTGGAAAGTCGCGATAAAGCCCCATCGGTCACTGAATTATATCAAGTTCCCGCGCCGGCGATGTCTCGAGAGCAGCAGAGACGGCGTTTTACGGCTATCGGCGCCATGATTCAGTCCGGGGATTACCATGAAGCCATGAAACAGGCTGACAACATCAATCAGTCGGTTTTATCCGATCAGGAGAAGTCCCAATTAAATCTGCTTTATGCACAAATCAGGCTCAGTGTGGGCGAGGCCGAGCTGGCCATTGAAAACCTGAAAAAGATTCAACCGCATCTGCTCAGCCAGGAACAAAAAATCAATTACCTGCAGACCTGGGCCTTCGCACTCTCGTTAACGGGAAAGCTGCTGGAAAGCGCCGAATACAGAATCGATCTGCATCCTTTGTTAACCTCTCAGGAAGCGATGGTACAAAACCAGCGCGCCATACTTGAGACGCTGATATTACTGCCGGACGCAAGCCTGCAAAGCAGCGAGCAAACGGCAACCGGCAACCTGGCCGGCTGGTTGGCGCTGGCCCGGATTTATAGACTGAAAGACCAACCCGATTTTAACGCCCGGTTAAGCCAATGGCGCGAGGCTTTTCCCGGCCACCCGGCCAACACGGCGCAATTGGCTAATCATCCGGCCTCCGAGGAAGCATCATTACATTATCCCGGCTCGATCGCCATCATCCTGCCCGGATCGGGCCCTTTTGCGGCAGCCGCCAAAGCGATCAAAGCGGGCATCATGGCCGCTTTCGACAATCTGGAAAGTTCCAGTTATAAACCCAATCTGCATTTTTACGACAGTATGCAGGCGACTCCCGCTGACAACTATGATCAGGCCGTTGCAGCAGGAGCGGAGATGATTATCGGCCCGCTGGACAAAAAAGACATCCAAAGCCTTGCCGATTCGGTCACGTTGACGGTACCCGTATTGGCATTAAATCACATCCAGGGCCTTGAACAGGACAATCTTTACCAGTTTGCCCTGAATCCGGTGGACGATGTCGAATACATCACCGATAAAGCCAGACAGGACGGACATAAAAAAGCGCTGCTGCTGATTCCGGAAAATCCCCAGACCCGGCGTATCGCCGCTTATTTCAAAGACTACTGGCAAGGCGGCGATAATACCATTATAAAATCCCAGACCTATCATCCCAAAGCAACAGATTTTTCACTCACTATCGAAAAATTGCTCAGCCTGGATGAAAGCAAGCCTGTTGATCCTGAACAGGTGCTTCCGGCCAATCAAAACAGTACCCAACAACAGGCGGCGGATGTGCTTTTTATCAGCGCCTATAACGCTGAAGCCAGGTCCATCATGCAGCAATTGCACTTGCATGGCGCCGCTGACCTGGCTGTCTATGCCATGCCGAATATCTATGCCGGCCGAGCCAATCCTGTTCAGGACAACATTCTGAACGAGATCACTTTTTGCGATATACCCTGGTTTTTTGATAGCTCTTATCAGGGAAAACTCAGCATGAACTCGCTAACAGAGCTGACACGGCAATACAAGGATTCGTATTTGCCCCTGATTGCGATGGGCATTGATGCCTTTAACCTGTCTGCCCGGCTCAATGAGCTCGACAGCAGTCCTTATCCGGGCGCTACCGGGAACTTGTCGCTAACCCGGGATAACCGGATTAAACGCGAACTCATTTGCGCCAAATTTATCGATGGCAAACCGAAAGTCACCGGTTTTATCTATCGACAGCGAGATTCCGATGTCTCTTCTTCGCCTCCATCCGAAGAATCCAGTCCGGCCAGTAAAAAAAAGACCCTAAGCAATGACCCTGCTGAATGAGTTGGCATCCAAGGCGGCGCACTTGCTCCGGGGCGAAAGCGCCGAGCAGCAGGCTCATCAATTTTTGATCAAGCAAGGGCTTAAACCGGTATGCAGAAATTTCCGTTGTAAACAGGGGGAACTCGACTTGATCATGACGGAAGGAAAGACCCTGGTCATTATCGAGGTCAGGTTCCGTAAATCCGACAAATACGGCAGCGCCTGTGAGAGCGTCACCCGATCCAAACAATCGCGTATAATAGCGGCAACGCATGTTTATTTATCGACACTTAATAAAGATTGCCCAATACGCTTCGACGTCGTGGCCATTTCCGGCAACGGCCGCATCGAATGGATAAAAAACGCCTTTTAAGCCTATTTACACCGGACATGAGTTTACAAGACAGAATCATCAATCATTTTACCGACAGCATCCAAACGCAACAGGATGCAATGACCTATCTGACCGATCTGATTGCATTTGCATCCGAGCGTCTGGTTGCCGCCCTGCTTAACGATAAAAAGATCATCTCTTGCGGCAACGGCTGTTCGGCAAATAATGCACAACTGTTGTCATCGTCATTGCTGAACCGCTTCGAACGCGAGCGGCCTCCACTGCCCGCCATTGCCTTGACCGGAGATATGACGACAATAACGGCGATAGCCAGTGACAGTCATTTTGACGATATTTTCGCCAAGCAACTCAGAGCACTGGGTCAAAGCGGAGATATTCTGGTGGTCTACACCGATGGCGGCTATGCGGCGAATATCGCCAAAGCCATTGTCTGCGCTCACGACAAGGACATCAGCGTAATCGCCCTGACCGGCAAAGACGGCGGCGCCATCTCCCCCAAGCTCAATGAGAAAGATCTGGAACTGCGCGTACCTTCAAATTCATCCGCCCGACTGCACGAGGTTCACTGCCTGATTACCCACTGCTTGTGCGACCTGATCGACCATCAGTTATTCGGCAGTTAACCTGAACTTTTTGCAACACTATTGCCATGCCGTATGCATTTTTTCTCCCGATAATCACTACATCGTTGTCGAACCGGGCATGACCAATCAACAGGTGCAAGAGATAACCGATGCGGGCAAGGAAATTCGCACCGGCGTATTCACCAGCAAAAGCGTCGTGAGCTATGATCTTACCCGTTTGATTGTAGGGGCTCGCAAGGCATGCTCAGTCCCGATAAAATGTTGCCGCCGGTTTAACGGATCAATACGCTCATTCTTCCGCCATGGCGAAGCAAAGACCAAAGCCATGTACGTCCGTGATACCGTAGTGTATTATGTACAAAAATGTTCAAACTGAGGTCATCATGATAATAAATTCATTTATTCCAGTCGCCGCAATTTGTTTGTTTCTTTAACAAAAAAGTGGCCAGTTTGTGCTTTGGGTTGTTGCTTCCTTAACCAGTTTTACTGAATATACCCGGCACACATTTTTACTTATCGGGGAAGACCGTATCAAATTAAGAGTCGAGTAGGATGCCCTCAACGGCATTCCCAATAAAAATGGAAAAACGAAGGATTATTCAACATCAAAAACTCATTCGGGAATTTGGCGAATGTTAAAAAAGCGTTTGTTTTTATCCGGGCGATGAGCATGAAAAAAACGGATTTAACAATTTCGGCAATTGTAGTGAATTACAATGCCGGGCAACTGCTGCGGGAATGCATTGACTCATTGTTGAATTGCCCTTTGGAAATTGAAATTATTGTTATTGATAATGCCTCTGCCGATGACAGCCTGGCAACCATAGAAGGGTTACCGTCTGTCAACATTATCAGAAATGATAGCAATACCGGTTTTGCGACCGCTTGCAATCAGGGAATTGCCAGCGCAAGCGCCGATTACTTGTTGTTCCTGAACCCGGACTGTTCCTTCGCCCCCGGTACATTGTCCGAGTTGTTAAAATACTTGCGAATGCATGACAATGTCGGCATGGTCGGAGGTTTTCTTGTTAATTCGGACGGAACCGAACAAAGCGGCGGCCGACGCGCTGTTCCCACGCCCTGGCGGTCTTTTGTAAGAGCCTTTGGCTTAAGCCGTTTTGCGGACCGGTGGCCCAAGCTTTTTTTTGACTTTGACCTGCACAAACAACCCTTGCCTGAATCGCCGATCGAAGTTGAAGCGATCTCCGGCGCGTGCATGTTAGTCAAACAAGAAGCGATCAGAGATGTCGGTTTATGGGATGAAGGCTATTTTTTGCATTGCGAAGACATGGATTGGTGCATGCGCTTCAGGCAGAAAGGCTGGAAAATTTTATTTATACCCAGCGCCAAGGTTACCCATGCATTGGGTGTTTGCGGCCGGTCTCGACCCATTTTTGTTGAATGGCATAAGCACAAAGGAATGATGCGTTTCTACCGCAAGTTTTTCCAGCATCAATATCCGGGGATTTTGATGTTTCTAGTCAATTTGGGTGTCTGGTTCCGCTTTACCTTGATAGTACTGCAGCTCCTAGTCAAACGCTTAGTGCGTTATTTAGGGTGGGATCGTGATTAAACCCGCAATAGGCATATTAGGGGCGGCCAGTCTGGTTGGCGATAGCCTGTTACCATTGCTGATCGATGATGGCTGGCAGGTAACTGCCTACTCCAGAAAAAAGGTAAACTACAGCCACAAGCAAATTAAATGGTTAAATCCATTGCAATCCAATGTTCCGGCGGATCAAACAGATCCAATAGCTTATTGGCTCTGTTTGATGCCGATCTGGGTGCTGCCTGATTGCTTTGAACTGTTTAAATCCCATGGCGCCAAACGGATTGTAGCCCTGTCGTCGACCAGCCGTTTCAGTAAACTGACTTCGACTGACGCTAAAGAACAAGTATTGGCTAATCGCATGGCTGCCAGCGAGGAAGCGTTGCAAACATGGGCCGAAGCGAATAATATCGAATGGATTGTGCTTCGACCGACGCTTATTTACGGTTTCGGTAAGGATAAAAACATTACCGAGATCGCACGATTTATCGCAAGTTTTGGTTTTTTTCCATTGCTTGGCGCAGCTAGCGGTTTACGTCAGCCGATACACGTGGATGATGTGGCGTCGTCTTGTCTGGCGGCTTTAACCTCCCCATCCGTCGCAAACCAGGCTTACAATATTTCCGGTGGGGAAACACTCTCATATAAAGAGATGGTGACCCGTGTATTTTTTGCTCTAAAGCGTCGTCCCAGGCTGATGACCATACCGCTGCCGGCGTTTAAGTTTGCCATTGCCTGTTTACGCCTGATTCCCCGTTTTCGGAATTGGTCGGCTTCTATGGCCGAGCGCATGAATAATGATTTGGTGTTCGATCATTCGGAGGCGAGTAAAGCCTTTAACTTTTCACCCAGGTCTTTTCTTCTTTCCGCTCAAGATTTACCGCACCAAAATTAATCCTGACAACGCGAAGTTAGCGATCAGTTTATCCGGATCGTGAACTTGCATCATTCATTGTCTCTGTTCCAGGCTGTGATCTTAAGATCTACCTATCTTTCCAATTGATTACCAGTCCTGTTTGTCGGCATCTGATTGATTCCGTCGTTGGCCATATTGATATTTGAATTTTCGTTTCAACAGTCCGGCTGGATCATCCTGGATTCTGTTAAGCCATTGCTCGTTGGCCTGCTGTTGTTCATCAGTCGGCGATGACTCGACACCGGCCTGCTTGCCGTGATCTTCTTGTTTATTCCCTTTACCCTGGCTCTGTTCAGCTTGTTGAGCTTTTTCAGCGTCGGATTTTTCTTCGGGTTTGCTTTGCTGTTGGTCTGCTGAGGATTCCTGTTGATCCTTTTCCTGTTCGGATTTTCTTTCAGGTTTCTCTGGCGCATTAGACTCGTCCGCTTCTGTACTTTTGTTCTGTTTGTTTTCTTCGCCTTTATTCTGGCCGGCATTATCGCCGGATTGCGGTTGTTTTTCGTCCTGCTGTTGATCCTGCTGTTTTTTTTGTTGTTCGAGTGCTTCTTTTACCAGCTTTTTATTGGTTTCGGCATCATCGATCAGTGTAGGATCGACGGCGCGTTTCAAAGCTTCATCATAAGCTTGAATAGCTTCTTCAAATCTGCCTGACTTTGCCAGAACATTGCCTTGATTATAAAAACCTGTTGCGGTTTTCGGGCTTTTCATCTCGCCCGGCTCCGCTTGCCCCGATTTATACTGAGCCGCCGCCTTCCAATCCGGATTATCAAATAATTTTGCCGCCCGATCAAACTGTCCGTTGTTAAAAGCCTGTGCTGCCTGTTGATCCCTGGTCTGCCATAAGTCCTGCCATTCCAGAGCATGACCGGTCTCGGGAAACGGCAGCAGCAGCAATAATGCAATGCTGAGGAGGCCTCTTCTAAACGATAATGCGGCGAGCGGTAATACCAGCAACGCCAGCCAGGGGCCTTGGTCTTCCCATAATTGGAGCATCGATTGTTGATCGCTGGCGCCTTGCTGCCGGTGTTCGGGATTATCGAGGTCTGCCAGCAAGGCTTTTATATCCGCATCATCGGTTGTCAGAGTTTGATAAGTGCCGTTTCCCGCGCTGGCCAGTTTGGCAAGTTCATCGCCGTTCAATCTGGGTATGACAATCGTGCCCTGACTGTCTTTGATAAAACCGCCTTCCGGTAAGGCGATGGGTGCGCCCTCCGCGGTGCCCACTCCCAATACCGACAAGGAATAATTGTTCAACGATTTTACAGCAGCCAAGGTGTTATCCAGATCAACGCCGTCGGTAATCAGAATGATTCGGCCTTTCTGCAAACCGGCCTGCTGGAACAATTCAACCGCCTTGTTCAGGACTGCGGCGGTATTGCTGCCGGGACTGGGCATGATCTCGGTGGTTAAGGCCTCCAGCTGGCTGGCGATGGTTTCGGTATCATCGGTCAGCGGCGTCACCGTAAACGCATCGCCGCCATAAACCAGCAGCGCAGTTTGACCGTCCTTTCTTTGCCTGAGTATATCGGCAATCTTGTAGCGCGCGCGGATCAGGCGGGAGGGTTTGATATCCTCGGCATCCATGGAGCGTGACAAATCCAGTGCAATCACCAACGCCGAATCATTCCTGAATACCGGCGTCGGCAGACGCTGCCAGGATGGCCCGGCCATCGCAACAATCGCCAGCAAGGACGCGGTCGCTCCGAGAACAAAAGGCCATCGACTGAGTCTTACCGGTTTTTCCTGCAATAAATAGGGCAGCAAAGCCGGA
The DNA here is from genome assembly GCA_964568805.1 of uncultured Methylococcaceae bacterium. Lineage (GTDB taxonomy): Bacteria > Pseudomonadota > Gammaproteobacteria > Methylococcales > Methylomonadaceae > CAZMRW01. Next base: position 7,793 of record CAZMRW010000089.1, on the reverse strand, counting down.
TCGCACACAGCGGACCAGTTGCCCTGTCCGAATTTGTGTCGAAGCATCAACACCAGTATCGCCAGATAAGGGAGCAATGCCAATAACCAGACGGGTCTGATAAAGTGAAATTCGTTTATACTCATTTCCATCTCATTCGCGATATGCAAATAACAGCCGCCAGACAAAGCGCCAAAGACAACGGCCAGTAAAACAGCTCGCTCCGGGGCCTGAAATACTGCTTATCCTTTTCGACCGGCTCCAGCTTGTCCAGCAACATATAGATATAACTTAACTCATCGGCATTTCTGGCCCGGAAATAGCGGCCGCCGGTACTTTCGGCGATGGCGATCAGGGTTTTTTCATCCAGATCCCTCGAAGGGTTAACCTTGCGGGAGCCGAAAAAACTGCGCACCACCATTTCATCGGCGCCGATCCCGATCGTGTAGATTTTTAACTGATTCGCCGCCGCCAATTCCGCGGCCTTCAGCGGCGAAACCTCGCCGGCGGTATTGGCGCCGTCGGTCATCAGGATGAGCACCCGGCTATTGGCCTGTTGATTCTTCAAACGCTTAACCGCTAAACCGATGGCGTCGCCAATGGCGGTATTATCGCCGGCAAGTCCGATGACCGATTCATTCAGCAAGGTCAATACCGTTTTTCTATCGAACGTTAACGGTGTTTGCAAATAGGCGTGGGTTCCAAACAAAATCAGGCCTATGCGATCGCCTGCGCGGCGGTTGATAAAATCTCCCGCCACCGATTTGGTCGCCGTCAACCGATCTACGGGCTTCTTATTGATAAAAAAATCCTGCTCTTCCATACTGCCCGATAAATCGACCGCCAGCATTAGATCACGCCCGCTCACCGCCTGTTCGATTGGCTCTCCCAGCCATTGCGGGCGGGTGCAGGCAATAACCAATAACAGCCAAGCGAGGCTGGCCAGCATGATGGGCCATTGCCTGGCCTGGCTTATCACCCGACTTTCGACGCCGGAAAAATCATCGAGAAAAGGCACTTTTAACGCCGACTGTTCAACCGGCATATTGGCAGGAAACAGCCAACGAATCAATAAGGGCAGTGGCAAGGCCGCTATCAGCCAGGGCCATTCGAAATGAATCATTTTTTTGCCTGGGCCTTGAGCCAGTCTTCACACAAACCGATTAATTGGGAGATATCAAGCTCGGTCGGCGCTTCCTTACGATAGGAAGCATCGCTCAAATAGCGGCCGACACCCTGACTAAACGGCGCCCCCTTTAGCGAGCTATCGAGATAGGTCAGCCAGGCACTGCCGGTTAAACTGGCGGCCTCGGTCCTGGACGCAAGGCTGATCGCAACGCGCCGTATCAGGATCGAAATATCCTTCAGTTTCCGCAAATTATCCCGCTTTTCATCCTGCCTGATGGCTGCCAATATCTTTTTGGCGGTTTTAATGGCCGTTTTACGCATAAGATATTTATAGAGCCATATCAGAAAGAATGTCATCAACGGCAATAAAATAGCCAACAACCACCAGCCTATGGCAGGCGGCCACCAACTGACGGCTTCCGGCAAATGAATATCTCTGAGGGGCAATTCAATCATCGGTGTCATGACTACCCTGTATGCCCTTGGCGTTGTGGATTTCCTTTCGAAAAGACCGGATTCCTTAACCGTTGCACCGGATCATCGGTCGTACTGCACAGCATAAAGGCCAGATTCATTTTATTTGCAATCAGTTGCAGGCGTTGCAAACGCTGGGCAAAACGCTGATGATACGCCGATAGACGAAGTTGATCGCTGGTATCGATGACCACATCGCGGATCTCATCGGTAAAGCGGTAACGCCCCTTTTCCGGTAAATTTCTTTCCAGACTGTCATAAATAAATATCAATACGACATCGCAATGCTGGGACAGCTTCGCCAAATGAGTTTCCGCCGCATCATTAATTCCTCGAAAATCGCTGATGATATAAACCAGACTGCCGGGCCGGGCGTGCTGGTTCAGCCTTGCCAATACATGATCCAAAGTAACAGCGGGGGGTTTTGAATCCTCGCCTTGCTTGACCAGAGCATTTAAAAAACGCAAGACTCCATGTTTGCCGTTTTGAGGTTTTAACTCCCGGCAGACGGCGTCGGAAAATATCTGGCCGCCGATCCGGTCTCCATGATGCTCGCAAGCCCATGCCAGCAGTCCGGCCAGTTTGGCTGCCAATACTGATTTAAAAACACCGCGCGTGGCAAAATGCATGGCGTGACGATTATCGACAGAAATAAACACCGGTCTTTCCCGTTCTTCTCTGAATATCTTGGTATGGGCTTTGCCGGTGCGAGCCGTTACCCGCCAATCGATGCTCCTGATATCGTCCCCGGGTTGATAAAGTCTGGCTTCATCAAATTCCATCCCTCGGCCTTTAAACCTGGACATATAATTGCCGCTATGTCCCGATCGTATGGTCTGATGCTGCAAGGCCAGTCCTGCAGCCGGCAGCGATAAGCCGATCAGGGTTTTTAGACTGACCGAAACCAGTTCATTGCCGGCATCATCAGATCTGGCGTTATCGGTGTGTTTCCTAAATAACATTACGGCACTGCAATTCTGGAAATGAGTTCCTTGATGAAATAGTCCGTAGTAATGCCTTCCGCTTCGGCTTCGTAAGATAAGATCAGCCGATGCCTGAGAACGTCAAACGCTAAATCCTGGATGTCTTCAGGTCCGACAAAATCACGTTCGGCCAGCCATGCTTTTGCTCTGGAACAGCGATCCAGAGCGATGCTGGCCCGTGGGCTGGCGCCATACTGCAGCCAGGAAGCCAAATCCTCACCGTAAGCAGCCGGATTACGCGTCGCCAGAATGATTTGCAGCAAATAATCTTCAAGCTCCTCGGCCATATAGATCGACAATACTTCATTGCGCGCGTCAAACAGGGTCTTCTGACTGATCGACTCGAATTGACTTGCCAGTTTAGAGCCGGTCAAGCGCGCCTCGGTCCTGGCCAGATGCAAAATGCTTTTTTCATGTTCGGCTTTCGGGTAATCCACTTTGACCAGCAGTAAAAACCGATCCAGCTGCGCCTCCGGCAAGGGATAAGTTCCTTCCTGTTCGATCGGGTTTTGCGTCGCCATCACCATAAACAGTTCCGGCAGTTTATAGCTGGCCTGACCGACGGTAATCTGCCGTTCGGCCATCGCTTCCAGCAAGGCCGCCTGAACCTTGGCAGGAGACCGGTTGATTTCATCGGCCAGTATCAGATTGTGAAATAAAGGCCCCTTTTGGAATTCAAACGTGCCCTGCTGGGGTCGATATATTTCCGTGCCGGTTAAATCCGCCGGCAGCAAATCGGGAGTGAATTGAACGCGGTGGAAATCGCCCTGTATGCCCTTACTTAACACATTGATCGCCCTGGTTTTGGCAAGACCCGGCGCTCCCTCGACCAGAATATGGCCATCGGCCAATAAACCGATCAGCATCCTTTCAACCAGCACCTCCTGACCGATGATTTCCTGATTAATAAAGTCCTTCAGTTTGATTAACGATAATTGGGTTGAATTTTTATTTTGATTTAATTCTGACATGTTTCAGTTGTTTAATCCTTAATCGAAAGCCGGCTCAACAAACGGACTGATCTTTCGCCATCAGCAAGTAAATATCTCATTTAACGCCCACTATAAACAATTTGGTTATGGAAAGGTTCATTATTTTAACCGCTTATTCAATTAGTCAACATAGCGTAACTCTGTTAATTAGTCGTTGGTTACCTGTAGATAGTGCTGTGCATAACTTGAAATCCCAATCTGTCCACAAGCTGTGAACAGCAAGCCGACTGGCCAAATGACATCTTTGGACTGTCATTAACTATTTGAATTAAATATATAAAAATGACTTAACCACAGTTTTTTAGAAGCTAGTAATAATAAAAGGTTTTTAAAAATATTCATCTTGTTATGATTATCGCTGGAAACAGCCAGACAAAACTTCAAGCTGTTGGCCTTTCAGATCATCTTTTAGCCCTCTCATTGCATTCGTGTATTAAAGCCGCGGGTTAGTCTGTCAATTTCAAAATGAAAACCATCCCGTAGATTTTTTTGACCCAAAATCAATAAACTTATTCGGTCGTCTAGAGCTGGCATCGACGTGAAATCCGCTATTTATTTTCACTGGTTTATTTTGCCGATTTTGGGGATGGGCAACGATTGGATCCTCAAAAAGACAACAGGGAGTAACTCTGTTAAATACAGCTGAGTTTCTTGTGGACAGTCCTGTGCGTAACTTTAAGCCCAATCTTATCCACAGACTGTGAACAGCCGGAAGATGCTTGAACTTACATCTTACACCTGGATTTAACTTATTGAACTGGAATGAAAAAAATGACTTAACCACATTTTTTATCATGCTAATAATAACAATGGGTTTAAATATCTTTTCCTAATTATGATAATTGCCCAAATTTTTGATCAAAAAACATGACTGCCTATAAAACCGAAGCCGATTCATCATCCGCATTACCGGAAGGAATCCCGTATATTGTCGGCAACGAAGCCGCCGAGCGCTTCAGCTATTACGGCATGAGGGCCATCCTGGTGGTTTTTATGACCCAGCAGTTGATGAATTCCTCCGGACAGCTGGATGTGATGTCGGAACAGGAAGCCCAGGGCCATTTTCATTTATTTGTTTCGGCGGTTTATATCATGCCGTTCTTCGGCGCTTTATTAGCCGACGGATTGTTGGGAAAATACCGGACTATCATCGGCTTATCGCTGATTTATTGCCTTGGCCATTTTTCGCTGGCCCTGGACGATACTCGCCTGGGACTCATGCTGGGATTAGGCTTGATTGCGATCGGCGCTGGCGGAATAAAACCTTGTGTTTCAGCTCATGTGGGCGATCAGTTCGGCATTAATAACCGCCATTTGATCGGGACCGTTTTCAGCTGGTTTTATTTTTCCATCAATCTTGGCGCGTTTGCCGCCATGTTGATTATTCCGTGGCTGCTCGATCTATACGGCGCATCGGTCGCTTTTGCCGTGCCAGGCATATTGATGCTGCTGGCCACACTGACTTTCTGGAGCGGCCGTTACCGCTTTGTCCATATTCCTCCGGCAGGAATGTCATTTGTCAAAGAGGTTTTCAGCCGTCAGGGTTTCAGCGCATTGGCAAAGTTGGCCGGCATTTATGTATTTATTGCCATGTTCTGGGCATTGTTTGAGCAAATCGGTTCATCCTGGGTATTACAGGCTCAGAAAATGGACCGTCATCTTTGGGGGTTGGAACTGCTGCCGTCGCAGATTCAGGCGGCAAATCCTCTCTTGATCATGTTGTTGACGCCTTTTTTTTCTTATGCGGTTTATCCGTTTCTAAACCGATATTTTACCCTGACCGCCCTCAACAAAATGACGGCAGGTCTGTTTTTGACCGCGATTGCCTTTGCCATTCCCGCTTATATTCAGGAACAGTTGGATCTGGGTTTAACTATCCATATTGTTTGGCAATTGCCTGCTTATCTGCTGCTGACGTCTGCGGAAGTGATGGTTTCCATTACCTGTCTTGAGTTCTCCTATAAGCACGCTCCCAAGACCATGAAATCGCTGGTTATGGCGTTTTATTTCATTTCGGTCGCGATGGGCAATTTGTTTACCAGTGCCGTCAACTTCATGATTGCAAACGGCAATGGCGCCAGCGGACTGGCCGGCGCCGATTATTTCTGGTTTTTTACCGTATTGATGTTGATTACAGCCTTGTCCTTTTTAATGGTAAGCTGTTTGGCAAGAAAACACTTTCAAGACGATGACGTAAATTTCTAAAATCACCTATACTCATGTTATTCGAATTTTGACTTAATGTTTTACCGGGAAAAACAATGAAATTTACATTAATCATTCTGGGCTTTCTTTTTTCCGCCTGTGCCCATGCCGGCGTTTATAAGTGCACCGACGGTTCCGGAAAAACCGTTTACCGCTCCAATCCATGCGCTCCCGGTCAAGGCAATATTCAAATCAATATCAAGACAGGCACGACGACTGATTTATCCGATGAAAAAAACCGGGCTGATTTAAAAGATAAAGAGGCGCAAAGCAAACTTGAACAGGAAAAGCTGGAACAGCAGAAACTAGAGCAAAGGCTGGCCAAAATCAAACAGGATGCTAAAGATGAGAGCGCCAAAAACCAATTTCTGATCAAAAATAATCCACAAAAATTTTCGCCATTCGCAATTCCGCCCTATAATCTGGATGAGTTGCCTGCGTTAGTCAAAACGTTCCAGAATCGATTGCCCGATATCGAGCGGCTAAGACGGATGGGCGCGGAAAAAGCCTTGGCGAGTTCCCAATGCGGACGCGTTGAATCCGCTGAGCTCAATATAAAAAGCACTCATGATGCACTGGTTTTTTTAATTGATTGCAGCAGCGCCAAAAAATTCTATTTTACCGAGCAGGAACTGGCCAACTAATCCCCAATGCATTCAACTAAATCCATATTGATTACCGGCTGTTCCACCGGTATCGGTTATGTCACCGCCAGGGAATTAAAAAATAGCGGATACAACGTTATCGCGACGGCTAGAAAAGAAGAAGATGTTGCCCGTTTGACCAACGAGGGATTTACCGCGTTTCAGCTTGATTTAGCGGACAGCGCAAGCATAAGGCAAGCTGTGCTGCAAACGGTGGAGTTTACCGGCGGCACGATCGATGCACTCTTTAACAACGGCGCCTTCGGTCAGCCGGGCGCGGTTGAGGATCTCAGCCGTGAGGTGCTGCGATTTCAGTTTGAAACCAACCTGTTCGGCACTCATGAATTGACCAATTTGATTATTCCCATCATGCGCAAGCAGGGTCATGGCCGGATCATCTATAACAGTTCGGTATTGGGGATAGTCGCGTTGACGTATCGCGGCGCGTACAACGCCAGCAAATTCGCCCTGGAAGGGTTGGCCGATACGTTGCGGCTGGAACTTCGCGGCAGCAATATTCATGTATCACTGATAGAGCCCGGGCCGATCCTGAGCAATTTCAGACAGAATTCGTTCGCCTTGTATAAAAAAAACATCGATCCGGAACGCAGCGTTCATAAACAGACCTATCAGGCCATGGAAGCCCGTTTGCAAAAACAGGGTGCAGCAGTCCCCTTTACCTTGCCTGCTGAAGCGGTAGCTGAAAAAGTTATTCACGCTCTTGAAGCCAAACGACCGAAAATACGCTACTATGTCACCGTTCCAACCTATCTGTTTGCATTTCTTAAGCGCGTGATGCCGTTTCCGTGGCTGGATGCGCTATTGAGTAAGGTATAAGCCATGCAAGAACGCGATGAAATGGTTATCGATTGTCCCTATTGCGGTGAACCGCTGGATGTGTTGGTCGACACGTCGTCTGGTCCGCAGCAATATTATGAAGACTGTTCGGTGTGCTGTTCACCGATTTTATTCATCTTGTCCGAAGATGAATCCGGGGAAATGTATCTTGATGTCAAACGGGACGATGAATGAGCATTTCCATATTGAAATGCCTTTACTTAATCCTTTCCACTGAAAGTATCATGTCATATTGATTCGCCGAGTTACTCGATTGGCGTGCGACTCAAGCTCGGCGCAATGACAGGCCTGTTAACTCATAATAATTTTTTTTGGTTTCAAAAATTCAGCACTAATCAGTATTCAGAATTGGGAAAATCATTTCTCTACCAGGTTGCATCGGGAATATTGTTCACGATCTCATGGAAAACGCATCGATAATTACACTTAAAAAAATTGCTGATTTGTGTTTTAATACACGGCTTCCATTCAGGCCGATGTAGCTCAGTTGGTAGAGCAACTGATTCGTAATCAGTAGGTCACGGGTTCGA
>CAZMRW010000088.1:0-17143 GCA_964568805.1 uncultured Methylococcaceae bacterium | reverse complement strand
AGGGAGGAAATTAAAAAATATGGGCATCCGAAAAAACTTAAGTAAGTGCCATTCAGGTCAGACCGGTTTGACAGCCCTTCATGCAAAATGATGAAAGCGAAATTAAATCAGTCCATTCTGAAAACTGGTTGCTGTTAGCCTGATACATGAGTTCAAGGTATCGGCTCCGGCTCCGGTTTCGTCAGTTTTTGAACGACCAAACTGCCTATCATATCGCCTTCGACATTAACGACAGTGCGCACTGCGTCCAGCAATCGGTCTATCGGTAACAGGATGGCAATGGCTTCGACCGGTAAACCGACCGATTGCAGGACCATCACCATGGTCACCATGCCGGCGCTGGGGATGCCCGGTGCGCCGATGGCGGCCAACATGGCGGTGATGAAGACAATGGTTTGTTGAAGCAAATTTAACTCGACGCCGGTCAAGTTGGCGATAAATAATGCAGCCGCCGCTTCGTAGAGCGCCGTTCCATCCATATTGACGGTCGCCCCCAACGACACTACAAAGCCCGCAATATTTTTATCGACGTTCAAATGAGTTTCGGCGCAGCGCATCGTTACCGGCAGTGTAGCGGAACTGGAGCTGGTGGCGAATGCGGTAATCAGGGATTCGCGTGCGCCCTTGAAAAAAAATGCCGGCGACACCCTGGTAATTGCATACAGGATCAACGGCAACACGACGAGACCATGAAACAGCGTCGTACCGATTACGACAAAAATGAATTTGGCCAGGGTGCCCAATATTTCAATGTTTTGAGTGGCGACCAATTTGGTTAATAACGCGAATATACCAATCGGCGCCACTTTCATAATCCAGTTGACAATAAGCATAATGATGGCAAGGAATTCTTCCATAACGCTTAAAATGGTTTGCGATTTTTCCTCCAGGACAATGAGAGCGATCCCCAGAAATAAGCCAAAAATGACTACAGCGAGAATATCGCCATGAACCATCGCCGATAAGGGATTGATAAACAGACTATGGAAAAAATGGGTAATAAAGTCTTCCATCGTCATGTTTTTAGCGCTGAATTTCTGAATATCGGCATCGAACAAATGAATATCCAGACCTGCACCGAGATGAAACAGATTCGATGCGCTTAGTCCGAGTAATATCGCCAACGACGCAGTGAACAGGAAAAATACCAGGGTGGTTTGCCAAACCTGGTGCATATTGCTGTGATTGCGCAAATGCGCCACGCCTACCGTGATTGAGGTAAAGACCAGCGGAATCAGAATCATCTTCAGTAAATCAACAAAGGTATTGCCAACAATTTCACAAATATATAGGGATTTGGTATACGTCGACGACTCTGTACCGGCTTGAGACAGAATGTTGCCGAAAATCAAACTGGCAATGACGGCGATGAAGATTTGCGTGTTGAGTGAACATTTCATGGTGAGTTGCGACATTATTAAGTTGCTGGATTAAATTCGGAGTCTAAAAGGATTACTGATCCTGCCCGATAACGATTGAAACCGGCCGATCCTCGCCAAGCGACGCTTTCCGGCCTTTTGATCAGACAGGCATTGCTGTTAGCCGCTATGCCAAGGCGTTAATCTTTACGTGCGCCGCCTGACGGCTTAATGGTGGTCAGGAATTTACATTATTCAGGCCGGCTTTATTTTTTAAACAACCGGCTAGAGTCTTGTATGATGGCCCAAGCAAGTATAATATTGTACCGCGGGCTTACTAGGGATTAGTCTAACATTCAATCCTGAATTCTATCTATACCCGTAATATGACAATACGCCCTTGTGTTTTCTGCGCTTGTTGCCTCCAAATAATAATCAAAAACAGTAAGGAGTTGTTATGCATTACGCACGAATCTTATTTTTAGCTTTTGCATTGCTGTTATTACCCTATGGCAGCTACGCTTCGGATCATGCCGACCCAATAAACCTGGATCCGAAAGAACAGGAACCGAATATTACCGGTTTGTTCTTTTATCCTGAGGGCGATAACATGATCGTTGTCTTTAATGTCCGCCGCTCGCTAACGGCGGCGCCACCCTATAATTTCGAGCCTTATGAATTTGCCGTCAATATGGATATGCACAGCAAACTCAGCTTTGACAATGCAGAAGACCGCGCCCGATACGGCGGAACCATAGTTAATCCCGAAGGCATCGAGGCAGACGCCACCGTAAAAATCCGGCTTAATAACGATGTAAGCCTTAAAGAAAAAAAGATTACCGGTCTGAAAAATCCGGAAAGCATCCAGTTATATACCGGCGTCCGCGACGACCCTTTTATTTTCCCGAGATTCTTCAACGTCAATGTGGTGACGATGGTCATGAGTATTCCCAAGTCGTCGTTTCCTGATAATCAGAAGACTTGGCTATTGTGGGGAACGTCCAGGTACGTTAAATCGGGCGAACAAATCGATCATGTCGGGCGGTCGAACCGGACTCAGTTGGGACGCTTCGATATCTTGAACACCGTCCATCCCAACAAGCACGTGGCCTTGCTCAAGGAAAAAGCCGAATCCAGGAAAAAGCTCCAGGATTTCTTCCTGGCATGCATTCCGCCATTGGCGCAGTTGAATCAACTCAGCGGTTTGCTGATTCGCCATTATGATATGGTGCCAGACGTGATGGTTTACACGAATCAGTTTGCGCCGGGATTTCCGAACGGACGGCGTTTGACCGACGACGTCGCCTTGTTGACCTGTAATCAGGGCGATTGTCCGTTGCAGGAGAATGCATTTATCGATACCAAGCAATGGCCCCGCGCTACCGTCAACGACAAGCCGCTGATGAGCGAGTTCCCATATCTTGCCGAGCCCTGGCCGGCCAGGCCGCAAACGCCGCCGCCTGCTTGTTGGCCGTATATCGTGCAATACGTCGTGATTCCCGGCTTGCTGATACTTGCGGCAATCATTGGTCTGACTATCTGGCTGCGCCGCAAGCGTCAGGATGATTGAGTAAGGTGCAAGGTTTAGGGTGCAGGATTCAATGAGTGATATTAAAATCGAACCCTGAACCCTGAACCCTGAACCCTGAACCCTGAACCTATCGCATCCCTTTTAACTGATCAGCCAATTCCCGCAGCTGCACATGCTCCATGCCGGTTCTGTTCAAAAGTTCGATAACCGGCACCGCCGCTTCCGGCTTTTTGGCGGCTATGGCCGATTCCAGCAAGATACGGGCGTCTTTGGGTTCTTTCTGTAACTGCCAGTTTTCCCTCGCAAGCTTTAATGCCGTGTCGGGCTGCTTCATAAAATACAGGGCAAAACGTGCTTCATCGCCCTGATGCAGGTTTTCATTGCGCAGACGGCTGGCCGAGAAACGGGCCTGCAGTTGGCTGACTATCTCAGGCAGATCATCGGCAGATTGCTGCTGCCTGGCCAGCGCCAATCGCAGTAGCAGGCTGTCGATGCGGGTTTTATCGGACAATAAGTCCACAACCTCGCCCGGACGCTTCCGGTCGAGTAGAAAATCGGCATAGGCGGCCAATAAATAAGCTTCCGGCCGCCTGATTTTGATCGCGTCGATAAAATAACGATCGGCGTCATCGTTTTTGCCCAATCTGACGGCAATCTCCGCCAGCACCGTTAACGTCCATTGATGTTGTTCAGGGCTGATGTTGTCCGCTTCGGTAAGTGATTCTATCAGGAACTGAAAACTTTTAAGGCCATGCCCCATCAGGCTGCCGGTCTGGCTCAGACAGGTCGCAGCCAGCAGGGCGTCGTCAAGATTAATCAAAGCGCCGCAGCTTTGCTGAGCCTCGTCGTAACGGGCCTGCACCAGCAGAATGATTGCCCGCGCCAGCCATGCCTCGGCATTATCCGGCTGCTGCCGCAACAGTTTGTCCAGATCCTGCAAGGCGCTGTCGAAGTCGTGCCGGTTCTGCAAAATCAATGCGCGCAGCATTAATATAGCCGCCGGCGGCTCCGCATCGGTCCACCACGGCTGCAATAAGCCCTGGGCGTAACCGTAATAGCGGGGATCGGACTCCGATTTGCCGAGTTCGATATAACGTTTTGCCAGTTTGATAGCCAGCTCGGACTGCTTGGGATTGGCGGCCTGTTCGTTGCGCATCGCGAGTAGCTCGCGGCTGATCGCATCCGAGGCCTGCGGTAGGCGTTCCAGTACCTGATTATCGTTATCGGGCAGAAAAGGCGCGGCGGGCACAGCGGCTGCAAACAGCTGCGCCGCAATCAATCCCGCTATAGGTTGCCGCCGAGTGGTCAATGTTGTCTCCTATAGGTTGGTCATCCGAGGCGCGTGAACGCTATCCGCCGAATAATTTTAAATTAAGAGATCGCTCCAGCATCCAGGTCAGGGCGATCAGTGCGATGCAAACCGAACCGGCCGATAAGATCAATTTGTTGTACCACCACGTCTGCCTGAGCCAAAAGGCCATCGGCAAAAATCCGCAGACGATTGCCAACTGTCCTGCTTCCACGCCAAGATTAAAAGCCAGCAAGGTCGGCAGCAGCATATTTTGCGGGAGCCCCAGGTCTTTTAGCACGTTGGCAAAACCCAGTCCATGCACCAGGCCGAAAACGAAAGCAACCAGCCAAAGTTTTTTGTTGATCAGAGGATAGACATTATTGAGCGCCGCCACAATGACGGAGGCGGCAATCGCCGATTCGACCCAGCGCGAGGGCAGGGCGATGATATCCAGCGTCGCCAGGCTCAGCGTGATGGAGTGCGCCACAGTAAAGGCCGTGACGATTTTGACGACCTCTATCAACACCGGACGAAATTGTTCGGCAGGCAGCCATTGCCTGCTTTGGCGCAACAGAACCGCCGGCAGCAACAAACTGAGCAGGAACAGGATATGGTCGTAGCCCATCCAGATATGCCAAATACCTTCTTTCAGGTATTGTAAAAAGGCCGTTCCGGATTTGTTATGGGCAAGTTCAATTCGCTGTTTGCTATTGGCTGGACCAAACACGGCGGTACGTGAGTCATTCTGGAAGTCGATGCGCAACAGTCCCCGGTGCTGAGGATCGAGATCGAAGAGCAGCGAATAGTCGATACCGAGTTCCGAAGACGCTCCATTGCAGTCGGCGGCAAATTGCATGACCGAATAAGCGCCGTCGCTATGGTTGTCAACCAGAAATTGTCCCGGTATTAATCGACAGGCCGATTTGCCATCATCAAGCCTGAGGTGATTAAAAGCATAAGCGCTGACGGCATCGTGCTTGCCGCGAAGTTCTCCCCACGTTATCACGCCGTCGCCATTGGCATCCAGACCGATGGCGAAATCCAGATCGCGCAAGGCGATGTCCCATTGCCCTTTAATCCGGTTTTCCGATAGTTTCAGGGTCAGATAACTGTCGCTGGATTTATGTGCAAAGACCATCTGGCAACAGGCGTAAATGAACACGCCGACTACGATACGTAACAGCATTGGCGCCTTTAGCCGGTTTTTTTACGGGCTACGATGACGCCGTCCCGCGTCGGGTTGATGAACGCATCGAACTCCGGGTCGTCAAAAATCAGCCGGTTGTGTTCAAGGATGGCCTCGGTCCAGCCCGGGACGATATCGACATAGTTCTCCATGGCGACGCGGCCATGCCAGAGCACATTGTCGGCAATATAAAGACCGCCGGGGCGGATACGGTCTTTAGCCATGCGCCATATGTCCGGATAATCGCCTTTGTCGACATCGTTATAACAGATATCGAAGGTGCCGTCGGTACGGTTAAAAATGTATTGGGCATAGCCGCATTGGAAATCGATTCGATCCCACAAGCCGGCTTCATCCAAATAGCGATGCGCCTGTTCCTTGTGGCGAGGATCGTTGTCACTGCAGATGACCTGTCCGTCAGGTCCGACCGCCTTCGCAAACCAGTAAGCGGAGTAGCCGAAGCCGCTGCCGAACTCGAAAATGCGTTGAGCATTAACGCTTCTCGCCATGGTTTCAAGAAACACGCCGACCAGGCGGCCGACAATGGGAAAGTTGTTTTCCAGCGCCATCGCTTCCATGTCAATCAGCGCCGGATGATCGGTGCGAGTCACCAAGCCGCGCAAATAGGCTTCGATGGCCGGATCGACCGGCGTCAGCAAGGACGGATTTGGGATGGTTGGAGATTGCATTTCGGACATTGATGGATCCTCTTGGGAGTGAGTAAGGATATGCATGGAATAGGGTAACATTCTTTCGCCTTTGCCTTGAGTCGAGACCAGATTACTTATGCTATATATCAATGCTATCGCGGTTATTCGATTCGCCGTTCCGGTAGGGATTGCCGGAATCCAGAAGCCATGGATGGCAAATCCGGATCACTTCCCTGTACTCTGGATACCGGCAGTCCATGCCGGTATGACGAGCATTTTATGGATTTGAATAAAATGATAGGTTATAAGAACCTGATTATTTGCCAATACCCGCCCTCGAATAATAAGTTATAATGTCAAGTTTTTCCAGCAATTCAAAAGCATGTCAGAAATACTTTCAGAACTTAAGCGGCGGCGCACCTTCGCCATTATTTCGCATCCTGACGCAGGTAAAACCACATTAACCGAAAAACTCCTGCTGTTCGGTGGCGCTATTCAGCTCGCCGGCTCTGTTAAAGGAAGAAAGGCGGCGCGCCATGCCACGTCTGACTGGATGGAAATGGAAAAGGAACGGGGCATTTCGGTGACGACGTCGGTGATGCAGTTCGAACATAAAGACGCCATCATCAATCTGCTCGATACACCGGGCCACGAGGACTTTTCCGAAGATACTTATCGCACGTTGACGGCGGTCGATTCGGCGTTGATGGTCATCGACGTCGCCAAGGGCGTCGAAGAACGGACGATCAACCTGATGGAAGTCTGCCGTCTGCGCACGACGCCGATCATCACCTTCATCAACAAACTGGACCGGGAAGGGCGCGAACCGATCGAACTGATGGACGAAGTGGAAACGGTCCTGAAGATCAAATGCGCGCCGATGACCTGGCCTATCGGCATGGGCAAACGGTTTAAAGGTGTTTATCATCTGTACAAGGATGAAATTCATTTGTTCAGTCCGCAACATGGCGGCCGCATTGCCGCAGCCGAGGTGATCAGGGGCTTGAACAATCCCAAGCTCGATGAGCTGCTGAAATACCAGGCCGATGAGTTGCGGGAAGAAATCGAACTGGTCAAAGGCGCCAGCCACGAGTTTGATCTAGACGACTATCTGGCCGGCAATCTGACCCCGGTATTTTTTGGTTCGGCAATCAACAATTTTGGTATTTTGGAATTGCTTAACGCCTTTGCCGAACTGGCGCCCACGCCAAGGCCCCGGGAAGCCGAACAGCGCACCGTCTCTCCGGAAGAGGACAAATTTACCGGCTTCGTCTTTAAAATTCAGGCCAACATGGATCCTGCGCATCGGGACCGGATCGCCTTTATGCGGGTTTGTTCCGGAAAATTCGACAAGGGCATGAAGATTTACCATGTCCGCATCGGTAAAAATATCCAGGTCGCCAATGCCATCACGTTTCAGGCGGATACCCGCAAAAGCGTCGAAGAAGCCTTTCCCGGCGATATCATCGGCCTGCATAACCACGGCACGATCCAGATCGGCGATACCTTTAGCCAGGGCGAATCGCTGAAATACGGCGGCATTCCCTACTTTGCGCCGGAACTGTTCCGCCGCGTCGTGTTGAAGGACCCGTTACGAGGCAAGGCCTTGCAAAAAGGCCTGGTGCAATTGACCGAGGAAGGTGCAACCCAGTTGTTCAAGCCGCTGAAAAACAACGATCTCATTTTGGGAGCGGTTGGAGTTTTGCAGTTTGACGTAACGGCTTACCGGCTGAAAAGCGAATACAATGTCGAATGCGTTTACGATGCCGTGTCCATATCGACCGTGCGCTGGGTCAGCTCGGACAAGCCCGCCAAGCTGGAAGAGTTTAAAAACAAGGCGTTCGAAAATCTTGCCGAAGACGGCGGCGGCTTTCTGGTTTATCTGGCGACCAGCCGGGTCAATCTGCAATTGACCGAGGAACGCTGGCCGGATATCAAATTCAGTGCGACAAGGGAGCTTTGATTGGGTGTTGGAGAGATGGTATCTATATTTTGATATAGGGCGCAATAGCGTAGCGTATTGCGCCAAATGAATTAACGCCGTTCGCCATTAACATCAGGTAAGTGCAAAGATGATGTCCAGTGAATAGGATAAATTCCTCGTTCAGCATATTGGTGAAATGTTGAATACGGCCAGTCCGCCACCTGTTTAACCAAGCCATGTTTAAGTGGGTTGATATGGCAATAATCAATATGCGCAGCATAGTCAGCGTCATCAACAATCCTATGTTCCCAAAATCGGCGTTGCCAAATTCCTCGTTCTCCTCGGGCAATACGCACGGCGGAGCGTCTTTCAGTCATAGGCAATGCCTTCGAAAAGGCTTGTTTAATGACGCGCCAACGGTTGGCATTATCGTCATCGCCTTCGGGCAGCGTCCAAACACAATGCATATGATCAGGCAAAATCACCCAAGCATCAATGTGAAAAGGCCAGTTTTTACGGGTTTTGCGAACCGTTTGTCGAAGTGTGTCGATATACCGGGTCAAAAGGTCATTCGGAGCCCGTTCCAACAAGTTGACGGTAAAAAAGTAAGTGCCGCCTGGAATGCGGTAACGTCGATAGTCAGGCATAATTAGGGTTTATCAATTGCATACATGCAAGTAATATAGCTCATCGAGCCTTACATGCGGCGCAATACGTTACACTATTGCGCCCTATAAAATTGCGCCTTACCGCGTTGGGTTTCATGCCTCAATCCAGCCTACTGGCAAGTTAGCATATTCTTTTGAGACCATTTCATATGGTGTATCTTGAGTCTCGCTGGATCAACATACTCAATAGATGGCAAAATAGCTGCCTTCCCATCCAAATCGGAGTAAGAGTTTTTTATAGACTCTGCTACGCAAATATTTCCACTTTCCGGGTTTACTGACACCAAAAACAAATCAAATAACGTATGAATGTCTGCCCTCAAAAGCAAGCCATTTCGGAGATCATAAGACTGTTGCTCCGCATGGGGTATGATGTGCGCGGCCTCAAGCGCTTCTTCTGCGCTACAACCAGTAAACGCACATTTTGATCCGTAGATATTAAATAACTTCTCTCTGAACTCTTTTTGACCTCTTCTTGTTCGTATTTGCGACATTATTAATTCGTCAACAACAGGAGTATTTTTTATATCAGGCGGCGCTTTTTTAAGTGTGGTCGTTGTATAGTCTGAAAGGAATCCGTCAAATGACTTTAGAAAGTCAGCAAACTGTTCGACGCTTAGTAGTGCAATACGCCTATAACGGAGGGATGTCTTCGGAGTCGCATATTGCCCAATTTCTTTTTCGGCATAACTTATCCAACTAACAATGTCACTTTGTGTTTTCCCGAAAAGATTTGAGATTCCCTCAACTTTAAGCGCGACCTCAATAGAACCGGGGCGATCAACATCGGAGTTATAAAGAGATATTAAGGTATGAGTTTCATTTCTTGCCTTATCCTTTCTTTGGTAATTCACGCCAGTCGCCATGTTACGCTTGGACAATCTCCATTTCTTGCGGAATGGTTCTGCTAGTTCGATAACTTTATTGAAATCCATGGTATTCGAATGCCCTGTAATTTGAAATGCTAACAAGTTTCGTAGGGTACGCAACGCATACCAATTTTAAAGCGAACCGATGGATAAAACCCTAAAAAGGTATGCGGCCCATTTCCGGAAACTGCTCAAGACGGTCAACATTGGAAAATACTTGCTCGACTAAGCAGCGTGCCGCATTAAGTTTATCAAGCGCTATGTATTCTGCAATTTCATTCAGATCGGATAAAGTGGGCTCAGTCCAGATTATTTGAGCCATTTACTCATTTTTTCTTTGGCGTCACTCTGGGTATAAATGCGATTTTCAAAAATGGCTGTTTCGCCTCTGGCAATACCTTCAAGAATGCGTATACGGCTTTGCATAAACTCATAATCATCGACATCTATGAGATAAGCCGACGGTTGCCCATGCTCGGTTATTAAAACAGGTTCTTTAGATTCATGCAGTTCGGCAAGAATTTTAGTTGCCTGACGTTTTAGTGCGGTGACAATTTCTATTTTCATGGTGGTGATACTATACTGCCACTTCAGATTTTGAAAAAAATTAATAAGTTGCATCAGTCCTACTGCTTACGCAAAGTTAAGCGGGGTCTGCCTGAGTTCCGTAGGTTGGGTTAGCGATAGCGTAACCCAACATTGCGGCTTCGATGTGTTGGGTTACGGCTGACGGCTTTTATGCCCGTTTGGGTAACCCACCCTTGGTTTAACCCTTCAATGCCTTCAATACCGCCTGCAGCGTGACATTGGCGTTCCCGAACAGCATCCGGGTATTTTCCAGTGACATCGACGTTAGGGAAATCTTCGTTGACTTCATCCATTTCGAAAACGATATCGTAGGGCACTTTGGCTTCGGCCAGCAGCTCGTTTATATGGACCGGCATACGTCCTGCGACCGGATGAATGCCGAATCGCACTTTCTTGTCTTTGTCTCTCAACAGCTTGGTGATTTCATTGGCCGTATGCTGGGCATGAGCGTGCCTTGTATCTGTGAATTGGATAAATACATGGATACCGAAGCACTTATTACGCTGGGAAAAACCTGTAATTAAAATTCAGCACGTACTCCGGCATTGATCGAGTGCTCGGAAATGTTATCCCGTCCAACCATCGCCTCATAGAACAAGAAAGCGGAGGCGCCGTGAGTCAACGTTGCAGATAGGCCGGCGCCCAGGTTTGCAAAGTTGCGGCTAGAGCCGTCGCTGAGATTGATAAAGGACGTTTGGGTGGGAACGCTGCTGAATTGCCAGTTGAGCGGTCGGCTGCCGTCGTGGAACTCGTGCACCCACTCCGCTCTGGCCGTCGGCATCAAAACGCCGAATGAGGTGCTGATGGCATAGGACAACTGTCCGCCTAAAGCGGTTTGCAGCGAAACGGCATTTTGTTTGCCAATCGTTGCAAGACTGCCAAAACCTGCCGCGCCCGGATTGCTCGGGTTTTCCTGATAGCCGTCGATCTGAACGTTTTGATAGCTGACCCGTCCATAGGGCCCATAAGTCAAGCCTTGCTCATGAAAATCGTAGCCGCTGGTAATATTAAAGGAATAATCATTGCCACGGGTATCGCCCAATGCGGTTTGATTGAGGCCGGGCAATTGCAGTATTCTTCGTGTGTCATATTCGTTCCAGCCACCGGAAAATATGCTGTCGAGATAAAAATCATCGTTGTAGTAGGTGCTGTAGAGCGAAAAGCTGTAACCATCCAGATCGAGTTTTCCTCTCGACGCATCAAAATCGGATTTTATCGAGTTATATCCGAAGGTACCTCCAAAGACGAAATTATCGGTAAAGCGATAATCGATGCCGGCTGTTACGCCTTGGCTATCGTATTCGAAGCCGAGTTCCCGATCGGTACCATCCTTATCGCCGACGCCAAAGTTGCCATTAACGAAAACACCGAATTTGTCGAATGGGCTGTCTTCGTCTCCGCTGGCTCCGCCGCCTACTGATTGCCCCGATAGCTGGGACAGAGAAGCGGGTAAAATTTGATTGGTTGAATTACCATTCAAGCCACTGATATTAATGCCTCTGGCATCACCGCGGCGCAGGAGCGCCATTCGGTTTTTTACATTGCGAAATTGCTGGTTTGCAACGGAAAACGCCAGGGTTGTTTGTGCAAGGGCCTGGAAGGGTGTCAATTGTTCATTTGCATTTGCTTTCGTACATGAGGCTCTCAGATCATCTTGCGCGGGGGTAAGACTAAATTCGCTCGAGACAAGCTCTTCGAAGACGGCCGTACACGGGTCGGCGGCATAAGCTTCGAGGGTTACGAGCGATAATCCTGCCGTCAGGATTCCATAAGAGATACGTCGAATTGATTTTGGCATAGCCGCATTCCTCGAAAAATGAGTTGAAAACTTATCATGGACCGGGTTTCTTGTTTGTCATGGTTTAGTTGAATTCTGGAAATGGCATTCCACCACTCTTTTAAGGGGTGGCTGGTGCTTCATCAGGCATCGATTTGAATAACCGCAAGAACGAATTCAAGCTATCAATATCCTTGTCAATGTATTTTTTAGCTCAAGTTGAGTCCATCTATCCAAGCACTCGCCTTCAGTTTCCTTGAATTGATTTACAAGGCTGATTAGATTCCTAAGTTCATTTGTTGTCAAGTGCAATATTCCCAAAAATCAAAGCTATATTCGATATTTTTAAAAAAATCTTTCGCTTTTACTTTCAGTTTGTCGAATGACTGATGATGGACGGTTTCCGTACACGATAAAGGATTAGATTAGTTCACCCCTAATTCCTGGGTTGAGTGGTTATGCGAGTACAATGATGGCAGCCGATTGTTTAGTGCCCGGTTTGTAAACGGCATGGCGACCGCAACTTTTTTCTGTCAGGAACGAGAGGTCTAATTCTAACCCTGGCAAGGATCATTGTGCAACGTTCGCGGACGGTGTGGCTCTTGCGCAGGCATACCCTATGGCTCTGCGCATTCCCGAGAGTCGCTGGGATGCGGTTTATAAACTAAATCTAAGCATCCTCGACAGCATCTATCTTTGCAAATCGGTCCATCTGGAGTTAGCCTCGTAGGATCAACAAGGAGAACCGGATTTCCTCCAATTTAGCTGTAGGTTTCCACTTCCAAACATTTTCTCAATTGTGCGCGTCTTTATCTGGCTATCACAAACGGGCCAAGCAAAATGAATTTTCGGAATTTCTGCCCGTTCCTGAAGCTAAAACACCAATTCGGCTCATTTTTTGGAAGCATAACCCTTTGATATGCGCGATATGAGTATTCCAAGTCACGCAAATCTACTAGACTGAGATGGGCTTCCCCATCTCTCGGCATCAGTTCTCAGGCTGGTATATGATGAGTTTATCAAGCCGGATAGGGCGCAATAAACGTTAGGTGATTGGCGCCATAATGTTTATGATCACAGATCATTTGGAGGAATGCGTGACGCTATTTGCCCTATTGTGCCGTATGAACTTTGCCATGCTATAGGGTATTGCCGTAAGTTATTTTATCCGGCAAGATCACTTTCATGAAAGTCCAGATTGTGGAGCCCGTTCTGAGGGCGGCCGTATCGGTAAGTTCCATGCCCCCAATGGGTATGATTTTTTCGTCAATGAATGTTCCGTTGGTACTTTCCAGATCGACAATCTCAAACATGCCCTGTCGGCAAAGGATAAGGGCGTGTGCTGAAGATAGCGTCGGGTCTTCGGTAATTTGAATGTCGCATTGGGGATCGCCGGGTTCGCAATTGACAGTGCCGGCGCCAATATAGTTTTTCCCTTCTCTAACTGGGAATAGATCACCTTGCGGGTGCCATGTATAGGTGATGAGAAACCCACTGATCCACCGTTTATCGCCTTGGCCACCGTAACCTCCGACATGTGGTGAAGGTGTCCGCTGTGGCATGGCTTTTGTTTCGCGGTTGCTTTTAGGGACAGAATTTCCTATTGTTGTTTTTCGCATATCTGAGGACAGAATGGCCTCGGATTCTCGACATGCTATCTGTTCTCCAAGATTTTTTTC
This sequence comes from uncultured Methylococcaceae bacterium, assembly GCA_964568805.1. Classification (GTDB taxonomy): domain Bacteria; phylum Pseudomonadota; class Gammaproteobacteria; order Methylococcales; family Methylomonadaceae; genus CAZMRW01. Next base: position 3,622 of record CAZMRW010000088.1, on the reverse strand, counting down.
ACCATCACCATAGGGCGAAGCATCCTTGCATGGATCCATTACGTGAAGTCCCGAAGGGTGCCGGAGTCCCTTATCATACAATACGTTTGCTGAGAACGCACCAGTCATCGGCTCTGACATGCGCATGAACTGCAACAATGATTGGTCGGCAATCGCAAGCAACGACTGGACGGCCAAGGCCTCATTCCGACCAACTTTCAGGAGGGTAAGTGGGTCGGCGGCCTGCCGATTGGGCGATGCGTCCGCCATTATTCCCCAGCACTGATTTAGCGTCTGCCGGAGGAAAGGGACATTTGTGGTTTCATCGACCAGCAAAACGGATTTTCTCATGGGGACTAGATCGATGAGGGCTTGCAACTCGAAAATGCAACCCTGGTTTTTCGGAGAAAAGCCCCGCAAATCCATTGTAATGAGGTCGCTTTGCTCCATCAGATGTCTTACCGCCTCAAGCCATGTGTCTTTGCCGCAGAATAATTCATTAATCCGGTAGCGGCCGTCGGGGTCGGGTCGCTCATCCAACTTGGCAAGTCGCTGTTCCAGATCGGAAGGTTCGGTGAGGAAACGACGGCGCAGCTTTCCGCTCAGAAATTCGAGAAATTTGCCGGGATCAATGGTACGACTGGCAAGATCGGGTGCGGCAATGAGTTGAATCGGACCGGCATAGCGCCAGCGTGCGCTCAAGATGTTAAAGAACCTTTCCGTTCGCAGCTGGAAGCCGAAGACTCTCAGCAGCAACAGCCGAGCCGGTCGTTGCCGCGAAGCTTTTGTCGCCAAGGGCCGTAAACCGGCCCATGTGATAAATTTGTAGATGCCGAAGGCACTCAATCCTATCCAGCTTCGGTATCCCGCGCTATTGGCCAATTGGCTGCAAAGCAGCAGTGTCTGAAACAGCCAGATGGAGTCGAAAACAAGCACCTGATCACTAAACCGCTTGGTTTCGTAACGCTGCCGGATTTTGCTGATGATCAGCCAGGCGAGCGGCGCGAACAACAGCATGCCAGTCAGTTTGACCAATCCATTCATAATTGTGACTGAGATGTCAAACATCAGGCTCAGGGAAACGAGAGCCTTCAAGACAGCATGCATACTCTCCAATACCGTTGCTCCTACAGCACCGAAACTGACACAGATCATGAATACCAGCAGCACGGGCCCAATCGCGCGTATGCGGCGATTGAGGAACATCAATAGGAAGATCGTCGGAAAAACTTCAAGCCCCCAAAAAAATATCGGTTGGAAAAAAGAGGAAAGGGTTAGGCCGAACACCTGAATCGGCGAAGTGTCGCTCATGGCGACGCGCCAGCACAGACCCAGTAAAATCCCGAAGTAGACAAACACTAAAAGGCCGAGCCGCCGACGGTCCTGACCCCACAAAAGATTCAATGTGAGCAATACCGGCCAGGCCCATACCAAGAGGATCACTGCAGCCCGGTTGAATAGTATTTCGGTATTGGTGAGGCGGAACCACAGAATTGCGGCCGTGGCCGAGAAAGCAAATCCGGCAGCGGCATAAACCCAAGCTGCCTTTTGCATCCTCTTATCGGCGTGAGAAATGGATTCCGAGCAATAAAGCGTCCGCCTTAAACGATCGGAAGTGTCCAGCAATCTTATGGGAATGTCCTCGAATTCGCTGCCCGGACAAAATGGCGAGGTAGGACGTTCGTTAAAGGGAATGGTCGCAATCTTTGCGGCTTCTGTCATCCACCGGGCAATGCGACGTCGATAGGCTATCAGGATCACCAGTCCGAAGATTAGGGTCAGTCCTCCGGCCATGGCCATGACAATGGCGATACCGCCTTCATTAAGTGCGTCAATCGTCGGCTCGAATCGAGACTGGCTGGCGAGTGCATCGTAAATCGGCGATGCTTCCTTTATGTATGTATTCGCTTCATCTTTGCGTCCCTGTGTTACCAACAACTCGAAAAGATGCTCGTAGGAAGCGATAAGATCGACTTTGTTCTGCATACTGTCAGGATGGTTTGCAGCCAGTTCCTTTCGGATGCTTAAGGCTTCCTCATAGGCCGTGCGAGCCTCTGGTCCACCCCGTTTCGCCTTCATCGCGCCGATCCAAACCTTGCTCCTTGCCACTTCTCGTTGCCAGTCGGCATCGGATGGGTTAGCTACGCTTCTTTGACGCGCCAGTGCCAAGGCTTCCGATAAGGCATGATCGGCCTCGGCGACTTGACCCTGTAATTCCCGATTTAGCCCGAACAATTGTTTTGAAGTAACAACCGCATGCCAGTCGCCGGCTGCCGAGGCAGCGCGTTCTGCATTCATGATCGCAAAGTCAAACGGGACATCCTGGCCTCCGATTACCGTGAGAATGATCCATGTCCAGGCATCGTCAGGGTCAAGCTCCGCGGCATGCTTATAGGCTGGCAGGGCCTTTTCTCCCAGCGGTGGAAACGGAAACGGTTCGAAGGGAGGTTTAATAATCTTGGCTAGCGCTGACGGCAACTCGACGAGCGCAACGCTATGGCGAGCGACAGCGGCAGCCTCTCGGGTCGCTGTCTTCCCTTCTGCCGTCTTTCGCTTTAGCATCTCGGTAAAGATGGCTTCGGCTGCCGACGTGTGACCCGTTTCCACAAATTCGCGTAACGCATTCTGTATGGCAAGGGCTCGATCCGGAGTCGTTGCTTCCGCCATCAGAGCATCGATGGCGTCATCAAAGCTCCGTCGCACATAGTTCCTCAGGACCGTACTTTTATCACGCCAGCCGATATCAATGAGAGTAAGTTTCGTGATGGATGGCTCCATGCGTTCCCTAAATACCAGCTTAGCCGCAGCCGCTAAAGCCCGGATCTCGTTCAGGTTCTGAATTTGCGCCAAACCGGCATCAGGCTGATCGTGCGGGGTGGGCGCCCCATTCCGGCTAGATTGCGGGAAAGCGGCCAGTGCAAACATAATAAGCAGTAGAAAAATGCCCAGCAAAATCGGTATCGGCGACGAAAAGCGAACCGTACCTTTTTTGGCAGGACAATAGCTTTTCGCCAGTTTCCCATCGAATATGGCTGATTTTCCCTTACTTATCGTGAAGATCAGACGGTTTGGCAACAAGCGCTTTCGTAAGTCGTTCATGTGCCTTCTTTGGCTGTGACCTTAAAGATTTTAATGTGATCACATACAGTCTTGAATTACAAGCTATGACTGATAAAATTCTGCCTCAAAAGGTTGCCCAATTTTGATCCCTGCCTAAATCAGTACAGTGGAATGGGGAGCGAGCCGATCTTGTGCCCCACTGATGGTATTATTCGGACAATAATGACTTTACAAGCGGTAAACATGACAGATTACCGGCGCATTTATTTACTTGGAATGATTGGGTTCTTTTTTGCCAACCTTGTCGGGTATAAAGGCATTAGGCGGGTAGTAGACCGAATTGATGTATTTCGCGAAGGAGGAGAGAGTTTAAGAAGGACGGACCTGTATTGGCGATTTATTGTTTCGGCAATTCCCAAATTGAGCGGAAATCGAGGGAAGGAATTTTTCCGCCCTGCAGTTTTTTTTCTTGCCGAAAAAAGGAGGGCGGATGTCTAAAATTGATTAGATATGATAAAAAACGGACTTTAGAGGAACTTGCAAAACTAAATAAAGCGAGCGGAATTAGAGCTATAGAGGTCAA